>NZ_AKJK01000079.1 GCF_000282375.1 Pseudomonas sp. GM50
TGCTCGCGAAGACGGCAGCACAGTCAACATTAATGTCGCCTGACATACCGCTTTCGCGAGCAAGTCGGATCGCCGCACCGCCGCTCCCACAGGTTTTGTGCCTTGACTGACTGGCATTAAAGGCAACCCGCCGGCGTCTGCCGGAGGGTTGCCATGGGGGAAGATCAGCGAGGGGCGATGCTGGCCAGGAAGGCTTCGATCAGTGAGTCGATCAGTGCGTCATCAAAGATCATGCTGCGGTGCAACAAGGGTGAATGGACCGAACATTTCAGCTCGCCCGCCGGGCTGTAACGCTGGATCAATGCCTCGCAGAACGCCAGTTCCTGCACGGTTTTTTCCGGCACGGCCCACCAGCAACTGGGCTGGACCTGCACAGGTTTGAAGGTATAGGCCTTGAAGGCCTCCAGCAAACGGTCATGCACCGAGAACGCCTGGGCATTCATGACTTCGTTCTTCACGCTTTGCACGATCGACAACAAGTCGCCCTGGCCCGGTTCGACCAGGCTTGCTGCCCAGTCATAGAACTGCTTGACCGAGCTGTGTGGCGAGTCTTTCAAATACACCGCCGTACGGTCTGTCAGGGTCGGGAACAACAGATCGAAATAGTGAATGGCATCGAGGATTTCTTCCGAGGCCTCGCGGCTCTGTTCAGCACTGGGCAAACGTCGATATCGGGGCAAATCCTCGGGATACAGATGGTCCGGGATGGTGCTGTCCACCAGGCCGAGAAAGGCCACCTGATGACCCAGGCCTTCCAGCGTGGCGGCGATATCCAGTGCAATCGCGCCCCCCAGCGACCAGCCCATCAAGTGGTAGGGGCCTTGAGGTTGTGCCTTGACGATTTCGTGGCTGTAATCGGCCACCATCTCGTCCCAGCTTTGGCTGCCATCGCCGAAACCGCGATGCATGACGCCACGGACCGAGGCATGGGCCTTGAGTTTCTTCGCCAGCGGCTGGTAACAGAACACGATGCCGCCGCTGGGGTGCAGGCAGAACAGGGTGGGTGCGCTGGCCGGGGCTGCATTCAACTCGACCACGCACTGAGCCTGCTCCCGATGCTTGCGCGAAATAAACGCCGCCAGCTCGCCGATGCTCGGATGGGCCAGTAACTCTTGCAGGCGCAGCTCGATGTTCAGGCGTGTCTTGAGCGTGGAAATGAACTGAATGGCCAGAATCGAATGCCCACCCAATTCAAAAAAGTTGTCGGTCACACCCACGCGCTCGATGCCCAGCGATTGCTGCCAGAGCTGGGCGAGTGCCTCTTCCAGCGGGTTGCCGGGCGCGACGTAGACTTGCTGCCACAGGCTGATATCCGGCTCGGGCAGGGCTTTGCGGTCGAGCTTGCCGTTGGCGTTGAGCGGGAAGTGATCGATAAACAGCAGGTGGCTGGGCACCATGTAATCCGGCAACTGCGCCTTGAGGTCGCTCAGCAGTTGTTCGCGCAGCTCGGCGCTGGCCGGCTCGCTGGCGATCACATAACCGACCAGTTGCAGACCACTCGGGCCTTCGTGGGTCAGGACCACGCAGTCCTGCACAGCTGGCAGGCTCTGCAAGCGTGCCTGGATTTCCCCCAGTTCAATGCGGAAACCACGAATTTTTACCTGATGGTCGATGCGTCCGACGTACTCGATGCTGCCATCGACGCCGTAGCGCGCCAGATCGCCGGTGCGATACAGACGCCCGCCGGGTAGCGGGTCGAACGGATCGGGAATGAAACGGGTGGCGGTCAGGTCGGTGCGTTTCAGATACCCACGTGCCAGGCCGGCGCGGCCGATATACAACTCACCGATGCAACCTTTGGGGACCGGGTTCAGATGAGGGTCGAGCAGGTACCACGACAGGTCGACAATCGGCTCGCCGAGGGGGCTGGCCGCGTCCGAATTCAGATCGTTCAGTGACAACGGTCGGTAGGTCACATGCACGGTGGTTTCGGTGATGCCATACATGTTGATCAACTGCGGCGCGCGATCGCCGAAGCGTTCGAACCATGGACGCAGGCTTTTCACATCAATTGCTTCGCCGCCAAAAATCACATAACGCAAGTGTTGCGTCAGCGACTGCCCGGGTTCGCAGGCGACCTGCATCAGCTGTTTGAAAGCCGACGGCGTCTGGTTGAGCACGCTGACTTTTTCCTGGCAAAGCAGCGCGTAGACCTCCTGTGGCGAACGGCTGACCGCGTGCGGCACGATCACCAATCGGCCGCCGTGCAACAGGGCGCCGAAAATTTCCCACACGGAAAAGTCGAACGCATACGAGTGAAACAGGCTCCAGACGTCGTCCTGGTTGAAGTTGAACCAGTTCGCCGTCGCCTGAAACAGCCGCATCACGTTGTGGTGCGGCAGCAGCGCGCCTTTGGGCTTGCCGGTAGAGCCCGAGGTGTAAATCACATACGCCAGGTTATCCGGGTGTACCACCACCTCGGGATTGTGCTCATCCGGGTGGCTGGACGGAGGCTGGTCGAGTAACAGGCAGTGAACTTCGGCCGGCAGCGGCAACTGTTCGCGCAGATGTGTTTGCGTCAGCACCAGTGCGATGGCGCTGTCCTCGATCATGTAGGCCAGGCGTTCGGCCGGGTAGGCCGGGTCCAGCGGCACGTAGGCGCCCCCGGCCTTGAGGATCGCCAACACGCCGATGATCATGTCTGGCGTACGCTCGACGGCGATGCCCACCAGCACATCCGGGCCGACGCCCTCGCTGATCAGCCGATGGGCCAATCGATTGGCCTGGCGATTGAGCTCGGCGTAACTCATGTGCTGCTCGCCAAAGCTCAGGGCGATGGCCTCACCGGCCTTGCTGGCGTGGGCTTCGATCAAGTGATGCAGGCAGTGTTCGCGAGGGAGGCGGGTGGGCTGACGATTCCAGTCGGCCAGGGTGTGTTGACGCTCGTCCGGGGTCAGCAGTTGCAGTTCGCCGAGGGCGCGATCAGGGGCTTCGATGAGGCTCTGCAACAGGTTCTGCCAATGCCTGGCCATGCGTTCGATCGTCGCCGGGCTGTAGAGGTCGCGGCTGTACTCGAAGGTGGCGACAAGGCCCTGGTGCGAGTAGTCGATGTCCAGTGAGAGATCGAATTTGGCCTGGTTCTCCCCTGAATCGAGAAACTCCAGCGCCAGCCCGCCCCAGTCCATCGCGGGTGGTTCGGCGGTGCCGGTGCGCCAGTTGAACAACACCTGGAACAATGGATTGGCCGTCTGGCCACCCGGTCGTTGCAGTTGATCGAACATCAGCTCCAGCGGGTAATCGGCATGCTCAAGTGCCGCCAGGGATTGCCCGCGCAGGTCGTGCAAAAAATCCACGGCGGTGCGGGTCGAATCGATCCGCGCCCGGTACACCTGAGTGCCGACGAAAAACCCCACTAGTTCTTGGGTTTCGCCACGGTTGCGGTTGGCGTTGGGCACGCCGACGGTGAAGTCGTGTTGGTTGCTGTAGCGGCCGAGCAGCAATTGCCAGGCGCCCAAGGCCAGCACAAACGGCGTCAGCCCCTGGCGCTGGCAGAAGGCGTTGAGCGCCTGGGACAGTGAGGTGGGAATACTCAATGTCCGGCGCCCGGCGAGATGCTGTTGACCAGCTGCGCGGGCAAAATCCTGGGGCAGTTCGAGCACGGGCAATTCGCTGCCCAGGTACTGGCGCCAGTAATCGCCGCTGCGCGCGCAAGCGGCACTGTCGAGGTATGCACCGCGTTGCCAGGTGGCATGGTCGGCGTATTGCATCGCCAGTGGCGGCAGTTGCGCGGTGTCGCCGAGGCGGGCCTGGCCGTAGGCGCGGGACAGGTCTTGCATGAGAATCGCATTGGACCAGGCATCGGAGACGATGTGGTGCATGTTCAGCAGCAACACATGTTCCCGGGTGTCGAGCTTGAGCAACGTGGCGCGGATCAGCGGCGCTCGGCTGAGGTCGAACGGGCGCAGTGCCTGGTTCTGGATACGCTGCGCCAATTCATCGGCACGGGCCTGGCTGTCGAGGGCCGAGAGGTCTTGCTTGTGCAGGGTCAGATGGGCGTGACGCTCAACGACCTGGATCGGTACGCCGTCGATTTCCTTGAACGCGCTGCGCAAAATGTCGTGTCGATCTATGACCCGGTCAAGCGCCACTTCCAGCGCCCGGGTATCCAGTTCGCCGGTCAGTCGCAAGGCGCGTGGCAGGTTATAGGCCGAGCTGGTCGGAGCCAATTGTTGCTCCAGCCACAGTCGTTGCTGGGCAAACGACAGCGGGGCTCGATCCAGGCGGCTGCGGGGCGACAAGGCCTGTACATCGTCTGCGGCATCGGCCAGTAAAAGCGCCAGCAGATCATCATCAAGAAGTTCGTTCATGGGGTTCTCGCAAAAGGCGGCAATGCGTCGGGCAGGGCTCAGGCCGTGGTGGCCGGAGCTTTTTCACTGATGACCTGACCCGCTTCCATGCGCACCAGTTGGTCGGCGACATCGAAGTAACGGTCGTCGTGGGAAATGACGATGATGGTCTTGCCCAGGTACTTCAGTTCCGGCAGCAGTTCGGTGTAGAAAATTCGCCGGAAGACCGGGTCCTGATCGGCCGCCCACTCGTCGAACACCAGCACCGGGCGTTCCTCCAGCCAGGCGTTCAACAGCGCCAGGCGCTTGCGCTGGCCGGTGGACAGATCAGTGGTGCTGAACGCGCCATCGCGGATGCTGACTTTGTGGGCGATTTCCAGGCGTTCCAGGTAACGGTTGGCGTCTTCGGGAACCTGCTGGTCGCCTTGCACCAGTTCGTCGAACAAGTAGTAGTCGGCAAAAATCGTGGTGAACAACTGGCGATAATCGTCGCGATTGCTGGCCTGCACCGGCGCGCCGTTGAGGATGATTTCACCGCCCTGTGGTGCGTAGAGGCCCAGCAGCAACTTGATCAGCGTGGTCTTGCCGCCGCCGTTCTCGCCGACGATGAAGACGATTTCGCCCTGGGCGATGGAGAGGTTGACCGGCCCGAGGGTGAAGGGTTTGCTGCCGTCCACCGGAGGGAACGCGTAATGCACGTCTCGCAATTCGAGGTGTTCGACGACTGTTTTGGGGGTGTTCTTGTCACTGAGCAGCAAGTGCGGCTCGGGCGAGGAAAACTGTTCGGCAAGGTCGGCAATCCGCTTGAAGGCGATGTTGGCGCGGCTGACTACCGGCAGGGTGATGACCAGGTATTCCAGCGGGCCTTTCATGTACAGCAACACCAGCACGAAACCGCTGAGGACCGCTTTATCGGTGCCCAGCCAGAACGATTGCAGCGCCAGTGCCAGGCCGATGACCACGAAAAACAGCATCGAACCGAAGGTCTTGGCCACCACGAACGTGTTGATCGAACGGATGTGGGTATTGCAGATGTAGTCGGCGGTGCCTTCGATGCGCTGGCTGAACATGCGCTGGCGGCGTGGGCGATGGATGCGCAGCTCCTTGGCGCCGGCCGCAATCGCGCTGTAGTGTTTTTGCAGTTCGTCTTCAGCCTCGCGAGCGGCTTCGAAGCCCTTGATGCCCTTGGCCCGGGCCACATATTGCACCACGGTGCCGATCACCAGCGCCACCAGCAACAGGGCAAACATCGGCAGCGACAGATAAGCCAGGTAGCTCAGGCAACCAAGGGTCACGGTGAAGGCAATGGCCAGCGGCGCAAAGGAGAAGGCGAAGCTGCTGACGGTGTCGACATCGTGGGTCAGGACCGGAATGAGCCGATGGCTGCGATACCGCTCGATCTGTTCGATCGGTGCCAACAGGACTTTCTCTCCCAGGGATTTACGCAGCCCGGCAATGATGCGCTGCCCGACATGATTGGTGCCGATATCCGACAGAGTCGACGCCACCAGGGCCAGCACACACAGGCCGACAAACGTCACCAGCACACTGGCGGGTGGGCTGCCTTCGGCGTTCAGGGCGTTATTGATGGTCGCAAGCAGGGCGGTAATGCTGAGTCCACCCAGCATGCCAAGCATGATCGACAGCACCACGACGACCCGGAAAGGCTTGAGCAGGCTGAGGACTTCACTGATGGCTCCGCGGGAATTCGAGGTCATGGGGGTTTCCGCTTCAAGTGCCGTTAAGGGCAGAAGTTCAAGGGTTGAAGTTCAAGAGTTGAGCTGTTCCTGGGCGCGCATCACAGGTCCCGCGCGACGCGAAAACCGATCCAGTCGCCACGGGTATCGGGGTAGGTGGCATTACGGTTGCCCGAACGCGAGAACACCGGTGCTTCACCCCAGTCATTGCCACGAATGCGCCGGGCCTTGCAGTCGCCGGTCAACCACGCGCTGCCATCGCTCGGTGCACCTGAGTAGTTCTCGTTGTAGCAATCGGCGGTCCACTCATAGACGTTGCCGTGCATGTCGTACACGCCAAAGGCGTTGGCCGGAAAACTGCCCGCCGGTGAGGTGAAGTTGTAACCATCGGCGGCGCCGTAGGTGTTGGCGTGTTTGGCGATGCTGTATTCCTTGCCTTCATCGAACGGGAAGGGGAACGGGCCGCTGCTGCCCGCGCGAGCGGCGTACTCACGCAGTGATTCGCTGACCAGTCGATAGTGCTTGCCGGTCTTCTTCGAGAGCCAGGCCACGTAGGCATTGACCTCGGGGAAGTCCATGCACACCGCTGGATGCCTCGCGGTGCGTTCATAGCGCGGCACGCCGGCCTTGCACTCGCGGCCCGGTCGGGTGTCGCCGTCGGGCATGACGTAACCGCTGTCGCGCAGGTACGCGTCCCACTCGCCGGCCAACACCTGAAAGCGGCTGATGGCCAGCGGTTTGGCGAAGGTCACCGGGTGCAACGGGCCTTCGTCGGGCTCGCGGCCCACCTCATTGTCCGGGGTGCCCATGGTGAAGGTCCCGGTGGGCAGCACCACCATCTCCGGGCAGTCCTTGCAGTCCTTGAAGACTTTCCCGGGCGGGGCGGGTGCGGCGGCCTGAGCGATGCCCGGCATCAGGCTTGCAACCACGGCGGCGAAGGCCAGTGTGGGGAGCGTCTTCAAGGAAAAACTACGCAGCTCACTGTTCATCATTGCACTCGATAAAAAGTTAAAAGGAAAGGTGCGAAACCTGTGGGAGCGAGCCTGCTCGCGAATGCGGTGTGTCATTTAACGATGATGTTGACTGACTGGACGCCTTCGCGAGCAGGCTCGCTCCCACATGGATTGCGCTATTCATCATGGGGTTGGGATCAGAGCTGTGTGCCGAGCAACGCGATGAAGCGGTCGACTTCAGCTTCGGTGTTGAGCAGCCCCGGCGCCGTGCGGATCACCGGACCCACGTCGCGCTCCACGGCATCGGCGATCACGCGGTTTTGCATCAGCCAGGCGGCGATCTTGTCGCTGCTCTGGCCCTTGACCCGGAAGAAGCTGAAGCCCGACGACAACTCGGGCCTCAGGGGGGTGACCAGTTCGATCTGCGGGTGCGCTTGCAGGCGTTTTTTCATGTAGCTGTTCAAGGCATGGATACGCGCCTGAACATCGGCCTTGCCCAATTGCAAATGCAGTTTGAAGGCCTCGTTCAGTGCCCAGCGGTACTCGAACGAGTGGTAGCCGCCCGGTGTCATGGTGGTGGAGAACGCCGTGGCTTCGGAGAAGGTCGGGATGATCGGCGTGACGTATTTGACCTCTTCACTGCGGCTGCAAACGATGCCCGTGCCACGGGGGCCGAACATCCATTTGTGGGTGCCGGCGATGAAGAAGTCGCAGTTCATGGTCGGGAAACTCAGGTCCTCGACACCAAAACCGTGCACGCCGTCGACCAGGTAAATGATGCGGTCCTGCTCGCTGCGGTGGCGGTTGTGCTTGTCCACCAGCGCGCCGATTTGCGCGATTGGCAGTTTCACGCCGCTGCCGGAGTGCACCCAGGTCATGCCCAGTACACGGGTTTCGGGTTTGATGTTCTGGTCGATCGAGGCAAGGATCTCGGCTTTGGAGGCCGTCTGCGGATCCTTGAACAGCCTGATCTTGCGCACCCGGGTGCCGTCCCGTTGGGCGCGCAGATTGAGGATCGTGTGGGTCGCGTAATGCTCGTGGGCGGTGGTAAGGATTTCCTGGTCCGGGCGCACGTGCACACCGCCGTAAATCATCGCCAGGCCTTCGGTGGTGCTGCCGGTCAACGCGATCTGTTTGGCATTGGCTTGCAGGTAACGACCCGCCCAGACGCGCACCTCTTCTTCACGCTGCTCGATAACACCCAGGTCCCAGTCCATGGCCAGCCCAGGGTTTTTATCGAGGGCGGCGCGGTGCATCTCGATCGCTTCACGCACCGGTTTGGGGTGCGAGGTGATCAGGAAGTTGGAGAAGTGCAGGTAGTCCGGATCCTGGTCGAACAGTTGTCGCAGTTGCGCCCATTTGTCCCCTGGCAGCGAGGGCTGTGGGGTGGCGCTGGCAACGTTGTGCAGGCCGGCAGTCAGGGGCAGGCCGGCGGCGAGGATCCCGGCCTGTTTCAGAAAGGTTCGACGATCGCTCATGGTTTACTCGTGCCTTGATGTGAAATCAGCGCCGGTTTGGCGGCTTTCTGCACCTGGTCCCAGACCCGCAGGAAGTTGCCGCCCCAGAGCTTGGCGATGTCCGCCTCGGAGTAGCCGCGCGAGATCAGTTCCGCCGTGACGTTGCGAATTTCACCGACGTTGTTCCAACCCTTGACGCCGCCACCTTCGTTGAAATCGGAGCTGATGCCGACATGATCGATGCCGATTTTTCGCACAGTGTAATCGATGGCGTCACCGAGGTCCTTGAGGGTGGCTTTGGGTTCTTCTTCAAGAATCGCGTAGAGGCGGCTGGCGTACTGGCCGAATTTTTTCTCGGACCAGGCGGCGATGACCGGATCACCCGGCATCAGAGCCATGGAAAGGTTCGGCAGGGGGGGCAGGTCGAACTGTTTGCGCAGTTCGTTGAGTTTGTCCTGGGTGGTCTGGGTCAGCGGTCGCAGGTATTGGGAGAAACCGACCACCTGCACCACACCGCCACTGTTCTTGATCAGCTGCAATTCCTTGTCGCTGAGATTGCGCGGGATATCGACCATCGCCCGTGGCGCCGAGTGCGAAGCCACCATCGGCGTGCGGCTCAATTGCGCGACTTGCTCCAGGGCCTTGGTCGACATTTGCGACACGTCGATGATCACGCCCAGGTCATTCAAGCGATGCACGGCTTGTTTGCCCAGGTCCGAGAGGCCGTCGAGGGCATCCGGCGAATCGTTGAAAAACGGCAAGGGGCGCGAAGAGTCGGCCCAGTCGTTATTGCCGATGTAGCTGAAACCGAACATGCGCATGCCGCGTGCCGTCCACAGGTCCAGCAGGTTCAGGTCATGGCCCAGTGGATAGGCATTGAGCATGCTGATGAAAATCGCGAACTTGCCTTCTCCGTGCAATCGACGGAAATCGTCGGGGGTGTAGGCAATGGCGACCTGATTGGGAAAGTCGCGGACCATGCCGGAAATAATCTTGTAGCGGATCTCCTGCTGGTTGCGTGCCTCTTCGACGAAACCGGCGGTGGGCCTGTGCGGCGCGTTGGCGCCATTCCACAGTTCGGGCCAGCCGAAAATCGTCAGGGCCGCCCCGGACAGGTGTCCGCGGTTGGCCTTGACCAGGTCGAACTGGCCCTTGCCGTCCTTGTCGGCTTCGTTGCCCCGCGTGCCGAAGTTCTGCATCAGGCTGATGTGGCTGTCGAAGGAGAGCATGCGCTCGTGCAACTCGTCCGCCTGTTTCATGACCTTGATCGGGTAACCGAGGTTATCCTTGAACCCGTAATACCAGACCGCGAAACCTGCACCGGCGCTGATCGCCAGGGCCAGCGGCAGGCCGATGTAAAGAGCCTTTTTCGAACGTGGTTTTGTCATTGCCATCTCAGTCAGGTTCGCCGCCCCGGTACAGGTGCAGGGGCCTTTGCTATCTGGGAGGAACGAGTAGCTGGCGGGGAAATTTAGGTGACCTCGCGGGCCTCTTCGCGGGCAAGCCTCGCTCCTACAGGTTTTGTGTCGTCCACATCATTGTGATCCACCACCAATCTGTAGGAGCGAGGCTTGCCCGCGAAGCCTTTAAATTTTCGGACCCAACAAACGTTCTAGCTTGGATAAAGCCTGCTTCATGGCTGACACAGGTAGGGCAATGACGATTTCTCGACGATGGTTCATGGCAGGCCTGGCGCTGACCGGTGCTGCTGTGCCTGCGGTTTTTTATGGGCATCGCGAATGGACGAAGCCAGACCCGACGATCACCCCGGGTGAAGCGACCGTCGACCTGGCGGATACCGCGGGTCAGCAGTTGGCCAACTCGCTGCGAGGCATCTGGGATATCCGCTTCGAAGGTTCCCGCGCGGGCCTCGACGGTTTACCCCAGAGCGGGCTGGAACTGTTTCTCGACATCGCCCAGCGCGGCCGCGGCCTGCGTGGCTGCCTCGATACCGCGCAACGGTTACGCAGCGAAACCGAGCCGCGTTACAAGGTGATCGGCGATCTGGTTTCGCCTGACGCCAGCCAGCTGTACTGGCGCCTGGTCGATACGCACTCGGCCAACGGCGCACCGGCCTATGAACTGGCGGTCGTGCTCGATGAAGTCTGGGCTGATTTTGGCAATGCCGGCAGTGGCACACTCAGCGGGCGGGTCCTGCGCCTGGATCGCCCGCTCGGCTTGCCGGAACAGGACAATCGATTTGTCGCGCGCAAACGGCTGTTTCCCGAAGCCCGCGAGCGTGTCGGTCTGAATCCACCGTTGCTGGCGTGGCTGATTTCCCCTGAACACCGCTTGTTCCACCAGCTCTGGCACGCCACGCGGGACAAATGGCACAAACTCTCCGAAGACCAGCGCGGTGCCTTGCGCGGCATCGGCTGGCAGCCGGGCCCGCGGGGCGAGGAGCGCGATGCCCGTGGGCCGCGCAAAGACCGTAATGGCTCTGGGGTCGACTTTTTCTTCATGCACCGGCACATGCTAGGCACTGCGCGTTCGATGCAGGACCTGCCGTCCTGGCCGAGCTTCCCGATGCCGCAGCCGGAGCTTGAACGCGACCGTCAGGGCTTCGCCCGCTATTTCGACAACCACGATGGCACGGCGCTGCCGCCCACCTGGCTGGCCGCCGAAGATACCGAGTACACGCGGTGGGTCAGCGACATCAAGACCGCCGAAACCTATCACAGCAATTTTCAGGTTTGGGAATCGCGCTACCGTGATCCGCGTTATCTGTCGAAGCTGACCCTGGGGCAGTTCGGCTCAGAAATTGAGCTAGGCCTGCACGACTGGCTGCACATGCGCTGGGCCTCGGTGCCGCGCGATCCATCCAACGGTCAGCCGGTTCCTTTTGCCCGGGATCCAGCGGACTTTTCCGCGCGTTGGTATGCACCGGAAAACGACTTTCTCGGTGACCCGTTTTCATCCCACGTGAGCCCGGTGTTCTGGCACTTCCACGGCTGGATCGACGATCGTCTGGAAGACTGGTTTCGCGCTCACGAGCGCTTCCATCCGGGGGAGGTCAGTCGGCTTGAGGTCAATGGCGTGCCTTGGTTCGCCCCTGGGCGCTGGGTTGAAGTGGATGATCCGTGGCTCGGCCCGAGTACCCACGGTTGCAGCACCACGCCGGGATTGCAGGCCGGCAAGTCGGTGGAGATGGACCCGGAAACCATGAAGCTGGCGCTGCGCATCACCTTCGGCACTGACGAAAAGAAACTGGCGGACTTGTTCCGTCGGGTGCCGCAACGGCCTTGGTATGCACGGAATCTGAAGGTCAAGCCGATTACCAGTTAAGACCGAGTCATCGTTCAATCGCGAGCAGGCTCGCTCCCACAGGTTATGTGTCGTACCCAAATCATCCGGCATACACAAACCTCTGTGGGAGCGAGCCTGCTCGCGATGGCGGACTCGCTGGCAACGCTACAAAACCTGCCACCCTCCACCCAACGCCTTGTACAACGCAATGCTCGCCTGCAACCTCGACAACCGCAGCTGCACATTCGAATCTTGTGCCGCATACAACGTGCGCTGGGTTTCCAGCACCGTCAGCAAATCCTCGGCCCCAGCCTGATAGCGGCTTTGCGCAATGTTGAACGCGGTCTGTGCCTGGTTCAGCTCTTCGCGTTGCCACTCCCGCTGTTCATCCAGGCCACGAATGCTGTTGAGGGCTTTTTCGACGTCGGCAAAACCGTTGATGATCGCGCCTCGATAGGTTTCCAGCAGTTCTTGTTGACGGGCCGTGGCCTTGTCGCGCTCAGCGCCGAGGCGGCCGTTATTGAAGATCGGCGCGACCAGCCCGGCGGTCAGGTTGTAGAACGGGTTGCGCAGAATGTCGTTGGCCGTGTTGGCGCCCGAGCCGATGCTGGCGCTCAGGGTCACGGCGGGCAGCATCGCGGCGCGAGCGACAGTGACGTCGGCCTGGGCGACGGCCAGTTGCGCTTCGGCGCGGGCAATGTCCGGACGGCGGCTGAGCAATTCGCTGGGCAGCCCGGCACCGATGGCTGGCCACTGCAGTTGATCGAAGGACTCCTGGCTGGGCGGCAGTTGCTGGACCGGCCGGCCAAGCAGGGCGGCGAGGCTGATCCATGCGTCCTCGGCTTGCTGTCGAATCAGCGGCAGTTGCCGTTGTTGCGCCGCCACCAGGCTTTTCTGTTGCGCCAGTTCCAGTGCGGTAGCCGAGCCTGAGTCGAAACGGGTCTGCACCAGTTTCAAAACGTTCTGAGCATTGGCCAGGTTCAGCTCGGCAATGCGACTCTGTTCACCCAGCGACAAGGCTTGCGCGTAGCTATTGGCAACCCCGCTGAGCAAGGTCAACTCAACCGTGGCCTGATCGAACTCGCTGGCTCGCAGCCCATATTGCGCACTGTCCCGGGACGCGCGTTTGCCGCCCCAGAAGTCAATTTCGTAACTGGCGCTGAAGTTGGCGTCGAAAAAATCCACGGCCTTGTCGTTGCTGTCGACATCAAGTTGACTGTAGCCCTTGCCATGCAGCAGTTTCTGGCGGTTGGCGTTCATGCCGGCCTTGATCTCCGGCAGCTGCGAGCCGCCGGCAATCACCGTGTCGGCCTGCGCCTGGCGCACTCGCGCGATGGCGGCGGCCAGGTCATGACTGCCGACGCGGGCCTGTTCGATCAGACGATCAAGCTGCGGGCTGCCAAACTGCGTCCACCATTGCCGACTGGTCTGAGAAGTACTCTCGCGGTGCGGCGATTGCCAGGCCGACGGTGGTTGAATGCCACTGTCCGGGCGCGGGGCAGGGTGGCTGCAGGCGCCGAGTAACAGGCAAAGGGTCAACAGGCTCAGTTGCGGTTTCATAGGTCGATCATTCACTGGTAAGGGCCGTGACCGGGTCGAGCCGGGCAGCTTTGCGGGCCGGCATGAAGCCGAAGACAACGCCGGTAATCAGTGCGCAGGCGAAGGCGCCGATGACGGCCGCCAGGGAAAAGGCGACCGCGACTTCGCTGAGCACCAATACGCCGCCGACGATCAGCGCCAGGGCGATTCCGGTGATCCCGCCCACCACCGAGAGCATCACTGCTTCAGTGAGGAACTGGCGCAGGATGTCGCGCTGACGGGCGCCGGTGGCCATGCGGATACCGATCTCCCGGGTCCGTTCACGCACGGTCATGAGCATGATGTTCATCACCCCGATCCCGCCCACCAACAGCGAAATCGCCGCAATCGAACCGAGCATCAGCGACAGCGTATTCTGGGTGCTGGCCTCGGCCTGAATCATCGCGGCATTGTTGGTGAGTTCGAAATCATGTTTGCCGTTGTGCAGGCGCAGCATCAACTGCTCGATGGCTTTTTCGGTCTCTTTGACCTTGCGCGCATCGGCTGCGGCAATGGCTACGTATTCGGGGTTTTGGGTGCCGAACAGCCGGACACTGGCCGCCGAGTAAGGCACGGCAATCCGGTTGTCGCTGTCGGAATCGCCGGAACTGGCGCCCTTTTCAGCGAGCACACCGACGACCTGAAAGGGCACGTTTTCGATCAGGATGTATTGGCCGATGGGGTTGGCGACATCCTTGAGCAGCTTGGTGCGAACTTTATGGCCGATCACCGCGACCGCCGCCGCGTTGCGTTCATCGGCCTCGGTGAAGTAGCTGCCCTGGACCACCGGCCAGTTGAAGATCGCCGGAAAGTTGGTGTCGTTGCCGCCGACATAACTCAAGTGGTCTAGGTTGCCGAACCGCACCCCGGCCTCCGCGCCATTGACCGGCATGATCCGCATGACCTGCGGCAGGCTGGCCAGTGCCGCGACGTCATTCAGGGTCACAATGCCCGGTGGTGTGCGCGGGTTGGGGGCCGAGCCGCTGAGGTAAATGATGTTCGAGCCGAAGGCGCCCATCTGTGCCATCACCTGACGTTTGCTGCCTTCTCCGACAGCCAGCATCACCACCACCGAGGCGACGCCGATGATTATTCCCAGCAACGTCAGGGCGGTGCGGAAGCGATTGATCCACATCACCCGCCAGGCCGCGTGTACGGCATCCACCAGTTCGCCTTTCCAGGCACCGGTGGACTCGGCGCCTTCGGCCAGCCGCTTGCGCAAATCCACCGCTTGCAGCGCACCGGGATTGGCCGAGGTCTGGGCGGTGGGGTTGTTGCTGGCGCTGTCGCTGATGATCAGGCCGTCACGGATTTCGATGACGCGTTTGGCCCGCGCCGCCACGTCACGGTCGTGGGTGATGAGGATCACCACGTGCCCCTGGCTCGCCAGTTCATCAAGCAGGGCCATGACCTCGGCGCCGCTGTGGCTGTCGAGGGCGCCGGTGGGTTCGTCGGCGAGAATGATGTGGCCGCCGTTCATCAAGGCGCGAGCGATGGACACCCGTTGCTGCTGCCCGCCGGAGAGCTGGTGCGGACGGTTGCCGGTGCGTGACGCCAGGCCGAGCCGATCGAGCAGGGCGGTGGCGCGAGCGTGACGTTCGGCCGCTGGGGTACCGGCGTAGATCGCCGGCATCTCAACGTTTTCCTGGGCTGAGCCGGACGGGATCAGGTGATACCCCTGAAACACGAAACCGAACGCTTCACGGCGCAGCCAGGCCAGTTCATCACTGTCGAGTCGGGCGACGTTTTCACCTGCGAACAGATACTCGCCGGACGTCGGCCGGTCGAGGCAGCCGAGGATGTTCATCAGCGTCGATTTGCCGGAACCGGAAGCGCCGACGATCGCCACGAATTCCCCGGCATGGATCGACAGGTCGATGCCGCGCAATACGTGAACTTCGGGCGCGTCGCCGCCACCGTAGGATTTACGAATGTCCTGCAGGTTGATCAGAGGCGTTTGCATTCAGCCTCCGCTGCCGTCGGTGGGACCGATCAACAGGTGATCGCCTTCATCCAGACCGTCGAGGATCTGCACCTTCAGGCGATCGCTGATGCCGGTACGCACGGTGCGTTGCTCGATGTCACCGTTTTGCGCGACGACCCGAGCGGATTGACTGTCGGCCTGCGGGCCGCCCTGCAAGGCTGCGACCGGCGCGGTAAGGACGTTTTTTGCCTGATTGGAGACGAAGAACACTTGAGTGGTCATTTCCGCCATCAGCGCGTTGTCGGCGTTGTCGACGTCCAGCAGCACCGTGTACAGCACCACGCGGGCAGTGCCGCTTTTACTGGAACTGGCCGGGCTGCCGCCGCCTCGGCTGGTCTGATCCAGCGGTTTGGGCGGTATCGGCAAGATCTGCCGTACCGTGCTGCTCCAGCGCCGATTGCCACCGCTGAGCGTGGTGAACCAGGCGGTCATGCCGGGTTTGACGTGTCCGATATCAGCCTCCGAAACCTCGGCCCAGACTGTCATGGGCGACAGTTTGGCGATGCGCAGGATCAGCGGTGTTTGTTGCTGGGCGTTGAGGGTCTGGCCTTCCCGGGCATCGAGGGCGACGATCGTTCCGCTCATCGGCGCGTAAATGCGCGTATAGCCGAGTTCGGCCTGATCGCTGCGCAGGCTGGCCTGGGCCTGGCGGATCTGCGCCTCGAACATGTCGATGCGCGCCTGGGTTGTACGCAGTTCGGCCTGGGCCGTTTGCACATCTTCGTCGCGCGTGGCACCGCCGGCGGCGAGGTTCTGTTGGCGTTGATATTTCTGCCGGGCCAGATCGTGCTGTGCCCGTTGCTCCTGAAGCTGCGCCTTGAGGTTGTCGATGGAAAAACGCCCGGCGTCGAGTTTGGCCTGTTGGGTGGAAGGGTCTATTTCCACCAGCAACTGGCCTTCCTTGACCACGTCACCGACCTCCACATGAATCTTGTTAATCTGCCCCGAGGCCTGGGCACCGACATCGACATAACGCCGCGGTTGCAGAGTCCCCAATGCCGTGACGCTGCTTTCAATGTCGCCGCGAGCAACCTGGACCGTGGCGAACCGATCTCGACCGGGAGGCAGAACCTGCCAGGCCGCGACGGCGATAACGGGGATCAGACAAAGGGCTACAAGCAGGGCGCGTCGGGTGTGACGGGGACGTTTCATGCAGGGTTCCGGCCAATAGGAATCGGCCCGTCGTTCAGCTGAGGCGCAAATCTGGCGACAGCCGAACGCTGTCGGAGGGCCGACAGACACGGGGGGCTGTCCTGTAAACGATGAAAGAAGCGGGGAATTTAAGCGTGGACACGTAGTGTTACAGACAAGGGTTACAGGTATAGGACAGCACTATTTATCAGGCAAATAGAAACAGCGCTTTAAATCTATATGAGAATTACTATAAATTACACGCTCGAAATTGCCACCATCGTGCCACTGCCTGCCTGGCGGTCGCGGATCTGGCTCAAGGATAGAAACCGCACCCTGTGCGGCCGGGAGTCATGTTGGAAAACTACTATCGCGAGCTGGTGTGTTTCCTGAACGCCAAGCTAGGCAACCGTCAGGTGGCCGAAGATGTGGTGCATGACGCTTATCTGCGGGTGCTGGAGCGTTCCAGTGAGACGCCGATCGAACAACCCCGGGCGTTTCTTTATCGCACCGCGCTCAACCTGGTGATCGATGACCACCGACGCAATGCCTTGCGGCAGGTCGAATCCCTGGACGTGCTCGACAGCGAAGAGCGCTACTTCACGCCATCCCCCCACAACAGCCTCGATCACGGCCAGCGCCTGGACATGCTCCAGCGCGCACTGGCGGAGTTGCCACGGCTGTGTCGCGAGAGTTTTCTCTTGCGCAAAATCGACGGTTTGTCGCACCCGGAAATCGCCGAGCACCTGGGGATTTCCCGGGCGCTGGTGGAAAAGCACATCGTCAATGCCATGAAGCATTGCCGGGTGCGCATGCGCCAGTGGGACGCCCATTGATCGCAACCGTTTAATCAGGCCTCGCTAAATTTTTTTTCATTGTCCTCGTTCCTATTCAACAGACGATCTGCTGCCGCACAAGGCCGGTCAGGTCACCCAGGCTTTATCCCCGCTGGTCCGGGGTTCATCCAGAGGACACTGGAAATGACACAGGCAATTGCATCGCCCATCGTTCACGACCTGATCGGCGTCGGTTTCGGCCCTTCGAACCTGGCTCTGGCCATCGCCCTGCAAGAGCGCGGGCCGAGCCAGGGCGAACTGGATGTGCTGTTTCTCGACAAGCAGGCGGACTACCGCTGGCACGGCAATACCCTGGTCACCCAGAGCGAACTGCAGATCTCATTCCTCAAGGATCTGGTGACGCTGCGTAACCCGACCAGCCCGTATTCCTTCGTCAACTACCTCAAGCAGCACGGTCGTCTGGTGGACTTCATCAACCTCGGCACCTTCTATCCGTGCCGCATGGAGTACAACGACTACCTGCGCTGGGTCGCCGGGCAATTTACCGAGCAGAGCCGCTACGGCGAGGAAGTGCTGGCCATTGAACCGGTGCTGCACCACCAGCAGGTCGAAGCACTGCGGGTGATCTCGCGTGATACGCAAGGTCAGCAGCATGTACGCACCACTCGTTCGGTAGTGGTCAGCGCCGGCGGTACACCGCGCATTCCCGAAGCGTTCAAGGCACTGAAGGATGACGGCCGGGTGTTCCACCACTCCCAGTACCTGGAACGCATGGCCAGGCAGCCATGCGTGAACAACCAACCGATGAACATTGCGATCATCGGCGGCGGTCAGAGTGCGGCGGAAGCCTTCATCGACCTGAACGACAGCTTCCCGTCGGTGCAGGTGGACATGATCCTGCGTGGCTCGGCCCTGAAACCGGCCGATGACAGCCCCTTCGTCAATGAAGTGTTCTCGCCGGAGTTCACCGACCTGGTGTTCCAGCAGGCCAGCAGCGAACGCGAGCGCCTGGTCAACGAGTACCACAACACCAACTATTCGGTGGTGGACATCGACCTGATCGAACGCATCTACGGCATCTTCTACCGGCAGAAAGTCTCGGGCATCGCACGCCATGCGTTCCGTACCCTGACCACCGTCGAAAAAGCCACCGCCACGGAGCGCGGTATCGAGTTGGCGACGCGCAACAACGCCACTGGCGAAGTCACGGTTAGTCGTTACGACGCCGTGGTACTGGCCACCGGTTACGAGCGTCAGATGCACCGCAAGTTGCTGGCGCCGCTTGCACAGTACCTGGGCGATTTCGAGGTCGATCGCAACTACAAACTGATCACCGACGAGCGTTGCAAGGCCGGTATCTACATGCAGGGCTTCTGCCAGGCCAGCCACGGCTTGAGCGACACCTTGCTGTCGATCCTGCCGATCCGCGCCGATGAAATTGCCGGCTCGTTGTATGAACATGGCAAGTCGCGTGGGCATGGTCGGTCGGTGATGGATTTGTTGTTGGCCACAGCGAGCTGAGATTTGTGGCGGCTGTGAGGCCGCCATCGCGAGCAGGCTCGCTCCCACATTTGATCTCCGTCTTACACAAATGCTGTGTTCACTGAGGATCCACTGTGGGAGCGAGCCTGCTCGCGATAGGGCCCTGCAAAGCACCACAAATCTAAAATCCTGAACCCTCCTGAAGAATCCCGCGCTGCAACGGCGCGGCGAACCCCGGCCCGTCCCTGTGAACCACATGCCGATGGGATAAGTGACACAGCTTTTAGGAAACGTCCTACAGAACGCTTCCTTGGTCTTGCGTAGTCTTGCCGCCTCACTCATCAGTCATTGAACTGGAGGCACGCGATGACCAACAAAGCCTTGCGTATCCTGATCGCCGACGAACAGCATTTTCACCGGATGAAAACCGAACGGCTGTTCAATCAGCTCGATTACTACCGGGTAGCGCCGGTGCAAAACCTTGCGCAAATGCTGATTCTGGTCGAGTACGGCTGCGAGCCATTTGATCTGGTGGTCATCAATGCTTCACTGGCGGGAGGGGCATTGGACCTGCCCGGGTTCTTCCTCGATAACCGCCAGGTTCACCACGCCTTGATTTACGATGGCCTGCCGGCACAACTGGCGCCAACTTCTGCCGTCGGTGTTGAGCAGAAGGTTCAGATAAGCCACGCGGCGCTGCCGGATTTTGCGTCCATTCAACGGCTGATGGCGTTCATCGATCCGCCTGCGTGTGAAGCTGCACAGCCCCCGGTGTATGCGCGGTATCTGCATCAGATCGGTTGATTCCGGGGTTACCGTTCGTCGGTACTATCATTTCTGTCAGGTACATTCTTTCTGCCTTCCATGCAAAAGTCTTAGCGCAGCCGTTGCGTCCGGTTCGTCGTTATCCGGCGTGCATTGGTGCGCAATCGTCAGATCTTTGCACAGGGAATTACCATGAAGTCAGTGCTGATTGTGGACGATCATCCGGTGGTACGCGCCGCAGTCAAAATCGTATTGGAGAAGGAGGGTTTCAAACGGATTTATGAGGCGTCCAGCGGTAGCGAGGCGTTGTCGATGCTCCGAGAGCATTCACCCACGCTGGTGGTGCTGGATCTGGTCATGCCCGAGGGCGATGGGCTGGATGTGCTGGAGCGGATCAAGGCCTGTGACTTGTCGTGCCTGGTGCTGGTGTTCTCGTCGCTGGACCCGTGGTTCTTTCAGGAGCGTTGCATGCGCGCCGGGGCCATGGCGTATGTCGCCAAGACCAACGTCCTGAGTCAATTGCAAAAAGCCGTGCATGCGGTCATGACCGGTTACACCTATTTTGCGCGGCTGCCTTCGGGATCGCAGGACGCCCTGCAACGCAGCGAAAAACAGATGATCGACAAACTCTCCAACCGCGAACTGACCATCCTGCAATACCTGGCCCGGGGCACGAGCAACAAGGCCATCGCCGAGCTTATGCACCTGAGTCACAAGACTGTCAGCACCTATAAAACCCGCTTGATCGAAAAGCTCGGGGTGAACGCGGCGGTGCACTTGCGCGACTTCGCCAAGCGTAATCATCTGATCTGAGTGAACCCGATCATGCGCATGTTGCTGTTGGCCTTGGCACTGAGTCTTTTAACGCAGTTGCCTGCGGCGACGGCCGACGAGCCGCAGCGGTTGCAATTGCTGGGGCGCTCCACAGCGGAGGGTTTTCAGGTCAAGCTGGATGAAAAGGACTGGCAATGGCTACGCGATAAACGGGTCCTGCGCCTGGGGGTGACGGGGGCGGACTACCCACCATTCGAGTTAACACGCCACCGCGATGAGCTGGAAGGCATCACCGCCGATTACGCCGAGCTGCTGGGGCAACTGCTGCACGTCAAGATCGTCGTGCTGCGTTATGCCACTCGTGAGGCCGCCATGGACGCCCTCAAACGCCATGAACTGGATCTGCTCGGCACCTCGAACAACTTCGAGGCGGCCGACCCCGCGCTGACCCGGTCCCGAGCCTATGCCGAAGATCAGCCGATGCTGGTCACTCGACTGGACGAGCGAATGCCCGGCGACCTTGCCGGCAAACGCATCGCCATGGTCGAGGACTATTTGCAGGCGCAGACGGTTGAAGCGTTTTATCCCGATGCAAGTTTGCAGCTCTATCCTTCGGCACTCGACGCGCTCGGAGCAGTAGCGTTCGGGCCAGACGATGTGTACCTCGGGGATTTCATCAGCGCCAATTATCTGATCAACAACAACTACCTCAATAACGTTCATCTGGCGGGGCCTTCCGGTCTGGATGCCAATCCGTTCGGCTTCGCTTTGGCGGTGGATAATCCGCATCTCAAAAGCATCGTCGACAAGGCTCTGGCGGCGATTCCGATGGACCAACGCGCGGTCATCGAGGTGCGCTGGAGTGCCGGCAGGGCTAATACGGCCGGTCAACAGCCGGTGCGTTTGAGCCCCAGTGAACAACGTTGGCTGGAGCGGCATCCGACGGTCACTGTCGGCGCGATTGATAACTTTGCCCCGCTGACGTTCTACGATGCCCAAGGTCGGCTCAGCGGGTTGACCGCGCAGTTGCTGACGCTGATCAGCCAGCGCAGCGGCTTGAGTTTCCAGGTGCAACGCGGCCACTCACTGGACCGGCAAATCGAGCAACTGCGGGACGGCGAGATCGACCTGTTGCCCGTGGTCACGCCCAGTACAGAGCGTGAAGACGCGTTGCTCTTCACCCGCGCCTATATCAGCAATCCGTTTGTGCTGGTCAGTGCAACTACCCAAGGCAGCCCCAGGACGCTGGACGATCTGGCCGGTAAACGCCTGGCAATTTATCGTGGTCATCCGTTGTTCGGGTTTATCCAGGCCCGGGCGCCGCAAGTGCGTCTGGTCGAAGTGCAAAGCCCGGCCGAGGGCATGGACCGGGTGAACAAGGGGCAGGCTGATGCGACACTCAGTTCGTTGATCGTCGCCCGTTACCTGATCGCTCGGCATTACCGTGATCGTCTGCGCGTCAGCAGCACCGTGGGTGATCAACCTGCCCGCATTGCCTTGGCCACCGACCGCGGCGCGCTGGAGTTGCACTCGATTCTGAACAAGGCGTTGTTGAGCATTTCGCCTCAGGAAATGGACGATCTGGTGGCCCGCTGGAGTCATGATGTGGTGCTGGATGACAGCTATTGGCTGCGCCATCGTCAGGGCATTCTTCAAGCGTTTGCCGTGGCTGGCGCCTTGCTGTTGCTCGCCATGGGCTGGATCGCCTGGCAGCGTCGGCAGATCCGCCAGCGTCAGCAGTGGTTGCAGCAATTGCAGGATGCCAAGAACGAGGCGGACGATGCCAACCGCGCCAAAACCACCTTTCTGGCGACCATGAGTCATGAGATTCGCACACCGATGAGCGCCCTGATCGGCATGCTCGAACTGGCCCTGAAACGTGCGGACGAGGGCGTCACCGATCGTTTTGCCATTGAGGTAGCGTCCGATGCTGCACAACAATTGCTGGCGCTGATCGGTGACATTCTGGACATCGCCCGCATCGAGTCCGGGCATTTATCCCTGACACCTGAGCGGGCCAATCTTCGGCGGCTGGTGGAATCGGTGTGTGGGGTTTTCGAAGGCCTTGCACGGCAGAATGGGCTGGCGTGGCGAGTCGATCTGGATGAACACAGCGACTGCGACGTGTTGCTCGACCCCACCCGTTTCAAGCAGGTGCTGTCCAACCTGCTGAGCAACGCCATCAAGTTCACCCGTGAGGGCGAGGTGAGCCTGACGCTGCGGGTGACGCCTGTTACGCCGGGGCATCTGGCGGTCAGTGTGCGCATTGAAGACACTGGCATTGGCATCAGCGACGTTGACCGGCAACGGTTGTTCAGCCCGTTCGCCCAAGCCAGCAATAACCAGCAGTCAGCTCGCGGCGGCTCCGGGTTGGGCCTGGTAATCAGCCGTACCCTGTGCGAAATGATGGGCGGCCAGTTGCAACTCGACAGCGTCCTTGGGCAAGGCACACAGGTCGACATCACCCTTGAGCTGATCGCACTGCAACCGTTGCCTTCCATTGCGCCAGTGGGCAGCGGGGTGCAGATGCCGACGCGGCCACTGACGATTCTGGTGGTCGACGATCACCCGGCTAATCGTTTGTTGCTTTCATGGCAACTGAGCCACCTGGGGCATCGTGTTCTGGAGGCTGAAGAGGGTGCCCGGGGGCTGGAGCTGTGGCGCGAACATGAGTTCGATCTGGTGGTTACCGACTGCAATATGCCCAGGCTCAGTGGTTATGAACTGGCGGGTGCAATCCGCGATGAAGAGCGCGCCCAGGGATTACCGTCGACGCTGATTCTGGGGTTTACCGCCAATGCGCAGCCCGAGGAAAAAGTCCGCTGCCTGGAGGCAGGCATGGACGACTGTCTGTTCAAACCCATCCTGCTGGCAGACTTGAGCGCATGGCTGGCGTCCAGGTTTGTGAGCCAGTTGCCAGAGACGCTCGAAGAGCAACCCACGCCCGAGATGGACCTGAGCGGCCTGGAGCAATACGTCGGTGTGGACCGCACGCTGCTCGATCAGCTGGTGCGCGAACTGGCGGTGACCAACCGGGTTGATCGGGATGATCTGCTCGAGGCGCACGCCAGTGGCAATCGTCATGACCTGCAAGCCTTGGCGCACCGCATCAAGGGCAGTGCGCGCATGGTCCGGGCGGTGCGTTTGATCGAGCAGTGCGAGCAACTGGAGCGTGTCATCGATGAGGGGAACACGGTGCTGCTCGACGAAGCCGTCGATCAGCTGCAGCACGCTATGTCATCGCTGGACAAACACTTGAGCCCGGATTTGAGCCAGGGCTGAAACTCAATCCCACTGCGGCGCAATGCCTTTGGGGCTGGTCAGCCGCTGACCGCGATCCAGGCCCGCGATCAGCGCCATGTCGGCGTCGCTCAGGGTCAGGGCGCAGGCCTGCAGATTGCCTTGCAGGTTGGCGCGTTTGGTCGAGGAAGGAATCACCGCGTACCCAAGCTGCATGGCCCACGCCAGCGTGACTTGGGCCGGTGTCGCCTGAAGGCGATCGGCGATCTGCTGGATGAGCGGATCCTTCAGCACTTCGCCGTAGGCCAGGGTCATGTAAGAGGTGATCCGGATGCCTTGGCTTTGGGCGAATTCGACCACCTTGCGGTTTTGCAGGTACGGGTGCAGCTCGATCTGGTTGGTGGCGATGTTCTCGGCACCGATGGCAGCAATGGCCTGTTGCATCAGGTCGACCGTGAAGTTGGATACGCCAATCTGTCGGGTCAGGCCCAGTTGTTTGGCTTGGAGTAAGGCGCCCATGAATTCTTCGACCGGGACCTGATCTTCCGGCGACGGCCAGTGGATCAGCGTCAGGTCCAGGTAATCGGTTTGCAGCTTGTTCAGGCTCTCTTTGAGGCTGTCGATCAACCGGTCTTTGGCAAAGTTGGCGACCCAGATTTTGCTGGTGATGAACAGCTCGTCGCGAGCAATGCCGCTGGCAGCGATGGCCTGGCCAACCTCGGCTTCGTTTTCGTAGATTTGCGCGGTATCGATGACTCGGTAGCCCAGCTCAAGACCGGTGCTCACCGAATCGATGACCACTTGGCCTTGCAAGCGAAAGGTACCAAGACCGAATGCGGGGATAGACATCAATGACTCCAGGGGTTGCAGTGGGAATGAGCGGGAGTATCCCCGGCTGGACCCTTGAGAAAAACCGCTGGTTGGGCAAAGCACTGTTTACCGCAAGTCATGAATGGGTGACATGTCAGGGGTATTGATGGTGCCTGATCTGACGCTATCGCGAGCAGGCTCGCTCCCACACTGGATCTACGTAAACCACAGATCCCTTGTGGGAGCGAGCCTGCTCGCGATAGCCACGACTCGGTGTCGGGTTTTAACCCGCCTAAGCAATATCGCTATGACTGAATTCCTCGCCCAGAAAGTCGATCAAGGTCCGTACCGACGGCAACAATCCGCGTCGTGAGGGGAAGATCGCGTGCACGATCCCGCACTTGGGTGTCCAGCCCGGCACCAGTTCCACCAGGTGGCCGGCGGCAATCTCATCACGCACTACCACACTCGGCAGGTGGGCGATGCCGATGCCGGCGAGCACCGCGTGACGCAAGGCCAGCAAGTCGTCGGTGACCATTCGCGGGGTATGACGAATCAGCGCGCTGGCGCCATCGGCACCGAACAACTCCCACTGATATTCACGCTGCGCGCCACCCCAATGCACGCTCGGCAGACCGCTGAGATCAGCCGGCGTGGCCGGTGACGACAAGCGCTGCACAAATGCCGGACTCCCCACCAGGCATTGGGTGCTGTTGCCCAGCACTTTCATCACCATGTCGGTGTTTTCCAACGGCGGAAAGCGCACGCGCAGCGCGATATCGAACCCTTCGTGGATCAGGTCGACCCGGCGGTTGGTGCTTTCGATGAACAACTCCACCAACGGGTATTTGAGCATGTAGCGGGTCAGCATCGGCCCGACCCAGGTGTTCAGCAGCGCGGTCGGGCAACTGATGCGCACCAGGCCCTGGGGTTCGGAGCGATTGCGTTCGATCAGCTCGGCGGCGCTTTCGGCTTCGACCCGCATGGCCAGGCAACGCTGGTAATAGGCCTGGCCGATTTCGGTCAGCGAGCAATGCCGGCTGCTGCGGTGCAGCAGGCGCACGCCGAGGCGTTCTTCGAGCTCGGCAATGCGTCGGCTGAGCTTGGATTTGGGCATGTCCAGCGCGCGCCCGGCCGGGGCGAAACCGCGGTGCTCCACCACTTGGGTGAAGTAGTACAGGGTGTTGAGGTCTTCCACCATCGTTCTCCAAATAGAACGCTAAGGCCGATTTTTGCAGTTTAGCGCACCAAAGGCGCCGGTTTTAAGCTTTGTCCATCGCGTCACACAACAGATTTGGAGGAAAAGATGAAAAACATCATCGGTATCTACACCAGCCCACGACCTCACTGGGTCGGCGACGGTTTTCCGGTTCGCACACTGTTTTCCTACGACAACCTGGGCAAACACATCAGCCCGTTTCTGCTGCTGGATCACGCTGGCCCCGCCGAATTCACCCCGACCACCGAGCGTCGTGGCGTTGGTCAGCATCCGCACCGCGGTTTCGAAACCGTGACTATCGTCTACAAGGGCGAAGTGGAACACCGCGACTCTACCGGCAGTGGCGGCAAGATCGGCCCCGGCGACGTGCAATGGATGACCGCGGCTTCGGGGATTCTCCATGAAGAGTTCCACTCCGAAGGTTTCGCCAAGAGCGGCGGCACCCTGGAAATGGTGCAGCTGTGGGTCAACCTGCCGGCCAGGGACAAGATGGCCGAGCCCGGTTACCAGACAATTCTCGACGCTGACATTCCGAGCATTCCACTGAAGAACAACGCTGGCAGCCTGCGCTTGATCGCCGGTGAGTTCGAAGGCCATCGCGGCCCGGCGCGCACTTTCACGCCGATCGACGTGTGGGACGTTCGCTTGAACGCCGGCAAGTTGCTGACCCTGGATCTGCACGAAGGGCGCAACACCGCACTGGTGGTGCTGCGCGGCACGGTTCAGGTCAACGGTGTGGAACTGGTGCGAGAAGGGCAGTTGGCGTTGTTCGAGCGCGACGGTGATCAGCTCAGTCTGCAAGCCAATAACGACGCCGTGGTGTTGCTGCTAAGCGGCGAGCCGATTGACGAGCCCATTGTTGGCCACGGTCCGTTCGTGATGAACACCGAGCAAGAAATTCACCAGGCCTTTGCCGACTTCCAGTCGGGACGCTTTGGTCGGATGAGTGATTGAAATCATTGTTGTAGCGCTGTGGCGTGCCGGGTTTGGCTGACTACGCTTGCCTGGCCACGTTTAAACGAAAAATCAGAGTTCACTTCCGCCGGCCTGTTCGGCATCGAAAAAAGCGAGGATTACCCCATGACAACTTCCTACAAACGTCTCGACAAGGATAACGCCGCCGTTCTGCTGGTTGATCACCAGGCGGGCCTGCTTTCTCTGGTGCGCGACATCGATCCGGACCGTTTCAAGAACAACGTGCTGGCCCTGGCCGACCTGGCCAAATACTTCAAGCTGCCAACGATTCTGACCACCAGTTTCGAAACCGGCCCCAACGGCCCGCTGGTGCCGGAACTCAAGGCACTGTTCCCGGACGCGCCGTACATCGCTCGCCCAGGCCAGATCAATGCCTGGGACAACGAAGACTTCGTCAAGGCGATCAAGGCCACTGGCAAGAAACAACTGATCATCGCCGGTGTGGTGACCGAAGTCTGCGTGGCGTTCCCGGCGCTGTCGGCCCTTGCCGAAGGTTTTGAGGTGTTCGTGGTGACCGATGCTTCCGGCACGTTCAACGAACTGACCCGTCAATCGGCGTGGGATCGCATGTCTTCGTCCGGCGCCCAACTGATGACCTGGTTCGGCCTGGCCTGTGAACTGCATCGCGACTGGCGCAACGACGTGGAAGGCCTGGCGACTTTGTTCTCCAACCACATCCCGGACTACCGCAACCTGATGACCAGCTACAACACTCTCACCAACAGCAAGTAATTAATGTGGGAGCAGGCTTATGTGGCGAGGGGGCTTGCCCCCGTTCGGCTGCGAAGCAGTCGTAAGCCGGGTCACCGCGTTCTAATTCAAGATCGCGGTGACTGGTTTTAGGGGGGCTTCGCGCCCCAACGGGGGCAAGCCCCCTCGCCACACAAGCCCGCTCCCACAGTGTTTTGTGTTGTTCTCAGGCCATCAATTGCTCCTACACTGTGCCCAATCTGTGAGATCTTCGCGCCATTGGCCCTTGCTGGAGTTGCTTGATGCTGTCACTGCTCACCGATCATCCGTTGTTCTGCGCGTTTATCCTGATTCTGATTGATCTGGTGTTGTGGCGTTTGATCGCAGCCAGCGGCAGCAATTGGAAACTGGCGGTGCGGCTGGTGATTTTCGCGCTGTTCAGCATGCTGCTGTTCAACGAAGGCTTGAACCCCATGGAGCCGGCGCCCTGGGCCGACAATGTGCCATTGCACCTGGCGGCGACCGGTTTGCAAATTGGCTGGTGGCTGTTCGGCGCGCGCACCCTGACGGTGTTGATCGGCGTGGGGATGATGCAACGGGTCGGGCACACCGGACGCTTGTTGCAGGATCTGCTCGGCGCAGTGATTTTCCTGATCGCGATCATCGCCGCCCTGGCGTACGTTCTCGATCTGCCAGTCAAAGGCGTGCTGGCAACGTCCGGCGCGTTGGCGATCATTGTCGGCCTGGCCTTGCAAAGCACCCTCAGCGACGTGTTCTCCGGGATCGTCCTGAACACAACCAAACCCTATCAACTGGATGACTGGATCTCCATCGACGGCACCGAAGGCCGGGTCATCGACATTGACTGGCGCGCCACGCGCCTGCAAACCGCGCAAGGCAGCATGGCGGTGATTCCCAACTCCCTGGCGGCCAAGGCCAAGATCATCAACTTCAGCCGGCCCAGTGACATTTTCGGGGTGTCGATCAGCTTGCAAGTGAGCCCCCATTCTCGTCCGCAAAAGGTGATCGATGCACTGGAGCGGGCCATGCAGGGCTGTCGCCTTCTGTTGAACAAACCAGCGGCGAGCGTGACGTTGAAAACCTCCTGCGGCACCGGCGCGGAATACGAAATCAGCGGTTTCGTGGTCTCTATGGATCAGAAGCGCGCGGTGCGCAATCAGCTGTTCGACTTGGCATTCCGGCACTTGCAGGCATCGGGTATCAACTTGCTGTCGAGCACCGAGCCCAACACGCCCGCTGCCCTGTCACGGCCGCTGGCACTGCTGGAAAGCTCGAGCATTTTCTCGACTCTGCGTCAGGAGGAGAAAGAAGCCTTCAGCCAGAACATGACCCTGCAAACCTTCCGCGCCGGGGAAATGATCTTGTCGGCGGGGGAGGTCAGCGATCATTTGTTCATCATCGAATCAGGCGTGGTATCGGTGGAGCTGAGCCGTGGCGGGGTCAAGTTCGAATCCGGGCGCATGGGCCCGGGAGAGGTGATTGGCGAGGCCGGGATACTGTCAGACTCGTCAGTGCCGGCGGACATCAGCGCCAAGACTTTTTGCAGTTTGTACCGGATCGAAAAGGAATACCTCAAACCGTGCCTGGAGGCGCGGCATGACATCAGCGAAGCGATGAAGACATTGCTCGATTTCCGTTTGCACAAGGCTCAGACCTTTGCTCAGGAAGTGCCGAAGGCAGTGGCGAAAAAGGGCTTTTTGCAGTGGTTGCGTAGCCACACTTGACACGCTGATTGCATTGGCGGGCGATGGGGCCTATCAGTCTTCGGTTGCTTGCGCTGGCTGGGTGTTGGCGTAGCGACGCAGGACATAGTAGAACGGCCGGCCATTCTGATAGACCAGGTTGACCGGCAGTTTCTCGATGTCAGCCCGGGACATCAATCGGTATTTCTGGCCGTCGTCCAGCACTGCTCCATGCCACGGTGTGCGCCAGATGTTGTCGCAATCCATCAGCTTGATGCCGATTTTTTTACTGTGCGGTGGCTGAGGGTGGATCGACAGGCGAATGGCTTCGGGAAACACTTCTTCCACCAATGCACTCCAGGCGTTACTGCGAATGATCACCTGATAGGCGAGCGCCTTGGATTCTTCTTTGAGTTTGTTTTTACTGCAGTCCGGTTTGCGGAATTTGAGATCGGTAAACATGAAGCGGTGAATGCCGTTAAACAGGTTGGCGGTTTCCGGATCGGTTTTAACGGCGGCCTTCAAGATTTCCAACGGACGACCGTAGAGTTCGACAAGTTGCTGGCGAATATGCTCGAAGTCATGGCTGTTGAAGTGGTCCTCAAGGTTGAACAGTTGAATGTTGTTCAGGTGATGCTCGTCCAGGATATGGCGTATGGCCTGTCCATAGTGGGTCACCTCTTCATCACGAACCCCCACGCAGTCAGAAAAGGCCCGACCGTCCGAGCAGATGATGATGTTCGCGCCGGGGGGATAGACTGCGGTGATTTTCAGGCACAACTCGTTGAGTTGCTGCAGGCTAAGGTGTTCGCCAAGGTCGGGAGCGGAGCCCAGGACCTTTGACAGATTGGGCGACTTGGCGGGGAAGGCGGGCAGAATAAAGCGGATGGGGGCGCCTTGCTCCATCGCGGCCACGATCTTGTGAATATGCAGTTGCAGGCAAACTTTGCAGGGGAACATCAGGCAACGGTCATGCTCCTCGGTCAGCCGGCGTTGTCGGTAGATAATTCTAAGAATACTTCTGGCTGTTTGTTCATGTTCAGGCAGTGGCAAAGAACTTGCGACAGGCAAGGGGTGGTCGGTATTCGAGTCCATTCGAATTTTTCCTTGTGAAAATATTTAAGTTTGATGAGACGAATTGCCTCTGGAGTGTAACGTTATTGATTTAGTTGGCGAGATGGGTCGGCACGGGGATTTGTTTTCGTTTATTACGCTTGAGGTGTTGTGTCGCTAGCGGGCGGCTGTTCATTGTTGCCAAGGCGTCCTGGCCTGGGTGCAATTAAGTGGCGTGGACCGAGATCTGGAAATTCTCAAGCCGCAGGTTGTTTTTTCACGGCGCCCAATGGCCTCCTCGACTTTTGCAATATTGGCTATTTGGCAGGTGGGCTCGGGGGATTAACGTAGCGTCAACCCCACCCACTGGAGTTCCACCATGCAACCTCGTATCGATTTCTATACAGCCTCCCCAGACGCCCTGAAAGCCATGATGGCCCTGGAAGCCGCCGTCTCGAAGCTGCCGCTGGAAAAGTCGCTGATCGAACTGGTCAAGCTGCGCGCTTCGCAGATCAATGGCTGCGCCTTCTGCATCGACATGCACACCGCCGATGCCATCAAGGGTGGGGAAACGCCACGCCGGCTATTTGCCGTGACGGCCTGGCGCGAGGCACCGTTCTTCACTGATCGTGAGCGCGCTGCGCTGGCCTGGACCGAATCCTTGACCCAACTGAGCCTGACCCACGCCCCGGACGAAGACTATGCGCTGCTCAGCGCCGAGTTCAGCCCCAAGGAAATGGTCGACCTGACCGTGGCGATTTCCACCATCAACAGCTGGAACCGCCTGGCCGTGGGTTTCCGCAAAATGCCTCAAGAGTAAGAATCGGGCTCAATGCGCATCAGCGCTCGGCGCGGCCGGTGGTTGTACCTTGCGCATCAAGGGCACCATCGCCGTGGCGAGGATGAAGCAGACCATGATCATCAAAAAGGCGTCGCCGTAGGTTTGCGTCTGCGCTTCGCGGTAGGTCAACAGCCACAGCTGACGCAGGCTGGCGGTGACGCCGGCGTCACCGCTCTGGCCGAGGGCGGCGAAGTTATGGCCGACCTGGGACAGCCACTGATTCAGCGCTTCGTTGGTGCTGTTGAGGTTCTCCGCCAACCTTGTGAAGTGCAGGTTGGTGCGGTCATTGAGGATCGTGGCGCACGCGGCGATACCCATCGCGCCGCCGAGGTTGCGCATCAGGTTGAACAACCCCGAAGCATGTTTGAGCCGCGCCGGTGCCAACCCGCCGAGGGTCAGGGTCACCGCCGGCGGCACTGCCAGTTGTTGAGCGATCCCGCGCAAGGCCTGCGGCAGCATCAACTCTTTAGCTCCCCAGTCATGGGTGATCGGGCTGAAATCCCACATCGACAAGGCGAACAGCCCAAGACCAGTCATCATGATCCAGCGCAGGTCGATACGGTTGGCCAGAAAGGCGTACAGCGGAATCGCCAGAATCTGGAACACCCCGGTGGAAAAAACCGCCAGGCCAATGTCCAGCGCACCGTAACCGCGCACCCGGCCGAGAAACAGTGGCGTCAGGTAAATCGTCGCGAACAGGCCGATCCCCGTGACGAATGAAAAGAAACAGCCGAGGGCGAAGTTGCGGTCTTTCAAGGCACGCAGATCGACAATCGGATTGGCCACGTGCAGGGTTCGACCAATGAAGGCCAATCCGGCCAGGCCGCTGATCCAGGCGGTGCTCAGAATCGTGTTGTCGCTGAACCAGTTCCAGCGCGGGCCTTCTTCGAGGGTGTATTCCAGGCAGCCGAGAAACACCGCCATGAACAGCATGCTCAGGTAGTCGGCGCCCTTGAGCAGCGACAATTCCGGCTGGTCGATTTTCACCAGCATCGGCACCGCCACCGCGACGAAAATCCCCGGCACCAGGTTGATGTAGAACAGCCAGTGCCAGGACGAAATGTCGGTGATCCAGCCACCGATCACCGGCCCCAGCGTTGGTGCCAGCGAGGCCACGGCGCCGATGGTCGCGGCGGCGATTACCCGTTGTTTGCCGGTGAAGAAAAAGAACGCGGTGGTGAACACTAGCGGGATCATTGAACCGCCAAGAAAGCCTTGCAGGGCACGGAAGGCGATCATGCTCTGGATGTTCCAGGCCGCGCCGCAGAGCAGGCTGGCCAAGGTGAAACCCACCGCCGAGGCGCAGAACAACCAACGGGTCGAGAACACCCGGGACAGCCAGCCCGACAGTGGGATCACGATGATTTCGGCGATCAGGTAACTGGTCTGCACCCACGCTGTTTCGTCGGTGCCGGCCGAGAGCCCGCCGCCGATGTCACGCAGCGACGCCGAGACGATCTGGATATCCAGCAGCGCAATGAACATGCCGATGCACATCGTGGCGAAGGCAAACACCTTGGTCGCCGTCGCCATGTTGGCGGCATTGAACGGCTGCGCGGGGGCGGCGAGGGCGCGGTTCATGGCGCGCTGGCCACGGTCGGGATTTCAGGTTCGGCGCGGGTGTCCACTTCAGCAGTCACCGACAGGCCGGGGCGCAGATGACCGAGCACGCCGTCGGCCGGGTCGAGCAGGATTCGCACCGGCACCCGCTGGACGATTTTGGTGAAATTGCCGGTAGCGTTTTCCGGTGGCAGCACGCTGAACTGCGAACCACTGGCCGGCGCGAGGCTGTCCAGATGACCGTGGAATTCACGTCCCTTGAGCACGTCCGCATGAACGATCACGCGCTGGCCTGGCGTCATCCGCGACAGCTGATCTTCCTTGAAATTGGCATCAACCCAGAGTCCGCTGGCCGGCACCACCGACAACAGCTGCGAACCGGCCTGAGCGTAAGCGCCGACCCGTGCCCGACGATTGCCGATCACGCCGTCGACGGGGGCTTTCAACTCGGTGTAACCGACGTTCAATTGCGCCAGATCACGCTCGGCCCGCGCCTGGATCAACGCGGCGCGCGCTTGCTGCTTCTGGGTTTCGATCACGTTCAATTGGCGTTGCGCGGCCAGCAGTTCGGCCTGGGCCCGGGCACTCTGCGCCTGTGCAGTCTTGAAGGTAGCGTCGGCCCGTTGCGCGCTTTCCACCGAGACGGCATTGCTGCCGACCAGTTTTTTGTAGCGCGCATTGTCATCCCGCGAACGGGCGGTTTCGGCGCCGGCGGCATCGATACCGGCGCGGGCCTGGCCGATCACTGCGTGTTGCAGTTGTTCGGTAGCGTCGAGGTTGGCGAGCAAGGCTTCTTCGGCAGCCACCGCACCTTCGGCCTTGGCCAGGTTGGCGCGATAGTCACGGGCGTCGAGCCGGATCAACACATCGCCAGCCTTGACCCTCTGGTTGTCGGTAACCAGCACTTCTTCGATATACCCCGCAACCTTCGGCCCGATCACCGTGACGTCGCCGCCGATGTAGGCATCGTCGGTTTCTTCGATGAAACGCCCGGCGGTCCACCAATGGGCTGCGTACAGCCCGATAACCACCAGGGCTGCGATGGCCGCGGTTAACAAGACCAACCGTTTGAGCAGGGGAGGCCTGGGTGGGTCCACCGCAACAGCAAGATCAGGTTCAAGGTTGGACATGCTGGTCATGGAGTAGTACCTGTGGGAAACGTAATCCTTATTACGGATGTAATATGACGCAGGTAATATTTAGTGACAATGGATTTCTGCTACCGATCGTCAGTTGGCGTCGGTGGAAAGAAACCTGACCAATTGTTTAAGAAATGTAAGCGTTGTAGGACGCGTCTTGCATTTGCGTAGGAACGATCTGACTATCACTCGCATTAATGGAGTGGCATTAAGCCATTTAATGACCGCAAGGATGTTGAGTGCCGTATTCGTTTTGCGCTGTTCCTCGTCGTAGTCCCACGCCTTGCACGCTGTTGTCGGCCTTGCTGCTGAGCCTGAGTGTTTCCTCGCTCAAGGCGGCCGAACCCTCCGCTCCAGGCCAGGAAGTGCTGCGCCAGCAGCAACAGCAACAGCGCGACTTGCAACAACTGCAACTGGAACAGCGTCGCCGACAACTGGAGCGCGGCAGTTTCGGTGCGGTGCCGGTCACGCCTGTCGTTCCTGCCACGGTGCCTGCCGATGAGCGCTGCTGGCCCCTGAGCGGAACGCGCATTGGTGGCGTGACGCTGATCAGCCGCCAGACACTCAATGAGCGAATCAAACCGCAGTTGTCGTCGTGCATGGGCGTCGGTCAGATCAACCATCTGCTGGCGACCATCACCGGCCTGTATGTCGAGGCGGGTTACATCGCCAGTCGGCCGTACCTGCGCAGCGCGCCAGCGGCGGGGCAGTCGCTGGATATCGTGGTCGATGAAGGCTACGTCGAGTCCATCGAACTGGCCGACCAGAGCCTGCCGGTGTCCTTGGGCGGTGCGTTTCCCGGAATGCTTGGCAAGCCGTTGAACCTGCGGGATCTGGAGCAAGGCCTGGATCAGTTGAACCGGCTGCGCTCCGTGGATTTGACCGCCGACATCGCCCCCGGCAGCCAGCCCGGCGCCTCACGGCTGATCCTGCGTTCGCGCACCCACGGGCAGTCGCGCTGGGCATTGGGCCTGGGCGTGGACAACCTCGGCAGCGCCAGCACCGGGCGCGATCGCGACACCTTGAACCTGAGCCTGGACAGCCCGCTGGAGCTCAACGATGTGCTCAATCTGAACGTCAGCGACACCCTCAATCAGGGCGACCGCTACAGTCGCAACGCCAGCCTGTACTACGCCATTCCCTACGGTTACTGGACCTATAGCCTGTTCGCCAGCCACGCCGAATACCGCGCGCCGTTTAAACTCAGCACGCTGACATTCCACAGCACCGGCATCACCGATCAACTGAGCCTGCGCGCCGACCGAGTGCTGTGGCGCGATCAAAGCCATCAACTGAGCGCCAATCTGCAACTGGCCCACAAGGACGTCGACAGTTACCTGGAAAACATTCGCCTGGGCATCCAGAGCCCGACCCTGACCGTGGCCGAAGCCGGGCTGAATCTGTTCTGGCTCAACAGCGCGGTGTGGAACCTGGACATCAATTACGCCCAGGGGCTGCGCTGGCTCGGTGCCGATGACGATGCCCAGCGTCAGGTCAACAACCTGCCCAAGGCGCAGTTTCGCAAATACCGCGCCGGCCTCAGCCAGTGGCGCAACGGCCAGTTCGGCCAGCAGGCCTGGCAATGGCAGAGCCAGTTCAACGTGCAATACAGCCCTGATCCGCTGCCGGCCATCGAGCAATTGCTGGGCACCGACGATTCCGCGGTGCGCGGCTATCGGGTCAGCAGTGCGTCCGGTGCCAGTGGCGCGATCTGGCGCAATACCTTGCGCCTGCCATTGCGCAGCGCGCTGCCAGTGCAGATCACCCCACGTTTGGGCCTGGACAATGGTTGGATCAAGGCCGACCACGGCGCTCAAGGGCAACGCCTGAGCGGCGCCAGCGCCGGGGTCAATCTGAACTGGAAAAACCTGCAAGTCGACGTCGATTACCAACGCAGCCTCAACACCCCCAGCGGTTTGCAACATGAGCCAGAGACCTGGCTGATGCGCGTGGGGTTGCAGATATGAACAGCGACAAACAGCCGTCGGACCTGAGCGCCACAGCCACGGCCAACAACTCAGCGCGCAACGTGATGCCGCACTTTAATTGAGAGGTTTTTATGCCTGCACAGACATTTGCGTTTCATCTTTCCCCTCGGGGCAAACTGCGCTGGGCGATTGCCAGCCTGTTCCTGATTGCTCACCTGCCCAATGCTTTGGCAGGGGGCGTAGTGGTCGCGCCAGGCCCCGGCGGCACCGCGCAATTGCAAACCCAGGGCGGCGTGCCCATCGTCAACATCGTTGCGCCTAATGGTTCCGGCCTGTCCCATAACCAGTTCCTGGACTACAACGTTGACCGTCAGGGCCTGGTGCTGAATAACGCGCTGCAAGCCGGGCAGTCGCAACTCGCCGGGCAACTGGCAGCCAACCCGCAATTCCAGGGCCAGGCCGCGAGCGTGATCCTCAATGAAGTGATCAGCCGCAACCCGTCGGCCCTCAACGGTGCCCAGGAAATCTTCGGTCGCGCCGCCGATTACGTGTTGGCCAACCCCAACGGGATTTCGGTGAACGGCGGCAGTTTCATCAACACCCCGAACGCCAATCTGGTGGTCGGTCGCCCCGAACTGAACGACGGCAAGCTGCAAGCCCTCAGTACCCGAGACGCCAGCGGCACCTTGCAGATTCAAGGTGCGGGCCTGCAAAACCGCGAAGGCTCGGTCAACCTGATCGCCCCACGCATCGACAGCCAGGGCCGGCTCAGTGCCCGGGATCAATTGAACCTCACCGTTGGCCGCAACCAGGTGGATTACGCCAGCGGCCAGGTTAAAACCGTGGACCCGGCCGGCAACACTCAAGACCAACGCATCGACGCCAGCCTGTTCGGTGCGATGCAGGCTGGGCGCATCAACATCGTCAGCACCGCTGAGGGCGCGGGCGTGCGGGTCGGCCCGGTACAGGTCGACGGTCGTGATGGCGTGCAGATTCGTTCCGCCGGTGACCTGAGTATCAACGGTCAGGCTGTTCCCGACAGCCTCGATGTGGTCCGTGCAGGCGTGCGCAGCAGTCAGGGCGATGTCGGTCTGCACAGCGGCAAGGACCTGCTGCTGGCTGCCGCCGACGTCAGTGGCCGTGACGTCAAGGTCGACGCCAAACGCAACCTGACCTTGACCACCGTCGAAAGCCGCAAGCTGCAAGAGAAGCGCGAAAACTGGAACAACAGCACCATCGGCATCACCTGGGAAACCTACGATCGGACCCAGACCGACAGCGATTCGCGCCAGCACGGCAGCCAGATTCTCGCCAGCCGTGACGCGCAGTTGTCGTCCGGTGCCAACACCGAACTCAAGGCGGCCAAGGTCGACGCTGCCAACACTCTCAGCGTCCAGAGCGGCGGCGATCTGCGCCTGACCGCCGCCACCGAAAGCCACACCCAGACCGATCAGGGCAACCACCGTAAACACCTGTGGAAGGCCAACTGGGACACCAGCAGCGAAGAGCAGCGCAGCATCACCACACAGTTGAAGGGCGGCAATATCGCTTTGGCCACGGCGGCGTTGTTACGTGCCGAGGGCGCGGAGTTGAGCAGCAAGGGTGATATCCAGCTCGCCGGCAAACAGGTCGAGATCACTAGCGCCAGCCGCACCCAGCGCAACAGCGACAACCGTTATTCCGGTGACTTGGTGGGCGGCGGTTTCTTCGGCAAGACCGGCGACGCGGATCAGGGCAAAACCCTGAACCAGGGCAGCAAGGTCAACGCCGGCGGCAAACTGATCGTCAAGGCCGACGATGTACGCATCAGCGGCAGTCAGGTGCGCGGCGGCAGCGAGGCCAGCGTGATCAGCGACAAAGGCTCGCTGATCATCGATGGCGTGCAAGACACCTCCCATGCCAATAGCCACGACAAGGACAGCAAGTTTTTCGGCATCACCAAGGATGAAACCCGTCTGAACGCCAAGGACAGCACCACGGTGCGCAGCGAGCTGACCTCCGACAGCAACCTCAAGCTCAAGAGCGCCAAAGACATCGAAGTGGCCGGCTCCACGGTCAAGGCTGGCGGCACCCTCAGCGCCGAGGCGGTGGGGGATATCAATGTGCATTCCGCACAGAACACCCATGAGTCCGGCAAAACCACCGAAACCCGTGGCTTCGATGCCTATGCCAAGGAAAACACCCCGGGCGCCGGGCAGTACCGCGCCGGCGTGCATTATGAAGACAAGCAGCAAACCGCGAGTACCCGTGATGTCAGCCAGCAAGGCTCCAGCCTCAGCGGCGCCAACGTGCAACTGGCGGCAGGCGGTGATCTGACCCTTAAAGGTGCCGAGGTCAAAGCCACAAACGGCGACGCGACCCTGAGCGGTAAAAACGTGTCGCTGCTGGCCGAGCAGGACAGCCACAGCACGTCGACGGACACCACCAGTACCAGCGGCGGCTTCTACTACACCGGCGGCCTCGATCGTGCCGGCAGCGGAGTGGACTTCACCCACAGCACGTCCCAGGACACCACGAACAAAACCATCGCACAAACCACCAACGTCCAAACCAGCGGCAACCTGAATATCAACACCGGCAAACTCACCACTGAAGGCGCGCGTCTTGATGCCGGCAAAGGTCTGGATGTCGCCGCCACCGAGGTCGACAATCGGGCCGCGAGCAACACCGACAGCAGCACTCATACAGAGAGCAACTGGTCGGCGGACATCGGTGCCAACGTCGAATACAAAGACATCGCCCGGCCGATCGCCAAAGCCGTCGAAGGCGTGCTGGACGGCAAGGTGCCGGACAAGGACGCACTGGCCAACCTCGGCCAGCCGAATGTCGGCATCGACGTGGCGATCGGTCATCAGAACGGCAGCCATACCGGGCAAAACAGCAACGCCGTGGTCAGCCAGTTCAAGGGTGGCACGGTGGACGTGAATGTCGCCGGCACGTTGCAGGATCAGGGCACTCAGTACCAGGCGAGTGCGGGCAAAGTGAACATCAGTGCCGACACGTTGGTGGCGAGCGCCGCGAGCAATACCCACAGCAGCACCGATCAGGCGCTGGATGCCAAGGCTGACGTGCGGGTCTACACCAAAACCGGTGAGGACGTGAACGTCGCCGGCAGTGGCGCGGGCGGCAGCAGCCAGACGCGCAAAGACAACTCCACCGCTGTGGTCGGCGGCTATGCCGGTAGCCAAGGCGTGAACATCAACCTGCGTAATGACGGCCAGTTTGAAGGCAGCCATTTCGATGGCGGGCAGGGCGGTGTTTCGATTAAAACCGGTGGTGAGCTGGCGTTGAATCAGGCCAATGACCGCCAGAGCAACGACAGCTCCAGCCTGCGTGGCAATGGTTCGCTGAGCGTCGGCACGGCCCCTGGCACCGACGGCACTAACGTCAACCTCGGCGCCGGTTTCCAGCTCGATCACAAAGGCAATCAAATTCAGGACAGCCAGGCTCGCGTGGCAAGTATCGAGGGCAAAGGCCCGGTGCAGTTGAGCAGCGGCGGCGACCAGGTCCTGCAAGGGACGACAGTCGATACCAACGGCGCCATCGACCTCAAGGCCGGCGGCAAACTCGACCTGCAAGCGGCCACCGACATCCATAGCGCCACCGGCAGCAATCTCGGTGGCGGTTTGAAGGTGGGCGGCAGCAAAACCAGCACCGAGAAAAGCCTCGATCAGGGCGGCAACCTGAGCGCCAATTTCAACATCGGCCGGGTCAATGAAAGCAGCCAGACCCTGACTGGCGGCAAGCTCAACAGCCAGGACAAGATCCAGCTCAGCGGCGATTCGATCCATCTGCAAGGCACTCAGGTCAGCGCGTCGAACGTTGCCCTTGATGCGCAGAACGGCGGGGTCTATCAGGAGTCGGCCCAGTCCACGCAAAACCGCACGAACTGGAACGTCGGCCTGAATGCCGGCGGTAATCTGAGCAACAGCACACCGACGGCCACCAACGAAAAAGACGTGGCCAAGAGTGATCATGGCTTCAATGCCGGGGCCAAGGTGGGCGTGGATTACCTGCAAGGCACGACTCAGCAGAACAGCCAGATCAAGGCTGACAGCGTGGTATTGGACAGCGCGGGCGATGCTCATCTTGCGGGCGCACGGATCGATGCGACGACGGTCAGTGGCAAGGTCGGTGGCGACCTGACCGTGGAAAGCCGTCAAGACAGCCAGACCAGCGCCAAGGTCGATGTTGACCTCGGTTTGACCGGCAAGAAAGCAGCGCCAGTCGACAAGGACAAAGTAGCCGACAACACTAAACCGGGCGGGACGGACTACAAGCCGACCCTGAAACTGGATGCCAGCTACGCCCATAAGGACAGCGTCAGCCAGGCCTCCGGCATCAACGGCACACAAGGCGTGAATCTCAAGGTTGGCGGTGCAACGCAATTGACCGGCGCACGGGTTGCTTCATCTGAAGGTCGTGTGGATTTAGCGGGCTCCAAGGTCAGCATTACCGACCTGAGCAACCGCGATTACGGGGTCAAGGCTGGACTCGATCTGCCAGAGAAACCGCAAACCGAGGGCAGTAAACCCGACGTTTCCGCCGCCGGGGAGCACAGTGTCAAACTCGGTCCCGTGACCGTGGGTGGTCATTACGATAGCCAATCGCTACAGGCCGGGATCGACGAGAAAAACATCTAAGCCCACATGCATCCCCCTGTGGGAGCGGGCTTGCTCGCGAAGGCGGTGGGTCAGTCGACATAGTGTTGCCTGATACACCGCCTTCGCGAGCAAGCCCGCTCCCACATTGGAGTACCGCCGTACACATATTTTGTGTTCACAGAAGATCTACTGTGGGATCACCTATTCTGATGGGACGAGGTTATCCAACGCTCGATTTACCCAGCAGGTGGAATGCATTGCTTCTGCTTAATAGGAAGCATTACTATTCACGCTTCCTCCCCACAGCACACCGCAATGACCCCCAAGCTGCCCCGCAGACACGGCTTTTTCGAGCATTACGAAGAGTTGATCGGCACCTGGACCCGTCGCCTGAGAAATCGTCAGCAGGCCGAGGACCTGGCCCACGACACCTTCGTGCGGGTGCTTGAGTCCGATTCGGCGGCGGTGCAACAACCTCGGGCGTATTTGCACCAGACCGCGCGCAACATTGCGGTGGACGGTTATCGGCGTGAGGACCGGCGCAGTGCCATGGAGTCCGAGGCGATCGATCACAGTGTGTCGTCGTCCGGCGACCCGGAGCATTTCATGCACGCGATCCAGTTGGCCGATTCCATTGAACGGGCGCTCACCGAGTTGCCGGTCAACTGCCGCAAGGTGTTTGTCTGGCAGAAGATCGAAGGTCTGACCCAGGCCGAAATCGCCGAACGCCTGGGGCTGTCCAAGAACATGGTGGAAAAGTATATGATCCGCACCCTGCGGCACCTCCGTGATCGCCTGGACGGGTTGCAACCATGATTCGCCGCGGCTTCTCATCCCCAGCCAAACAGGACTTTCCATGATGGATACTCGTGATTGTGCGTGCGGGCAAACAACGGTTCGCGACGACGCGGCGCGGTGGTTTGTGCGTTTGCAGGAACCTGCCGTCAATGCCGAAGACCGGCGAGCCTTCGAGATCTGGCGGGACGAACACCCTCAGCATCGCGACGAATATCAAATGCTCCAGAGCCTGTGGGCGGCGGCCGATCTGTTGCCGGCCAAGCGCTTGCACGCCTTGTGCGAGACCCCGCCGGCACGCCGCACACGTTATCCACGGGTGCGTTACGCGGTGGCCGCCAGTGTGTTGGCGGTGGCGCTCGGCCTGGGGCTGTTCAGTGGCTTGAACCATCCGGCGACCTACACGGCTGAATATTCCACGGCCCTTGGCGAGCGTCGTCATGTGGCGTTGCCGGACGGTTCGGTGATCGATCTGAACAGCCGCAGTAGGGTGCAGGTGCGCTATGAAAAAGATCGTCGCGGCATTGAGTTGACGCAAGGCGAGGCGATGTTCAGCGTCGAGCACGACAGCAGTCGACCGTTCGTGGTCGAGGCGGGCAGCGGCAAGGTTACGGTCACCGGCACCCGTTTCGACGTGCGTCGCGACAGCACCGAAACCCGCGTCGTAGTAGAGCAGGGCACGGTCAAGGTTCAAGGTAACGGCGCTGATTTCATCAGCCTCACCGCCGGCCTCGGCACTCGCGTCGATGCACTGGGGAAGGTGGCCGCCGCCTATACGGTCAACCCTGCAGAACTGACCGCATGGCGCAGCGGCAAACTGGTGTTCAACAATGCCAGCCTCAGCGAAGTGGCCGAAGAGGTGTCGCGCTATCGGCAAAAACCGCTGACGGTCGGCAGCGCCAAAGTGGGCAATCTGCGCCTGACCAGTGTGTTCAAATCCGACAACACCGACGCACTGCTCAAGGCCTTGCCGAGCATTCTGCCGGTGGCCATACGGACCCTCGATGACGGCAGTCAGGAAATAATTGCCCGATAGATTCAGGTTTTTTTCGAGTTCTTCGTCTACTTGTCCAACTGCAACTGGTTTGCATTAACAGCCGCACACTCTTGCGATCCACAGGACAACGTTCGACGTGAAAAAAACCATCGCTAAAAATAACAAATCATCCTGGCTGCCCCTCGCTCTCGCCCTGGCGGTCAGCTCAGCGCTGCCCCAGGCGTTCGCCGCCGATGCCATTCATATTCAGGCGCAGCCACTGGGCCAGGCCTTGAGTCAGCTGGGCCAGCAAACCTCGCTGCAGGTTTTTTTCAGCCCGGAACTGGTGGCCGGCAAACAAGCCCCGGCAGTCGACGGTAATCTCTCGCCGGAACAAGCCTTGCGCCAATTGCTGCAAGGCAGCGGTCTGCAATACCAGATCGATGAAGGCTCGGTGACCCTGATGCCAGCCCCGACTTCCGCCGCCAATGGCCCGCTGGAGCTGGGCGTGACCGACATCAAAGTGGTCGGCGACTGGCTCGGTGATGCCGACGCCGCTGTGGTGCAAAACCATCCCGGCGCGCGTACGGTGATCCGCCGTGAAGCGATGGTCGAGCAGGGCGCGATGAACGTCGGCGACGTATTGCGTCGCGTACCCGGCGTGCAAGTGCAGGACGCCAACGGCACCGGCGGCAGCGATATTTCCCTGAACGTTGGCGTGCGTGGCCTGACCTCGCGCCTGTCGCCACGCTCCACTGTGCTGATCGATGGCGTGCCGGCCGCCTTCGCCCCTTATGGCCAACCGCAGTTGTCCATGGCGCCGATTTCCTCCGGCAACCTCGACAGCATCGACGTGGTGCGCGGTGCCGGTTCGGTGCGTTATGGGCCGCAGAACGTCGGTGGCGTGATCAACTTCGTCACCCGCGCGATCCCGGAGAAGGCCACCGGCGAAATCGGCACCACCCTGGAAACCACCCAGCGCGGCGGCTGGAAACACATCGACACCGCGTTTCTCGGTGGCACCGCCGATAACGGCATGGGCGTGGCGCTGTTGTATTCCGGGGTGAACGGCAACGGTTATCGCAAAAGCAACAACAGCAATGACATCGACGACGTGATCCTCAAGACCCATTGGGCTCCCACCGATCAGGACGATTTCAGCCTCAATTTCCATTACTACGACGCCAGCGCCGACATGCCCGGTGGCCTGACGCAGAAGCAGTACGACGCCGATCCTTTCCAGTCCGACCGTGACCATGACAACTTCAGCGGCCGCCGCAAGGACGTGTCCTTCAAGTGGATTCGGCAGATCGACGACCGCACCCAGGCCGAAGTGCTGACCTACTATTCCGACAGCTTCCGTGGCAGCACCATCGCCGCCCGCGACCAGAAAACCCTCAGCTCTTATCCGCGCACTTACTACACCTTCGGCATCGAACCGCGGGTGTCCCATGTATTCGATCTGGGCCCGACCACTCAGGAAGCCAGCGTTGGTTATCGCTACCTGAAAGAAGGTATGCATGAAGAGTCGAGCCGTCTGGCGTTGGTGAACAATCAGCCGGTGGTCACCAAAACTTCCGATGGTCATGTGTTCCAGGACCGCACCGGCGGCACCGAAGCCCACGCCGTGTACATCGATGACAAGATCGACGTCGGCAACTGGACCGTGACCCCCGGCATCCGTTTTGAAAGCATCAGCACCGAATGGCACGACAGGCCGGTTCTCGACACCGCCGGCAAACCTGTGCAGGAAAAACGCCGCAGCATCGACAGCAACGAACCGCTGCCGGCCCTGAGCGTGATGTATCACATGTCCGAGGCCTGGAAGCTGTTCGCCAACTACGAAACCTCGTTCGGCAGCCTGCAATATTTCCAGCTCGGTCAGGGTGGTTCGGGTGACAACACCGCCAACGGCCTGAACCCGGAAAAGGCCAAGACCTACGAGATCGGTACGCGCTACAACGATGACGTGTGGGGCGGGGAAGTGACGCTGTTCTACATCGACTTCGATAAAGAACTGCAGTACATCAGCAACGATGTGGGCTGGACCAACCTCGGCGCCACCACGCACCAGGGCCTTGAAGCCTCGGTGCACTACGACATGGCGGCGCTGGACCCACGGCTCGACGGCCTGACCGCCAACGCCGGTTTCACCTACACACGCGCGGTTTATGAAGGCGAGATTCCAGGCTTCAAGGGCCGCGACCTACCGTTCTACTCGCGTCAGGTGGCCACCGCCGGGCTGCGTTACGACATCAACCGCTGGACCTACAACCTCGATGCCTTTGCCCAGTCCAGGCAGCGCTCGCCGGGCACCGCGGTGAACGCTGATGGCAGTTTCAGCGGCAACTACATCACCGAAGGTTCAGCAGACGGCCAGTACGGCGACATTCCGGGTTACGTGACCTGGAACGTGCGTGGCGGTTATGACTTCGGCTCGCAACTGTCGAACCTGAAAGTCGGCGCCGGGGTGAAGAACATTTTCGACAAGCAGTACTTCACCCGCTCCAGCGACAACAATTCGGGGATGTACGTCGGCGCCCCACGCACATTCTTTGTGCAGGCCAGCGTCGGGTTCTGAGGCGGTGATGGCGCTGAACCGGCTATGGGTCGGTTCAGCGATAACCGGTTCAGGTGTTCACTCGGGAATCCTGAAATCGATGATCGGCCCCGGATTGCCCGCTAGATCTGCGCCCTTGACGCAGACCTTCTGCGGGCCTTCGGCAGCTGAGACATGAAACACCCCGGTGGATGCCGAGACTCGTTGATACCCTTGCGCTGAATCGCAGTCGACGTTCTGTACCCGTCCGTTTTTGTAGCGATACTGATCGGGGGCGAGATCCGGTGAAACCGGAAATACCCTGATGTCAAAATCATTACCGTGGGCCAATTCAATCTTATAGGTGGGCGTCAACGGTGCCGGTGCTTCCATCAGCCAGCGCCAATACACACTGGGGGTTCGCCCCTCCCATTGGCCTGGCACGTCCGTTGGTCGCTGTTGGCCGACAAGGCAAAGAAAATACAGCCCCGCACCGTCCTTCAGTTCGCGACTCAATTGATTGGTGACGCCCGGTTGAGTGACTTGAACCTGGCTGTAGCTATCAAGTGTCTGGCAATCGGCCAAGGTGCGCGTGTAGCGATATCGGTAATAAGGGGCATCCAGGGTAAAGGGCTGATGCCACTGCCAGGGCACGATCTGGCCCTGCTCGTCACGTTCGACCTTGATGTAGTCGCTCGACTGCGATGACGCGGGGAAAGACCAGGCGGAGCCCATTGGGCAGGTGCCCAGGCGCGAGTTGAAGCGGCCCGCGATAAAGCAACCGTTCAGGCCTTCGGCGGCGGAGGCATAGTTGGTGTCGGGGTGCTTGTCGACCGTGCCATCAACCACTTCACAGGGTGCTCCTCTGTCGCAGCGATTACGGCCGCTGCCGCGTGTAGTAGTGCCTAATACGCCCACGATTTCATTGCTGTAGCGTGAGAGTTGCGGTGAACCCGAGAGCCCGTTAACGACGTCGAGACAGCGGTTGCTCGTTTGCCCGACCCAACGCCACGGGCCTTCGAGAATCGCCGCCGAGTGTTCCTGTTTGCACGCCATGCGCTGGATGAAACCGTCGACCGGCGCGCCGACGATTAAAATGTCGGTGTCGGGCGTTAGCGTGTGTTCGGCAAGCTTCAGCGGATGTATGCCATCGCTGATCAATTGCCCAAGCGTCTGATCCAGTTCAATGATGGAAATGTCCTGGCCACGCAGAGTACTCCAGTTGATCCGGCTGACAGCGTAAGAGCGGCTTCGCGTCTGGGTGTCATGAAAAAAATTGAACGTCACGCGACCGGTTGCAGGCTGATTGACGATGACCTCGTTGTCGCCTATTTCCGGGTGAGTGCAGTGCCCGGAGGTCAACACGTAGGCCGGTTGTGTCAATGCGTCGGGATCTCGCGTGTCGATGAGCGTACCGGAGCAGGTCATGCCGCTGTCCACCTCGACACGCCCGATAGCCTGCCAGTGGGAGTAACGCCCTTCGGCGTTGGACAGCCGCTCGGCCGGGGCAAAGTTGGGGGCGCCTTCGCCCCAATCAAAATAATCGACCGATGCACAGCCTTGGAGCAGGCCGATCAGGGTAACGGTCGATCCCAAGCCAGCGAGCATGTGCATGTTCGATTCCCTCAGTCAAAGGACGAGGGTTCAACATGCTGCATACAAGATAGCGTGTCTACTGTCAGATCTGACAGGTGTGTGCTGAGTGTTTAAACCTTCAACACCTTCCCGCCAATCGCCACGGCCACCAGCAACACTGCCATCAACCCAAAGGCAAAACTCAAACTGCTGCCATGGGCGATAAAGCCGATCACCGCAGGCCCGGCGAGAATCCCTGCATAGCCCAACGTGGTAATGGCCGGCACGGCGATGCTTTCCGGCATGACGGTCTGTTTGCCGACGGCGGTGTACAGCACCGGCACAATGTTCGAGCAGCCAGCCCCCAGCAACGCATAACCCACCAGCGCCGCCTCCCACGCCGGTGCGAATGTCGCCAGTGCCAGGCCCGCCGCGGCCGTCAGCCCACCGAACACAATCACCCGCGTATAACCAAGGCGGCGAACAATCCTGTCGCCGGTCAAGCGCCCGACGGTCATGGTCAGCGCAAATGCCGCATAACCCAGCCCCGCATACGCGGTGTCGATTCCGCGCTCCTGCGCCAGGAACACCGCGCTCCAGTCGAGCGCCGCGCCTTCGGCCAGGAACACGATGAAACACATCCCGCCGATAAACAGCACGATGCCATGGGGCACGGCGAATGCCGGGCCGGAGCTTTCACTGCCGTAAGGCAACAGGTGCGGCGCGGCTTTAAGCAATGCCAACACTAGAATCACGATCACCACCAACATCGCCCCCAGCGGCGAAAAACCCAAACCGAGCAGGGCGCTGACACCCGCCGCGCCGACGATCCCGCCGAGGCTGAACAGCCCATGAAAACCCGACATCATGGTCTTGCCGCTGGCCCGCTCGACGATCACCGCTTGCAGGTTCACCGTCGAATCCACCGTGCCCAGGCCCGCGCCGAACATGAACAACGCCGCGATCAACGCCGGAATCGTAGACACCGTTGCCAACAGCGGTAGCGCCGCACAGATCAACAAAGTCCCGCCGCTCAACACCCGACGGCAGCCGAAGCGCGTCGCCAGAATCCCGGCCATCGGCATCGCCAGAATCGAGCCCACTCCCAGGCACAACAGCAACAGCCCAAGGGTTCCTTCATCCAGCCCGGCCCGTGCCTTGGCGTAAGGCACCAGCGGCGCCCAGGCCGCGATGCCGAAGCCTGCGATGAAAAAGGCGATGCGGGTGGACATCTGTTCCAGACGTCCGGGGACGAAGGTGGCTTGGGTGTTGAGGTTGGTCATATCAATCCTTGGCAAAAAACGTCGCGTCCCCAAGGGACAGTGAACAACCACAAAGGGTTCGATCATCACGTCCGGGCGGGTCGCAGTCAGGCAGGGTGACATCCTTGCACAGCCAGCCGCTGTTTCGCGATATCGTCGACACTCAATTGTTCATAGAGAGGGGGCGCCATGACGCGGATGTACGATGCCCGGGGCAATATCTATGCGGTGGTGACGCCTGACACCCTGCGTGGTAACGGAATCGAATTGCCTGCGCTGGCCAGCGATGCCGCGCAGGCCCGTGAAGTCTGGGCAATGTCCGCCATTGAGGCATTCTGCGGCTGGGCTCCCGGGACACAACCACCCGGCAGCAAGGCGCATCGTTGCGATGGACTGCTGGTGGGGCCGTTTCAATCGTCGCCGCCGTTTGACCTGCTGATCGTCAACACCGACGGCAGCCTGGCCGAGCGCAGTGGCAACGGCCTGACGATTTTTTCCCTGGCCCTGAGTGAACAAGGGCTGATGCCGAAAGAGGCCTGTCAGCTGCGGGTTCATCACGACAAGAGCGACGCGGTTTCGCCGGTGGAGACTTCAGTGAAACCCGCTGAAATCGATGGTGTGCAAGGGTTCTGGCTGGATTTGGGCAAACCTTCGTTCGGGCCGCAAGCGGTGCGCGCGCGCGAGGTTGAACGCGTGACACTGAATGATCGTGAAGTCAGCCATGTGCAGCCGTTGTCAGCGCTTGATCCTGTCTGGAACCGGAGCCAGTTTGTGCGCATCGGCAATCCGCATTGCGTGACGCTGCTGGCGAATGCCGACGCGTTGCCGAGCAATGAGCAGATGCGTGAGCCGCCATTGGCGCAAGACTTGATGCGTATTGCCTATGCCATGCCGACCGGGGCAGGGCAGCCGTGTCCGGCGGGTGTGAACCTGCAATGGGCAATGCTTGAATCCGAGGGCCGAATCGTTGCGCGGGTGTTCGAGCGTGGCGAAGGGCCGACCGCCTCGTCGGGCACCAGCGCCAGTGCGGTGGCGTGTGCGGCGTGGCGAGTGGGTTGGGTGGCGGCCGGGGCAGTGAAGGTGGTCATGCCTGGCGGCACGGCGCCGATTTTGCTGGAAGAAGTGGATGGTGAATTGAGTCGGGTGAGGTTGTTTGGTACAGCGCGGTTGATGGGTTGAATTCAAGATCGCCTTCGCGGGCAAGCCTCGCTCCTACAGATATCCGCGCTAACCCTGTAGGAGCGAGGCTTGCCCGCGAAGAGGCCCGCACTGTCAGCGAAAACTCAGAGCTGATCCGCCCATTCCACCACCGGCATCTGCCGCTTCATCAACACCTTGCCCCCGCGAACCGAGTACAGCGGCAGCCCCTGGCTGCGGATCACCTCGTAATCGCTGTCCGCCGACAGAATCAGCAGATTCGCCGGCCGTCCCTGTTCCAGCCCATAGCGATCGCCCAGGTTCATGGCCTTGGCACTGTTGTCGGTCACCAGATCCAGCGCGCTCTGCAGATTGCGATAACCGAGCATGTGGCAGATGTGCAAACCAGCCTCGAGCACCCGCAGGATATTGCCGTTGCCCAGCGGATACCACGGGTCGACAATCGAATCCTGGCCGAAGCACACATTCATCCCCGCTTCGAGCAACTCATTCACCCGGGTCACGCCACGGCGTTTCGGAAAGCTGTCGAAGCGTCCTTGCAGGTGAATGCTTTCGGTGGGGCAGGAGACAAAGCTGATCCCCGAATGCCCGAGCAGCCGAAAGAGCTTGGCGCAGTAGGCGTTGTCGTAGGAGCCCATGGCCGTGGTGTGGCTGGCGGTAACGCGTGAACCCATGTCGCGGCTGCGGGCCTCTTCGGCCAGCACTTCAAGGAAACGTGAGTGCGGGTCGTCGGTTTCGTCGCAATGCACGTCCACCAGGCAACCGGTGCGTTCGGCCAGGTCCATGAGGAACTTCACCGAGCTCACGCCCTGATCCCGGGTGTATTCGAAATGCGGAATACCCCCGACTACATCGGCGCCCAGGCGGATCGCTTCTTCCATCAGCTCCCGACCGTTGCGGTACGACTCGATGCCTTCCTGAGGGAACGCGACGATTTGCAGGTCGATCAGATGACGGCTTTCCTCGCGGACTTCGAGCATTGCCTTGAGCGCGGTCAGCTCCGGGTCAGTGACGTCGACGTGGGTGCGCACATGCTGGATGCCGTGGGCGGCGAGGGTCTGGATGGTCTTCTTGGCGCGGGTCTTGGTGTCTTCGTGGGTGATGGTCGCCTTGCGTTCGCCCCAGCACTCGATGCCTTCGAACAGCGTGCCGCTCATGTTCCAGCGCGGCTCGCCGGCGGTCAGGGTGGCGTCGAGGTGAATGTGCGGCTCGACGAAGGGCGGCACCACCAGATTACCGCCGGCGTCCAGGTCGTCAGGCCCCAGTGATGGGGCTTCGGTTTGCCGGGCGATGCTGTGAATCAAGCCGTTTTCCAGGTGCAACTCATGCAGGCCTTCTTGGTTACGCAGGCGGGCGTTGATGATGTGCATCAGGCAATCCTTCTTATATATCTTGGAGTGGCGCGTCGGCGGTACGGGCACCCAGTACGCCGGTCAATAACACATACGTTAGCGCGGCAGCGGCAATCCCTACCAGCGGCGCGACCCATGGCGAGTTGAAGGCGGCGACCGTGCCGACCGCATAGGCAGTCAGGCCAGACCAGTTGAACGCGGGCAATTGCGTATCCGCCAGGCGGGGATAGTGACCCCGATAGCGGAAGAAAAAATCCGCCATGATCACCCCGCCAATCGGCGGAATCACCGTGCCCAGCAGAATCAGGTAAGGCACCAGCATGTCGTACATGCCCAGCAGTGCCAGCAGCGTGCCGATCACCGCGCCGGCCAGGGTCACGGTTTTGCGGCGGTCGGTGCGCAGCAGGTTGCAGCCAGCGACGGCGAAGTTGTAGATGGTGTTGTCCTGAGTACTCCAGATGTTGAGCAGCAACATCGCCATCGCGGCCATGGCGAAGCCTTGCAACAGCAGCACTTCGACCACGTCCGGTTGCTGATAGACGATGGCGCCGTAGGCACCGATCAACACCATCAGACCGTTGCCGACGAAGAAGCCGATCAGGCTCGCCAGCACCGCCACCCGCGCCGAACGGGAGAAGCGTGTCCAGTTGGTGGCCTGCGTCGCACCGCTGACGAATGTGCCGAACACCAGGGTAATCGCGGTCGACCAATCCAGCGTTCCCGTCGGCACCACCGCGAGCAAGCCCTCGAGGCCGCCGACCTTCACCGTCGCAACCCACATCGACAGCATCAGCAGCAACATCATGGCTGGCACCGCGATGTACGACAGAATCTCCAACCCACGATAGCCGATGTAGGCCGTGGCACAGAAGCCCAGGCCAAACAGCACCATCAACCCCAGAACCGTGCCCTCGCTCAGTTCGAAATACTTGCCCAGCACCACAGCCGCCGTCGCGGTGCCCCAGGCGTACCAGCCGATCTGGGTGAAGCCGAGGATCAGGTCGCTGAGTTTGCTGCCCACTTCACCAAAGCAGAAACGCCCCATCAGCACCGAGTTGAGGCCGCTTTTGAAGGCAATGTAGCCCAGCCCCGCGGCGTAGATCCCCAGCAGTAGATTGCCGACAATAATCACCGCCATCATCTCGCCGAAACTGAACGCCACACCGAGCTTGCCGCCGGCAAACATGGTCGCGGTGAAGAAGGTGAAACCCAGTAGCACCATGGCGGTGGAGGCAAGTCCCTTGCGAGCATGCATCGGGACTTCGCTGAGGGGGTAATCGTTGCCCGAATCATTCTGCGTCATGTGGCGTTCCTTGCTGGATGGAGGACGCGGGGGGTATTGCAGTGGTCGTGCCAAAGCTGAGCTGGCGTAATTATTTATAGTCGAGCACGGAGATTTAGCGGGTGGCGGGCACGAAAGCGGTGCAATTGAAGGAACACAGCACCCATGTGGGAGCGAGCCTGCTCGCGATAGCGGTCCGCCAGTCACCTTGATGCTGGATGTGCCATTGCTATCGCGAGCAGGCTCGCTCCCACAGTAAATGCGCTGTTTTCAAGAGGGTTTTTGCAGGGGTAAAAACCGCAGCAGCGCCGCAACGATCGCCTCCGGCGCATCCTCCTGAACCAGATGCCCGGCATTGGCAATGGCGTGAAATTGCGACCCCGCAATCATCTGATGCAGCGCCTGGCCGCGCTCAATGGGAATCCACTGATCGTCCTTCCCCCAAAGAATCTGCACCGGGCAGCGAATCGTCGGGTACAGCCCTTCGACCTCGCGGGTATAACGTTCATCCATCTGCGCGATCTGCCGATAGAACGCCGCTTGTCCCGGGTCTCCCAACCAAGGCTGCACATAAGGCGCCAGCTCATGATCGGGAATCTCGCGCTTGATCGCGCCACGAATGTAGGTCGGCACAATCGCCCGCTGAATGTAATCGGGCGCTCCACTGAACGCGGCTTCATGCTGACGCACATGCTGTACGAACGGCGATCCCCAGGGCGACAGCGCCACCGGGTCGATCAGCGTCAGGCTGCGGTAATCCTTGCCATTGAGCAGGTGCGCGCGCAACGCGGTGGCGCCGCCGAAATCGTGGGCCACCACGTCTGGCCGTTCCAGGCCCCAGTGCTCCAGCAGTTGCGCCAACAGTTGGTTTTGTACGCCCAGCGACACATCGCCGTCCGGCTGTGTGGATTGCCCGTAACCCAGCAGATCGAAGTAGTGCACCCGGTGCGTGGTGATGAAGTGCGGCGCAATCCGGTGCCACACATAAGAAGAGAAGGGTGTGCCATGCACGAACACCAACGGTGGACCGTCGCCACGCACGGCGTAGCGCACGGAATGCCCGTTGAAACGATAGGTCTGAGCCAGCGGCCAGTCAGCCATGGTAGCGTCCTCTTGGCATGTGCGAGCCAAGAAGCATAAGCATAAAAAAACAGCCATTGAAGGCTGTTTCTCTATTCACTGACGAAACGCAGTTGCCCTTGTGGGAGCCCTGTGGCGAGGGGGCTTGCCCCCGTTGGGTTGCGAAGCAGCCCCAAGATCTTTGATACACCAAAGATCTTGTGAGTGCTACGCACTCAAACGGGGCGATGCGGCGTTCCGACAAGCCCCCTCGCCACAGAATCTCCCACAGGGGATTTTCGTTGTCTTTAGATCGGTTTATTCGCCGCGATAGATGCAACCGCTGGTGCAGGTCTCGTGGATACGAATCGCGCTGAGTTCCGGCAGCAGGGGTTTCAATTCATTCCAGATCCACTTGGCCAGCACTTCGCTGGTCGGGTTTTCCAGGCCGGGAATGTCGTTCAGGTAGTTATGGTCCAGACGCTCGTAGAGCGGCTTGAAGATCGCCTTGATTTCCGAGAAGTCGCGGATCCAGCCGGTGTGCGGATCGAGGTCGCCGCTCAGGTGAATCGCCACTTTGAACGAGTGACCGTGCAGGCGACCGCACTTGTGGCCGTCCGGCACGTGGGGCAGGCGGTGGGCGGACTCGAAGGTAAACTCTTTGAAGATTTCCACAGTGATGTTCAGCTCTGTCAGGTGGCGATCGCCGCGGCGATATGGGCAGGTGGCGAGTTTAACAGCTTGTCCTGACTAAAGGGTCAGCAAGCGCTCGCCCAAGCGACCGTTGGCGGTCAGTTCGAGGAATTCGTCACCCAGCCTGCGGCTTTCATCCATTGTCGCGCGCCAGTATTTCCGCCGGCTCGGGGCGTCGCCCATGAAGCGCTTGAAGTCGTTACGGTCCGGCAGTTTGCCGTAGGGCAGGCGCGACAGATATTCCTTTGACGGCGCCAGCAACAGAACATCCTGCAAGCGCGCAGGACAGGCGCGGCGCCACGGCAGTGTCTTGTCGAACCAGCCGGGGATCACTCGATCAGTGAAGTGCGGATACAGCACAATGTCGTTGCCGCTGTAGGGCAAGTCGAGGTGATAATCCAGCAGACCGCCATCGCGAAACGTCCCGGCGCCGGCACCCGGCAGGTCGCGCACGCCTTGCATGACCATCGGGATCGAACCCGAGGCGAGCAGGGCCTGGCGCAGGTTGCCGGCATCCAGCGCAACGAAGCGCGACGGGAAGTCATTCAGCGTGTTGACGGGTGGCGCCAGACGCGGGTCGTGGATGATCAGCCGCTCGAAATGCCGCGACAGCCGCGCGCGCCCGCGCAGGTTGTCGGCGATCACCGATGACAGGCCCAGCCCCAGCCGACCGCGATGATCGTCCGCCAGCAGGCCATGGCTTTTGACCACCATGATGTTCAGTCGGTAGTGGGCGTTTTCCAGAATCGACGCATCGCGGCCGTCGAGCAAGTCATCGAGCATGCGCTGGGAGCTCTGGCTGATCTGCGCCATGGTCACGCCCTTGGCGAAATTCTGCTCGGTGTACAGATGACCGAGGCGGCGGATGCCTTCGGCGGCATCCGGCAGGCTGGCGCTGGCGAACCGCCAGGAACCCACCGAGGCGCCGATCAGCGAACGCTCCCGGGGCGCCGCCGGCAGCCATTCGCCGAACAGCGCCAGATCCAGCCCCTGAATTCCCAACGCTTTCGGGCCACCGGCGGCGCCCGGCAACGTGCCCACATCGGCGGCGCTCAAGCCATTTGCACGGATGCGCGCCAAGGCCCGCGGGCCGGCCTTGAGGGTCAGGGAAGGGAACTTGATGTGGATCGCGGTCATACCGGTCTCGATGTCTGGCAGGCGGGGGATTATAAGCGCGTGTCAGACAGCGCAGCGCACAATCTGTAGGAGCCAGGCTTGCCGGCGAAGGCGATTTCGAGGACGCCTTCGCCGGCAAGCCTGGCTCCTACCGGGATTTGTGTGTGTCAGTAATGTCGCGTTGCAATCATCAATGATGGCAATTCAGTTTCAGTTAAGTTCGAATCACTAAGGTAGCTCTCGTAGCAACACATAAAAAAATACGGAGACACCCCATGAAAATCCTGACTGCCCTGTTCACCGCCTCCATTATCGCCATGACCGCCAGCATCGCTCACGCGCGCGACCTCGGCCCCGACGAAGCCCTGAGACTGCGCGACGCTGGTACCATTGTGTCCTTCGAGAAGCTCAACGCCACGGCATTGGCCAAACATCCCGGCGCCAAAATCAGCGAAACCGAGCTTGAAGAAGAGTACGGCAAGTACATCTACCAGGTGGAACTGCGCGACCCGCAGGGCCTTGAGTGGGACCTGGAATTGGACGCTGTCGGCGGGCAGGTTCTCAAGGATCATCAGGATACGTAATGAAGGTGTTTTCTTTAAATCGCCGCACCAGCAGCCGAATGGCGCTGGCGCTCCTGGCTTTTTGCTCGGTGGTCATGGCCCGCGACCTGGATCAGGACGAGGCCCTGCGCCTGCGCCAACAAGGTGTGATCCTGCCGCTGGAGCAGCTCTTGCAGCAAGCGCTGGACCTCTATCCCGGGGCCAAGCTGCTGGAAGCCGAGCTTGAGGAAAAACACGACGTCTACATTTACGAGGTCGAGCTGCTGACCACCGAAGGCGTGGTGCGCGAGCTGGACCTCGACGCCACCACCGGCCACTTACTGAAAGACAAGGAAGATTGACCGATGCGTTTGCTCCTGGTGGAAGACCACGTGCCGCTGGCCGACGAATTGATGGCCGGCCTCAACCGGCAGGGTTACGCCGTGGACTGGCTGGCTGACGGCCGCGATGCGGTGTATCAGGGCAGCAGCGAGCCTTATGACCTGATCATCCTCGACCTCGGACTGCCGGGTTTGCCGGGGCTCGACGTGCTGGCGCAATGGCGGGCCGGCGGCTTGGCCACGCCCGTGCTGATCCTCACGGCGCGCGGTTCCTGGGCCGAGCGGATCGAAGGCCTAAAGGCCGGCGCCGATGATTACCTGAGCAAACCGTTTCACCCCGAAGAACTGCACCTGCGAGTCCAGGCATTGTTACGCCGCTCCCATGGCCACGCCAATCAGCCGACGCTCAAGGCCGCAGGTTTGCATCTGGATGAGGGGCGCCAGTGCGTGACCCGCGACGGCGCCGACATCCAGCTCACCGCCGCCGAGTTTCGCCTGCTGCGCTATTTCATGCTGCACCCCGAACAGATCCTTTCCAAAAGCCATCTCGCGGAACACCTTTACGACGGTGAAACCGAGCGCGATTCCAACGTGCTGGAAGTCCACGTCAACCACCTGCGACGCAAGCTCGGCCGCAGCGTGATCGAAACCCGTCGCGGTCAGGGTTACCTGTTCGGCGGGCAAGCCCAGTGAGATCGATCCAGCGCCGTTTGAGCCTGGGCCTGATCAGCGTGATGGTGATCGTCGGCCTGGTGCTGGCGCAAACCAGCCTGTGGCTGTTCGAAATGGGTTTGCAGCGCTACCTCGAAGCCGGGTTGCGCAACGACAGTGAAAACCTGCTGGTGGCGCTGGTGCGTGGCCCGCAGGGGTTGCAGCTGGATGAACGGCACTTGGCGCCGGCCTATCAACGACCGTTCTCCGGGCATTACTTTCGTATCGATTTCGCCGACAGCCATTGGCGTTCCCGTTCGTTATGGGATCAGGAGCTGCCGCAGCTTGAACACCCTGGCCTGCATAGCAATCTGCAATTGGGGCCGGAAGGCCAGCAGCTGTTGGTATTGCGTTCGGACTACCGTCGGTTGGGCCAGGCGATTTCCATCAACGTCGCCCAGGACTATACCCCGGTGCGCGAGAGCTTCCGGCGCATGCAACAGGTCGGCCTCGGGTTGGGGCTGGCGGGGCTGTTGCTGATATTGCTGTTGCAACGGATCACCGTGCGCCGAGCCTTGCGCCCATTGGAAAAGGCCCGCGAGCAAATCGCCCAGTTGCAGCAGGGCCAGCGTTCGCAACTTGACGAAGAAGTGCCTCTGGAGCTGGAACCGCTGGTGGCGCAGATCAACCATTTGCTGGCACACACCGAAGACAGCCTCAAGCGCTCGCGCAATGCCTTGGGCAATCTCGGCCATGCGTTGAAAACCCCGCTGGCGGTGTTGTTGAGCCTGGTTTCAAGCGAAAAACTTGATGCTCACCCGCAGCTGCGCAAAGTCATGCAGGCGCAACTGGAACAGGTTCAGCAGCGGCTCAATCGTGAACTCAACCGTGCCCGGCTGTCCGGCGATGCATTGCCTGGGGCGTTGTTCGATTGCGATGCGGAACTGCCGGGGTTGCTGGCCACGTTGAACATGATTCACGGCGAACACCTCGACTTGAGCTACCGGGCTCCGGCCGGTTTGCAACTGCCATGGGATCGCGAAGATCTGCTGGAGTTGCTGGGCAACCTGCTGGATAACGCCTGCAAATGGGCGGATGCCGAGGTTCGATTAAGCGTGGTCGAAGCAGCAGAAAGGTTTGAGTTGAGCGTGGAAGACGATGGCCCGGGCATTCCCGAAGACCAGCGCGCTCAAGTGTTCAGTCGCGGTACCCGGCTCGATGAACAGACGGATGGGCATGGCCTGGGATTGGGCATCGTGCGCGACATCGTCGACACGTGGGGCGGGGTATTGAAGTTGCAGGAAAGCGAGTGGGGCGGGTTGAAAGTGACAATCGAGCTCCCCAAACGCTGACCCCGATCCAAAGAACGCCGCTTAACCTGTGGGAGCGGGCTTGCTCGCGAAGACGGTCCGCCAGTCACCTTGATGCTAGATGTGCCATTGCTATCGCGAGCAGGCTCGCTCCCACATTGGATCTGTGTTGCCTGCAAATTTTGTGG
>NZ_AKJK01000080.1 GCF_000282375.1 Pseudomonas sp. GM50
GTAGTGGCGGAGCGGGTTGTTCATTGTCATTAGGAAAGATTCTTTATGAAGGGAATGAACTGCCACCTTTTTGCTGCGAAACAAAATGGGTGGCAACTATGCGCGGGTTCGCAGACCAGGGAAGAATCAAACCCGGCAGACCCGAAGGTCTCCCACGCACAGTCGCCATAAAATGATACGCAGGCGTCGCACGCCTGGGTGTCTTATGACGGTGCAGGATGATTCTATTCCGTAGGGCTGCGAAACCCTATCGCTGAATTTGCTCAGCGACAGACCCACTCTAGGCAGCGATTTTGATACCCGCAACCGGGCTGTAGGACCACACGCGCTCACTGTGGCGAGGGGGCTTGCCCCCGTTCGGTGGCGCAGCCGCCGCAAAACCGGGCATTGCCGTGTCTCTGAGGAACCGGGCTCGCAGGGTTTGGGGCTGCTTCGCAGCCCAACGGGGGCAAGCCCCCTCGCCACAAAGGGCAGATTCCTACATGTTTTGCAGACTTCAAAATCTAGTTATTCAGTCAGGTGAGTGGGTGTGGGCGGGGTTCATTAAATTTCGGGGGGGCTTTGCGAGCTTTGGATCAAAAGATCGCAGCCTCGTGTTACTCGACAGCTCCTACGGGGGAGGGGAAACGGTTTGCCGGCGATGGCGTTTTTGAGGACGTCTTCGCAGTCACACGACTGCGTCTGAAGTCACACTGTCGCGTTACTCCGCAAGGTAAGCAGCCTGTGTGTCATGAAGTGGCTGCGCGATGTTGAGTGCATGTTTGACTGCCCGCCGTTCCTCGCCTGTGAGGCGCTTTCTGCCAAAATCATAGGAGTCACCACCCGGATTCATGTGCAGCGAAAAGAGCCCGATGATCTCGTCGTCAGCCACTTTGAGGATCAATTCCATATAAGTCTCGCTCGAGGTGCTCGCCGTTAAATAGGTGAGGCCTTCAACCACTGCGCTGCCGCACCAATGCAACTCATCCCAGGCCAGGAAGTTCCCGTTCGCGGTTCCAATCTCTTGTAGATACCAAGACGTCGAATCTTCTTGGCGTGCTTGCAGTGCTGGCAGAAATCTCTCGCAGGAGAGGATGTCGAGTGGGTACTTGAGCTTGCCGTGGTGAACGTTATGCAGGCGTTCTGCTGACTGCTCTGGTGCTTGAGCCGCGCCGACAACTTTCGCCTTCAGCAGGTGGCTTTGGGCAATTTCTGAAGGTTGTTCACTCCAGCCATTCAAGTCGGAAACTGGCGGGCACCAGATAAGCAGAAGGATCTCACCAACGTCTAAACGGTCATGGCTATCAAAGAACGCGAAGGTTCTTTTGCCAACGCTCGGCACGATGTCTTTGAGGTGGAGCATCGGCGCGCTGTAGTCGATGCCCTGATCCAGAGACCAGAACATCGGGCAGTAGGTTTTCATCTGTGAACGCTCTTGGGGGGACAGCGCACTGTACGGTGTCTTTCCTGATTGCTCACATGAAAGCGGCCGCTCGGTTTTCACACAACGCTAGTACGATTCAGATTGCTCATATGTCCGATGCCGGCGGCCTTCAAACGGCTGACCAGATCTTCGCGTGCTGCTCGCCCACCCGATCGGACATATTCAAGCTCCGATGCGGTGATCAATACCATCGAAACCAACCTGACCGGAGACAACGGCATGTCATCCAGTCGCGTCGGGAAATCCGGTTCCAGGGCTCCCAGCAGGACGCCGGTACAATCGTCCTCGGTCACGAAGCTTTTGGGGAGTTGATCGCTCATGTGGTGCGACAGGCTGAACTCGGGAATTTCGAGAGATAGCGTACCGTACTGATCGAGCCGTTCGGTGACTCCTCCAGCGTCGGCCACCGTTTTGGCAACGTGCTCCAACAGTTCGAATGCCCAGCTGTTTTTTAATGGATCGACCTCTCCAAGTGAACCACGTGCGTGCTCGGGTATGTCAGCTGTTTCCATGAACAACTCCATCTCGAAACCATTGCCCATTCCTTCAACTCCATCGAATGGATCCGACAGGCCGTCGGTGGCAAGGAGTATCGAGTCACCACGGCGGACCACCCGGTAGGCCTGACGCGTCGAGGGCCAGTCAGGGCCACCCCTGAAACTCGGACTGATCATATAGGCAATGACATCCCGCTCGACGGTGCCGACAGAGTGCCAATGACGATCCAGGCACGCTTCGCCGGCGAGTCGCGCCGCCAGATTGGCCGCTTCCGCCTCGTTCAACTCACCGATATCAACCAGCTTCTGGAATGCCTGGATTTGCGGTTCGACCCGGAGGGATTGGGTGGCAGGGCTTTTCAGTGAGTCGAGAAGCTTTTTAAAGAAGTTCATGTGCGTTCCTTGCCGGGTTTTGGCATTGATGTGAAAACGCGGAAGCAGATTGTGCTTCCACTTCAAGGGTTTTTTTGGGGTTAATGGCCAGGCAACTCAAGATTCCACCACCTCAATCGTCCATTCGCCCTGCACGTTCCGCGTGACATATTGGATCGGCACAAACATTCCATACGTTTCGAGGTAGACGTAAATGTCGGTGCTGTATTGGTAGGCATCTCTTGTGCAACTGAGTACCTTGGCAGTCCCGGTCAAACTCGGGTGATACGTGCTGGCGGGTTTCTGCGACTGCACCTCACAGCTGTGTCTGTCGTCGACCGGCACCAAGGCTCTGGGACCTTTCCCGCCGTTGGTATAAAGAAGCTGCATATCCTGCGTCGTGTATCGCAGGAGTGCGCCGACCGGCATGTTCGCCCAATCGCCCTCGAAGCTGAGGTTCGTCAGCGCCTCAGTCTCGATCGTTATCTCAGCTGTATGAGTTCTGTATTTACTTTCAGCCAGGTCAATCAGGCCTCGGAAAGTGGCTTTGACCCAATGATATCCTCGCTCTTTAAAACGCTCCGTCAGTTGATTGCCCGCCTCGCCAGAAAGGTATTTCGAGTCACGACCCTTGAGCAGGACGGAGTCATCTGAATACTGTCTTGGCTCGGAGTTATCCTTGAACACCTGGCGAAGGTGTTGAATGCTTTTCTCCGGTTTGGGCATATTCAATGCCTCGATGGCTTTCAACACCGGGGTGGCAACGACGGGGGCCGGTGCTTCGAAGGGCGACTGCTCACGCCCTTCAAATTGTTTGTATTGGTCCAGCGACTGGGGTTTGCCACAGGCCACTTGAACCAGCTGACGCTCATCGACTCCGAGGCTTTGCAGGTCGATGGCTTTGAGATCTGTCTGCATGTTTCCAGCGAGCACACGACTGTGAGTATCAAGGTAGAAATAGCTCAACGCGGTCAGTTGTTGCAGGGCGCAGTTGGCCGTCCACCGCTGGCGTACCTGCCCATACAAGACGTTTTTGCCAGGCACCAACATCTCGCCGGGTAGTACCCGAGCCGTCCAGAAGGTCACCTCATCGCCTTTTACTTTCAGGCTGCTGCGGTCGATCATCTGCCAATCCTGACGCTCGGGTGCCGAGAACACGCGCCATTGAGGAGGTGTTGTCTGGGCACAAACCTGCTTCAGCTGCGCACTTTGCAGGTACTGGCTCTTTTGTTCAGCAGGTAATTGCCAGGATTCTTCCGAACGCCCCCGCGGGTTGACGGCGAATAGAGACATTCCCTCTTTGCTGCGGTAGGCCATTTGCGCATCGGGCTGGCTGCAGTTCGCGTCGAAACGTGCCAGATAGTGGCGTTCCGGACTTGGGGACGAAGCCACTACATAGGTGATCCGATCGCCCTCACGCACGATCGAGTTCGGCTCGGGTGTCTCGACCAGCACACTGTTGAAAACCGCAAAACCCGGCTGGGCTTCAGGTGTTGTGATTTGAGCGGGTTTTGTTGCTTGGCATCCAGAGAGGATCACGGCAACGCTAAGCAGTGAAAAAAAGCTGGAAGGGCGGGACGTGGCATCCATGCGGTTGTACTTCATTGATAGGGTGATGGCATATTAACATGAGTGCTGGCTGCCAAATAGGACGCCGTTTGTAGCGACTCAAACTATGGAGAGGCAAAGATGACTGGACAGATTTTGAAGTCAAAGTTGGTGAATTTTCTGGTCGCCGATGCCGAGGTGAATTACGACAACGTGGACGATTTATATTCCATTGCTGAGGCTGGCAATGTGGATGTGTTGAGCGATGTGCTAGAGGCCTTCAAGGAAGCATACGGAGGGCTTTGGGTTGGCGGGAAGATGGTGCTGACCCAAACAACGGTTCGTCTGAGTGCCAATGCCATGAACCGCCTCGTTCAGGATGGGACGCTGGATATTGAACTCCCACTGGCATTAATCCGAAAGGTTACAATTGAAGGCGGGTTCATGACGAAGATCATTCGTCTGGATACCGACGCTGGCAGCGTTAAATTTCGGTGTTACGGCGCGAAGGATGTCGCCACGCTGATAGAGAAGACAATCCTCTCGCCAACTCGACAGGCCTGAACAAAACAAAAAACCCGCAACTCAGTGCGGGTTTTTTTACGACTCAACTCTGATCACTGACCCTTAGGGGTATCAAACCCACGCTGCTCAATCACCCGAAACACATCACTCACATCCTGGACCATGATCCGGGCGATGTTGGTGACGGTGTTGATGTCGTGCTCGGCGTAGTCGGGGAGGCTGGTGCAGGCCATGAGGTTGAGGTATTTGAGGACGGCGCTGAGGCGTTCGCTGAGGCAGTTGTGGAGTTCGCGCAGTGGGGCGTCGGCGTCGATGAGGAGGACGGGGTGGTCGGTGGCGAAGTGGGACATGGGGGTGTAGTGGCGGAGCGGGTTGTTCGTACTCATAAGTAAATCTTCCTCGTATTTGTAAGAAGAGCTACTGCCGTTCGCTGCGAATCGAAAGGGTGGTAGCTATGTGCGGGTTCGCAGACCGAGGATACGAGGAACCCGGCAGACCAGAAGGTCTCCCACACACAGCCACCATAAAACGGAGTACGGGCGCGTTTGTGCGACCGTTGCTGGTTATGGGTGCAAGGTTACTACACGTATCGTCAGGGCTGCGAAACCCTATCGCCAACTGTGTCAGCGACAGACCCACTCTAGG
>NZ_AKJK01000081.1 GCF_000282375.1 Pseudomonas sp. GM50
GCCAACGCCGGGGTTGTGTCGAACCATTGATCATGCCAACACCGGACCTGTAGGAGCGAGGCTTGCCCGCGAAGGGGTCATCAGCTTCAGCGCACTTCCAACTGCTGCCGATACGGCAAATCCGGCCCGGTCTTGCTGCACGTCAACGCCGCTGCGCTCACCGCAAACCTGAGCATCGCGTCGATCTGTTCACGGCTCAGCTGCTGCAAACCTTCAACCGAATCCAACTGCTGCTCGGTCAGCCAGGTAATCAGCGCCGCCTGGAAGGTATCGCCGGCTCCCACGGTGTCGGCAATCTTCACCGAACTGGCCGGCACCGACCACGAACCGTGGGCACGGCTGAACACTGTTGCGCCTTCGCCGCCACGGGTCAGGAACACCAACTGACAGCGATGCTCCAGCCAGCCTTCGATCACGCGCTGAGGCTCTTGCTCGGGGTACAGCAGACTCAAGTCTTCGTCGCTGACCTTGATCAGGTCGGCCAGTTCCACCAGCGTGGCAATCCGTGAGCGCCACAATTCGATGTTCGGCTCGGGGTTCAGGCGCACGTTCGGGTCGAGGCTGATCAGGCGCTTGCCGCTTTCCCGTTGCACCAATGCCAGCAAGGTATCGGCAATCGGTTGCACCACCAGCGAAAACGAACCGACGTGCAAACCGCGCACTTCAGGCCCTAGCTCTGGCAGATGCGCCAGGCTCAACTGCCGATCAGCGCAGCCTTCGCCACGAAAGCTGTAATGGGGCGAGCCATTGGCACCGACCGCGACCATTGCCAAGGTGGTCGGCGCGGCAAAGTCCACGAGGTAATCCGGGCGCACACCTTCATCGTGCAGCACTTGCTGCAAACGTCGGCCGAGGTAATCGGTCGATAGCCCGCCAAACAGCGCGGCGTCTACGCCCAAGCGGCGCAAACCTACGGCCACATTGAACGGTGAGCCGCCGGCAATTGCCTTGAAATTCACTTTGGATGCCAAGCCGCTGGCATCGTCTTCGCTGAAGAAATCGAACAGCGCTTCGCCACATACCAGATACATAGTTTCTCGCTCTTTAAAGGGTTGCGACATGCTGTCGATAGCGTTCATAGACCTGCTGACAGGCCGCCACATTTTCTGCAATCGGTAAGGTTTCACTGGTCAGATCGAGCTTTACGCAACGCTCGCACAAGTCCGCCAGGCTGTCTTCGTGACCGTTTGCCCAGGATTTGCACCACGCCGCCTGAATCGCTGCGCCGAGGGCCGCGGCTTCACTTTGCTCGGTACAAATCACTGGCGTATTCATGATGTCAGCGACGATCTGTCGCCACACCGGGCTCTTCGAGCCGCCACCTATCAGGTAGATGCGCAGGCTTTGTAAGCCATTCTGGCGCAGCAGGTCCAGCCCGTAACGCAAACCGAAGGTGGTGCCTTCCACCACGGCGCGGCACAGATTGGCCCGGGTCAGGTTGGTCATGGTCAACCCCAGCAGGCTGCCGCTGGCATGGGGCAGGGCGGGAACGCGCTCGCCATTGAGGAACGGCAGCATGCACACGCCGTCGGCACCGATCGGCGCTTGCGCGACCAAGGCGTTGAACGCTTCGATATCCAATTCGAACAACTCGCGAATCGCGCCGGTCGCGTTGGTCAGGTTCATCGTGCAGATCAGCGGCAGCCAGCCACCGCTGGAGGAGCAGAACGTCGCGACCGAGGCATCCGGGCTGACGTTCGCTTGCTCGGCATAGGCGTAGACCGTTCCCGAGGAACCGAGGCTCATGGTGATCGCGCCGGGTTTTATATTGCCGGTGCCGATGGCGCCCATCATGTTGTCGCCGCCGCCGCTGGAGACCAGCGCCTTGGGGTTGATGCCGAGGTGTTCGGCGATACTCGGCAGGATTGTGCCGACCGGTTGGTGGGCATCGATCAGCTCCGGGAGCGCGGCTTGCAGGCGCCCGGTGGGGTCGATGTCGCGCAGCAGTTGCAAGTCCCATTGGCGGGTGCGCACGTTGAAATACCCGGTGCCCGAGGCATCACCGTACTCGCTGCAACTGCGGCCGGTGAGCCAGTAGTTGAGGTAGTCATGGGGCAGCAAAATGCGGGCGATCCGGGCGAACACTTGCGGATGTTGTTCTTTGGTCCAGAGCAGTTTGGACACGGTGTAACCCGGCGCGATGACGATGCCGAGGCGCTCCAGGGAGCCTTTTTCGCCGCCCAGATGGGCGAGCAAGCGGTCGTTCTCCGGCGTGGACTCGGTGTCGCACCAGAGCTTGGCCGGGCGCAGCACCTGGCCGCGATCGTCGAGCAGTACCAGGCCATGTTGCTGGCCGGAAACCCCGATGCCGAGGATGGCCTGACCGTCTACATTCGCTGTGAGCAATGCACGGTGGGTGGCCAGGGTAAAGGCTTCCAGCCATTGGGCGGTGTCTTGCTCGCGACGACCGTTGGCGCCGCTGATGAGGCTGTGGGCAGCGGCGCCCTGACCGAGGACCTGGCCGCTGTGCGCGTCGAGGATGATGGCTTTGGTGCCCTGGGTGCCGCAGTCGATGCCGAGGAATAGTTGTTGGTTTGCCATGGAAGATCCTTGGTGTGTCAGGTCGATCTCAGTGAAGCCAATCGCGAGCAGGCTCGCTCCCACAGTAGATCTTCAGCGAATACAGATTCTGTGTTCGACAACGATCCAATGTGGGAGCGAGCCTGCTCGCGATGACGGCAGCCAATTCGCCACCGCACTTACGCCAAAACCCGCTCCAGGGTCCGCGTCACCCCAACATCGCGCAAGCTGTTACAGCACCACTCGAACGCAGCGACGAACTCCGGAGAGCGCGGAATCGCCGTCCCAAAAATCTCCTCCACTTCCAACAACCGCTGAGTGATCAACACATCATCGGCCACCAGCGCCTGGCAGAACGCCGCCCGTGGATCCGGAATTGCATAGGTCTGGCCATTCTCATCCACGCCTTTGAGGTAAAGCGCCCACGCCGCGACCACCAGCGCCGCACGCTTGGTCTCCTGCCCATCGGCAATCAAGCGGTTGATGGTCGGCACGGTGAACTTCGGAAACTTCGATGAGCCATCCGAACACACCCGCTCCAGCTGATCGGCAATCGCCTGATTGGAGAAGCGCGCCACCAGGGTGTTTTTGTATTCAGTCAGGTCGATCCCTGGCACCGGCGCCAGTTGCGGCGTCACGTCCAGGTCCATGTAGGCGCGCATGTAGCGCACGAACAGCGGGTCGTTCATGGTTTCGTGAACGAAGCGGTAACCCTTCAAAAAACCCAGATAGGTCAAGGCCAGATGGCTGCCGTTGAGCAGTTTGATCTTCATCTCTTCGTAAGGCGTGACGTCGTCGGTGAACTGCACGCCGACCTTTTCCCAGGCCGGGCGGCCGTTGACGAATTTGTCTTCCAGCACCCACTGCACAAACGGCTCGCAGACCACCGGCCAAGCGTCATCGACCGCATGTTTGTCGGCCAGTTGCAGACGATGCTCGGTGCTGGTCATCGGCGTGATGCGGTCGACCATCGCGTTAGGGAAGCTGACATGGCGCTCGATCCAGTCGCGCAGATCGGCATCGCGCAGGGCGGCGAACGCGAGCAGGGCTTTACGGGTCACGGCGCCGTTGTGCGGCAGGTTATCGCAAGACATCAGCGTGAACGCGGGCGTGCCGGCTGCACGACGTTTGGCCAGTGCGGCGCAGAGGAAACCGAATACAGTCTTTGGCGCGTTCGGGTGAGCCAGGTCGTGCTGGATCTGCGGCAGGTGCGCCATGAACTCGCCGTTGCTGTCATCGATGCAATAGCCGCCTTCGGTGATGGTCAGCGAGACGATGCGGATGGCTGGATCGGCGAGTTTGTCGATCAGCACTTCGGCGCTGTCTTCGGCCAGCAGCATGTCGCGGATGGCACCGATGACCCGGACTTCGGCGTCGTCGGCGTCGCCGAGTTCGAACAGGGTAAACAGATAATCCTGCTCTTTGAGATCGTCCCGGGCACGACGGTCCTCGGCGCGCAGGCCGACCCCGCAGATGGCCCAGTCCAGCGCTTCGCCGGTATTCATCAAGGCATCGGTGTAATACGCCTGATGCGCGCGGTGGAAACCGCCGACGCCAATGTGCGCGATGCCTTGGCGAGTGTCGCTCAGGGTGTAGGCGGGCAGGGCCACCTCGGGGGCGAGGCGGTTGAGGTTCTGTTTATTCAGTTTCATCGCATGCTCTCGGATCAGGCTGCGGCGCGCAGTGGGCGGGTCAGCGCCACGCCGTCGGCATCGAATAAATGGCAGTGTTCAGCGTCCAAGTGCAGGCTCAGGGTTTCGCCATAACGGCTGGCCAGATCGCCGCGAACGCGCATGGTCAGCGCTTCGCCGGAAGACGTCAGGACGTGGCAGAAGGTGTCGCTGCCCAAGCGTTCGCTGACGTCGGCAGTGACTTGCAGGGTGCAGTCGCCGGGTTGCGCCAGTTCAAGATGTTCCGGACGAATCCCTAAGGTCACCGCGTCGCCGACACTCAGATTCGCCCCGCTCAGCGGCAGGGTGATGCGGGTGCCGGCGTCCAGCAGCACTTCGCAGCTTTGGCCGTTGATGCGGGTGACTTTGCCCTTGAGGAAGCCCATTTTCGGCGTGCCGAGGAAGCCCGCGACAAACAGGTTGGCCGGCTGGTGATACAGGTCCAGTGGCGAGCCGACTTGCTCGATCTTGCCGCCATTGAGGACGACGACTTTGTCGGCCATGGTCATCGCTTCGACCTGGTCGTGGGTCACGTAGATCATCGTGGCTTGCAGTTCTTTGTGCAGGCGCAACAGTTCCAGGCGCATCTGCACCCGCAGGGCGGCGTCGAGGTTGGACAGCGGTTCGTCGAACAGGAAGATTTTCGGGTTGCGCACGATCGCCCGGCCGATGGCCACGCGTTGACGCTGACCACCGGACAGTTGCTTGGGTTTGCGCTCCAGCATCGGCCCGAGCTCAAGGATGCGCGCCGCTTCGCCGACTTTTTTCTCGACTTCGGCTTTCGCTACACCGGCCAGGTCCAGCGCGAACGACATGTTTTTGCGCACGCTCATGTGGGGGTACAAGGCGTAGGTCTGGAACACCATCGCCAGGTCGCGTTTGGCCGGGCTGACTTCGGTGATGTCGCGGCCATCCAGTTCGATGGTGCCGCCGCTGACTTCTTCAAGGCCGGCGATCAGCCGCAGCAGGGTGGATTTGCCACAGCCAGACGGACCGACGAACACTACGAATTCCTTGTCATTCACTTCCAGGTCGATGCCTTTGATGATGGAAAAACCTTCGAAGCCTTTTTGCAGATTTTTGATTTTCAGGTTGGCCATGATGATGGGCCTCCACTTGTAGTTATTCAGTTGAGCCGTGCGGGCTTTTCTGTAGGAGCCAGGCTTGCCGGCGAAGGTGTCCGGAAGATCGCCTTCGCCGGCAAGCCGTGCTCCTACAGGGGGCGGATCGGATTCATTTCACGGCGCCGAACGACAGGCCGCGGACCAATTGTTTCTGGCTGATCCAGCCGAAGATCAGGATCGGCGCACAGGCCAGGGTCGACACCGCCGACAACTTGGCCCAGAACAGACCTTCGGGGCTCGAGTACGAGGCGATCAACGCGGTCAGCGGCGCGGCCTGGGACGAGGTCAGGTTCAGCGACCAGAACGCCTCGTTCCAGCACAGGATCAGCGACAGCAAAACCGTTGAAGCCAGGCCGCCCTTGGCGATCGGCAGCAGCACCCGGACCATTTCCTGCCACAGCGTCGCACCGTCCAGGCGTGCGGCTTCGAGGATGTCCTTGGGGATGTCTTTGAAGTAGGTGTAAATCATCCAGACCACGATCGGCAGGTTGATCAGGGTGTAGATCACGATCAGCGCGATCCGCGTATCCAGCAGGCCAAAGCTCTTGGCCAGCAGGTAGATCGGCATCAGCACGCCCACTGGCGGCAGCATCTTGGTCGAGAGCATCCACAGCAGCGTGCGTTTGGTGCGCTGGGTTTCATAGAACGCCATCGAGTAGGCCGCCGGCACCGCGATCAACAGGCACAGGGCCGTGGCGCTGAAGGAAATCACCACCGAGTTCCAGGCGAAGCTGAAGTAATCGCTGCGCTCGTTGATGTGCAGGTAGTTCTCCAGTGTCGGCGTAAAGATGAATTGCGGCGGCGTGGCGAACGCGTCGATTTCGGTTTTGAAACTGGTCAGCACCATCCAGAAAATCGGGAAGAAGATCAGGATCGCGATGGCCCAGGCCAGAGTGCCGAGCAGCAGGCTTTGCAGGCGACGGGATTGTTGAAGAGTCATGGCGCAGGCCTCAGGCTTTGTCTGTCAGGTTTTTGCCGATCATGCGCACCAGCACGATGGCCGCGACGTTGGCAATCAACACCGCGATCAAACCACCAGCGGATGCCATGCCGACGTCGAACTGCACCAGCGCCTGGTTGTAGATCAGGTAGGCGAGGTTGGTCGAGGCGTAGCCGGGGCCACCGTTGGTAGTGGTGAAGATTTCGGCGAACACCGACAGCAGGAATATGGTTTCGATCATCACCACCACCGCAATCGGCCGGGCCAAGTGGGGCAGGGTCAGGTGCCAGAAGATCGCGACCGGACCGGCTCCGTCCAGGCGTGCGGCTTCTTTCTGTTCCTGATCGAGGGACTGCATGGCGGTCATCAGGATCAGGATCGCGAAGGGCAGCCATTGCCAGGACACAATGATGATGATCGACAGCAGCGGGTAGTGCGCCAGCCAGTCCACCGGTTGCGCGCCGAACAGTTTCCAGATGTAGGCGAGAATCCCCGACACCGGATGGAAGATCAGGTTCTTCCAGATCAGCGCACCGACGGTGGGCATGATGAAGAAGGGTGAAATCAACATCACCCGCACGATGCCGCGACCAAGAAACTCACTGGCCTCCAGCAATGCGCTGATCAATACACCGAACACCACGCTGATCAGCAACACACTGCCCACCAGCAACAGGGTGTTGGTGGCACCGGGCAGGAAACCCGAGTCGCTCAGAAAGTAGCTGAAGTTCTCCAGCCCCACGAACTGGTTTTCACCGGGGTAGAGCAGGTTGTAGCGGATCAGCGAGAAATAAACGGTCATGCCCAGCGGCACGATCATCCACAGCAGCAACAACGCTACCGAGGGGCTGACCAGAAACCAGCCGGGGTTGGTCAACCGGCTTTTACGCACCGGTTGGGGAATGTCCATGTGAGCTTTGACAGTTGAAATATTCATGGTGTTAAAACCGATTAAGTGCAAGGACAGATGGAGCGCGATCCCTGTAGGAGCGAGGCTTGCCCGCGAAAGCGATTTGTCTGACACACCGCTTTCGCGGGCAAGCCTCGCTCCTACAGGATTTGGGGTTATTTGGGATAACCGGCGCGCTTCATCTCACGTTCGGTGGTTGACTGGGCGGCGGTCAGGGCCTGGTCGACCGTGGTCTGGCCGATCAGCGCCGCCGAGAACAGCTTGCCGACCTGGGTGCCCACGGCCTGGAACTCAGGGATGGTCACCAACTGGATGCCGATGTAGGGCACGGGCTTGAGGGACGGTTTACTCGGGTCCGCAGCCTTCAGCGATTCCAGTGTCACCTTGGCGAACGGCGCGGCATTCATGTAAGCCTCGGTGTAGGTCGAGGCGCGAGTGCCTGGCGGCACGTTGGCGATGCCGTCTTTTTCCGCGACCAGCGCACCGTATTCCCTGGAGGTGGCCCAGGCGCTGAACGTTTTCGCCGCCTCCTTGGCCTTGGAACTGGTTGGAATGGCCAGCGCCCAGGAATACAACCAGGCCGACCCTTTGTCGGTGGTTTCATGCGGTGCGTAGGTGAAGCCGACGTGATCGCTGACCTTGCTTTGGGTCTTGTCGGTGACGAACGAGCCGGCGACGCTGGCATCGACCCAGATCGCACACTTGCCGCTGTTGAACAGCGCCAGGTTTTCGTTGAAACCGTTGCTCGACGCGCCCGGCGGGCCGGATTTCTTCATGGTGTCGACGTAGAAGTTCAGCGCGTTTTTCCATTCGGGGCCGATGAATTCCGGTTTCCACTGCTCATCGAACCAGCGTGCGCCGTAAGCATTGGCGACGGTGGTGATCAGCGCCATGTTCTCGCCCCAGCCAGCCTTGCCACGCAGGCAGATGCCGTACTGCTCTTTATCCTTGTTGGTGAGTTTGCTGGCGAATTCACTGATCTGGGTCCAGGTCGGGCGCTCGGGCATGGTCAGCCCGGCGTCCTTGAACAGGTCGGTGCGGTAATAGGTGATGGAGCTTTCCGCGTAGAACGGCAGGGCATAGAGCGTGCCCTTGACCGAAAGGCCTTCACGTACCGACGGGAACACGTCGTCGAGGGCATAACTGGCCGGCAGCTCTTTCATCGGCTCCAGCCAACCCTTGGCGCCCCAGAGTGCAGCTTCGTACATGCCGATGGTCAACACATCGAACTGTCCGCCCTGGGTGGCGATGTCGGTGGTCAGGCGTTGGCGCAGGACGTTTTCTTCAAGCACCACCCAGTTGAGCTTGATGTCCGGATGCTCGGTCTCGAAGGTTTTCGAGAGTTTTTGCATGCGGATCATGTCGCTGTTGTTGACGGTGGCAATGGTCAGGGTCTGGGCGCCGAGGCTGACGCTACTGAGGGTCATGCAGGTGAGAGCAAGCAGAGCTTTTACAGAAGGTTGCATCGTGCACTCCTTTTCTGCACCCGGCGGGTACAGAAGGACAGTTATTGTTTTTGTGTCTTCCTGCGCAGGAAGAATGTGCACTGATTACAGCCTTCAATTGATGGGGAGACAAATCATCCATCGCACTGTGACCGATACTTTTTTGCACTGGGGTTTGGCGTGTGAGGCGTAAGGCACGGTTATCCAGCGATTAGCTGCTATCGATTCCGTATAGGTTTTTGATCTGTAATAGGGGGATCTGTAGGAGCGAGGCTTGCCCGCGAAGGCGTTTTGTCTGACACACCGCCTTCGCGGGCAAGCCTCGCTCCTACGAAAAGCGATTAGCCCAGGTTTTGCTCGGTCAAACGCTGCACCGCCAACCGCCGGTAGTGCGACGGTGTCATGCCCTTGAGCTGCTGAAAACGCCGGTTGAAGTTGGAAATATTATTGAAGCCCGACTCGAAACACACATCGGTCACCGTTTTGTCGCCATCGGCCAGCAGCTCGCAGGATTTGCTGATGCGCAGGCGATTGACGAATTCGATGAAACAGCGCCCGGTGGCCTGTTTGAACACTCGGCTGAAGTAGGTCGGCTTCAGACCCAGGTGCTCGGCGACTTCTTCCAGCGGCAGTTCCCGGGCGTAATGGGCAAAGATGTAATCCACCGCCCGGTTGGTGCGGTCGATGTTGTGTTCATCGGCCAATTGCGGTGTCGTGGCACCGGACAGCAACTGATAGTCATCGGACGCCGCCAGCAACTCCAGCAGAATGAAAAAGTGTCCGAGCCGGGTCATGCCCCGGGTGTCGGCGATGCGCTGCATCAAGGTCATGGCCTGACGGATCGTGCGCTTGCAGCGAAACTCGATGCCGTACTGCGCGCGCTCCAGCAAGGGTGCAAGCGTCTTGAGTTCGGCGAACACCTGATGGCCGCTTTCAAACAGTTCGTCAGTGAAGTTGACCAGCATGTCGCGCTTGGGCACCACTTCGTCTTCGGCCACCTGGCTGATCCAGTTGTGGGGCAGGTTGGGACCGGTAAGGAACAGCGTTTCCGGGTAGAAGTTACCGATGTAGTCACCAATGAACACCTTGCCGGAGCTGGCGACGATCAGGTGCAGCTCGTATTCCTTGTGGAAATGCCAGCGCACCAAAGGGCACGGGAAGCCGTGCTGACGATAGATGATGGACAACCCGTTATGGTCGTCCATCAATTCGTAGGAAGGATCGGTAACTCTGGCTGGTCGGCTCATGTCAGGGCACTTTTATTGTTATCGCCCGTTGATCATGCCTCTTTCCAGTCGCTCTGTACCAGCCTGCGACGTTGACCGTTCAGGACCGTTCATGCAACGAACGGCCATAAACGGCTTTCATGCTGGAGGCGCTCCAGCAGTAGCGGACAATCTCGCACTCGTCGAAAAAATCGAGGTTAATGATGCTGCAACGGGTCACCCAGTCGCGCGTTGTACTGAACCAGTCATTGATTTGGCTTTTTATGTGCTGCGGACCACCCAATAGCGAATAGGTGGTCGCCGACAGCGACCAGAGAAACGTTTCATAGGACGCATCCTCAAGAGTCGTAGCGATATGGCTACGCAGCTCGCTGGTATCAGTGAATGCCTGGTCGCGCCACTTGTGCGGGATGCGCGGCCAGAAGTACTTGCTGTCCAGCCCCGACGTGCCTTGGGCCGCCATTACGATGCGGCGCAGTGAACTGATACGCTTGAGTTCTTCCACGGTCTTCAATGCGTCGCTGTGCGGGATGATTCGCAACCCAAGGCGACGCACCAGCACGTCGTTGAGTTTGCGATAGTCGAAGGGTTTGCCCGCGAGTCCAAGTTGATGAAAGTCCAGCACGATGAATTCATCCGGATTTCGATCGAGAAAGGTCGAGACCGCATCGATCAGTTCATCGAGGATCCGATGGGACTGAAACCCATTGTGATGAAAGTAAAACACCGGCTCTACAGGGCCAAATGTATAGCCAAGCCGCAGATCGAAAGCTCGCGCGCCATTGGCCAGTTGCCACGCAAATGAATCGTTCTGGCAGGTTGTCCAGTTGCCGAACACCACTTCATAGTTGGGCGCTTTTTTGTCCATGCCGGCGTTATGAACACCGGGCCAGACGATATCGGTCAGCTTCAACTGGTGGATATCCAGTACGTTGCTCATCCACTTTTGTTTGTCGAACGTGATTGTGGTGCTGTGGGTCATGACAGTTCCTTGTCGTTGACCTCGTCCCATCCGTGGGACGAAGAAGTCATGTGTCGGATGTGACGGTGTGCCACATCCGTATTATTCGCCTCTGTCAAAGGCTTTCATGACCCAGCATAGAAGTGCGTGGCAGTATCGCCAGCCATGGAAATATTTGCACAAATATAGCTATTTAGTGGCGCGAAGGTTATTAGATTTTTTGCTGGCTTTTTTCAGGTTTGCCGTTCGGCAGTAAGAAACGATTTTCGAGTCTTTAATAAAGTCGAAGTTGATAATATTGCATATTTCGGCCCATTCACTTTTTTCTGGATCAAACCACAAGTCAAGATGTTCAAGAATCCTTTTGGGGCCGCCCACACTGTAACAGGTTGCGGAAAGCGACCAAAGCTCCCACTGGCCTGGCGGATTGTTCATTACAGTGGCGATGTAATTATGCAGGTCATCGGTATTGACTAGATTTTGGTTGACCCATTTATGTTCGATTTTTCCGCAAAACCTTTTGTAGTCCAGGTCGTGGTGCCGTGGGGCGGCGACCAATACTCGTTGTAGTGGACTGATTTCCTTGAGTTGACCCAGGCTCAGATGCCGGTTTGCGGCAGGTATCATTTGATCGCCGAGATGCTTTAGCATCATGTCGTTGAAGTATTTGAAATCAAACGTCTCTTTGCCATGTTTCAGTTCGTGAAAAGCCAGGACGATGAATTCATCGTGGCTTCTCACAAGAAAAGCTTTTATTTCGTTTACAAGGTCTCCCAGCGTGCGGGAAGAGAGGTAATCGCCATGTTGGAAACGGAATTTTCCAAGCTCCGCCGCGTCGGTGTCGTAAACCAATCGGATATCGAGCGCCCGAGCACCGCGGCTCAGTTGGGAGAAAAACGGGACGTCCTGACACACCAGATAATTGGGGCCTGGAAGTAACGCGTAGGACGCTTCCCAGTCACAGCCTGCATTATGGGTGCCCGGAAGTGTCAACTCACGAAGCGACAAGGTGTCAATGGCTGGTGTGGCGGCCATCCAGTTATAATTTTCGTAGTTGTTTGAGATGTTGTTGTCCATTAATGCATCCTTGCATCTGATTAATAGAAAAGCGCCACTTGTTATAAGGTGGTCGGAGTGGCGCTTGCAGGATGTTTATAATGATTTAAGTTCTGTTCGCCAATGGTTTGTTTGATGCTGGGTGTGTGATGGGTAATGTTCTTGTTGTGTTTGGTGGATGAGGTCCGGCTTTTATTGAATACGGTTTTTTGCTTCAATCCACTGGGCCATGTACTGAGTGCTTTTGTGATGGTGATGGCGCAACATGCTACCGGTGAAGTTATCCCTTCTAAGTTGTGCCAGGTGTTGCTGGCAATACAACAACTTCTCGATCAGCGCCGGGCCATGTATCGCCGACTGATAGCGATCGGCTAATAACATCTGCCCATGGGATTGGGCACTCATCCAAAGGTCTTTGTCTTTATAAAGACGAACTGCACAATCGGCGAACTCACGCGCGGTTTGGGTCACGACGCCCGGCCACGGCTGTTCGCGGTGCATCGCTTCTGCGCCGATCGGGGTGGTGACATTGGGCGTGCCACACAGCATGGCGTCGACAATCTTGCCTTTGATACCCGCACCGAAGCGTAACGGCGCCAGGCACACCCGTGCCGCGGACATGACTTGCAATGCATCTTCTGCCCAGTTCATCACATGAAACCCTTGGGCCGCATTGTGCAGGGCGGTGGCTTTGGGCGGTGTATAGGCGCCATAGATATGCAGTTGCGCCCCTGGCAACTGCGCACGGATCAGTGGCCAGATCGTGGTTTTCATCCAGAGCACGGCATCCCAGTTGGGCGCGTGGCGGAAGTTACCGATACTGAGGAAATGCGCACGGTCTTCAAAGGCTGGCGATGCGGTGGTCAGCGGTTCCACCATCAACGGGCACCAGTGCAGCAGTTGTTGCGGTAACCCGAACTGCTCGACCAGCAATTCAATCTCCACCTCGGAGATCATCAGGTTCAAGTCGCAGCGATACAGCGCGGCGATCTCCCGTTTCGCCAGGTCGGTATCGGCCATGAGTTCGAACTCTTCACGCAATGCCGGGGCGAATAACTCGCTGAAATCGTTGGCGTCGTCACTGGCCTTCAAGCGGTCCTTGAGCCGCTGATGCCGGGCATGCCGCAGGCTTTGCAGGTCTGAAGTCTCCAGCACGCGCAAGGCGTCGGGGCAGTGTTTCTCTACTCGCCAGCCGAACTGTTCCTCCATCATGAACTGGTCGAACAACACGATATCCGGGGCCAGTTCGGTGACAAAGGTGTCGAAACTGCTGTTGTTCAACTCGATCGGCACTTCGCGAATGCCCAACGCGGTCAGGTCCGCACGGTGCTCACCGGTGCCGGCCGGGCTGCTGAAGGTGATGTCCCAGCCTTGCTGCAGGAACGCATCGAGAATTTGCATCACATGCCCACCAGCCGCAGAAGAGCGGGGCTCGGGCCAGACGTAACCAATCACCAGGACTTTGGTTGCGCGGGACTGACTCATTGACGGGTATTCCTTGAAGCGGGTAGAGAGCGCAGAGAATCGGCGCGAGAGAAAATTCAGGCCTGGACGAGTATGCCCTTGACCTTGTCCCGCAACTGATCGATAGAGAATGGCTTGCCGATGAGATACATGCCGTCTGGCACCTCGATGCTTTCGGCATAGCCGCTGGCGAACAGGATCGGCAACTCGGGACGCAGCATGCGTGCCTGCTTGGCCAATTCCCGACCGTCCATGACCGGCAACCCTACATCCGTCATCATCAAGTCGATGTACTGGTCTTCATCGTTGATGAACTCCAGCGCCGCTTCACAGCCATCCGCCGCAAGCACCTTGAATTCGAGCTCCTCCAGCACATCGACGATCAGCGTGCGCACGATGGCATCGTCTTCGACGACTAGAATGGTGGAGGGGTCAGTGGACATAGTGAGGTTCTCAAAGGTTGAATTCGCGGTTGCCGGACGATCGAAACCGCCGGGTTCTTGCGTGAATAAGTGACGAATCACGACAGGTTCCCGACGCGTTACAAAGACAATAGCCGCACCAGAACCGCAGAGAATAACCGCTCCTTTGTCCCAGAACAGCTAAATGCAGGTTTTTGCCGCAAAACATGTCAGAAAAATGGATGGCCCCGGCCGTTTTGGGGCAGACTCGATGCTTTTCAACAGTACGACAAGGCTTCCCCATGACCTCTGCGTCCTCGGTTGATGAGCAACGATTCCGTAAACTCCTGAGCCGCAACGTCAGCCTGCCGTTGGGTGTCGGCGTCATCAGCGCGGTTTTCTTCGTTTCGCTGATTACCTACCTGCTGTCGGTGATCCAGTGGGTCCAGCACACCGACCGGGTGATCAATAATGCCAATGAAGCGATAAAGTTGACCGTCGATCTGGAAACCGGCATGCGCGGGTTCCTGCTCAGTGGCGACGAACATTTTCTTGATCCCTACGAGACGGCCAAGCCGAGAATCGCCGTCGCTCTCAATACCTTGCTCGAATTGACCGCCGACAATCCGGTCCAGACCGATCGTCTGCGCCGGCTCCAGGCCTTGCAGACAGAATGGGCCAATTACGCGCAATCGATGATCGATTTGCAGCGCGCCAGCGGTGACTACCGTGGCGCCGTCAAGGCCGGACGCGGCAAACGGCTGACCGATGAGATCCGCAAGCAATTCGAAGACGTTATCGACATGGAGCAGCAGTTGCGTGGTACACGCAACGAGGAAGTGCGCAGCACCACGATCTGGACCATCGCCCTTTATCTGTTTTTCGTAGCCGGTATCAGCGGGTTGCTGGCCTATATTGGTCGCCAGGACTTGCTCAAACTGTCCCAAAGCTACAGCGCCAACCTCGCCGGGCAACAGGCCAGTGCCCACCGCCTTGAACAGCAAGCCTGGTTACGCAACGGCCAGACCGAACTGGCCGAGCAAGTCCTGGGGCAGCTATCGCTCAATCTGTTGGGGCGCAACATCCTGCAGTTCTGCGCCCAATACTTAGGGACGGCTGTCGCGGCGATCTATGTCCGTGAAGATCATGGTGGCCTGAAACGCATCGCGTCTTACGGTTTTTCCCGGGAACAGGAAGCGCTTGAACAGCAGATTTACAGCGGCGAAGGGATTGTCGGCCAAGTGGCGCAGCAGGCGCGCTTGATCCGTCTCGATGACGTCCCGGGCGGCTACTTCAAAGTCAGCTCCGGCCTGGGCGAAGGTTTACCGCACAGCGTGCTGGTGGTGCCGACCAGCGACGACGATCGGGTCAATGGTGTGATCGAACTGGGGTTCCTGCGCACGCTGACCGATCGCGATGTCGAACTGCTTGAATTGATTGCCGGCAACATCGGCACCTCGATCGAGGCCGCCCGCTATCGCCAGCGCTTGCAGGAAGTGCTGGCCGAAGCCCAGCAACTCAACGAAGAGCTGCAAGTTCAGCAAGAAGAACTCAAGACCGCCAACGAGGAGCTGGAAGAGCAGTCGCGGATTCTCAAGGAGTCCCAGACTCACCTGGAAATCCAGCAGGTAGCGCTGGAGCAAACCAATAAACAACTCGCCGAGCAGGGGCAGATCCTGGCCGCGCAACGCGATGCCATGGACCTGAAGAACACCGAACTGAATCTGGCTCAAGTTGAGCTCGAAGCGCGTGCCGAAGAATTGCAGCGCTCAAGCAAATACAAGTCCGAATTCCTCGCCAACATGTCCCACGAGCTACGCACGCCGCTGAACAGTTCATTGATTCTGGCCAAACTGCTGGCGGAAAACCCGCAGGAAAACCTCAGCGCCGAGCAGGTCAAGTTCGCCGAGTCGATCTATTCCGCTGGCAATGACTTGCTTAACCTGATCAACGACATTCTCGACATTTCCAAGGTCGAGGCCGGCAAGCTTGAGGTCCGTGCGGAGAACACCAGTGTTGCGCGTCTGGTGGAAGGTCTGCGAGGCATGTTCCAGCCATTGGCTGCGCAAAAGAACCTGGATTTGCAGATCCAGTTGCAGGCCGATGCACCGCTGATGCTGTTCACTGACCGCCAGCGGCTGGAGCAAGTGATCAAGAATTTGCTGTCCAATGCGGTGAAGTTCACCGAAAAGGGCTCCGTCAACCTGAGCGTCGCTGCTCAGCCGGGCAACGGCATCGCTTTTATTGTCGGCGATTCCGGCATCGGTATTGCGCCGGACCAGCAGGAAAGCATTTTCGAAGCCTTCCGCCAGGCCGATGGCACCATCAATCGTCGTTACGGCGGCACTGGCCTGGGCTTGTCGATTTCTCGTGATCTGGCCACCTTGTTGGGCGGCTCGATCAGTGTGACCAGTACGCCTGGGCAGGGCAGTGTGTTCACCCTGGTGCTGCCGCAGCACTACGTCGAGCCGGGCGACGCGCCTGTCGAGACAATGAAAGCCACGCCGGTTGTCATGCCCAAAAGCGCCATGGTGGCTGCGCCTGTGCCGCTGATTGGCGCCGTCGATATTCCGCGTTTCGACGATGATCGCAACAAGGCGCCATTCGCCACTCGCTGCATTCTGGTGGTGGAAGATGAGCCGAACTTTGCGCACATTCTCTACGACCTGGCTCATGAACTGGGTTATCAATGCCTGGTGGCCCACGGCGCAGACGAAGGTTATGACCTGGCCAGACAGTTTTCCCCCGATGCGATTCTGTTGGACATGCGCCTGCCGGATCATTCCGGGCTGACGGTATTGCAGCGACTGAAAGAGCAGGCCGAAACCCGGCACATCCCGGTGCATGTGATTTCGGTCGAAGACCGTGTCGAGGCGGCCATGCACATGGGCGCCATCGGTTATGCGGTCAAGCCCACCACCCGCGAGGAGCTCAAGGATGTATTTGGCCTCCTGGAAGCCAAACTGACGCAGAAGGTCAAACGGGTCTTGCTGGTTGAAGACGACGATGTGCAACGCGACAGCATCGCCCGGCTGATCGGCGACGAGGACATCGAAATCACTGCCGTCGGCCTGGCGCAGGATGCACTCGACCTGCTGCGCACCACGATTTTCGACTGCATGATCATCGACCTGAAGCTGCCGGACATGCTCGGCAACGACTTGCTAAAACGCATGTCCACCGAGGATATCTGCTCGTTCCCGCCGGTGATCGTCTATACCGGACGTAACCTGACCCGGGACGAAGAGGCCGAGCTGCGCAAGTATTCGCGCTCGATCATTATCAAGGGCGCGCGCTCGCCCGAGCGGTTGCTGGATGAAGTGACACTCTTTCTGCACAAGGTCGAATCCCGTTTGTCCCATGAACGCCAGACGATGCTCAAGACTGCCCGCAGCCGCGACAAGGTGTTCGAGGGGCGCAAAGTGCTGCTGGTGGACGACGATGTACGCAACATCTTTGCCCTCACCAGTGCACTGGAGCAAAAAGGCGCAATCGTGGTCATCGGCCGTAACGGCCGTGAAGCGATTGAGCGATTGCATGAAGTCGAAGACATCGACCTGGTGCTGATGGACGTGATGATGCCGGAGATGGACGGTTTCGAAGCCACCATCCAGATCCGCAAGGACCCGCGCTGGCGCAAGCTGCCGATCATTGCGGTGACGGCCAAGGCCATGAAGGACGATCAGGAGCGCTGCTTGCAGGCCGGTTCCAACGACTACCTGGCCAAACCCATCGACCTGGATCGCCTGTTCTCGCTGATTCGTGTGTGGTTACCGAAGATGGAACGCATCTAAGTGGGCAATATCGAAATCGAATTGCGCTTGTTGATAGAGGCGATCTACCTCAAGTACAGCTACGATTTTCGCGATTACTCCAGCGCGTCGATCAAGCGCCGGGTCAATCATGCCTTGGGCCAGTTCGAGTGCAAGACCATCTCGGCGTTGCAAGAGAAGGTTTTGCACGATCCGGTCGCGTTCATGCAACTGCTGCAATTGCTGACAATCCCGGTCAGCGAAATGTTTCGCGACCCTTCGCACTTCCTGGCGCTGCGTCGGGAAGTGGTGCCACTGCTCAAGACCTATCCGTCGATCAAGGTCTGGATTGCCGGTTGCAGCACCGGCGAAGAGGTCTATTCGATGGCGATTCTGCTGCGTGAAGAAGGCTTGCTGGATCGCACTATCATCTATGCCACCGACATCAACCCGCGCTCGCTGGATAAAGCCAGGCAGGGGATTTTCTCCCTGGAGAATGTCCGGGCCTACACTCACAACTACCAGCAGGCTGGTGGTCAGCGTTCATTTGCCGATTACTACACGGCGGCCTATGGTTACGCCATTTTCGACAAGAGCCTGTGCGACAACGTGACCTTCGCCGATCACAGCCTGGCCACCGACAGCGTGTTCTCGGAAACCCAGTTAATTTCGTGCCGTAATGTATTGATTTATTTCAATAAAAAACTACAGGGTCGCGCGTTTGGCTTGTTTCACGAATCCCTCTGTCATAGGGGCTTTCTGGCACTGGGCAGTAAGGAAACCCTGGATTTTTCGGCCTATGGCAATCAGTTTGAAGCATTGGTCAAATCAGAACGGATATACCGCAAATCATGAACAGGGCAATGCTGGAAGGAGTCGCATGTTAGGAAACATCCAGGCCAAACTGCTGATCGTCGACGACCTGCCGGAAAACCTTCTGGCGCTGGAAGCATTGATCAGGCGTGAAGATCGTATCGTCTACAAGGCCCTGTCCGCCGACGAAGCCTTATCGCTGTTGCTGCAACACGAATTCGCCATGGCCATTCTCGATGTGCAGATGCCCGGCATGAACGGCTTCGAGCTGGCCGAGTTGATGCGCGGCACGGAAAAAACCAAAAACATCCCGATTGTGTTCGTCAGTGCCGCCGGGCGTGAGCTTAATTACGCGTTCAAGGGCTACGAAAGCGGTGCGGTAGACTTCCTGCACAAGCCGCTGGACGTTCACGCCGTCAAGAGCAAGGTCAATGTCTTCGTCGACCTGTATCGCCAGAGCAAAGCGATGAAGCATCAGGTCGAAGCGCTGGAGCAAAGTCGCCGGGAGCAGGAGGCGCTGCTCAAACAGTTGCAGAACACCCAGAATGAGCTGGAGCAAGCGGTGCGCATGCGTGATGACTTCATGTCCATCGTTGCTCACGAAGTCCGTACGCCGCTCAATGGCCTGATTCTCGAAACCCAATTGCGCAAAATGCACTTGGCCCGCAATAACGCCGCGGCATTCACGCTGGACAAGATGCACGCCATGGTCGACCGCGACGAGCGGCAGATCAAAAGCCTGATCCGCCTGATCGAAGACATGCTCGATGTGTCGCGGATCCGCACCGGCAAGCTGTCGATCCGCCCCAGTCGGCTTGACCTTGTACAACTGGTAAACAACCTTCTGCAAAACTTCGCCCCGCAGGTCGAGGCCGCCGAGTCGTCGGTGACCTTGACGGCCGAGCAGCCGGTGGTGGGCCACTGGGACGAATTCCGTATCGAACAAGTGATTTCCAACTTGTTGACCAATGCGCTGCGTTATGGCGCCAAGAGCCAGATCGACGTACGCGTGTACAATCAGGACGGGCAAGCGCAGGTTGAGATTCAGGATCGCGGTATCGGGATCAGTGAAGAGGATCAGCAGCGCATTTTTCAGCAGTTCGAACGGGTTTCCGCCAAGGCCGTTGTAGCGGGGCTGGGCCTGGGGCTGTTTATTTCGGAGCAGATTGTCGCCGCCCATGGTGGCTCCATCACCGTCGAGAGCCGGATTGGCGAAGGCGCCTTGTTTCGCGTTTGTCTGCCGCTGCAGGAAAACAGCCCGATAAACGCAACCTCTGAGTGACCGCACGGTCGTATCAGCAGCTATTGACCGAACAAAGGCTTTCCATGAGTGAAGATGCACAAGATGTGGTACTGATCGTCGAGGATGACCCTTCGATCTTGATGGTGCTGTCTGCTTACTTGTCGGGTGAGGGGTACCGGGTGCTGCAAGCCGAAAACGGCGAGCAGGCCTTTGAAATTCTGGCGAGCAAACCGCATCTGGACATGATGATCACCGACTTCCGCTTACCGGGTGGAATCTCTGGCGTGCAGATCGCCGAACCCGCCGTGAAGCTGCGACCGGAGCTCAAGGTGATTTTCATCAGCGGTTATCCGCAGGAAATTCGCGAGACCGATAGCCCGATCACCCGCAAAGCACCGATCCTGGGCAAGCCGTTCGATCTGGATGTTTTGCAACAGATCATGCAGGACATGTTGTCCTGAAGTTGCGTCGGTGGTGAGCCGACGCACATTACACCGCTGATGACTAGCGCATTACCTGATCCGTGGAGTTGAACACGAATTGCGCATCGTCCGAAGCAGTACGAGGCAAGGTGATTTTGATAATGGGGATCACCCGTCCACCGGTCTTGTTGAAGAAATCCCGTTGATCATGTTGCGCACCCGGCAAGCCGCCATCGAGGTAGAAGAACGCTCTGATGGGGAGTTCCTCGGGAATATTTTGTGGCCAGGTTTTCATAATCAGCTCGATGTAGTCATAAGTGCTCTGAGCGTTTTGGCGAGGAAAAATGTTCGCTTTGTTGTGGGACAGAATAGCCCGTTGAAACGATTCAGCCCCCAGATTGTTCATGGTGTCACTGACATCATAGCCGCACATCCTATAGGCCACTTTGTATTGGTTCCAGCGCGCTACCCATTGGTTGGAAAGGTTTATTCCCACCGTATGACATAGGCCGCTGCCTGCGAGATCCAGTCTGTGTGCGCCACAGCCAGCCTTGTCACGGTTGCTGGTGCCACCGTCCAAAGGAAAGGCACAAAGCACTTCGATTTGCCGTGTGCCAACAGGCCGATCCAGAACTGGATAAAAGATAAAACCGTTCTTCTGTCCGTAAACAAGTCCGGAAAATTTCGCGTCACGGCTTAGATACGAAAAAGATACGCCCCCACTTCTGACTGAGGTCGGGCTTGGGTTCCAACTGGAGTAGGCGTCCGATGCCACGGTGGACCGCAACATTACCCCGCGGCACAGAAAGGCCGGCATTGAGGCTTTACCGCAATTGAGACGAGTATCGTTGTATTGCGCGGCCAGTTCGGCCGCCACCGCTGCACCACTCTGCGCCATGCTGTTGGTTGTGCTGGCGATACCGGACTCAGCTTGCACGGCCATGGGTGCCTGTTCCACCGGGGCCGATTGTTGTTGTTGTTGTTGTTGTTGTTGTTGTTGTTGTTGTTGTTGTTGTTGTTGTTCGCGAACCTGACAGCCCGCCAAAACAACCATCAATATTAGCGCGATGATTTCCTTCATTGCCTGTCCATCCCTTGAAAGTTGACCTGCGCCAGGCAGGCGAGCGCAGAGCGGTCCTTAAGCAGGCGAGCTGCGTACTTCAGAAGGGATTTAAACCTCAAAGAATTGCGTTGAATAGCTGTCAGAGTTGGCAGGTGACAGCCCTCGCACTGTCATATAGCGTGGTCGGTTGGTTCTATGCGGAAAAAGCGTTTTAAGCGGTCTGCCAGTTATCGCGGTCAGGCACGAGTCCGGTGGTAGCCGCAGGAAATTCGCAAGACCGATAGCCCGATCACCCGCAAAGCGCCGATCCTGGGCAAGCCGTTCGATCTGGATGTTTTGCAACAGATCATGCAGGACATGTTGTCTTGATCGTACAGGTCGGCCCTTGAGGCGGCATCAGGGTACGACTTGATCCGCCGGGTAATAAGCGAATATCGCCTCTTGATTGAGAGAGGCGGGCAGCACCATTTGCACGATCGGAACCACCATGCCGCCACTCGTATTGTAGTAGTCCCTCTGATCATGTTGTGCGCCGGCCAAGCCGCCCGTGGTATAGAGATAGAAGAACGCCTCGATGGGCAATTCTCGAGGGATGTTCTGTGGCCAGGTCGCCAGGATCAGTTCGTTTTGTTGAGGGAACCAACTTGCGCCGAGCATATTCCTCGTGCGTATGGATTGGTAAAAGGAGTCGGCCGCCAGGTGGTTCATGCTGTCACGCACATCGAAACTGCATTGATGAGCGGGCGCACTCGCCGGATCAGGAGCGGCTTGCCAATGCGCCATCCATTGCTCGGCTGTCGTGATGCCGATGGTTTGGCAGCGCAGACTTTGCACAGGGTAATAGGGGTGAAAACCGCACCCCGGTTTGTCTCGTAGCTGAGTCCAGCCGTCGATCGGGAAGCTGCACAACACCTCGATCTTCCTTTTGCCAGGCGGGTTGGCAAGCACCGGATAAAAAATTAGCCCATTGATCTGGCCGAATACAAGATCCCGGAATTTCGAATCCTTGCGCAGAAACGAGAACGATACACCGCCACTCTGTTGTGAATGAGGGCTGGGATTCCAGCTTGAGTAATCCGCAGAGGGTACAGTCGAGCGCAATACGATGCCCGAGCACAGAAACGCCGGCATTGAGGCTGTGCCGCAATTGGTGCGCGTGTCTTGATAACGTCTGGCCAGTTCGGCTGCAACCGCCGTGCCATTGGATGTAGCGCTGCGGGTTGGAGAAACTCCCCCCGTTCTTTGTTGTTCCTCGCGAACCTGACAGCCCGCCAAAACAACCATCAACATCAGCGCGATGATTCTCTTCATTGCCTGTCCATCCCTT
>NZ_AKJK01000082.1 GCF_000282375.1 Pseudomonas sp. GM50
TGAACACTTCATTGTGAGTCTCGCCGGCCTTCAGCGATTGCACGGCACTGGCGACGCCATCGGTGCCATTGGCCAAGGTGTAAGTCCATTGGCCAGTGCTGTCGACGGCGATCGAGCCGTAGCTGCCGGTATTACTACCGGCAATGCTCCAGCTGGTCGTGGCATCGTGATCGATGTCGGCCGAACTGAACTGGCCGCTGACGCTGAGGGTGCTGTCTTCCTGCACGGCGCCGGTATCATTGCCGGTCGCAAAGCTGAGCACGGGTGCATCGTTAGTGCCGCTGACGGTGACGGTCACCAGTTGAGTGTCGACGCCACCGAGGCCATCGCTGACCTGCACGCTGAACACTTCATTGTGACTCTCGCCAGCCTTCAATGACTGCACGGCACTGGCGACGCCATCGGTGCCATTGGCCAGCGTGTAAGTCCACTGGCCGCTGCTATTCACCGCAATCGAACCGTAAGTGCCCGAAGCCGAGCCATTGATGCTCCAGGTCGCGGTGGCAGCGTGATCGATGTCGGCCGAACTGAACTGGCCGCTGACGCTGAGGGTGCTGTCTTCCTGCACTGCCCCGACATCGTTACCCGTCGCGAAACTGAGCACTGGTGCGTCATTGGTGCCAGTGAGGGTGATGGTGACAGTCTGCGTCGCCGAAGCAGCATTAGCCGCGCCACTGTTGTCGGTGGCAACCACCGTGTACGAGAAGGTGACGGTTTCACCGGCACCGAGGAAGTCGAGGTTCTGGCTGGTGCTGTAGTCCCAGCTGTTCTGATCGACCGAGAAACCAGCCACCAGTGCCGAGGCCACGCCCGCATTGAGCGTGCCGCCGCTCCAGGCGATGTTGCCGTTGGAGGTGTGCGACACAGTCACCACGTCGATGTTGTCCACATCGGCAAAACTCAGTGCACCACTGTCGCTCAGCGTGGCGGTGCCATTGCCTTCGTTCATTGCGCCGCTGCTGTCGGCGATCGTCAGCGTTGGCCGGTCGTTGGTGCCGGTGATAGTAATGGTCACGGTCTGCACCGTGCCGTCGCCGATCGCCACGTTATAGGTCTGGGTGATGCTCTGGCCTTCGCCAAGGAACTGCAGGGCGGCGTTGTTCACCGCGAAGTTCCAGCCCAGTGAACCGCTGCCCGTACCGGTGCTGTCGCTCAGATTGGTGGTGAAGTTGCCAAGATAGCCGGAAGCGCCCGGCGTAACCGTGACGCTGTGGGTGTCGATCAGGTCGGCGTCGGTGAAGGTGATGCTGCCGTTGGCGGCGTAGTCGCCGCTGTCTTCCTTGGCATCGCCTGCCTGCGCGCCGCTGGTGATCTGCACCTGATCGTTGGTACCGGTGATGGTGATCGTCACGTTCTGCGTGGTCGACGAACCATGCCCGTCATTGATGGTGACCACATAAGTTTCGGTAGCCGACTGACCCTGGGCCAGGGACTGGGCTGCCGCATTATTGAGGGTGTAAGTCCAGTTGACGGAGCCGTCGGCGGTGTTGGCCGCTTCAGTCACGGGGGCAAGGACGAAGGCGCCCAGCGCGGTTGTATTGCCTCCCGCAGCCACGAAAGAGGCGGTATGCGTGTCGCTCAGGTCTACATCGCTAAAAGCAATAGTGCCTGTCGCGCTCAGCGAGTCGGTAGTGCTCGGCGTCGTGGTCGCATCTTCGGTTACCGTGCTGGCCTGTGCGCCGAGGCTCATCGTCACACTGTCATTCATGCCAGCGAACTGCACCTGCGCTGTAGCCCAGCTGAGCGTGCCGTTACCCAGACGAATCGCATAGGTAAAACTGTCCGTCAGGGACCCTCCAGCTGCCAGCGCCTGGAGTTGTGCCTTGAACGTAGTCGACAACGTAGCGGCGTCGTAGCCGACCTTGCCATCCGACGTAATCCAGATCTTTGCACCATTGAAACTGGTGTCAGTACTCGTCGCCTCAATTCTGCCGGTGTCCTGGACCAGCAGGTCGGCCGGAGCATAAACCTTGGTGGCGGTAGAAAGACTGGTTGCGTTATCGAGTGACCAGAGTGTCTTCGCGTTGCCACCGAGGTCATTGGACATGACGTCCAGGTACACGACTCCCAGCAGGTCTTCAGTGATGGCCGCGGTGCTCGTTCCAATAACACCGGCAGTGAAAATGTCGTCCTGCGCCTGCGGAGTGTTGGAAAACGAAGTAACGGTGCCGCCGCTGGTCGTTGTGGTGGTAGCCATGTCTTTCTCCCGAAAATGCCATTTTTTTATTTTTGGAATCGCTAGGGACTGCTAACAGGACGAAGTCCCGTTCTTGCACCGCTCAGGTCGTTCAAGAGGGGTGCGAGGCGGCCGTCGAACATCGTCGGCCAGCTGACGGGACAAGCGCTGCCGGCAGAGGCGCGCGGGTATTGCGGGGGTGGAAAAGCTCGCCGCACTCGAGGAGCGGATCGCAGGACCGGTTGGGCAAACGTGGGCCCGAACCTGGGGCTGCATTACACACGGCGCGCAGTAATCTGAGAGCTCCCATGTGGAAGGGACTCCTGAAGTAATGGCTGAATGAGGGCCGTGTCTTGGGAAACCCTGACTCAGGAGTACGGCCTTTCCTGATATCAGTTTGATAGGTGTTTAGTTGTGGGCTCAGGCTTTGTAAAGGTGTTAACCGGATGAAACGGTACTATGTGCCAATATTCCGACAAGTGGATGTTTAGGTGTCAATATTACGTCGATCTGTTTTTGGCGAAGGGGCTGACGGCTCACAACATTGGTGCGGCTCAAATGATCTGAAACCCTTATGGGGCATGGGCTGGCTGTGTTTTGTCGGTGCTGGGACACCCAAGAAATTTCAGCGTTCAGTGTTAAAAAGAGCCTGCCAGAGCCTGATGCAGGTCGGTTAAGGATAAATCGGACAGGTAGGAGCCAGGCTTGCCGGCGAAGGCGCTCTTAAGGACGCCTTCGCCGGCAAGCCTGGCTCCTACGAAAAGCGGTTCACAGAGTGTTTGCTGTGGCAGGGAACCAAGCAATGCGACACAGAGGCGCGCAGTTCTGGTTATGGACCGACACCCGGTTACCTCTCCACATCCATGAAGAAGTGCTCGGCGACGGAGTGCAGGTGGAAGTGCGGGCGCGTGTGAGTCATGAGGGTGTCACCCAGGTGTTCATCGGTGTTTACGATGGTCATGGGATTTTGATGGGGGAGGAGTTTCACGACAGAGGCCGCGATGTACCTTGCTGCGCGGCATTGGAGTGGGGCGCTCAGCGAGCGAAATGCGCAATTGCACTCCTGCCGCTTCAAGGGAACGCGACTACTGGCCGATAACCCGAACAGTCGTTGTCATTTTTATTTCTGGCGGCCGGCAATTGTCATCACGGGTTTTTGCGAAATTGCTTGATAGCCTATGGCCTCCCGCTATCATCTGCGCGCCAAAAAAGGCCGCGAAGCTGAGCTCGCCCGTGTAGTTGCCTTTGGGTTGTACTTCTTAAATTGCCTGGAAATCTTCGATGCTGTCGTATCACCAAAAAAGCTTCCTGATCGTCGATGATTTCTCGGATTTCCGCAGTTCCGTCAGGTCCATGCTGCGGGAGTTGGGCGTCAAGGACGTCGACACCGCCGATACCGGTGAACAGGCGCTGCGCATGTGCTCGCAGAAGTCCTACGACTTCATCCTGCAGGATTTCCATCTGGGCGACGGCAAGAAGAACGGTCAGCAGGTGCTTGAAGACCTGATGATCGAGAAGCTGATCAGCCATGAAAGTGTGTTTGTCATGGTCACCGCCGAAACCAGCCAGGCCATGGTGCTCAGCGCACTGGAGCATGAGCCCGATGCTTACCTGACCAAGCCGTTCAACCGTTCCGGCCTGGCCCAGCGCCTGGAACGCCTGGAGCAGCGCAAGACCTTGCTCAAACCGATCCTGCAAGCCCTTGACCGAGGCAAACCGGTTGAAGTGCTCAATGCCTGCATCGCCCTGTGTAAACAGGACATTCGTTATTCCCCGCTGTGCCTGCGTTACCGCGCCGATGCGTTGCGTGACATGAACCAGAACGAAGCGCTGGAACGGCTCTATGACAGCATCATTGCTGATCGGCCTTTGCCTTGGGCGTTTGCCGGGTTGGGCCAGTTGCTGTTCAAACGCGGCCAGGTCAACCAGGCCAAAGGCATTTATGAAAAAGCCCTGAAAGTCTTCCCGATGATGCCGGCCCTCTACGACGGCATGGCCGATGTGCTGGTCGCCGAAGGGGACACCAAGACGGCGCAGAAAGTGTTGGAGGAGGCTATTCGCCTGTCGCCGCTGGCGGTGCGCCGACAAGCATTGCTGGGCAAGCTGGCGATGGCCAACGAAGATTTCGACACCGCCTCCAAAGCCTATCGCCAGGCCGTGGCCCAAGGGGCGCAGTCACGTTTCAAGGATGCGGAAAGTAACCTCGGCCTGGCCCATGCCCTGATTAGCAAAGGCAGCGAAAAGGGCCTGGATACCCGCACCCGTCTTGAAATCAACACAACGCTGAGTGCGGTGGCGAAGGAGAACCCCTCCGACCCTGGTTTACAGATTCGTGCGCGTCTGATGAAAGCCACCAGCTTGTTGCTCAACGATGCCGAAACCGCCGAGAAGCTCACCGAGCAGGCGATGATGCGCCTCGATGGCATGGAGCAGTTCATGAGCGCCGAAGCGGCGCTGCTGGTGGCCAAGCAGCTGCAAATGCTTGGGCAGGCGAATGCCGGCGCTTCGATGCTGAAGAACTGTGCGGAGATCTACGGCGACGATCCGACCGTGATGAAAGGCATCGCCAAGCTGACCGACGACCCGACCATCCTCAACTCCGGCAACGCGGCCGCCGACCTCAACCGTCAGGGTGTGCGGGTGTACAAGACCGGCAACCTGGTGGAAGCCCGGGATGTATTCCGCAAAGCGCTGGCATTGCAGCCGAAGAACATCAGTATTGCCCTGAACATGGCGCAGTCGTTGCTGCATGGCACCGACACCAGTGTGCCGTCGGCCGAACTGGAAGAATGTCGCGCCTGCCTGAAAACCGTCGGCCTGATGCCCGATACCGACGCGCGTTATCCGCGCTACCAGAAACTGAAAATCAAGGCGTTCGGCGAATGATCGACAGCGAACCGTCACTCGACTTTTCCACGGTGATTGCCTCCACCGTGCATGACATGAAGAACTCCCTGGCCATGCTGATGCAGGCGCACAGCCAATGGCTGGCGCGCTTGCCCGATCCCGAACAGCACACCCCGGAGCAGGGCGTGATCGACTTCGAGTTCGCCCACCTCAACGGCATGCTGGTGCAATTGCTGGGGCTGTACAAACTCGGCGTCAACCAGATGCCATTGCAGCCGGCCTACCATGAGCTGGATGACTTCATCGAGGCCCAACTGGCGGCTCACCAGGAAGTGTTCGCCAGCCGCGGCATTATCGCGACCTATGAAGTGGACCCGTTGAGCCCGCTGGGTTTTTTCGATCGGGAGCTGATTGCCTCGGTGCTTGCCAACAGCATCAACAACGCCATTCGTTATGCCCGCCATGCCTTGTTGATCAGCGTCAGCGATGAGGCCGGGCAACTGGTGCTGACCATCAATGACGATGGCGAGGGTTATCCGTCTGAGATGATCGAGCGTCAGGCCGATTACGTGCAGGGCATCAACCACAGCAGTGGCAGCACCGGCCTGGGCCTGTACTTTGCCGGACGGATTGCCGCGTTGCATCAGCGCAATGGCGTGGGCGGACGCACTGAAATCAGCAATGGCGGCCCCTTGGGCGGCGGCGTGTTCAGCCTCTATCTCCCCTGACAGACACAATCCCCGTAGGAGCTGGTAGGAGCTGCCGCAGGCTGCGATCTTTTGATCTTGCCTTTAAAAAGCAAAGTCAAAAGATCGCAGCCTTCGGCAGCTCCTGCACCTTTTTGTTTGACGTTGCTTGATATTCCGAACAGCCGAAGCCTATTTTGTACGGGTCGCCGTTCGCGGCTCGTACAACAACAAGGATTGCGTCATGACAACCGATGGCCATCGTTCACTCGCGCAGCGATTGACGGGCATTGATGAGATTGAATGTGTCACGCCGGACCTGAACGGCGTACCACGCGGCAAGGTGATGACCGCCGAAGGATTTCTTGAAGGGCGGCGTTTGCAGATGGCGCGGGGAGTGCTGCTGCAATGCATCATGGGCGGCTATCCGCCAGCGCGCTTTTACGGCAGTGATGATGGCGACCTGGCGCTGGTGCCTGATCCCGCGCAGATCCACCGCTTGCCCTGGAGCCAGCAGCCTCGGGCGCTGGCCATTTGTGATGCGGATGAGCTGACCGGCGAGAGCTCGCCATTGTCGACCCGCGGTCAACTCAAGGCCGTGATCGCTCGATACGCCGCTCTCGGTCTGGCGCCGGTGGTGGCGACCGAGCTGGAGTTCTTCGTCTTCGCGCCGAACCCTGACCCGACGCAACCCTTCCAGCCACCACTGGGCCTGGACGGTCGTCGCGAGGACGGTCATTCGGCGTTCAGCGTCAGTTCCAATAACGGCTTGCGGCCGTTCTTCAATGAAGTCTACGAATGCATGGCGGCGCTGGGCTTGCCGCGCGATACCTTCATGCACGAGATGGGCGTCAGCCAGTTCGAGATCAACCTGCTGCACGGCGATCCGCTACTGTTGGCCGACCAGACCTTGTTGTTCAAGCATCTGCTCAAGGAAGTGGCGCTCAAGCATGGCCTGACCGTGGTCTGCATGGCCAAGCCGTTGGCTCACACACCGGGCAGTTCGATGCATATTCATCAGAGCATCGTCGAGATCGGCACCGGGCGTAACGTGTTCAGCGACAAGGCCGGCGAGCCGACCGCGACTTTCCGTCATTTCATCGGTGGCCAGCAGGCCGGTATGGCGGATTTCACCGCGCTGTTTGCGCCGAACGTGAACTCCTATCAGCGCCTGTGCCATCCTTTCGCATCGCCGAACAATGCCTGCTGGTCCCACGACAATCGTGCGGCCGGGCTGCGCATTCCGGCCAGTTCACCGGTCGCTCGTCGGGTCGAAAACCGCTTGCCGGGGGCCGATGCCAATCCGTATCTGGCGATCGCCGCGAGCCTGGCCGCGGGGTTGTATGGCATTGAGAACAAACTGGAGCCGAGCGAGCCGATCCAGGGTGAGTTCGTTGTGCCGGATAATCTTTCGTTGCCGTGTACCTTGCATGCCGCTCTTGAACGTCTGAAACGTAGCCAATTGGCGAAGGAACTGTTCGGCAAGGAGTTCATCGAAGGCTACATCGCTTCGAAGACTATGGAGTTGACCAGCTTCTTTGATGAAATTACTCCCTGGGAACGGCGTGTTCTAGCAGCCCAGGCCTGACGACCCGTCGCCGTCGGGCTATCGTTTGTCGATAGCCCGATATTCACTGCAAGGAGCCGCTCGGAACGCCGATGCGCCAAATCTTGAAATCTTTTCGGGGGCTTTATTTCGCCTCGCTGATGATGTTGATCGGCTCGGGCCTGTTGAGTACTTACCTTGCCCTGCGCCTGGCGGCCGATAAAGTCGATAGCCTGTGGGTCGGTGCGTTGATGGCGGCCAACTATTTCGGCCTGGTGCTGGGCGGCAAGATCGGCCATCGGCTGATTGCCCGGGTCGGGCATATTCGAGCCTACTCAGCCTGCGCCGGGATCGTCGGCGCGGCAGTGCTGGGTCATGGCTTGGTGGACTGGTTGCCCGCCTGGCTGTTCCTGCGGGTGATCGTCGGCCTGGGCATGATGTGCCAGTACATGGTGATCGAAAGCTGGCTCAATGAGCAGGCAGAAGCCAAGCAGCGTGGCGTGGTGTTCAGCGGCTACATGATCGCCTCGTACCTGGGGCTGGTGTTGGGTCAACTGATTCTGGTCATGCACCCGGGCCTGGGCCTGGAACTGCTGATGCTGGTCGCCCTGTGTTTCGCCCTGTGCCTGGTGCCGGTGGCCCTGACGCGGCGGATTCACCCGGCGCCTTTGCACCCGGCGCCGATGGAGCCACGGTTCTTCATCAAGCGCGTGCCGCAGTCATTGAGTACGGTGTTGGGGTCGGGTTTGATCGTCGGTTCGTTCTACGGTCTGGCGCCGCTGTATGCCTCGCAGCAAGGATTGTCGACCGAACAGGTCGGTCTGTTCATGGGTAGCTGTATTTTTGCCGGCCTGGTGGTGCAGTGGCCGTTGGGTTGGCTGTCGGATCGCTATGACCGGGCGCTGTTGATCCGCTGTTTCGCGTTTAGCCTGGCGCTGGCTGCGTTGCCGCTGGCGATCATGCGGCAGGTGCCGCTGGAGGTGCTGTTCATCGCCGGGTTCCTCTGCTCGTTGGTGCAGTTCTGCCTGTACCCGCTGGCGGTGGCGTTCTCCAACGACCACGTCGAGGGTGATCGTCGGGTGTCGCTGACGGCGATGCTGCTGGTGACTTATGGTGTCGGCGCGAGTATCGGACCGTTGGTAGCCGGGGTGTTGATGAAGCTGTTTGGCAGTCAGATGCTCTATGCCTTCTTCAGCTTCTTCGCCTTGGTGCTGGTGTGGCGAATCCGCCCGAAAGCGGTCACCAACCTGCATCAGGTGGACGATGCTCCACTGCATCACGTGGCCATGCCGGACAGTATGTCGAGTTCGCCACTGGTGGCTTGCCTTGACCCGCGCGTCGATGAGCAGGTGGTGCAGGATCAGATGCAGAACCCGGTCAACCCGGAGCCTGATTTCAACCCGGATGCAGAGCCCGAACCAGTGCCTGAAACGGATTCGGAGCCCGAAGACCCTGACACGGGTCGCGAGCAAAGCTTTACCGAAGCAAGGCCTTGATCAAGGCATAAAAAAACGGGCAGTCACCGCAAGGGACTGCCCGTTTTTTATGAGAGTGGCGTATCAGAAGTCGTCTTTATCGAAGCGCCGTGCTTCGCGCTGAAGCTGATAGACGAACCGCTCGACCTGCCGCTGCACCAGGCCGCTCATGTTGTGAAAACGCACGCCGGCGAAGGTGGTGTTGATCTTTTCTTCGAAGTGCAGGTAACGCAGCTCGACCGGCGCCGTCATGCTGCCGAAGGGTAGGGCGGCGATGAAGCGGTCGTAGACCTGACCCAGTTGCAGCCTGGCGGTAATGTCGCCTTCGAAGCGCAACTTGCAGCCGGTGGCAGAGATGTCCAGCAGTTTGCCGCTGACCGGCGACTTGAGCTTGTCACCACCCAGCTCGACATTGACCAGTTGCGCCAGCTTCAGCGCGGCGCGGAAAGCATTGCGGCGCTGGTGATAAACCACCTCGTCGGGCAGCGCGCCACGGTAGCAGCGGCCATCGCCGGATTCGTCGATGGTCAGCGGGCCATTGCTTTCCCAGGCGATGCGTACGCCGTCGTGGAAGCCTTCGACCTTGAACGGTTCGCCGGCCAGCAGAAAGCGTTCGCCGTCGCGGGGGATCATTTCGTCCAGGGCGATCATGTTGCTGTCACGGTCGACGTCCACCAGATAACTCTGGAAGCGCTGGCTGCGCTCGTGGAACGTGATGATCAGCGGGTCATGGCTGTCTTGCAGCTGACGCAGATTGCCGGAGATTTCCAGGGGCGTAGTGAGCACCTTGGGTGGCTGCGGAGCATCTTCCGCGTTTAAGGCATTGAACACGGGGCATCAATCTCCAGACAAATATGACTGCTAGCCAGCATTCTGCCAGCATGTTTCGCGTCTTGATAGGGTGTGCTCATTGAAAGGCTCAAGCCTGACTGAGCGGGCGTGGCTTTGCGAGCTTGGAGGTTGATCCGCGGGCATCGTAGAGCGCTGGCGGCTCGCCGCCGGTGAGGATTTTCAGCTGGTTGGCGGTGGCGGCCTGCTGCACCAGAATCGACTGGCCATTGTTGGCATTGGCGGCCTGGCATTGGGCCAGGAGGTCGGTCAGCACGTCGCTCTGTGCCAGCAACTGATCGCCGATGCTCGAATGGCTGGCAAGTTGCTCCAGGCCTTGGCGATTGGTTGGCAGGTTGAGGCTGGCGAGGATTTCACTGCGCTTGCGGCCATGCTGTTCGAGCAAAATGATCATTGCCTGTTTCTGCGCCAGAATGTCTTCGAGCAGTGGCATGTCGCGACCGTGCAGCGCGAGGGACTCGGTTTTCAGCAGCTCCAGCAGGTGTTGCGCCGGGGCAAAGTCGTCGATGATCAGTTGCAGTAAATTAGTGTCGTGCATGGCTGGCCTTGGGTTTTAAGCGTCCAAAAGCCTGGCGCGGGCCGTGGCCTAGCGCTGGGCTTCGAAGTTGAGCAGTTTGCTGGCTACACGGTTGCTGTCGACTTTATAGCTGCCATCGGCAATCGCTGCTTTCAACTCGGCCACGCGGGCTTTGTCGACGGCAGGCTGATCGCGCAGCTTGTCAGTGACCTTTTGCAACTGTTGAGCCTCATTGCTGAGGTGTACCGACTCCCCGCTTTGGGTGGTATTGGCCTGTTCGGCCGGGGTATTCAGCGGCGCGGATTGGCCAGCTTCGGCGGTTTCCTTAGCAACGCTGGTACGCGTACTGCCCGTAAGTGACGAGGAGCTGTTTAAACGACTGAAATCGATGACCATGACAAAAAACCTCTGGGTATTTGGACGCTTGCCATGTTTTCGGCTCTCCCCCGGAAAACTTTAGACCCATTTATCAATGAGCTTGCATGCGCCAGCGTGTGTCCTGCATGGGGCACAGTTTAGGCAACAGCCGTGTGGCGCGCCATCTCTTCACGAGCCCAGAGCCCCTGCATGGCCGCTCACATAGAAACTTCCACCTGGCCCGGCGCGGTGACTTGCGCCTTGATGACCCGCTGGGAGTTAAGGTTTTTCACGCGAATCTGTTCGCTCATGCCGCCGTTGGACAGCGCTTCACCCGGCATACGAACACTGAGCGTACCACTGCGGGCGGTAATCACCACCTGATCACCCTTGCGAATGACTTCCGCCTGTTCGAGGTGTACCAGGGTAATGACCTGATCGGCGACCATTGGTCGGGTAAGTTTCTGTCCGATCGCCTGATCGACGGAGGTCAGAAAACCCTGGTTTATCAGGCTGATATCGCGTTCACGCAGGGTTACGTCCTGGGGTTCGATAATCCCTGTGCGCTTGAGGGGGCGGGTGGTGGTCACAATGTCGCGAAACAGCCGTACTTGAGCGGGTACGAAGACTGTCCAGGGGGAGGCGCCGTCGCAACGAACCTTGACCGTGACCCGACCCAGAGGCCTTGCGGGGCTCTCGAGGGTGGCTGTCAATTCCTTGTCGCACATAGGCATGCGCAGGCGCGGATCGAGCTGGTTGACCTCGATTTCGTAGCGTCCTTGTGTTTGACTCGTGGCCAGATAGTCTTCTACGGTGAATTCAAGAAAGCCCTGAGTGACGCCGATAAGCATGTCAGGCAAGGTAACCGCGTCAGCAAGGGCAGGGCTGCCAGCGTTGAACAGGCAAACGGCCGACATCGCACAGAGTAATCTGCGGCAGGCTGATGTCAGGTGTCGGAAAAATGTCGGTTCTGTGTTCATAAGAGTTAAAAAGCAAGCGCCGTGCCGTTTAGTGATGAATGTGCGTCGCAAACACACTTAGCGTTGGTGTAGGAGTCTGGGCATGGCTGGTGTAATGGATTCGGTGAACCAGCGCACGCAACTGGTAGGGCAGAATCGCCTTGAGCTGTTGTTGTTCCGTCTCGACGGCCAGCAGCTGTATGGGATCAACGTGTTCAAGGTTCGTGAGGTGCTGCAATGCCCCAAGCTGACCCTGATGCCCAAGTCCAGTCCTGTCGTGTGCGGTGTGGCGAATATTCGGGGGGCGACCATTCCGATTCTGGATCTGGCGATGGCGACCGGTTCCGGAGCGCTGAAAGATCAAAGCAATCCCTTCGTGATCATCACGGAGTACAACACCAAGACCCAGGGTTTCCTGGTTCGGTCGGTGGAGCGCATCATCAACATGAACTGGGAGGAGATTCATCCGCCACCCAAGGGCACCGGGCGCGATCATTACTTGACGGCTGTGACTCGGGTCGACAATCAGTTAGTCGAAATCATCGACGTCGAGAAGGTGCTGGCGGAAGTGGCACCGACACCGGAAGCGATTTCGGTGGGCGTGGTGGATGTCGAGACTCAGCACAAGGCGTTGTCCTTGCGTGTGCTGACGGTCGATGACTCATCGGTGGCGCGCAAGCAGGTGAGCCGTTGCCTGCAAACCGTCGGCGTCGAAGTGGTGGCGTTGAACGACGGTCGGCAAGCGCTGGATTACCTGCGCAAGCTGGTCGACGAGGGCAAGAAGCCGGAAGAAGAGTTCCTGATGATGATTTCCGACATCGAGATGCCGGAGATGGACGGGTACACCCTGACGGCCGAAATCCGCAGTGATCCGCGCATGCAAAAGCTGCATATCATCCTGCACACTTCGTTGTCGGGTGTATTCAATCAGGCGATGGTCAAGAAAGTCGGTGCCGATGACTTCCTGGCCAAATTCCGTCCTGATGACCTGGCATCCCGGGTAGTCGACCGGATCAAAGCAGCAGATAACAGCTAGGGGCCTTCTGTCCCTGGCGGTCAACACGATTTAAGAGGCGGCATCTTTGTCTACGGGTAATTTGGATTTTGAACAGTTCCGGGTATTCCTGGAAAAAGCCTGTGGCATTTTGCTCGGTGAAAACAAGCAATACCTGGTCTCGAGCCGTCTCAACAAACTGATGGAACAGCAGGGCATCAAATCGCTGGGTGAGCTGGTTCAGCGCATCCAGACTCAGCCGCGCAGCGGTTTGCGCGAGATGGTGGTGGATGCCATGACCACCAACGAAACCTTGTGGTTTCGTGACACCTATCCGTTTGAAGTCTTGAAGAACAAGGTATTGCCCGAAGCGATCAAGGCAGCCCCCGGTCAGCGCCTGCGGATCTGGTCGGCGGCGTGTTCGTCGGGCCAGGAACCGTATTCGCTGTCGATGTCCATCGATGAGTTCGAGCGGGTCAACATGGGTCAGTTGAAGATGGGCGTGCAGATCGTTGCCACTGACCTGTCCGGCACTATGCTGACCAACTGCAAAACCGGCGAATACGACAGCCTGGCCATCGGCCGTGGTCTGTCACCCGAGCGCCTTCAGCGTTACTTCGACCCGAAAGGACCGGGACGCTGGGCGATCAAGGTACCCATCAAGAGTCGGGTGGAGTTTCGTTCGTTCAACCTGCTGGACAGCTACGCGAGCCTGGGCAAGTTCGATATCGTGTTTTGCCGCAACGTGCTGATCTACTTCTCCGCCGAGGTGAAGAAAGACATCCTGTTGCGCATTCACAGCACGCTGAAGCCGGGCGGTTATCTGTTCCTTGGCGCGTCCGAAGCGCTGAACGGTTTGCCGGATCATTACCAGATGGTCCAGTGCAGCCCGGGGATCATTTACCAGGCGAAGTGATTCGTTGACGGCATAAAAAAACGGGAGTCCTCAGGGGGCTCCCTTTTTTTTGCCTGATTTCTCATTCTCGCCGCATCACCTGTAGGGGCGGACTGTGGCGAGGGGGCTTGCCCCCGTTGGGCTGCGAAGCAGACCTAAAATCTCTGATGTAGCAAAAATCCTATGAGTGCTACGCACTCAAACGGGGGCAAGCCCCCTCGCCACAGCCCGCTCCCACAGGGTCAGGTGGTGGTCTTTCTACCGTGATAAGCGGCAGAAAAGCGGCAGGCGGCGGAAATCGGTTGCCGCTTTTCTGGCATTGCCGCCTTGCCACTGCCGGCAAAGCCCCGGTTTACGGGGTTTTTTGAATTGGCACGCCGCTTGCTATGTCCATGTTACGAAAAATCAGGTCACCCGAAGGTTTCCCGACATGAGCATCAGCTTCGATAAAGCGCTCGGTATCCACGAACAAGCCCTGGGCTTCCGCGCTCAGCGTGCCGAAGTCCTGGCCAACAACATCGCCAACGCCGACACCCCGAACTACAAGGCTCGGGATCTGGACTTCTCGAAAGTGCTTGCCGAGCAGAACGAGAAAACCAAAAACGGCAAGTTCGCCTTGAACATGACCAACAGCCGTCACATCGAAGCTGAAGGCCTGGGCAATGGTGACGAGTCGCTGATGTATCGCACGCCGATGCAACCGTCGATCGACCAGAACACCGTGGACGCCCAACTGGAACAGTCGAACTACGCGGAAAACGCGGTCAACTTCCAAGCCAGCTTCACCCTGCTCAACAGTAAATTCAAAGGGCTGGTGTCAGCCCTGCGCGGAGAGTAATCCATGTCTCTATCCAGTGTTTTCAACATTGCCGGTAGCGGCATGAGTGCCCAGACCACTCGCTTGAACACCGTCGCCAGTAACATCGCCAACGCCGAGACCGTCTCGTCGAGCATCGACCAGACCTACCGCGCCCGTCACCCGGTGTTTGCCACCATGTTCCAGGGCGGCCAGAGCGGCGGCAGCGATTCGCTGTTCCAGAACCAGGACGCTGCCGGTCAAGGCGTGCAAGTACTGGGCGTGGTCGAAGACCAGAGCAACCTTGAAGCGCGCTACGAGCCGAACCATCCGGCTGCCGATGCCAAGGGCTACGTCTACTACCCGAACGTCAACGTCGTCGAAGAAATGGCCGACATGATTTCCGCGAGCCGTTCGTTCCAGACCAACGCCGAAATGATGAACACCGCCAAAACCATGATGCAGAAGGTCCTGACCCTCGGTCAGTGATAAGGGGCGATTCGTATGAGCGTTACCGATTCCACCAGTAGCCTTAGCCTCAATGACATCCTGGCCAACTCTTCGGTCAAGACCACTACCACCAGCAACAGCCTGACCTCGGCCGCTACAGGCGGGCAGGCACTGGGCAAGGATGCGTTCCTGCAACTGCTGGTGACTCAGCTGAAAAACCAGAACCCGCTCGATCCTCAGGACAACAGCGAGTTCGTGGCCCAGCTGGCCCAGTTCAGTAGCCTGGAAGGCATCACTACGCTGAACGACACGGTCAGCGGTCTTGCCAGCAGCTACAGCTCGTCGCAAGCCTTGCAGGCTTCTTCGCTGGTGGGCCGTTCGGTCATCGCGCAGACCGACAAAGCCGTGGTCGACACCTCCAAGAGCCTCAACGGGACCGTCGTCGTGCCGACATCGGTTGCCGCCGCCACCGTCAAGATCACCAACTCGGAAGGCACAACCATCCGCACCCTTGAACTGGGTAGTCAGAGCGCCGGCAATTCCAGCTTTATCTGGGACGGCAAGGACGATGCGGGTGTCGTGGCACCGGCGGGCACCTACACCTTCGGCGCGACGACCACCATCGACGGTACGAACACCTCATTGATTACTTACCTGCCGGCAACGGTCAATAGCGTGACCATCAGCCAGACCGGCGGTGAGTTGATGCTGAACCTGGCAGGCATGGGCAGCGTTGCCCTGTCCAAAGTACAAACCATTGGTATATAGAGCCGACTAACACGGCACAAAGGAGTGGAATATGTCTTTCAATATCGGCCTTAGCGGTCTCTATGCAGCCAACAAACAACTGGACGTGACCGGCAACAACATCGCCAACGTCGCGACCACAGGCTTCAAATCGTCCCGTGCAGAATTCGAAGACGTGTACTCGGCCACCAAGCTGGGTACTGGTAGCAAGACCGTTGGCAATGGCGTGCGCCTGGCCAACGTTTCCCAGCAGTTCGGCCAGGGCGATGTGAACAACACCGGCAACGTGCTGGATATGGGGATCCAGGGTTCGGGCTTCTTTGTTTTGAGTAACAACGGTTCATTGACCTACACCCGTGCCGGTACGTTCAAGACCGATAAGGATGGTTACATCACCAACAGCGATGGTACCGCTCGCCTGCAAGGTTATGGGGTGGATTCCAATGGCAAGATCGTCAATGGTGTGTTGACCGACCTGCGAATCGACACCTCCAACCTCTCGCCCAAGGCTACCACCGCGATCAGTTCGACGATCAACCTGAATTCGACTGCGACAAATATCGATCAGACGGTTCTCCCATTCGATCCGACCAACGTTTCGACGTATACCAAGTCGTTCAGTACCTCTATCTACGATACCCAGGGCAATGCACACACCATGGATCAGTACATGGTCAAGACGGCGGCCAATACCTGGCAGACCTATACCTTGGTCGATGGACGTAACCCTGACGGTAGCGCCTACTCTGCGGCTACGCAGCCGTCAGCGACGATGACATTCAACTCCAGCGGCACGCTGACGGGTATCACTGTGCCCGCTGCCAGCCCATTCACCGTCAGCGGCACGACAATCACCATGAAGGGGACCGGGGCTGGCGCATGGGTTCCCGGTACTGTTACCGGTGGCGTGTGGGCGGCTAACGGTGCAGCTGCAAACGCTACGGGTGTGGCGATCGATATGACCAGTACTACCCAGTACAATGCCGATACCGCCCGTTCGCTGCCGACTCAGGATGGTTATGCCACTGGCCAGATCACCAACCTGACCATCGATGATACCGGCACTCTGTTCGCCAACTTCAGCAATAGCCAGAACAAGGCTATTGGTCAGGTATCGCTAGCGAGTTTTACCAACGAACAAGGCTTGCAGGCAGTGGGCGGCACCAGCTGGAGGGAAACCTACGATTCCGGTATCCCGGGCTACGATGCACCGACTACCGGCACCCTGGGTTCCGTGGTTTCCAACTCCCTGGAAGAGTCCAACGTCAACCTGACCAACGAACTCGTGGATCTGATCAAGGCCCAGAGTAACTACCAGGCCAACGCCAAGACCATCTCCACTCAGAGCACCATCATGCAGACCATCATTCAGATGACCTGATGCTTGATAATGCTGCATAAAGAACCCCTCGCAAGAGGGGTTTTTTTATAGCCGGGGTTTGTCTCAGGCACTGACATCGTGGTTGTCTGTATTGGCCTCATCGCGAGCAGGCTCGCTCCCACATTGGATCTATCCAATACCACAAATCCCTGTGGGAGCGAGCCTGCTCGCGATGGCGTCAGCCGGGCCACCACGTTCCTCAAGGCAAAAGAAAACCCCCGACAAGCCAGAGGCTCATCGGGGGTTATCGAGGTAAGCGCCTTGCAGCGCTCACCGGCTCAGCTTATTGGCAAGCTTCGCAATCCGGCTCGTCGATAGCGCAAGCCTTCGGCACTGGAGCAGGGCCGGCAGGGGCTGCCAGGACCGAGTCGTCACCGTGGTTGCCGCCGCTGGAAACAGCGTTCAGCTTACCGGTGTTGATGGTCGACTTCTCGGTGCTGGTCGCGGCCAGGGCACGGAGGTAGTAGGTGGTTTTCAGACCACGGTACCAGGCCATGCGGTAGGTCACGTCCAGCTTCTTGCCCGAAGCGCCAGCGATGTACAGGTTCAGCGATTGAGCCTGGTCGATCCACTTCTGACGACGGCTTGCCGCGTCAACGATCCACTTGGTGTCCACTTCGAACGCAGTTGCGTAGAGCTCTTTGAGTTCTTGCGGGATGCGCTCGATTTGCTGCACCGAACCGTCGTAGTACTTCAGGTCGTTGATCATGACCGAGTCCCACAGACCGCGAGCCTTGAGGTCGCGAACCAGGTACGGGTTGATCACGGTGAATTCGCCCGACAGGTTCGATTTCACGTAGAGGTTCTGGTAGGTCGGTTCGATCGACTGCGACACGCCAGTGATGTTGGCGATGGTCGCGGTCGGTGCGATGGCCATGATGTTGGAGTTACGAATGCCTTTCTGCACACGGGCGCGAACCGGTGCCCAGTCCAGGGACTCGTTCAGGTCAACGTCGATGTACTTCTGGCCACGTTGCTCGATCAGGATCTGTTGCGAATCCAGCGGCAGGATGCCTTTGGACCACAGCGAACCCTGGAACGTCTCGTAAGCGCCGCGCTCGTCGGCCAGGTCGCAGGAAGCCTGGATCGCGTAGTAGCTGACCGCTTCCATCGACTTGTCGGCGAACTCGACGGCAGCGTCGGAACCGTAAGGGATGTGCTGCAGGTACAAAGCGTCCTGGAAGCCCATGATGCCCAGACCGACCGGACGGTGCTTGAAGTTGGAGTTCTTCGCTTGTGGCACCGAGTAGTAGTTGATGTCGATAACGTTATCGAGCATGCGAACGGCGGTGTTCACGGTGCGTTCCAGCTTGGCGGTGTCCAGCTTGCCGTTGGTGATGTGGTTCGGCAGGTTGATCGAGCCCAGGTTGCAAACGGCGATCTCGTCCTTGTTGGTGTTCAAGGTGATCTCGGTGCACAGGTTCGAGCTGTGAACCACGCCCACGTGCTGCTGCGGGCTGCGCAGGTTGCACGGGTCTTTGAAGGTCAGCCATGGGTGGCCGGTTTCAAACAGCATGGACAGCATTTTGCGCCACAGGTCTTTGGCCTGGATGGTCTTGAACAGCTTGACCTTGCCTGGGTACTCGGTCAGTGCTTCGTAGTACTCGTAACGCTCTTCGAAGGCCTTGCCGGTCAGGTCGTGCAGGTCCGGTACTTCGGACGGCGAGAACAGGGTCCACTTGCCGTCATCGAAGACACGCTTCATGAACAGGTCAGGAATCCAGTTGGCGGTGTTCATGTCGTGGGTACGACGACGATCATCACCGGTGTTCTTGCGCAGCTCGATGAACTCCTCGATGTCCATGTGCCAGGTTTCCAGGTAGGCACAGACAGCGCCTTTGCGCTTGCCACCCTGGTTAACGGCGACGGCGGTGTCGTTCACTACTTTCAGGAACGGTACAACGCCCTGGGATTTGCCGTTGGTGCCCTTGATGTACGAGCCCAGCGCACGAACCGGCGTCCAGTCGTTGCCCAGGCCACCAGCGAATTTCGACAACATGGCGTTGTCGTGGATCGCGTGGTAGATGCCCGACAGGTCATCCGGCACGGTGGTCAGGTAGCAGCTCGACAGCTGTGGACGCAAAGTACCGGCGTTGAACAGGGTCGGGGTCGACGACATGTAGTCGAAGGACGACAACAGGTTGTAGAACTCGATCGCACGGTCTTCTTTGTTCTTCTCTTCGATTGCCAGGCCCATGGCCACGCGCATGAAGAAAATCTGCGGCAGTTCGAAGCGGATACCGTCCTTGTGGATGAAGTAACGGTCGTACAGGGTTTGCAGGCCCAGGTACGTGAACTGCTGATCGCGCTCGTGGTTGATCGCCTTGCCGAGTTTTTCCAGGTCGAAGGACGCCAGAACCGGGTTCAGCAATTCGAATTCGATACCTTTGGCGATGTACGCCGGCAGCGCCTTGGCGTACAGGTCGACCATTTCGTGGTGGGTCGCGCTCTCGGCGACGCCCAGGAAGTTCAGGCCTTCGGCACGCAGGGTGTCCATCAGCAGGCGGGCGGTCACGAACGAGTAGTTCGGCTCACGCTCGACCAGCGTACGGGCGGTCATCACCAGGGCGGTGTTGACGTCGGTCAGGGCCACGCCGTCGTACAGGTTCTTCAGGGTTTCGCGCTGGATCAGGTCGCCGTCGACTTCTGCAAGACCTTCGCACGCTTCGGTGACGATGGTGTTCAGGCGACCCATGTCCAGAGGTGCAAGGCTGCCATCGGCGCGGGTGATGCGGATCGACGGGTGAGCCTGAACCGCTTCCTCGGCAGGGGTGCGTACAGCGCGTTCCTTGGAACGGGCGTCACGGTAGATCACGTAGTCGCGCGCTACTTTCTGCTCGCCGGCACGCATCAGGGCCAGTTCGACCTGGTCCTGGATTTCTTCGATGTGGATGGTGCCGCCCGATGGCATGCGACGCTTGAAGGTCGCGGTGACCTGTTCGGTCAGGCGGGCAACGGTGTCGTGGATGCGCGACGAAGCGGCAGCGGTGCCGCCTTCAACTGCAAGAAACGCTTTGGTGATGGCGACGGTGATTTTGTCATCGGTGTAAGGAACGACAGTCCCGTTACGCTTGATCACGCGCAGCTGGCCAGGCGCGGTGGCGGACAGATCCGAATTCGAATCGGCGGCCTGCGGCAAGGTGCCCTGCGGGTTCTCGCGAGTTGTGTCGGTTTGCATGGGGGGTTGTCTCCACATTCTCTATGTTTGTTTGGGCACCATCAGGGTGCCCACCGTTCTGTCCTGAAGCACTACAACCGACGTGGCGTCGGGCATAACAACTTCGGGACAGTAGGAAAAGGCTAATGATGCCGCTTCCTTGCCGAAGTCTTTGGCCGCGAGCCAGGGCTCGAAGCCGGATTCCTTTCAGGGGTGCCAGTTTTGACTGCAACACCCGTACCGTTCTGGCTGTTCTGGCCTGAAAAAACGGTGCCATCCGCACATGCGGTTTGGGCTTGTAAAATCGTGCTTGGTTCAACCATAAACAGGCAATAAAGCACTTGAGTTTCTGGTCTGAAATGTGGTTGGGCTTTTAAGCTAAAACCCTACATGTAGGGTTTTTTTGGCGCCGAGGTACAAGATAATGCGTTTTGGAGGGTGTTGCAACGTACTACCTGTGGATAAACCTGTGCGTAAATTGTGTGTGAAAGGTGGAACGAGCGTGTAGGCCGCGACCTAGCTGGAGCGGACCGTTTTTCACTGATTTTCAACGATTGAAAACAGTCATTCGGATTTTTAAGGGCGCGAACCCTATCACAAAAAACCGCTGTGTCCGAACGCATTTACCCGCTTGTGTTCCAGACGTGCGCCGTTTATACAATCGGCCAATGCAGATGCATTCTTATCCTCCCCAATCATTACAAAAAGACGGGCGGATCCTTCCTTTTAAAGTGATGTTGGCAAGCAGAGGTCACCGTGGAGCAAGAAGTCTGGCAGGTATTGATTGTCGAGGACGACCAGCGTCTGGCCGAACTGACTCGTGACTACCTCGAAGCCAACGGCCTGCGTGTGTCGATCGAGGGCAACGGCGCTCTCGCCGCGGCACGCATCATCAAGGAAAAACCGGACCTGGTGATCCTCGACCTGATGCTCCCGGGCGAAGATGGCCTGAGCATTTGCCGCAAGGTTCGCGACAAGTATGACGGCCCGATCCTGATGCTCACCGCGCGCACCGATGACACCGATCAAATCCTCGGCCTCGACCTCGGCGCTGATGACTACGTCTGCAAACCGGTTCGCCCACGCCTGCTGCTGGCGCGCATCCAGGCCTTGTTGCGGCGCAGTGAACCCCCTGAAACCGCTCCGGAAAAACAACGGCGTCTGCAGTTCGGCCCGTTGGTGGTGGACAACGCGTTGCGCGAGGCCTGGCTGCATGACAAAGGCATCGAGTTGACCAGTGCCGAGTTCGATTTGCTCTGGCTGCTGGTGGCCAACGCCGGGCGTATTCTGTCTCGCGAGGAAATATTCACTGCGCTGCGTGGTATCGGTTATGACGGCCAGGACCGTTCCATCGACGTGCGCATTTCACGCATCCGCCCGAAGATCGGCGATGACCCGGAGCATCCGCGGCTGATCAAAACCATCCGCAGCAAAGGCTATCTGTTCGTTCCTGAAGCCTGCGCAGACATGTCGCTGTGAACTCGATCTTCCTGCGCATTTATGGCGGCATGTGCGCGGCGCTGATTCTGGTGGCCGTGCTCGGCGTGCTGGCCTTGCACCTGCTTAACCAGGTGCGCAGCGAGCAATACCGCGAGCGCCTGGCCCACGGCACGTTCTCGCTGATGGCCGATAACCTGCAGCCGATGAACGAAACCGAGCGCCACCGGGCCTTGCTGGTGTGGGAGCGCTTGCTCGGGATTCCGTTGGCGCTGAAGACATTCCCCCAGACCGACCTCGACCTGACCCAGCGCACCCGTGTGCTGCGCGGTCAGGCACTGGTGGAGCAGACCGGCCCGCATGCGGCGAAGGTTTACCGTTTGGTCAGCGACAAAGAACAACTGGTGCTCACCGGGGAAGTCCAGCAGATCAGCGAACAACTGGCGCGGGCGACCATTTACCTGTTGGCTGATGAACTGGTGCGCTACCCGGTGGCCGAGCAGCCCAAGCGTCTGGCGCAGTTAAAGGAAGAGAAGGGTTTCGGTTTTGATCTGCAATTGGTCACGATCGATCAGGCCGACATGGACGAAGACCAGAGTCGCCGCGTGTCCGAAGGCGACACAGTCATGGCGCTGGGTAAGGGCGGCGATTCGATCCGGGTGTTTGCCGGCATGGTCGGTACGCCGTGGGTACTGGAAATCGGCCCGCTGTATCAAATGAATCCTTACCCGCCCGAGTGGCTGGTGCTGATTGCGGCCCTTGGCCTGAGCCTGATCGGTTTGATCGTCTATCTGTTGGTGCGTCAGCTGGAGCGTCGTTTGCGCGGGCTGGAAGCCGCCGCCACGCGCATCGCCAAGGGCAGCCTGGAAACCCGCGTACCGGCACGCGGCGCGGACTCGGTGGGGCGCCTGGCCTCGGCGTTCAACGGCATGGCCGAGCACTTGCAGCAATTGTTGGCGATTCAGCGAGAACTGGTGCGCGCCGTGTCCCATGAACTGCGCACGCCAGTCGCGCGTTTGCGTTTTGGCCTGGAGATGATCGGTTCGGCCACCACGCCGCAAGCGCTGGAAAAGTACCGCGAGGGCATGGACCACGACATCGAGGACCTCGATCGGCTGGTCGACGAGATGCTCACCTATGCGCGGCTGGAGCAAGGTTCGCCGGCGCTGAATTTTCAGCGGATCGATCTGGATGCGTTGGTCAATCAGGTGATCGAAGAGTTGGCGCCACTGCGCGCCGAGGTCACGGTACAGCGCGGTTTGTGCCTGTCGGCCGCTGATTGCGACGACGCCTGGGTCGAGGCCGAACCGCGTTACTTGCACAGGGCGTTGCAGAACCTGGTGAGCAACGCCATGCGCCACGCGCAGTCACGGGTGACCGTCAGCTATCAGGTGGGGCAGCAGCGCTGTCGGGTGGATGTCGAGGATGACGGGCCGGGCGTGCCGGAAACCGCCTGGGAGAAAATCTTCACCCCGTTCCTGCGCCTCGATGACAGCCGCACCCGTGCCTCGGGCGGGCATGGGTTGGGGTTGTCGATCGTGCGGCGAATCATTCATTGGCATGACGGGCGAGCGTTGATCGGCAAGAGCAAAAGCCTGGGCGGGGCCTGTTTCAGTTTGAGCTGGCCGAGGAATCAGGAGCGGCGGTGAGATTTTTGTTGTCTGGACAATCGCCTTCGCGGGCAAGCCTCGCTCCTACAGGATTCACACAACTCCCGTAGGAGCGAGGCTTGCCCGCGAAGAGGCCCTGTCAGGCGCTACAAATCCTCAGGCCTTGATACTGACCAGACTCAACAACTGCCCATCCATCACTGCAAATTGCGCGTCCAGCTCAGTGCCGTGACGCCATTCACTGGACAAGTCGGTCAGCAAGCGCAACCGCACTTCACCACCCGCGCTCCACTCCAGCACTTCGGCGTGTTCGAAATAGAAGCGCTTCTGCACGATCGGGTAGAGCGCCTTGAACAGGCTCTCCTTCACCGAAAACGTCAGCGTCACCAGCATTGCCAATTGATCGCCAGCCCCGGCGGCCATGCGCTGCAACTCAGGCCCGGTGAGGATTTCCCCGGCCAGGCGTTCGGCGCGCTCCGCATCGAGCAGGTTTTCCAGGTCCATCCCCAGACCGCGCCAGTGCGCCTTGTTCGCGACAATCGCAGCGGCCCGGCCGGTGCTGTGGGTGATCGAGCCGGTGATATGCGCCGGCCACACCGGTGCGCGGTCTTCGCCGATGGCCGGAATGAAACTCAGCCCTTCCAGTTGTTGCAACGCCGCCCGAGCGCAGACTCGCCCGGCGAGAAACTCGGCCTGGCGCTTGGCCACCGAACGCTGGATGCTCGCAGGCGGCTCGATGGCGCTGCGCTGGAAATCATCACTGGCCAGTTGCCTGGTATCGAAGTGGGTACCCAGCAGGACCGTATCGGGCAGCGCAAACGGCAGCGGCCAATGGGCGTCGAGTGGGGTGCAGCAGGCGGGTAGGGCGGGGACGGAATTCATGACGGGCATTTTGCCGTCTGGCGCGATGGCTGGGTAGTGGTAGCAGGGCTTTTGTGGCGAGGGGGCTTGCCCCCGTTGGGTTGCGAAGCAGCCCCAAACCCTGCAATCGCATTCCGACAGATGCACTGCGTTCGCCGGTTCACGACTGCTTCGCAGCCGAACGGGGGCAAGCCCCCTCACCACAGGGAGCAATGCTCGGCTCAATGCTGTTGGTGTGTCAGCCAAATATCTTCTTGAAAAACGCCTGCATATCCGCCCAGGACTTCTCATCCGCGGTTTTGCTGTAGCCAATGTCCGGCCCGCCGTGGTCGCCATGGCTCAGACGATCCGCCTCGGGGTTGCTGAACCCGTGCTTGGCGCCTTCGAGGGTGACAAACTTGTAGTCGGCATTGGCCTTGTCCATTTCCGTCTTGAACGCTGCCACGTTTTGCGCCGTGACCATGCTGTCCAGAGCGCCATGCTCCACCAGGACTTTCGCCTTCACGCTGCCAGGCGTCGCTGGCGTATTGGTCACCAGCGCGCCGTGGAAACTCACCACGCCCGCCAGCGGCACGCCTTGACGCGCCGCATCCAGCACCACCTTGCCGCCAAAGCAGTAACCGATAGCCGCCAGTTTGGCCGGATCGGTCTGTGGTTGTTTCTTCAGCAAGTCGAGCCCGGCCTGAAACCGCGCGCTGGCCGCCGCGCTGTCCTTCAATGCTGCCTGCATGAAGGCCATGGCGTCCTTGGCGTGTTCGGTGTTCTTGCCGTCGCCAAACATGTCGATCGCCAGCGCGCTGTAGCCCAGACCGGCCAGATCACGGGCGCGACGCTTGGCGTAGTCGTTGAGGCCCCACCATTCATGCACCACCACCACGCCCGGGCGCGGGCCTTTGATGGCGTCGTCGTAGGCGTAATAGCCGATCAACTTGGTGCCGTCGGCACTCTGGTAGGGAATTTCCTGGGTCTGGATGGCGGCCTGGCTGACCCCGCTCAGAGCCAGTAACACGAGGGCGAGGAACACACGCATGATCAAACCTCCTTATCAAGAGTCGTCAGAACAGCGTAGTTGATTTGATTCAGCTCAGGTTCAGAGTGCGTTCAGGGGCAGTACAGGGAGGGGTCAGTAACCTTGCCCCGTACCCAAAAAGCACATAGCGCATGAGGAAACTCCCCAATGACTACTTTTAAAAAACTGCTTCTGGCTTTCACCGTGATGGGCGCCAGTGTCGCGGCCCACGCCGATACCACCAATTTTGCGGGCCTGACCTTTGGCCAGACCAGCGACAAGGTTAAAAAATCCAGCGCCCTGAACGACAATCTCAACCACCCGAACGCCGACGGTGTGATCGGCAAGGACAACACCTGGGGCGCGCGTCTGGGCCAGCAAGACAGCAAGGGCCGCTACTACGCCACTTATGACAACGTGTCGGGCTCGCACAATGGCATTAAACTGCGTCAGGAAAACCTGCTGGGCAGTTACGATCTGTTCTACCCGGTGGGTGGCAGTACCAAATTGTTCGGCGGTGCCACCGCCGGTTTGACCAAACTGACTCAGGAGTCGCCAGGCTTCAGCCGCGACAGCGACATCGGTTACGCCATTGGCGGCCAGGTCGGTGTATTGCAGCAAGTTTCGCAAAACACCTCGGTCGAGCTGGGTTACCGTTACCTGCGCAGCAACGCCAGCACCGAGATGAGCGAGCGCGGCGGCAGCAAACAAGGTTCGCTGGACTTGACCAGCAGCGCCCAGACCTACCTGTCCGCCAACTACGCTTTCTAAAAAAGCGTTTCGCGGCCAGTCGGTTAAGCCGCGCAAACTTGTGGGAGCGAGCCTGCTCGCGATGACGGCGGTACATTCAGCATCAATATTGGCTGACCCACCGCTATCGCGAGCAGGCTCGCTCCCACAGGTCGCCCTGTCAGCCATTGAAGTTTGTCTTTTGGAGATGTTGATTTGCCCAGGAGAGCGTTATGAAATTGCTGGTCGTCGAAGATGAAGCGCTGTTGCGCCATCACCTGCAAACCCGCCTGACGGATAGCGGCCACGTGGTCGAGTCCGTGGCCAACGCCGAGGAGGCGTTGTACCAGGCCGAGCAGTTCAACCATGACTTGGCGGTGATCGACCTCGGTCTGCCTGGCATGGGCGGGCTCGATCTGATTCGTCAATTGCGTTCCCGGGGCAAGACGTTTCCGATCCTGATCCTCACCGCGCGGGGCAACTGGCAGGACAAGGTCGAAGGCCTCGCCGCCGGCGCTGATGATTACGTGGTCAAGCCCTTCCAGTTCGAAGAGCTGGACGCCCGGCTCAATGCCTTGCTGCGCCGCTCCAGCGGTTTCACCCAGTCGACCATCGTCGCTGGCCCCTTGCTGCTGGACCTCAATCGCAAACAGGCGTCCCTCGATGAACAACCGCTCGCGCTGACCGCCTACGAATACCGGATCCTTGAATACCTGATGCGACATCACCAGCAAGTGGTGGCCAAGGACCGCTTGATGGAGCAACTCTATCCGGATGACGGCGAGCGTGATCCGAACGTGATCGAAGTGCTGGTCGGCCGCTTGCGCCGCAAACTCGAAGGCCCGGCCGGCTTCAAGCCGATCGATACCGTGCGCGGCCTTGGCTACCTGTTTAACGAGCGCTGCACTTGATTCGTTCCCTTCGTGTCCGATTGATGCTCGCCGCCACGGTCCTGGCGGTGTTGTTCATGCTGGCGTTGTTGCCTGCGATGCAGGGCGCGTTCAGCCTGGCGTTGCAGGATTCCATCGAGCAGCGTCTGGCGTCTGACGTCACCACGCTGATTTCCGCTGCCCGGGTCGAAAACAACCGCTTGCAGATGCCCGCGCAATTGCCTGACGAGCGCTTCAACCTCACCGACAGCCGTTTGCTCGGCTACATCTATGACCGCGAAGGTCACCTGGTCTGGCGCTCTAAGGCCACCCAGGAAGAGAAAATCAACTACAAGCCGCGTTACGACGGGCGCGGTAACGAGTTCGCGAGGATCAGCGAAGCCAATGGTGAAGAGTTCTTCGTCTATGACGTTGAGGTCAAACTGCTGGGCGGCCAGAGCGCGGCGTTCAGCATCGTCGCCCTGCAACCGGTGCGCGAATACGAAATCACCCTCGAAGGCCTGCGGGAAAACCTTTATCTGGGCTTCGGCGCAGCCTTGCTGGTGTTGCTCGCCTTGTTATGGATCGGCCTGACCTGGGGCTTGCAGGCGTTGCGCCGGCTGAGCCAGGAGCTGGACCAGATCGAGGGCGGCACGCGTGAAAGCCTGAGTGAAGAACATCCACGGGAACTGCTGCGCCTGACCGGCTCGCTCAACCGTTTGCTGCACAGCGAGCGTGAGCAGCGCAGCCGTTATCGCGACTCCCTCGACGACCTGGCCCACAGCCTGAAAACCCCGTTGACGGTGTTGCAAGGGGTCAGCGAAGACATGGCGCAAAAGCCGCAAGAGCGCGATCAGGCCTGGGTGCTGCAAACCCAGATCGAGCGCATGAGCCAGCAGATCAGTTATCAACTGCAACGTGCGAGCCTGCGCAAAAGCGGCCTGGTGCGCCACCAAGTGCGCCTGCGCCCGGTGCTGCAAAGCCTCTGCGATACGCTGGGCAAGGTCTATCGCGACAAACGCGTGCAGGTCGCTTTCGATCTGCCGGAGCAGTGTTATGTGCCGATCGAGCAGGGCGCCTTGCTGGAAATGATGGGCAACCTGCTGGAAAACGCCTATCGCCTGTGCCTGAGCGAAGTGCGCATCAGCGTGCGCGAAACCCTCAGTGGCATTGAGCTCTGTGTCGAAGACGACGGCCCCGGCGTGCCACCGGATCAGCGTGCGCGGATTCTGCAGCGGGGCGAACGGCTTGATCGTCAGCATCCGGGGCAGGGGATTGGGTTGGCGGTGGTCAAGGACATCATCGAAAGCTACAGCGCCAAATTGACGTTGGGGGATTCGCCAATGGGCGGGGCGGCGTTCCGGATTCATTTTCCGGTGGTTTAGCGATTGGCTGGTCTGGCCTCATCGCGAGCAGGCTCGCTCCCACAGGGGATTGGCTGTGAATACGGTATTTGTGAACGCCAAAGATCCAATGTGGGAGCGAGCCTGCTCGCGATGAGGTCGATACAGCCACCACAAGTCTCGGTGTCAGACCGCTAAACAAGCACTGTTTAAACGACACTTCCAGATACTCACTCAGGCTACACATTCTTGCGCCGCTGCCTACGACTACGCCAGAATCCGCCGGCTAGTGCGCCTGGGGCGCGGGCTCTATCCTTTGCCGGTCGCTGACGAATCAGCGATCGGGTTTAGCGATCCGATCCCATACACAGACGCAAAAGCGCCCAAGTTCTGATTGCAGTTTTTAGTGCCTGCAATTCGCGTAATGGTGGCTGTGCGTGGGAGACCTTCGAGGTCTACCCGGGGTTTCTGTGACCCGGATCGCTAACCTGCGTACAGCCGCCACCTTTACTTGTTTAGCGATAGGTCGTGGCGGCTCAACCAACCACGGAGCTTCACATGTTCAAGATCACGCCAAATCCACCGGAAACCGACCCAACCTCCCCCTACGAATCCCTCGATTCGAAAAAACTCAACGAAGCCGCCGACCGCGCCCTCGATTACTACCTAAAACCGGACATTCCCAGAGACACCAAGCGCAAACCCAGCACCATTTACCATGTCGGCACCGAGGTCGATAACGAAACCCTGCTGGTCAACGCCTGCGAATCCCTGGCGTCAGCGAGCATGATGCTAAGTGAGTTCGCCGGATTGATGGACATGCCACATCGCAACATGATGTTGGGGATTCAATCGGTGGTCATGCTCGGGGAACTGGCGGTGAATCGGGTGCTGGATAACCTCGATCCGCGAGGCTAGCGAAGAACCTGTGGCGAGGGGGCTTGCTGTGGCGAGGGGGCTTGCCCCCGTTCGGCTGCGAAGCAGTCGTAAAACCGGCATTATGCGGAGTACCTGAAAACATGCGATTGCAGGTTTTGGGGCCGCTGCGCAACCCAACGGGGCGATGCGGCGTTCCGACAAGCCCCCTCGCCACAAAAGCTAGGCTGGCTGCACGGTTTTACGGTGTTCTTTCGGGCCTCATCGCGAGCAGGCTCGCTCCCACAGGGGATCTGTGGTGAACATATTATTTGTGAATGACGCCGATCCAATGTGGGAGCGAGCCTGCTCGCGATGGGGCCAGTCAATTCAACCGAAATATCAGTTCTCTTGGGCGCGATAAGCCCCTGGCGTAAGGCCGGTCCACTTCTTGAACGCCCGGTGAAACGCCGAAGGCTCGGAAAACCCCAACTGCTCGGCAATCTGTTGCAACGACAGGTCCGCACGCCCCAGGTGATAAATCGCGATGTCCCGGCGCAACTGGTCCTTCAATTCCTGAAAACTCGTGCCTTCTTCGCGCAAATGCCGACGCAAGGTTTGCGGGCTGATGTGCAGGTGCGCGGCCACCGCTTCCAGGTCCGGCCAGCGCGCATTGTCGCGGCTGAGCAAACGCCGCAACTGGCTGCTCAGGCTGTCGCCTTCGTCGGGGCGCGATAGCAGGTCGGCGGGGGAGCGCTCGAGAAAGTGCTTGAGGGTTCGTTCGTCCTGCAACAGCGGCATATTCAGGTAGCGACTGTGGAATAACAGACTGCTTTGCGCCGTCGTGCTCTTTACGGTGGAAAAGCTCAGCGGGCAGGAAAACAGCAAGTCGTATTCGGCCCCGTGTTCGGGCCTCGGGTAGCTGAACGTGGCCTGCTCCAGACGAATGCGCTGGCCAATCAGCCAGCTGCCGAACCGATGCCAGATCACCAACAGGCTTTCGCTGAGGAAATGGTCCGGGTCCCACAGCGGCGAATCGTCCAGGCTCAGGCGAACCCTGTCGCCTTCGCGGCTCAGCGTCAGACGCGGCGCCCCGGGGAACAGGCTGTAAAACAATAAACCGCGATTGAGCGCTTTCTCCAGCGTGCGGCAGTGGATCACCGCGTGGCACATCATTGCGAAGCTGCCGGGTTTGCTCGGCGCCTGCCCGAAGCCCAGGTATTCGTCGTCCAGCGCCAGCCACAGCCCCTGGATCAATCGTGCGAACTGCTCGGGCGCGATTCGCGCACGCGGCTCCTCAAGCAGTTCGGGGCTGATCCCCAATTGCTGCAAAAGACTCGAATAGTCATAGCCACGCCGGCGCGCACCACCGAGGGCGGCGCGGGCGAAATGGCTGGCGATGGTGCGTTCGCGCATAGAGGGCAGGTCCGTCCACTGAGCAATGGATGGTAGCGGTGCCCGTCGAGAATGAACAAGGCGGATATCCGCCAAATTGCAGGACGAGGTTTGGCTGATGGGCGGAAATCCGCCACATCGTTGTAGCGGGTGAGTGCCCAAAAAAAACATGTAACCCTTGATGTCACTAGGCTGGCAGGTTTTTTTTCGAAGGTGGCACGGGGCTTGCGATACAAGCCGCAGAGGTCTGCCATCGCGCAGCTCGACAAAACAAATCCCTCCAGTGCAGGAGGGTTCGCAAATGAGGTGTCAGGGACAACAGACGGATGTTGTTACTGAGGCACTCTTGAGGAACTTTGCAATGACGACTCGTCAGCCACTGTATAAATCCCTGTACTTCCAGGTGATCGTTGCCATCGCTATCGGCATCCTGCTCGGTCACTTCTACCCGCAGACCGGTGTAGCCCTCAAGCCGCTGGGTGACGGGTTCATCAAACTGATCAAAATGGTCATCGCACCGATCATCTTCTGTACCGTTGTCAGCGGCATCGCCGGCATGCAGAACATGAAATCGGTCGGCAAGACCGGCGGCTATGCGCTGCTGTACTTCGAAATCGTTTCCACCATCGCCTTGCTGATCGGTCTGGTCGTGGTCAACGTTGTGCAACCGGGCGTCGGCATGCACATCGATGTTTCGACCCTGGACACCAGCAAAATCGCTGGCTTCATCTCGGCCGGTAAAGACCAGAGCATCATCGGCTTTATCCTCAACGTGATCCCGAACACCATCGTCGGCGCGTTCGCCAACGGCGACATCCTGCAAGTGCTGATGTTCTCGGTGATCTTCGGTTTCGCCCTGCATCGCCTGGGTGCCTACGGCAAGCCGGTGCTGGACTTCATCGATCGCTTTGCTCACGTGATGTTCAACATCATCAACATGATCATGAAGCTCGCTCCAGTCGGCGCGTTCGGTGCGATGGCTTTCACCATCGGTGCCTACGGTGTCGGTTCGCTGGTGCAACTCGGTCAGCTGATGATCTGCTTCTACATCACCTGCATCCTGTTCGTGGTCGTTGTACTGGGCGCGATCTGCCGCGCACACGGCTTCAGCGTGCTGAAACTGGTTCGCTACATCCGTGAAGAGCTGCTGATCGTACTGGGTACTTCCTCTTCGGAATCCGCCCTGCCACGCATGCTGATCAAGATGGAACGCCTGGGTGCGCAGAAATCGGTTGTAGGTCTGGTGATCCCGACTGGCTACTCGTTCAACCTCGACGGTACGTCGATCTACCTGACCATGGCGGCTGTGTTCATCGCTCAGGCGACTGACACCCCGATGGACCTCACTCACCAGATCACCTTGCTGCTGGTGCTGCTGTTGTCCTCCAAAGGTGCGGCGGGTGTGACCGGTAGCGGCTTCATCGTGCTGGCAGCGACCCTGTCGGCCGTGGGTACTCTGCCGGTGGCCGGCCTGGCGCTGATCCTCGGCATCGACCGCTTCATGTCCGAAGCCCGTGCGCTGACCAACCTTGTTGGTAACGCCGTGGCCACCATCGTGGTCGCCAAGTGGGTGAAAGAGCTGGACGAAGACAAGCTGCAAGTCGAGCTGGCTTCCGGCGGTCGCGGTATCTCCGACGAGCGTGAAGTAGACGACCTGGGCGTGGCTGAAGGCCCGGCCCCTGGCACCGTCAAGTAAACGCTCTGGCTGTAAAACCCGCTTCGGCGGGTTTTTTCATGCCTGCGATTTGAGCGCAACGGTCACCGCCGCTGACACATAAGGTGATTGCTGCAATGTACTCGGCTGCCTAGGCTTGGGGGATTGCACTGGAGAACACTTATGCTCGGTCCACTGGCATCACTCAAGGTTCTGGATTTCTCGACACTGCTGCCGGGGCCGTTCGCCTCGTTGCTGCTGGCAGACATGGGCGCCGAGGTGCTGCGCATCGAATCGCCGACCCGCATGGACCTGCTGCGAGTGCTGCCGCCGCATGATCAAGGTGTGTCGGCCAGCCACGCGTACCTCAATCGCAATAAGCGCAGCCTGGCGCTGGACCTCAAGCAGCCCGAAGCGCTGGAGGTGATCAAACAATTGCTGTTGGACTACGACATCGTGCTGGAACAGTTCCGTCCCGGTGTGATGGACCGACTCGGCCTGGGGTATGAGGCCTTGAAGGCGATCAATCCGCGGCTGATTTATGTGTCGATCACCGGCTACGGCCAGACCGGCCCTTACAAGGATCGCGCCGGTCACGACATCAACTACCTGGCGCTGGCGGGGCTGGCGAGCTACACCGGTCGCGCCGACAGCGGCCCGTTGCCGTTGGGCATGCAGGTGGCGGATGTCGCGGGCGGCTCGTTGCACGGGGTGATCGGCCTGCTGGCGGCGGTGATCGCGCGACAGCAGACAGGGCAGGGGCAGCATCTGGATGTGAGCATGACCGACTGCGCCTTCAGCCTGAATGCCATGGCTGGTGCCGGGTACCTGGCCTGTGGCGTGGAGCCGGGCAGGGAAGATCAGATGCTCAATGGCGGCAGCTTCTACGACTACTACCGCTCACGCGATGGACGCTGGTTGTCGGTGGGCAGCCTGGAACCGGTGTTCATGCAGCAACTCTGCACGGCGCTGGGCCGGCCGGAACTGGCGGCCCAAGGACTGTCACCCGAACCGGCCCGGCAACAGGCGCTCAAGGAGGCGTTGAAAGTCGAATTCGAAAAGTACGACTTTGCCAAGTTGTGTGAGCTGTTTGCCAGGATCGATGCGTGCGTCGAGCCGGTGTTGAGCCTGGACGAAGCGGTGCGGCACCCGCAGTTGCAGGCGCGGGAATTGGTGGCTGAGGTGCCGAGGGGCGATGGTTCGACTCAGGCGCAGATAGCCTGCCCGTTGAAGTTTTCGGACGGCTTGCCTGAGCCTCGGCATATTGGCGCGACGCTGGGAGCGCATACCGATCAGGTGTTGGGGGAGTTGGGGTTCAGTGTTGAGCGGATTGCAGAATTGCGGCTTGCCAGGGTGGTTGTGTAGTGCCTGATCAGGCGCCATCGCGAGCAGGCTCGCTCCCACAAGGGATCTGCTCTGAGAACACATTATTACGAACGCCACAGATCAAATGTGGGAGCGGGCTTGCTCGCGAAGAGGCCGGCCCAAACACCACAAATCCTGCTACTCGACCCGCATCTCGCCACTGAACACCAATGTGCTCCTGCAGCGCCTGCACAAATACCGCCGCCCCTGTCTCACCAAACCATGACGCTGCGCCGAAAACGGGAAATCGCTGTCGGCGCACGGGCATTTGTAGATGTAGCGGGTCACGCTGCGGCGTTTGACGTCATAGGTGTGGCAGCGGTTGGGCGGCAGTTCGTACACACCGCGCATGATCAGTTGCCACTCTTCGCCATGAGGCTGGATGCGGTCGCCGAACAGTTGATGGGCGATCAGGTGCGCGACTTCATGCGCCACGGTCTGCTTGAGGAAGTCTTCGGTGTTTTCCCGGTACAGCTGCGGATTGAAACGCAGCAGGTTCTCGTGCAAATGCGCGACACCGGCTTTTTGCCCGCGCAGCTTGAGGCTCACCACGGGGCGTTTGAAAGGTCGTTTGAAAAAGGATTCGGCTTGTTGGAAACAGTCTTCGACGCGGGTATTGAGTTGCTCGGGCATGCTTGATGGATCTCCAGAGACGTCGAGTATGCCGCAACCCTCGGGACTTGCGAATCGCCGAGGAGCCGAATGGTCGTACCTCCTGCTCTTTCTTGGAGAGTAGAAGGCCGCCTTGCGGCGGCCTGTGTTGGCAGATCTTGTTTTTGGTAGGTGTGTCGCTAATTCGTATAGACCGGCCCCACGCCAAGACCCCAGACAATCACCGTGAACGCCATGATCGCCACCAGCACCACCAATCCAACGGCGAGCACCGAGCTTGAAAACAGGAATCCCTCGTCCGACGGAATGTTCATGAAGGTTGGCAGGCCCACATACAACAGGTACACCGTGTAGCAGATGGCTGCGGTGCCGACGATCATTCCCAGCCACATGTGTGGGTACAGCGCCGCCAGACCGCCGATGAACAGTGGCGTCGCGGTGTACGTGGCGAACGCGACACAGCGTGCCAGGCTCGGGTTGGCGTCATAGGTGCGGGCCATCCAGTGGATGAACGCGCCCATCACCGCGACACCGCCAAGCATCGCCAGGTACGACATGATGGTCATCCACAGCGCGCTTTCCGTGGTCAGCATTACCGGCGCTCGACTACCAATGACCCAGCCGACCTGCGTGGTGCCGATAAACGCCGACACGGCAGGGATCGCCGCCAGAATCAGGGTGTGCGTGAGGTACATGTGGCTGATGCTTTCCTCCTGGTCGCCACGGATTTCTTTCCATTCCTGGTCAGGGTGGGTGAAGAGCCCCACTACGTGATGGATCATGCCAGTCACTCCTCTTGTTGTTGCCATCGCCCCCCAGCGGAGCGCTTACGGGCCAAAGTGGCCAGGTAAGTACAGGTCTGAATACGTGTGCGACCTTATGCCGCAGTATAGAAAGGAGTTACCGGAAATAGTGCGAGGGGCTTAGAGCAAATCGCGCTGTAAACAATCTTGTTAATCGCCGCCAGGTCTGTGCCTGTTAAACCCTGTGGCGAGGGGGCTTGCCCCCGTTGGGCCACGAAGTGGCCCCCAATCAGTCGACTATATTTTCCAAAAGGAACCGCAGTGTTTGTTTTACGACTGCTGCGCAGCCGAACGGGGCGATGCGGCGTTCCGACAAGCCCCCTCGCCACAAGTGCAATGTTTTTGCGTAAAATGCCGGCCTTTCGTCACACCTCACGGATTTCGCGTCATGGGCACTCTTACGGTCAACCAGAACAAACTGCAAAAGCGCCTTCGCCGCCAGGCGGGTGAGGCTGTCGCCGATTTCAACATGATTGAAGATGGCGACAAGGTCATGGTCTGCCTGTCCGGTGGCAAGGACAGCTACACCATGCTCGACGTGCTGATGCATTTGCAGAAGGTCGCCCCGATCAAGTTCGACATCGTGGCCGTGAACATGGACCAGAAGCAGCCAGGCTTTCCCGAGCACGTGCTGCCGGCTTACCTTAAAGAACTGGGCATCGAGTACCACATCGTCGAGAAAGACACCTATTCGGTGGTCAAGGAGCTTATTCCTGAGGGAAAGACCACCTGCTCGCTATGCTCACGCCTGCGTCGCGGCACGCTCTACACCTTTGCCGATGAAATTGGCGCGACCAAAATGGCCCTCGGTCACCATCGCGACGACATCGTCGAGACGTTCTTCCTGAACATGTTCTTCAACGGTTCGCTCAAGGCCATGCCGCCGAAGCTGCGCGCCGACGACGGTCGCAACGTGGTGATCCGCCCGCTGGCCTACTGCAACGAAAAAGACATTCAGGCTTACTCGGACTTCAAGCAATTCCCGATCATCCCGTGCAACCTCTGCGGCTCCCAGGAAAACCTGCAACGCCAGGTGGTTAAAGAGATGCTGCAGGAGTGGGAGCGCAAGACCCCGGGCCGTACCGAAAGCATTTTCCGCAGCTTGCAGAACGTGATCCCGTCGCAACTGGCGGACCGTAATTTGTTCGACTTCACCAATCTGCGCATCGATGAAACCGCGGCTTCGCGGTTCGTCAACGTTGTAAACCTCTAAACACAATCACTGTGGGAGCCAGCCTGCTGGCGATAGCGGTGGGTCAGACACATCATTATTGACTGACCCTCCGCTATCGCCAGCAGGCTGGCTCCCACATGAGTCTATTCACTTACTCATGAGGAGAGGGCATGCGCGATTACAAGTGGCTGAACGAATACTGCTTGAACCGCTTCGGTTCGGCGGCTGAACTGGAAGCCCATCTGCCGGTTCCCAAGACCCCGGCGCAATTGCGCAAGATCAGCGACGACCGCTACCTCTCGACCATGGCGTTGCGGGTGTTCCGCGCCGGGCTCAAGCACAGCCTGGTGGACGCCAAGTGGCCGGCGTTCGAAGAGGTGTTCTTCAAGTTCGACCCGGAAAAAGTCGTGCTGATGAGCGCCGAACATCTGGAGCGCTTGATGCAGGACGCGCGGATCATCCGCCACCTGGGCAAGCTCAAGAGCGTGCCGCGCAATGCGCAGTTCATTCTGGACGTGGCCCATGAGAAGGGCAGCTTTGGCGCTCTGATCGCCGAATGGCCGGTGACCGACATCGTCGGGTTGTGGACCTATCTGAAAAAACACGGGCATCAGTTGGGCGGATTATCGGCACCGCGATTCTTGCGGATGGTGGGCAAGGACACGTTCGTGCCGAGCTACGACGTGGTAGCAGCGCTGAGTGCGCAGAAGATCGTCGACAAGGTCCCGACTAGTCTGAGGGACATGGCCACGGTGCAGAATGCGTTCAACCAGTGGCACGAAGAGAGCGGTGGGCGGCCGATGAGCCAGATTTCGATGATGCTGGCTTACACAGTGAATCATTGAGACCGAGTCGCCCGCATCGCGAGCAGGCTCGCTCCCACATTGGATTAGCGTCGTTCACAAATCCCCTGTGGGAGCGAGCCTGCTCGCGATAGCGGTGTATCAGGCGACGCTGGTCTCGCCTTCACCCGCCAACTTGCGGTTCAACTGAAACCGCCACCGCACATACAACATTGCCGAGCAGAACACCGCCAGGCTCGCGCCCATCTCCAGTAAACCGAACAGCTGCCGGTTCGGGTCATACGCGGCCAATGCGCCCTTCATGAAATACAGGTTCACCACAAAACACATCCACGAATGCCCGCGGGCGCTGCCGACGATCATCCCCGGCGCCAGCAACAGCAGCGGCACCAGTTCGATCAGCAGAATCACCCACGGCCGCGCGCCATGCAGGTCGGCGAATACCAGGTAATAGGCGCAGAGCAGTCCCACCAAGCCGAAAAAGCACAGCAGGCTGATGACGCGCATCGCCCGTACTCGCGGTTCGAGCCATTCGATGGAAGGCAGAATCTTCGGCTTTTTGGCCATATCAGCTCACCAACTTTTGCGCAGTCTTCGCCAACCGCAGGCCCAAGGCGCGGCACAGCGCAACTTCGTGTTCATTCAAACCGCTTTTGCCGTCGGCACCGGCGTGATGGCTGGCGCCGTAAGGCGTGCCGCCACCGCGGGTTTCCAGCAGAGCCGATTCACTGTAGGGCAGGCCGGTGATCAACATGCCGTGGTGCAGCAACGGCAACATCATCGACAGCAAAGTGGTTTCCTGGCCGCCATGCAGGCTCGCGGTGGAGGTGAAAACCCCGGCCGGTTTGCCTACCAGGGCGCCGGTCAGCCACAGATTGCTGGTGCCATCGAGAAAGTATTTCAACGGTGCGGCCATGTTACCGAAGCGGGTCGGGCTGCCGAGGGCCAGGCCGGCGCAGTTCTTCAGGTCGTCGAGGCTGGCGTACAGTGCGCCTTCATCGGGAATGTCCGGCGACACGGCTTCGCACTCGGTGGAGATCGCCGGCACGGTGCGCAGGCGCGCTTCCATACCGGACTGCTCGACACCACGGGCAATCTGCCGGGCCATTTCATTGGTCGAACCGCTGCGGCTGTAATACAGCACCAGAATGTACGGCGCACTCACGGCAGCAACTCCAGCACATTCTCCGGCGGACGGCCGATGATGGCTTTGTCGCCGACTTCGAGAATCGGGCGCTCCATGAGTTTCGGGTGCGCGGCGATGGCGGCGATCAATTGCGCCTCGTTCAGGCTGCTGTCGGCCAGGTTGAGGGTTTTGTATTCGTCCTCGCCGGTGCGCAGCAATTGCCGGGCGCTGATACCGAGTTTGCTCAACAGGCTCTGGATTTGCGCGGCGTCCAGCGGCGTTTCCAGGTAGCGGACGACCGTTGGCGTCAGGCCACGGGCTTCGATGAGTTCGAGCGCACCGCGGGATTTCGAGCAGCGCGGGTTGTGATAAAGCGTCAGATCGGTCATGTGCGGGTCGCATCTTGCGTAAGGTGGCGGCTATTCTAACTGGGCGGCGCGTAATCCAGAACCTTGGGAGGCGATGGGTCGCAGGTGCATTCCATTTTTGACAAGGATCGAGACATGACAAGGCGACTGGCAGCGGCATTGGCGATTATGGGGGCGTTATTGTTGGGGGGCTGTGGCAATGACTATGGCACCGATCAAAATGGCCACAAAGTCGCCGCCGAGCGTCTGGACAAACAATGGCTGGTGCTCAATTACTGGGCTGAGTGGTGCGGCCCGTGCCGTACCGAGATTCCCGAGTTGAACGTGCTGGCCGAGCAGCTCAAGGGCAAGAAGATCGGTGTGTTCGGGGTCAACTTCGACAATGTGCAGGGCGAAGAGCTGAAAAGCGCCAGCGAGAAACTGGGGATCGCCTTCACCGTGCTGGCCCAGGACCCGGCCGACCTTTTCGAATTACCGCGCAGTGAAGCGTTGCCGGTGACTTACATCATCGATAACAAGGGCAAGGTGCGGGAACAGTTGATGGGGGAGCAGACGGCGGCGGGGGTGATGGCGAAGCTTGAGGCGTTGCAGGCGATTAACTGATCATAAGTGGACCTGTAGGAGCCAGGCTTGCCGGCGAAGGCGTACTTTGGAGCGCCTTCGCCGGCAAGCCTGGCTCCTACGAAAAGCAATTCACTGATCGTTCCCACGCTCTGCGTGGGAACGATCAGAGCGAGAGGATCAACCCTCTTCAAGCCACCAACGCAGTGGTTTGCCTTGCGCCGGCCAGAAGCGCATCTGGTCGATCGGTGAGACGTCCCAGCGCTGGACGTTTTCCAACGCCTGCAGGAAGCGTTTTTCCTGCTCCATCAACGCTGGCGCACACATTTTGCGGGTGCTGCCGATTTTGCCGAAGCTCAGCTTGTCGCCTTGCAGGGTATACGGCGCGAACCAGTGGTTGCAGCCGCCATTGCCATAGGCCCGACCGTCATCATCGAGGGTGATGGTCAGGTGGCTGTAGTCCATCAGCGGACGTTCGCCGATCCACTCCAGAATGTAGCTGCGGTTGTGTTGCAATTGCACCGGCTCGGCGGCGCAGCCCAACAGGCTGGCGCCAACCATGGCGGTCAGAGCAAGGCGTTTCATCACGCAGGCTCCTGGCACTTCTTGCACAGGTGCTTGTCGGCAACCGTGGCCCAGCCCAGCTCGGCAATGCGCGCAGTGGCCGCCGGTTTTTCTGCCTTGTTGCCCAGCTTGGCGTCGACCGCGAACTCAAAGCTCAGCTCTTTGGCGCAGCTGTCGCAGTTGACTTTCCAGGTGTGGATCGCCAGTTCGCCGAACACCGGACCACTGGCCACCGCGACCCATTGGCCCGGCGGGTTGATCAGATGGCGAACCGTTTCGACAGTCAGTCGCATGGACAAGTCCTTGCTGCCTTTAAGGGTCACTACCAGCACGTCGTTATTACGAATCGAGCCGCCGTTGCCGGTGACTTGATAACGCCCCGGCACGAGGGCGCGGCATTCGGTGAGGGTGTGTTGCGGGTTCATCAGGCTGTAGCGGAAATCGTGTTCGACCATGGGTCCTCCAAATATGCGCGATATGCTAGCACGGGCATGAACGCAGCATGGCGCGGGCGTGTGACCTTCGATCTGGTTCGAATTACCTGCCGACTCATGGCAAACTGCCGCTTTTGCATCTCTAAGGAATAGAAATGGCGTTGATCGAATGTTTTGAGTGCAAGCAACGCATCAGCTCCACGGCGCCTGCTTGCATTCATTGCGGCGCACCTTCGGTGGCAGAAGCGGCTACATCGACGCCTGCGCAGGCGCCTCTTTCTTTCGGGCGTTTACCAACCAATGAGAGCGTGCCCAGGGTGACCCCGGCCGCTTTCGGGCGCAAACGTAAAGCCGAAGTCGAGGCAGAGATCCCGGCAGTAGCACCCGGCGGGCCGCGTCCAGTGGAACTCTGGCTGAAACTGATGATTTTCTTTCTGCCGCCGTTTTTTGTCTGGTTCCTGCTGCGTCGCGGGCATTCGCTGGGACAGCGCTTGCTGGGCTTTGGCTGGCTGGCCCTGATGATCCTTTTGTCCAAGGCCTGAGCCGATCAGCTCTCGACCTGATTCTGTGGCGAACCGGCTGCCCAGGCCGCGATGTTCTGCAGGGTGGTCGCGGCAATCGCGCCCAGGGCTTCGCGGGTGAGGAAGGCCTGGTGCGCCGTGATGATGACATTCGGAAAGGTCAGCAGGCGCGCCAGCACATCGTCCTGCAGCGGCAAGTCGGAGCGATCTTCGAAGAACAGCTGCGCCTCCTCTTCATAAACATCCAGCCCCAGATAGCCCAATTGGCCGTTCTTCAACGCGTCGATTAGCGCCGGGGTGTCCACCAGACCGCCACGCCCGGTATTGATCAACATCGCGCCGGGCTGCATGTGCGCCAGCGATTCGCTGTTGATCAAGTGTTTGCTCTGTTCGTTGAGCGGGCAATGCAGGCTGATGATCTGCGACTCGGCCAGCAGTTGCGGCAAGCTGAGGTAGCGCGCGCCGAGCGCTTCGACCTGTGGGTTCGGGTAAGGATCACAGGCCAGCAACCGGCAGCCGAAGCCGTTCATGATTTTCGCGAAGGTCGCGCCGATCTGCCCGGTGCCGACTACGCCGACGGTCTTGCCCACGAGGTCGAAACCGGTAAGCCCGTGCAGGCTGAAATCCCCCTCGCGAGTACGGTTGTAGGCACGGTGCAGGCGGCGATCAAGTGCCAGGATCAGCGCCACCGCATGTTCGGCCACCGCGTGAGGCGAGTAAGCCGGAACCCGCACAATCGCCAGCCCCAGGCGCTTCGCTGCCGCCAGATCGACATGGTTGTAACCGGCCGAGCGCAGGGCGATCAGGTGTGTGCCACCCGCGGCCAGACGTTCGAGTACCGGAGCACTGAGGTCATCATTGATGAAGGCACAGACCACTTCGTGATGCTCCGCCAGCGCCACCGTGTCGAGGCTCAGTCGTGCCGGCTGGAAATGCAGCTCGATGCCGGCGGGCAGGTCGGTACTCAGAAAACTGTCGCGGTCGTAGGCCTGGCTGCTGAAAAGAATCGTGCGCATGTTGTCCTCCTGGAAGCTACAGACCTTGAGCTTAGCCTTCAAGGCGCCCAGCGTTATTGCGCTGCATCAGGCATTGATACGCGCATGCGCCGCCAGGCGATTGATGGCTCGTTCGAGTTCTTCCAGCGCGCCGGGGGCTTTGGGGTCCTGTTGTTTGAGCAGGGTTTCACTGCGTTGGCAGGCGGCGCGCAGTTGCGGGACGCCGCAATAACGGGTCGCCCCATGCAGGCGATGGACTCGCTCGATCAGGGCATTCTGGTCATTGGCTTCACGAGCGACGCGGATGGCCTCGCGGTCGGCCTCCAGGGAGGCCAGCAGCATTGCCAGCATGTCCGCCGCCAGATCGGCTTTGCCGGCCGCCAGGCGCAGGCCTTCTTCGTGATCGAGCACCTGCAACTCATTACCGTTGTTGCTTTCGCTGGAGCGCTCCGGCCCCAGATTACGCAACGCCAGGCCGGTCCATTTCAACACCACCTGCGCCAATTGCCGTTCGCTGATCGGTTTGGTCAGGTAGTCGTCCATGCCGCTTTGCAGCAACGCACGTTTTTCGTTGGCCATCGCATGGGCGGTAAGGGCAACGATCGGCAGTGGCGTGCAATGCCGCTCGCTTTCCCACTGGCGAATGGCTTCGGTGCTCTGGCGGCCATCCATGCCAGGCATCTGCACGTCCATCAGCACCAGGTCGAAGGTCTCGTTCTGCACCGCCTTGACCGCGGCGTAACCGCTTTCCACCGCGAGCACCTTGGCGCCCATGTCTTCGAGCAGGGTTTGCACCAGCAGCAGGTTGGCCGGGTTGTCGTCGACGCAAAGAACCTTTGGCGCGCGGCTGGAAACCGGCTCGCCGGGGTCGCTGCGTTGCTGGCGCGGGTTGACCATATCGGACAGGGCACGACGCAGTTTGCGCGTGCAGGCCGGTTTGGACTGGAGTTGGCTGTGGGGGTTGGGCACCGAGAGGTGGAACAGCGTCAGTTCGGTGGTCGGGCACAGCACCAACACTCTGCAGCCCAGGTGCTCGAGGTCCCAGATATGCTGGTTGAGGCGCTCCGGTGGCATGTCGTTGCTGGTGATGCCGAGCACTGCCAGGCCGATGGCCTGATCGGTCTGATGGGCGCCGGTCACGCCATTGGCCAGGCTTTCCAGAGTGTTGAACGGCGTGACTGCCAGGCCGCAGTCTTCCAGTTGATGCTGCAATGCCTGACGGGCCAGCTCATGGTTTTCCAGGACCGCCACCCGATGCCCGAGTAGCGGCGGGCCGGGCAGGTCTTCGGCGTCGTCGCGGGTTTTGGGCAGGCTCAGGCTGATCCAGAATTCCGAACCTTCGCCCGGTGTGCTGTCGACGCCGATCTCGCCGCCCATCTGTTCGATAAGGCGTTTGGAAATCACCAGCCCCAGGCCGGTGCCGCCAGGTTGTCGGGACAGCGAGTTATCAGCCTGGCTGAAGGCCTGGAACAAGGCGCGCACGTCCTGATTCGACAGGCCAATGCCGGTGTCCTGAATGCTGATGCGCAGTTGCACGCTGTCTTCATGCTCTTCTTCGAGCATCGCCCGGGCAACGATAGTGCCTTCGCGGGTGAACTTGATCGCGTTGCTCACAAGGTTGGTGAGGATCTGCTTGAGTCGCAGCGGATCGCCCACCAGTGACAGTGGCGTATCGCGATAAACCAGGCTCACCAGCTCAAGCTCTTTGGCGTGGGCGGCCGGGGCGAGGATATTCAAGGTGTCTTGCAGCAGATCGCGCAGGTTGAACGGAATATGGTCGAGTACCAGTTTGCCGGCCTCGATTTTCGAGAAGTCGAGAATCTCGTTGATGATCCCCAGCAAGCTGTCGGCGGATTTTTCGATGGTGCCCAGGTAATCGAGCTGGCGCGGCGTCAATTCGCTTTTCTGCAGCAAATGCGTGAAGCCGAGAATGCCATTGAGCGGTGTGCGGATTTCATGGCTCATGTTGGCCAGGAACTCGGATTTGATCCGGCTCGCCTCCAGGGCTTCCTTGCGCGCCAGGTCCAGCTCGATGTTCTGGATTTCGATGGTCTCCAGGTTCTGCCGCACGTCTTCGGTGGCCTGGTCGACGCTGTTTTGCAATTCTTCCTGAGCGTTCTGCAGGGTTCCGGCCATGCGGTTGATGCCGGACGCCAGTTCATCCAGCTCCTGGCTGCCGAGGGGTGGCAGGCGGGTTTCCAGATGGCCGTCCTTGAGCTGTGCCACGGCTTGTTTGATCTGGCTCAGCGGCCGGTTGATGGTCCGACCCATGCGCAACGCCAACAGCGCCGCACCGACCAGTCCCCCGCCGATCAGCAGCAGGCTGGCGAACAGGCTACGGTAACCGCGCAGCAACATGCCGTTGTGGGACAGCTCGAGTTCGACCCAACCCAGCAGACGGTCGGCTTCATCGGGGATCAGGTCGCCGGCCAGGTTGCGGTGCTTGCCGAACACTGGCAGCAGGTAACGCGTGGCGTCATTGCCACTGCGGCGCAACATTTGTGAACCGTTGCCCAAAGGCGCCGCATTGAGCATGGTCGGGCCGGCATGGGCCAGTGTCGTGCGGTCGGGGGCGAGGAAGGTCACCGCGCGCACGTCGGTTTGTTCCAGGAACTGGGTGGCGATGCGTTCCAGCAGGTCGTTGTCTTTGCGACCCATGGCCGGGGCCACCAGCGGTGCCAGCTGTTCGGCAATCATTTCGCCGCGCTGCATGAGTTGCGATTGCAGGTCCGATTGCTGCATCCAGGTGAAATAGCCGCCCAGAACCAGCGCCATCAAGGTGGTCGGTAACAGGGTCAGCAACAGCACGCGGCCTTTAATTCCCAGTTTCTTGAGCACGCATCTCTCCCGCATCCAGCTGTTTATTGACCTGCACATGCGTCCGGCACGCGCCACCTGCGCAGTGTAGCGATTTGCATGCGGGCAATCTTCGTAAAATTGATGTCGTCATTCGTCGGCCAGTTCCGCGCTTTGGTCTTGGGAGGCAAACCTTGGGTTGCCCCTGGCGACGCGGCTCTTCCAGCCACCGCCGTTCAGCTTTTGCCGGAGCGTTCCCGTTTATTTGTACGACCTTTCCTAAAGGGTATTGCCGACACCTTATGCCTGATTCGACGGAATAGACTCGCGTTTTTCCTCGTCCTCAAGGAGTTCGGCATGAATGCATCCAGCGTCCCCGGCAACGTAACCGACGACCGTTTCAATGAAGTGCTTGCGCTGATTCAAAGTGCCAAACAGCAAGCCATGCAGGCGGTGAATACTCAGCTGATCGAGCTGTATTGGCAGGTGGGTGCTTACATCAGTCGCAAGCTGGAACAGGCTGAGTGGGGCGATTCTGTGGTCAGCCAACTGGCTGAGCATCTGGCCACGTCTCAACCTGGGTTACGCGGTTTTACCCGGTCGAACTTGTTTCGCATGCGCCAGTTCTATGAGACTTATCACGCTGAAGAGAAAGTCGCACCACTGGTGCGACAATTGTCCTGGTCGCACAACCTGATCATTTTCAGCCAGAGTAAACGGCCGGAGGAGCGGGAGTTCTACGTCCGTTTGGCAGTTCAGGAAAAATGGTCGAAGCGCGAACCCGCTCAGACTGCTTATTCCCATTCGCCATAAGCCTCTTACTTTGCGTGATATGGCCTGCGCACGTTTGCCGGTATGATAGGCGCCCCCGCAGTCTGGATTGCGAATACGCCATGACCTTGCAGTACCCAACCATCGCCGATTGCGTCGGCAACACTCCGCTGGTCCGTTTGCAGCGCCTGCCTGGCGCCACCAGCAACACCCTTTTGCTCAAGCTCGAAGGGAATAACCCGGCGGGTTCGGTCAAGGACCGTCCGGCGCTGTCGATGATCACTCGCGCCGAATTGCGCGGGCAGATCCACGCCGGCGATACGCTGATCGAAGCGACCTCGGGCAACACCGGGATCGCCCTGGCCATGGCTGCCGCGATCAAGGGTTACAAGATGATCCTGATCATGCCGGACAACTCCAGCGCCGAGCGTAAAGCCGCCATGACGGCTTATGGCGCCGAGCTGATTCTGGTCAGCCAGGAAGAAGGCATGGAAGGCGCTCGCGACCTCGCCCAGCGAATGGAAGCCGAAGGCCGTGGCAAGGTGCTGGATCAGTTCGCCAACGGTGACAACCCCGAGGCGCACTACACCACCACCGGTCCGGAAATCTGGCGCCAGACCGAAGGCACCATCACTCATTTCGTTAGCTCGATGGGCACCACTGGCACCATCATGGGCGTTTCGCGCTACTTGAAAGAGCAGAACGACAACGTGCAGATCATCGGGCTGCAACCGATGGAAGGTTCGGCGATTCCGGGCATCCGTCGCTGGCCGCAGGAATACCTGCCGAAGATCTACCAGGCCGAGCGCGTGGACCGGATCGTCGACATGGCGCAAAGCGAAGCCGAAGACGTGACCCGTCGTCTGGCGCGCGAAGAAGGCATCTTCTGCGGCGTGTCCTCGGGCGGTGCCGTGGCGGCGATGCTGCGTCTGTCCAAGGAAGTTGAAAACGCGGTGATCGTCGCGATCATCTGCGACCGTGGCGACCGTTACTTGTCGACCGGCATTTTCGACGCGCCCAACTGATGGCCAAGCAAGAGAGAGGCCTGCGCTTCCAGCCCACGGGCGGCAGCAAGGCCCCGCAAGTCCCGACCGGCAAAAAGCAGCGCTTGACGATTGAGCGCCTGGCCAATGACGGTCGCGGTATCGCGTTTTTCGAAGGTCGCACCTGGTTCGTCATCGGCGCATTGGCCGGTGAAGAAGTCGAGGCGCGGGTCTTGGGTGCCCACGGCAAAGTGGTCGAGGCGCGCACCGAACGCGTGTTCCAGGCCAGTGAATTGCGCCGCCCGGCGCCGTGCGCTCATGCCGCTCGCTGCGGCGGTTGCAGCGTGCAGCATCTGCCCCACAACGAACAGCTCGCCCTGAAACAGCGCATGCTCGCCGAGCAATTGTCGCGGGTTGCCGGTGTCGAACCTGATGAGTGGGCAGCGCCGTTGAGCGGTCCGGAATTCGGCTACCGACGTCGCGCCCGAGTGGCGGTGCGTTGGGACATGAAAGCGAAAAAACTCGAAGTCGGCTTCCGCGCTGCCGGCAGTCAGGACATTGTCGCCATCAACGAATGCCTGGTGCTGGTACAGCCCTTGCAGCCGATCATGAGCCGCTTGCCGGAGATGCTGCGGCGCTTGAGCAAACCTCAGGCGCTGGGGCATGTGGAGTTGTTCAGCGGTTCGTCATTGGCGGTATTGCTGCGGCACATGGCGCCGTTGTCCGAAGCCGACATGACCATCCTCAAGGAATTCTGCGCGTTCCATGAAGCCCAGTTGTGGCTGCATGGCGATGGTGAGCCGCAACCGGTCGAGGCCGATCAGTCGCTGGGCTATCGCCTTGAACAGTGGGATTTGAACCTGGCGTATCGGCCGGGAGATTTCATTCAGGTCAATGCCGGGGTCAACGAAGCGATGGTCGCCCAGGCGTTGGCGTGGTTGGCGCCGAAACCTGATGAGCGGGTTCTGGATCTGTTTTGTGGGTTGGGCAACTTTGCCTTGCCGCTGGCCAAAGCGGTTCGTGAAGTGGTGGCGGTGGAGGGCGTGCAGGCGATGGTCGAGCGTGCCGCCGCGAATGCTGTCAGCAATAATCTGCATAACGCGAAGTTTTTTCAGGCCGATTTATCCCAGCCTTTGGCCGATGCCGAATGGGCCGATGAAGGCTTTTGTGCGGTACTCTTGGACCCACCTCGCGACGGTGCTTTCGAGGTGGTGCGCAAGATTGCGTCCCTGGGCGCCAAGCGATTGGTGTATGTGTCGTGCAACCCGGCAACGCTGGCGCGCGACACGGTCGAATTGATCAAGCAGGGCTACCGGTTAAAACGTGCCGGGATTCTCGATATGTTTCCTCAGACGGCACATGTCGAGGCCATGGCGTTATTTGAAGCGAGCTAGGACGGCTCGTCTGGTCCGACTGACCCGCTCGTGCAAAGCGCATTCGTCTTAGCCCCGCGAGTGCACACGGGCAGCAAGGGTCAGCGATTTGACGCATTGAATCTGCGTCGTAGGGAAGGTAAAGCAAGATGGTACAGGTGAGAGCACACCAGCCGATCAACACCGACGGCAGTATCAATCTCGAGGCTTGGCTCGATCATGCGGTCAGTGTCGATGCGGCACTGGATCGCGAAGCCTTGAAGGAAGCCTGCGAGTTCGCTCGCCAGGCCGAACAACAAGCCAATGCGGCGAAGAATCTGTGGTCCGAAGGGACCTCGAGTTTCCGCACGGGCCTTGAGATCGCCGAGATTCTCGCCGACCTCAAACTCGACCAGGATTCGTTGGTCGCGGCGGTGCTGTACCGCGGCGTGCGCGAAGGCCAGATCCAGTTGCCGGCAGTCAGCCAGCGTTTCGGTCCGGTGGTGGCCAAACTCATCGACGGCGTGTTGCGCATGGCGGCGATCAGCGCGAGCCTGAGCCCCCGTCAATCGCTGGTGCTGGGTACTCAGGGCCAGGTGGAAAACCTGCGCAAGATGCTGGTGGCCATGGTCGACGACGTGCGCGTCGCGCTGATCAAACTGGCTGAACGCACCTGCGCGATCCGCGCGGTGAAAACCGCCGACGACGAGAAGCGCAACCGCGTGGCCCGTGAAGTCTTCGACATTTACGCGCCGCTCGCCCACCGCCTCGGTATCGGTCATATCAAGTGGGAGCTGGAGGACTTGTCCTTCCGCTATCTTGAGCCTGACCAGTACAAGCAGATCGCCAAGTTGCTCCACGAGCGACGGCTGGATCGCGAGCGCTTTATCGCCGACGTGATGACCCAACTCAAAGACGAGTTGCAGGCCACCGGCGTCGATGCCGACATCAGCGGTCGGGCCAAACACATCTATTCGATCTGGCGCAAAATGCAGCGCAAGGGTCTGGAGTTCAGCCAGATCTACGACGTGCGCGCCGTTCGCGTGCTGGTGCCGGAAATGCGCGACTGCTACACCGCGCTCGGCATCGTCCACACCCTGTGGCGGCACATCCCGAAAGAGTTCGACGACTACATCGCCAACCCGAAAGAGAACGGCTACCGCTCGCTGCACACTGCGGTAATCGGCCCCGAAGGCAAGGTGCTGGAAGTGCAGATCCGCACCCATGCGATGCACGAAGAAGCCGAGTTGGGCGTGTGCGCGCACTGGAAGTACAAGGGCACCGACGTCAAGTCCGGCTCGAACCACTACGAAGAGAAAATCTCCTGGCTGCGTCAGGTTCTCGAGTGGCACGAAGAGCTGGGCGATATTGGTGGCCTTGCCGAACAACTGCGGGTCGATATCGAGCCGGACCGGGTCTACATCTTTACCCCGGACGGTCACGCCATCGACTTGCCGAAGGGTGCGACACCGCTGGACTTTGCCTACCGCGTGCACACCGAAATCGGTCACAACTGCCGCGGCGCCAAGATCAACGGGCGGATCGTTCCGCTTAACTACAGCCTGCAAACCGGTGAACAGGTCGAGATCATCACCAGCAAGCACGGCACGCCGAGCCGCGACTGGCTGAACCCGAACCTGGGCTACATCACCACCTCGCGGGCGCGGGCGAAGATCGTTCACTGGTTCAAATTGCAGGCGCGCGATCAGAACGTCGCGGCCGGTAAAACCTTGCTTGAGCGCGAACTCAATCGCCTCGGTCTGCCGCAGGTGGATTTCGACAAGTTGGCCGAGAAGGCCAACATGAAGACCGCCGAGGACATGTTCGCCGCATTGGGCGCAGGCGATTTGCGTCTGGCGCAATTGGTGAATCTTGCGCAGCAACTGGTCGAGCCGGAACGCGGCAACGAACAGCTGGAACTGATCCCGCGCAAAGCCACCGGCTACAAACCGGGCAAGCGTGGCGACATTCAGATCCAGGGCGTCGGCAACCTGATGACCCAAATGGCTGGCTGCTGCCAGCCATTGCCGGGGGATGCGATCGTCGGTTACATCACCCAGGGCCGTGGCGTGAGCATTCACCGTCAGGACTGCGCTTCGGTGTTGCAACTGGCCGGGCGCGAGCCGGAGCGGATCATCCAGGTCAGCTGGGGCCCGGTGCCGGTGCTCACCTATCCGGTGGACATCATCATTCGCGCCTACGACCGTTCCGGTCTGCTGCGTGACGTGTCGCAGGTGCTGCTCAACGAGCGGATCAACGTGCTGGCGGTCAACACCCGTTCGAACAAAGAGGACAACACGGCGTTGATGTCCCTGACCATCGAGATTCCGGGGCTGGATGCGTTGGGACGGTTGCTGGGGCGGATTTCCCAGTTACCGAACATCATCGAAACCCGCCGTAACCGCACGCCGTGAGAGACCTGCACGGAAATGGATGGTGACACCTGTAGGAGCGAGGCTTGCCCGCGAAGGCGGTGTGTCAGGTATGCCGCCTTCGCGGGCAAGCCTCGCTCCTACAAGTGAAGTGTGTAGAGATTAGAAGATGTATTCACTTGAAGATTTGCTGCACCTGATGAACCGTCTGCGCGACCCGCAGTACGGCTGCCCGTGGGACATCAAGCAAACCTACGCGAGCATCGTCCCGCACACCCTGGAAGAAGCCTACGAAGTCGCCGATGCGATCGAGCGCGGGGACTTCGATCATTTGCAGGGGGAGTTGGGCGACTTGTTGTTCCAGGTGGTGTATTACAGCCAACTGGCCCGGGAAGAAGGGCGCTTCGAGTTCGATGGCGTGGTCGATAGCATCACGCGCAAACTGATCCGCCGTCATCCTCACGTGTTCCCCACCGGTGATCTGTATGCGCCGCTGGACATCCCGCGCCTGAATGAAGAGCAGGTCAAGCAACGCTGGGAAGAGATCAAGGCTGAAGAGCGTGCCGAGAAGTCTTCGGCGCCAGAGCAGTTGTCCTTGCTCGACGACGTGCCTGCCGCGTTGCCGGCGCTGTCCCGTTCGGCAAAACTGCAGAAGCGCGCGGGGCAGGTCGGTTTTGACTGGCCGGACGCCTTGCCGGTGCTCGACAAGGTTCGCGAAGAGCTCGATGAAGTGCTCGAAGCCATGGCCGACAATGACTCGGCAGCGATTGCCGATGAAGTCGGCGACCTGCTGTTTTCCGTGGTCAATCTGGCTCGGCACCTCAAGGTCGATCCGGAAACCGCACTGCGCGGCGCGAACTCAAAGTTTGAAAGACGCTTCCGATTTATCGAACAGGCATTGCGCGACACCCACCGTCCCATAGAAGATTGCACCCTCGAAGAGTTGGACGCCTTGTGGGGCGAAGCCAAACGTCAGGAAAAGAATTTGCCCAGCTGCGGTTGAGCAGTTGCCTAAGTGAGAAATAAGCACCATGAGCATTTCCCTTCGCGACCAGTTGCTCAAAGCAGGGCTGGTCAATCAAAAGCAGGCCAAACAGGTCGGCAAAGAGAAGCAGAAGCAGCAACGACTGGCCCACAAAGGTCAGATTGAACTCGATGACTCCCAGCAGCGTGCCGCTCAGGAAGCCATGGCCGAGAAGGTCAAGCGCGACCAGGAGCTGAACCGCCAGCAGCAGGAGAAGGCCGAAGCGAAGGCCCGTGCCGCCCAGGTCAAGCAATTGATCGAAGTCTCGCGTCTGCCCAAGCTGACCACCGAGGACTACTACAACTTCGTCGACGACAAGAAGGTCAAGCGCATCTCCGTCAACACGCTGATGCGCAACAAGCTCAGCAGCGGTTCGCTGGCGATCGTGCATCACGCTGGCGGTTACGAAGTGATCCCTCGTGAAGCGGCTCTGAAGATTCAGGAGCGCGATCCGCAGCGCATCGTGCAGCTGAATGTGAAGACAGAAGAAGTCAGCGCCGAAGACGATCCGTACGCGGCCTATCAGATCCCTGATGATCTGATGTGGTAAGCCGTTAGAGACTGCAAAAACGACAAACCCCGCTCATGGCGGGGTTTGTCGTTTTCAATGCGGTCATTATGCAGAACGCGCTTCGCGTTGCTGCTCCAGTGTTTCCAGTTCGGCCTTGTATTTGTGGGCTTCGGTCTCGGAGTGGAACATCCCGACCAACAGGTCTTGTTGATGTACATCCCAGATGCGGATACCGGCGGCGATGCCTTCGTGGGACATATGTGAATCGTCGCGTTCAGTTACTTTTACAGTCATCTGCTAGCTCCAATCTCTGTTATCTGCAGCAAGGCGTGTGCAGGACTCCGTTATATGTTTGGTTAGCCTGCTAAGTAAACGACTAGGTTCGGTAACGGACTTTTGCAAAATCAGAGAAAATCCTGCAGCCCTTGAAACACGCGGCATTTGGTCGCAGGCCGCTGAGTTTCATGACAAAAGCTTCATGTTTGCGAAAACGAAAGTCGCAGGATGGCACCGAACCTGTGGGAGCGGGCTTGCTCGCGAAGGCGGCATGACAGTCACCCATTGTGTTGGCTCTGATGGCCTCTTCGCGAGCAAGCCCGCTCCCACAGGGATCGTGGTGTACTCATTATTCAGGCACAAAAAAAACGCCCCGAACCAGTCGGGGCGTTTTTGTGTGCAGCGTAGCGGGGCGGGGTATTACTTACCGGCCCAGCGCTTCAGTACCAGCGTGGCGTTGGTGCCACCGAAGCCGAAGCTGTTGCTCATCACGGTGTTGATGGTGGCGTCTTCGCGAGTCTTGGTCAGGATTGGCATGTCTGCCACTTCCGGGTCCAGTTCGTCGATGTTGGCGGAACCCGCCATGAAGTTGCCTTCCATCATCAGCAGGCAGTAGATCGCTTCGTGAACGCCGGCGGCGCCCAGGGAGTGACCCGACAGGCTCTTGGTGGAGCTGATGGCTGGAGCCTTGTCGCCGAACACTTCACGCACACCTTTCATTTCCATGACGTCGCCGACCGGAGTCGAGGTGCCGTGGGTGTTCAGGTAGTCGATCGGAGTGTCGACGGTGGCCATGGCCATCTGCATGCAGCGGATGGCGCCTTCGCCGCTTGGGGCGACCATGTCGTAGCCGTCGGAGGTCGCGCCGTAGCCAACGATTTCCGCGTAGATCTTCGCGCCGCGGGCCAGGGCGTGTTCCAGCTCTTCGACCACGACCATGCCGCCACCGCCGGCGATGACGAAACCGTCACGCTTGGCGTCGTAGGCGCGGGAAGCTTTTTCCGGGGTCTCGTTGTACTGGCTGGACAGTGCGCCCATGGCGTCGAACAGGAACGATTGGCTCCAGTGTTCTTCTTCACCGCCACCGGCGAACACGATGTCCTGTTTGCCCAACTGGATCTGCTCCACAGCGTTACCGATGCAGTGAGCACTGGTGGCGCACGCGGAGGAGATCGAGTAGTTCACACCCTTGATCTTGAACGGCGTGGCCAGGCAAGCCGAAACGGTGCTGCCCATGGTCCGCGTGACGCGGTACGGGCCTACGCGCTTGACGCCTTTCTCGCGCAGGATGTCCAGCGCTTCCATCTGGTTCAAGGTCGACGCGCCACCGGAACCGGCGATCAGGCCGGTACGCACGTTGGAAACCTGCTCTTCGGTCAGGCCGGAGTCTGCGATGGCATCTTTCATGGCCAGATAGGCGTAAGCCGCCGCGTGGCCGACGAAGCGAAAAATCTTGCGATCGATCAGCTCTTCGAGGGGAAGGTCAATGGAGCCGGAAACCTGGCTACGCAGACCCATTTCAGCATATTCCGGGTTGAACCGGATGCCAGGGCGGCTTGCACGCAGGTTAGCGGAGACGGTCTCTTTGTCATTGCCCAGGCACGAAACGATGCCCAGACCAGTGATAACGACGCGGCGCATGCGGATAACCCTTAGAAGTTGTCAGTGGAGGTGAAAACGCCGACCCGAAGGCCTTCGGCGGTATAGATTTCGCGGCCGTCGACGGTCACCGAACCATCGGCAATGGCCATGTTCAGCTTGCCCTTCAGGACGCGTTTGATATGAATGTTATAGGTGACTTTCTTGGCGGTTGGCAGTACCTGGCCAAAGAATTTCACTTCGCCCGAACCCAGGGCGCGTCCGCGGCCCGGCAAGCCTTGCCAGCCGAGGAAGAAACCGACCAGTTGCCACATGGCGTCAAGGCCCAGGCAGCCCGGCATTACCGGATCACCTTCGAAGTGGCAGGCGAAGAACCACAGGTCCGGAGTGATATCCAGCTCGGCGACCAATTCACCTTTGCCGTACTTGCCACCCTCTTCGCTGATATGGGTGATGCGATCGACCATCAGCATGTTCGGGGCGGGCAGTTGCGCGTTACCTGGGCCGAACAACTCACCACGACTGCAGCGCAGCAGGTCTTCCCGAGTAAAGGCGTTTTGTTTGGTCATGCGAGCTCCTCAATAGTCCATGCGGCAGGGTGGGGCGAATCTTCCCGGCCGATCGAAGCGTTCATGCCTCGAGTCAGCAGCCTACTCATAGACTATTGCGTTGTGGTGAAAGTCACAGCACCAAGGACATGAATGTACACTTGTGCACTGAAATTATTATACAAGCCCCTTTTCGGGCCTGTTCGGGTGCCTAAGACTGCCGCACTTTCGTCATTCACGCCAGTCGCAGATAGCCGAAAGGCCTGTACTACTGCACCCAACGCTGCAGAATTTGCTGCAGATCAGTGCGTTTGAAGGGCTTGGCCAGGTAATCGTTCATTCCCGCCGATAAACAGGCTTCGCGGTCGCCCTGCAAGGCATTGGCCGTCAGGGCGATGATCGGCACGTCGGCACAGCCGGGCAGTTGGCGAATCTGTCGGGTGGCCTCATAGCCGTCGATGACCGGCAGTCGGCAGTCCATCAGAATCGCGTCGAAAGTCCGGCTCTCGGCGCTACGCACCGCTTGTGCACCATCGGTGACGACGCTGACAGTAAAGCCCAGACTGCGCAACATTGCTTCGACAACGGTGCGATTGACCGCATTGTCCTCCACCAGCAGCACATTGAGACCTTCGCCGTGGTCATCGCCGGTATGTCCTCGTGGCGTCAGCACCGGCAGTGGCTGCTTATACAGAGCCAAAGGGATTTCCAGGGTGAACACCGAGCCAACGCCTTCTTCGCTCTGAGCACGCAAGGTGCCGCCCATCCGCTCAGCCAGAGTGCGGGCAATCGGCAGCCCCAGTCCGGTGCCGCCGTAACGTCTTGAAATAGAACTGTCGGCCTGCTGGAACGCATTGAACATTAACTCCAGGCTTTCGGGTGGGATGCCGATCCCGCTGTCGCGCACGGAGCAGGTGAACCACAGCAGTTCGTGATCCAGGGACTGCCACTGCGGTTCGATCGTGACGCGGCCCCGTTCGGTGAATTTCAGCGCGTTGCCGACCAGATTGACCAGAATCTGCCGGATCCGCGTCGGATCGCCCTGAACCTGCAGGACGCGCATGTCCTCGGGTACCCGCAGTTGCAGTTCCAGCCCGCGTTGCGCCGCGCTGTGCTGGAACGACTGGGCGCAACTGCCGATCAGGTCTGCGAGGTTGAACGGGATGTGCTCCAGCTCCAGTTCCGAACGCTCGATGCGCGAGAAATCGAGAATGTCGTTAATCACTTTGAGCAGGTGTTCGGTGGATTCGGAGGCCAGCGCCGCGTACTCGATCTGCTCCTCGGTCATCTCGGTGGTTTCCAGCAGTTGCAGCATGCCCAGCACGCCATTCATCGGCGTGCGCAATTCGTGACTCATCATCGCGAGGAAATCGGATTTGGCGTTGTTGGCTTTTTCCGCTTCCTCGCGGGTCTGGATCAATTGCGCCATGGCCTGATGCTGTTCGCGACTGGCTTGCTCAAGGCCTTGGGCAAGGTTGTTGATGTGCTGCGACAGAGCGCCCAGTTCAGTGTCGTCGACAATCGGCAGGGGCGTTTTGTAGTCGCCTTTCTGGATCGCCTTGACGGCGTTGCCGATGTCGTGGATCGGTTGCGACAGGCTGCCAGCCAGGCGCCGAGCCAGCAAAAACGTAAACAGCAGAGCGAACAAGGCCAGGATCCCGGCCTTGAATAGGATTTCCTGCTGGCGCTGGTTGAAGGCGTCATTGGACAGGCCGACGATCACCCGGCCCAGATAATCCTCGCCCGGCGCACTGGCGGCGCTACGGCTGTTCTGAAAAAAGTCATTGTGGAGTGCGATGCGTTGCAGGCGCACCGGTGCCTGGAACACTTCGACCTGATGCGAGCGGTTGTGGGCTTCCGACGGTTGCTCGACGTACACCAGAATCCGGTTGGCTCTGTCCTGTACTTCCAAAAAGCGTACGTTGGGCGTGGCCAGGGTGGCCTTGAGCAAACTTTCGAGCACCTCGTTGTTGCCCGAAATCACCCCGTATTCGGTGGCCGGTGCCAGTTGATTGGCGATCAGCTGACCGGTGTGATTGAGTTCCTGGCGCAGGTCCTGGATTCGCACGAAGGTGAAAAAACTGATCAGCAGCAACGTCAGCAGCAGGGCCGGGCCGAGGCTGATGATCTGAGTGCGGGTATTGATGTCCCAGCCGCGACGGAAGGTCATGGGCGTTGTTCTCCTTCGGCCAGCTGTGTTGCGACAGAGGCTTCATTCATCGGTTCAATACTGAGTGAACGAGCCACTTGCGGGTTGCTCAAGACCTTGAAGTGCTGCGGATAAAGTGCGCGCGGCCAGGTACTCGAGGGTCGGTCGAGCAGCTCGTCGAGAATTTTCAGCCAATCGTTCTGGTCGCTGTAAGTACTGGCCAGACTGCCGGCCCTGACAAAGGCTGCGTTGGGACCGATCAGGGCCAATTGCCGCGCATAGCTGCTGAGCAGCAGGTTTTTTACGGTTTTCGGGTTGTACAGATCCGGGTCGTCCAGGCCCAGCAGCACATCACTGTTTTTCAGCAGGGCCTGCAAGGGGCGGCTGTCATTGGTGTTATCCCAACGCTCGGTGACCACTTCAAGGCCCAGGGGCAGGGCGGCCTCACGCAGTTCCTTCAACAAGAATTCGCTGTGGCTGTCGAAAAGCACGCCGACCCGTCGGGCCTCAGGCAGGAGCAGTCGGGTCAGGCGCAGCTGTCGGTCCAGCGGTGGATCGCTCCAGAGCAGGCTGAGGTGCGGGGGCATTTCATTGCCCAAGCGTTGGCGGGCTTGCAGGCGGCTGATGCGCAGCACCAGCGTTGCAGGGCCCTGAGTGTCTTGCAGGCGCCAGTCGAGGCTGGGTAAGTCGAGCAGCACCAGGCGGGTGTCGACAGGCAGTTGGCCTGGCGCGGGCAGGCTGGCGAGAGGCTGGAAGCGCACGCTGTCGGTGGGGCGCAACTCGCTGAGGGCCTGAACGAAAGACTCCACGCCGGGACTGTCCTCGGCACCGGTCAGCAGAATGTCAGCGGCCCGTGCCGGCAGATTGCACAGCAGCCCGGTAAACACCAGGCACAACCCGGCCAGCAGGCGGCCAAGGGTTGGCGTCTTCGGTGACGGGCGATGCTGCATCTTAGAACTCCAGCTCCGCGCTGAAGTAGAGCACCCGGCGATCGTCGTAATTGTTGTCGACGAAGGTGGTGGGCTGATTGTCGAGGCGTTGCTGGAGGACCCCGGCCAGCTCCAGATTGGCCCTGCCCAAACCGATGCGTTTGGCGATGCGGGTGTCGACCCGTTCGAAGCGATAACCGTTGAGGGCGTCGGCACCATAGTAGAAGAGCGCGCTGTTCCAGCCCTGGCCCCAGCTGCGTAGCCAACCGGCGGAGCCGCTGTTACGCGCAGTCTGTTGTGCATCCAGCGGGTTGCTGGCTTCGGCATCGACATAGGCATAAGTCAGGCGCAGACGATCGGCGCTGCTGATGCGCCAATCCAGCTGGGTTTCAGTTCCAGTGAAGCGCGAGCTGTTCGAGTTGCTGGCGATGTACTGATTGTTGCGCAGTGGTTCGCTGATCATGCCGGTGATTTCGTCGTGGAACAGCTTCACATCGACCGCCAGCCCCCACTCTGCGAAGTAGCCGTTGTAGCCCAATTCCCGGGAGCGCATGCGTTCCTGTTCGAGGTCACCCGGGCCACGGGTCTTGACGAAATAGCGGGCGCTGGACTGACCGTAGGCACTGGGCTTCAGGTTGGTCACCTGATAACTCCAGTTCACGTTGTTCTCGAACATGTCCGGCGAGCGGATGGCTTCCGAATACACCGCGCGCAAGCCGTGGCGCGGGTTGATCAGGTAATTGACCGCTACCCGCGGGGTCAGCGAGTTGCCGGTCAAGTGCGTGTCTTCGTACATCGCGCCGCCCTGCAACAACCAGTGTTCGGTGGCGCGCCACTCGAGTTGGCCGAACGCCCGCCAGGTGGTGTCGTCGAGCGTGCCATTGAAGTAGGTCTCGGAATCTGCCCGGTCGTAACGATAGTTCATGCCACTGACCAGCCGCAGACTGTCGGACAGGCTGAGCGTGTCTTGCAGTTCGAGGTCGTAGCGTGATTCCCGGGCGCTCTGGTCAATATCGCCGCACAGCGTTTTGCTGGCGCCGTTTCGCCATTGCGTCAGGACCTGATTGGCCAGGGCTTGTTCCGCCGCTGTGCCGGAGGGCGCGCCGAGGCCGGCGAAACGTGCGATGTTGCGCGCCAGACGTTCGGTGTAATTGGGATTGAGCTGCCAAAGTTGGGTCAGCTGCGGGCTGAACGAGACCTCGGCATCGCAGGCACGCCAGGTTTGCTGGCGATCCCAGTGTTGCGCCGAGCCTTGAATATAAAGGCTGTGATCGGGATTGATGTCCAGATTCCAGCGCAGCGAGCCGGCATAGTCCTTGGCGATGACGTCGGAATTGTTCCCTGCGGCGGTAATCCCTGAAAATACGGGACGATAGGTATAGGGCCGCTGGTTGGTCCCGTCCTTGGCATTCAGTTGCCAGTCGATGCTCTGGTTTTCATTGAGCGTCTGGCTGACGGCGAGGCTGAAGCGGTTCAAACGACGGCTGTCGCGGTAATCGGCACCGGTGCGGTTCGAGTCGAAGCCATCGTCTTGTTGGCCGGACAGCGACAGGCGCAAGTCGCCGCTGTCCCAACCGATGCCCTGGCTGGCGTAGAAATCGTTGATGCCGCGCTGGCCACGGGTGACTTTCAGCCGCGTGCCGTGGCTGTCGGCCGGTTTGCGGGTGATGATATTGACCACCGCCATCAGCGCGTTGGCGCCGTAGCTGACGGTGTTCGGGCCACGGAAAACCTCGATGCGCTCGATGTCTTCCATGGCCACCGGAATATCACTCCAGTCCACTGTGGCCAGGCCGGCGCGGTACACCGAGCGGCCGTCGATCAACACCTGCATGCGCCGCGCTTCGCTGGCATTGGTGCCGTGATAGTTCACCGCCGCCTGATTGCCGCTGATATTACCGACCATCATCCCCGGCACCAGCCGCAGCAACTCGCTGATGTCCCGCGCGCCGCTGGCATTGATCAGTTCGCTGTCGATCACCGTCATGCTCCCCGGCACGGCCGCAGGCGACTGCTTCAGGCGTGTCGCCGTCAGCACTTGCGGCAACGGATCATTGTCGAGGAACAGGTCGTCGGCCAGCAATGGCGAGCTGAAGATCAGCGCCAATACCAGCGGCGAGCGAGGACAGGGAAAGCCAAAAGACACGGCACGGCCTTGATAGCGATTAGTTGGCGCGCATGTTAACCGAGCGCAAAGACTTTTCCAGTCACGTTATGGGCATTTTCCTCGGTTTTCTTGGTCTTCTTCCTACAAGTGTCGGTAATTGATGCTGGGGCTGGCCGCGACCGGGCCGCTCCGTATAATGCCGGCATCGCCACTGGTATGGATTAACGGATTGCATATGACTGAACAGCGCCCAATTGCGGTCCTGGGAGGCGGAAGTTTTGGTACCGCCGTGGCTAATCTGTTGGCCGAGAATGGGCATCAGGTCCGGCTGTGGATGCGCGACCCCGAACAGGCCGAGGCCATTCGGGTCAATCGTGAGAACCCGCGTTACCTCAAAGGCATCAAGATTCTTCCGGCAGTGGACGCGGTCACGGACCTGCAAGCCACCCTGGAGGCCTGCGATCTGTGCTTCGTCGCGCTGCCGTCCAGCGCGCTGCGCGCGGTCCTGGTCCCTCACGCCGAACGTTTGAGCGGCAAACTGCTGGTGAGCCTGACCAAAGGCATCGAAGCCCATACGTTCAAGCTGATGAGCGAGATCCTCGAAGAAATCGCCCCACAAGCGCGCATCGGCGTGCTGTCGGGCCCGAATCTGGCCCGTGAAATCGCCGAGCACGCGCTGACCGCCACCGTGGTCGCCAGCGAAGACGAAGCGCTTTGCCAACAGGTTCAGGAAGCGCTGCATGGCCGGACCTTTCGCGTGTACGCCAGCGCCGACCGCTATGGCGTGGAGCTGGGCGGGGCGCTGAAAAACGTCTACGCAATCATCGCCGGCATGGCGGTGGCGTTGGGCATGGGTGAAAACACCAAGAGCATGCTGATCACCCGGGCACTGGCGGAAATGACCCGCTTCGCAGTGAATCAGGGCGCCAACCCGATGACTTTCCTTGGCTTGGCGGGTGTCGGCGATTTGATCGTCACCTGTTCGTCGCCCAAAAGCCGCAACTATCAGGTCGGGTTTGCCCTCGGCCAGGGCTTGAGCCTGGAGGACGCGGTGACGCGTCTGGGCGAAGTCGCCGAAGGCGTGAACACCCTTAAGGTGCTCAAGGCCAAGGCGCAGGACGCGGGCGTGTATATGCCATTGGTCGCCGGATTGCATGCGATTCTGTTCGAAGGGCGCACGCTTGATCAGGTGATTGAGTTGTTGATGCGTGGTGAACCGAAAACCGACGTGGATTTTATCTCCACCAGTGGTTTCAACTGAGCACTTAACCGAGACGGGCAGGGAGCGACACAGACATGAATGATCCGAAAGTAGAAGCCAAGTACGAATCCATCCTGCTGCGAGTGCTGTGGATGATTGTCTATGTGCTGGTCTGGCAAGTGGCGCAATTGATCCTCGGTGCGGTGGTGTTTGTGCAGCTGATCTATCGTTTGATTTATGGCGCACCGAGCGCCAGCTTGATGAATTTCGGCGACAGCCTGAGCCAGTTTCTGGCGCAGATCGGTCGTTTCGGCAGCTTTCACAGCGACCAGAAGCCCTGGCCGTTCGCCGACTGGCCGACGCCGCGTACACCGGAAGGTGAAGCCCCGCACGTTGTGGCGCCAGCACCGCATCCGGCCCGAGATGAGGAACCGAAGCTATGAAACTCTGGGTATTGCGTCATGGTGAAGCCGAACCTCACGGTACTCGCCCCGACTCCGAGCGGACATTGACCGCCCACGGCCGTGGAGAGGTGTTGCGTGCTGCCGCCTATTTGATGGGCAAGCCGCTCACTGCCATTTATGCCAGTCCTTATCAGCGAGCGCAGGAGACGGCAGAAATTGTGCGCACGACGCTCGGTTTCGCGCCGGAGATTCGCACCGTCGACTGGCTGACCCCGGATAGCGATCCGGACAAGGTGGCGGAGCAACTTGTGTCGGTGAGTGACGTTCTATTGGTCAGTCACAATCCGCTGGTGGGCAACTTGCTGAGCTATCTGCAGCATGGCGCCGGCCATCCACCGGAAAAAGTCAGCACCGCCGGCCTGGCTGAGCTTGAGAACAATGAACTGCTGATCGGGTCGATGAAGCTCAACGGCATCAAGCACCCGTAATCGCTGCGGCTGTGGCCTCTGCTTCTGCGCTGGCCTTTGCTTCTGCTTTTGTAGGAGCGAGGCTCGCCCGCGAAGCTTTTAGCGTTTTCGAAGGCCCCTTCGCGGGCAAG
>NZ_AKJK01000083.1 GCF_000282375.1 Pseudomonas sp. GM50
GCAACGCCGTGTACCACAGCAATCCGAACTCGGTCGGCGCGCCGGGCGCCACGGATGTATTCACCTACACCGTGCGCGATGCCGATGGCGATGAAAGCACCACGACCATCACCGTCGACGTGTCCAACTGCTCCCTCGTAGTGGCTCCCGATACCGACGTGACGGTTCAGGAGAAAGCGCTGGATTTGACCAAGGATGGCCAGGACCTGGCGGCGGGCACGGTCACCGGCAGCGACCCAGGCAACACGGGTGAAACCGCTTCGGGCACGCTGGTCGGTTCCATCACCGGCGCCACTGGCGCGATCACTTACGCGTTGGTCGGTAACCCCACTGGCACCTACGGGCAAATCCTGCTCAACCCGGATGGCAGTTACACCTACACCCTGACGTCGGCACCAGCGACCACGCCCCATGCCAACGACGGGCCGAATACCCTGAGCGAAAGTTTCACCTATCAGGCCACCGATTCTCTGGGCAACAGCGTCACCAGTACCATCGTGATCAACATCGTCGATGACGTGCCGACTGCGCACTGCGATTCAGTCTCGGTGGCAGAGGGCGGGACAGTCAGCGGTAATGTACTGGACAACGATGTGCTCGGTGCTGACGGCCCGGCATTGGGCGGTGCAGTGGTCGGTGTGCGCGCCGGCAGTGACACCTCGACCTCGGCCATCGGCGGCTTGAACAGCCAAATCAACGGCACCTACGGCTACCTGACGCTGGATGCCAACGGCAACGCCGTGTACCACAGCAACCCGAACTCGGTCGGCGAGCCGGGCGCCACGGATGTATTCACTTACACCGTGCGCGATGCCGATGGCGATGAAAGCACCACCACCCTGACCATCGACGTCCACAACAGCTGCCTCGTAACGGTCCCCGATACCGACGTGACCGTCTACGAAAAAGCCCTGGATTTGACCAAGGACGGCCAAGACCTGGCAGCGGGCACGGTCACCGGCAGCGAGCCTGGCCACACCGGTGAAACCGGCTCCGGTACGCTGGTCGGTGCGGTCACCGGCGCCAGCGGCGCAATCACTTACACCCTGGTCGGCAGCGCCACCGGAACCTACGGGCAGATCCTGCTCAACCCCGATGGCAGCTACACCTACACCCTGACCTCGGCGCCGAAAACTTCGCCCTCCGCCAACGACGGCGCGAACACCCTGAACGAAAGCTTCACCTACACCGCCACCGATTCGGTGGGCAACAGCACCACCGGCACCCTTGTGGTCAGCATCGTCGATGACGTGCCGTCTAACGCCGTCGCCTCGGCCCGTTCGGTGCCCGCGGTGCAGATCGACTCCAACCTGCTGCTGGTGATCGACGTGTCCGGAAGCATGGACGATCCCTCCGGTGTATCGGGCCTGTCGCGACTGGAGCTGGCCAAACAGGCGATCAGCGCACTGCTCGACAAGTACGACAATCTGGGCGATGTGAAAGTGCAGGTCGTCACCTTCAGCAGTAGCGCCACGGACCAGACGTCGATCTGGGTCGATGTGGCGACCGCCAAGTCGCTTATCGCCGGTCTCAGCGCGGGCGGCGGCACCAACTACGACGCGGCCGTGGCGACCATGCAAACCGCGTTCAACACCTCGGGCAAACTCACCGGGGCGCAGAACGTCGGCTACTTTTTCTCCGATGGCAAACCCAACGAAGGCGACATCGGCACCGCGGACGAGGCCGCGCTCAAAGCCTTCCTCGACGCCAATGGCATCAAAAACTACGCCATCGGCCTGGGCAGCGGCGTCAGTAATGACAGCCTCGATCCAGTGGCCTATGACGGCAGCACGCACACCGACACCAATGCCGTGGCAGTGACCGACCTCAATCAACTCAACTCGGTACTCTCGGGCACCGTGCAAGGCGCGCCGGTCACCGGCTTGCTGCTGGGCGAGGGCGATGGCGGTACGTTCGGCGCCGATGGCGGCTTCATCAAAACCATCACCGTCGATGGCACCACTTATACCTATGACCCCAAAGGCAACAGCAATCAGGGTTCGCTGATCTTCAGCGGCGGCGTCAACCACGGCACCTTCAACACCGCCAACAACACCTTGAGCATCGCCACCGACAACAGCGGCACGCTGCTGGTGAACCTCGACACCGGCGAGTACACCTACCTCTCGCAGAAAACCACGGCCGTGACGATCACCGAAAACATCAGCTTCACCGCCAGCGACAACGACGGTGATCTGGCCAACTCCACGCTGGTGATCAACGTGATTCCGAACACGCCACCGGTGGCGGTTGATGACCACGTCATCACCAACGTGCTGTCGGGCAGCATTGCGGTGCCGGGCGAACTGCTGCTGGCCAACGACAGCGACGTGAATGGCGACGCGCTCACCGCTTCGCCAACCACCTTCAACACCGGGTGGGTGGTCAAGGGCGCGGACTTCACCGGCACCAACTCGAACTTCAGCTTCACCGGAAATAACCAGGCAGTGACCATCGCCCGTAGCGCATTCGTCGCCAACACCGCAGCCATGACCGCGGTGCTGGTGGTCAGCGGGGCATTGGGGTCGGTCAGCAACAACAATACCAACGACGAGGACCAGATCACCGTCAACCTCAAGCAGGGTGAAACCCTCAACCTGGACCACAACCTGGCGGCCGGCCACATCACCATGGAGTACTCGGTCAACGGCGGTGCTTACATTGCCATCGCTGACGGCCAGACCATCACCGCCTCGGCGGACGGCACGTACCAGATCCACATCACCAACATCGACGACGGTGGTCCGGGCAACAGCGGGAAGGGCTCGGAAAACTACCAGTTGACCATGACCGTCAACTACGCCGGGGCTCATGACAGCACCCCGGATTTCCATGGCACCTACACCGTCAACGACAACCATGGCGGCAGCGATTCGGCCAATGTGACCATCAGCTATCAGGATGGCCATACGCTGACTGGCACCTCGGGAGACGACGTACTGGTGGCGGGGGCTGGCAACAACGTCATCAATGCCGGCGACGGCAACGACGTACTCACCGCAGGTTCAGGCAACAACGAAATGCATGGCGGCGCCGGCAATGACTTGCTGTTCAGCGGCGCGGGCAACGACCTGCTCGATGGCGGCACCGGCAACGACACCGCGAGCTACGCCCACGCCACCGCCGGAGTTACCGTCAACCTGAGCCAGCTCACCGCGCAAAACACCCTCGGCGCAGGCACCGACACCCTGACCGGCATCGAAAACCTCACCGGCTCAAACTTCAACGACAGCCTCATGGGTGACAACAACAGCAACATCATCAACGGCGGTTTGGGTAACGATGCGCTCAACGGCGGGGGCGGCGATGACTTCCTGATCGGAGGTCTGGGCAATAACACCCTCACCGGCGGCAGCGGCGCTGACGCCTTCCAGTGGCTCAAAGGCAACAGCGGCCACGACGTCATCACCGACTTCACCCCAGGCACCGACAAACTCGACCTGTCACAACTGCTGCAAGGGGAAAACGGCAGCGCGGCGTCGCTGGATGACTACCTGCACTTCAAAGTCACCGGCAGCGGAGCGTCGGTGATCACCAGCATCGACGTCAGCACCATGGCCGGCGCCACGCCGAGCCAGACCATCGACCTAGCCGGCGTGAACCTGGCCAGCCACTACGGCGTCACACCGGGAGCGGGTGGTGTGATTGCTGGCGGTCACGATACGGCGACGATCATCAACGGCATGCTCAATGATCATTCGTTGAAGGTGGATACGGTGTGAGTTGAAAGTACAAAACCCGCCATTTCTTTGGAAAGAAATGGTGGGCTTTTTGTTGTTTGGGGTTTTGAACGATCAACAGATCGCAGCCTTCGGCAGCTCCTACAGATTCGGTGTTCACCGCCCTATCGCGGTTGAGCACAATCCCCCGTAGGAGCTGCCGAAGGCTGCGATCTTTTGATCTACCAACCCTATGTCCCTGAAGCAAAAGAGCCAAGCCTGGATTCAGGATATCCGGCCCCGGTTTTTTTGTTGGGGCTTAGGGCCTCTTCGCGGGCAAGCCTCGCTCCTACGGTACGTTGCATCAGTGTCCCAGCACATCCGTAGGAGCGAGGCTTGCCCGCGAAGCTTTTGACTCAGGTCGCCTCGTTCAGGTATTTGCCCACGGTCGCCACGTTGTCGAGCGAGTACTGCTTGCTCAGGTTGGCGATCATTTTGTTCAGCGCTTCGGTCACGTTGAACTGATTGGTGGAGCTGTCAGTGCTCTGCTCGCGGCCGGCTTGCAGGGCGGTTTTCAGTTCATCGCTGCTGACGCCACCGCTGCTGTCGCTGTCCAGGATCTTGAGCAGTGCGGCGCTGGTGTCGGTGCTGGTCGACGAGGTGCTGTCGCTGGCCAGGGCGCTGCTCAGTTCGGTGGCGGTGACACTGCCGTCGCTGTCGGTATCGAGCTGGCTGAACAGCTCTTCGCTGGACATCTGCTGGGGTGGCGGTGGCGGCGGGGTCAGGCTGGCGACAAGTTCGTCCTGGCTGACGGTGCCGTCTTCGTTCTTGTCCAGGGCCGAAAAGATTTCCGTGCTGTCGGCGGTGCTGCCGGCATTGCTCAGGCCGCTGCTCAGTTCATCGCTGCTGATGGCGCCGTCGCCGTCAGTGTCCAGAGCGCTGATCAGCGCGTCGGCCAGTTCGGTGCTCGGCGCCTGATCATGCTGCGGTGGCGGTGGAGGGGCCATCGCGGCCATTTCCTCACTGCTCAGGCTGCCGCTTTCGTCGCTGTCCAGGTCGCTGAAGTTCTTGCTCAGGCTGACCAGCAGACCGTCGTCGGTTTTCTGCGACAGGGCGCTCGTGAGCTCGTCCTGATCCACCGCGCCGTCGCTGTTGCTATCGAGTTTGGCGAGCAATTCTTTCTGGAATTGCTGGCCGCGGGCACTGTTGGTGGAGGTGCTGCTGGTGCTGGTATAGCTCGTGTAGTTACTGCTGATACTACCGATCATTAGGCTCACTCCTTATTGGAAACCGGTGGGTACACCGGCTTATCCAGCCTCAAGGGGCAAGTTGTCGTGGGTATGTGGGATTTGTACCGATTGGTACACACACTTGTCCGATCAGACCCGGACCCTGTGGGAGCGAGCCTGCTCGCGATGACGGCAGTACATTCAAAATCAATGCGGCTGACACACCGCTATCGCGAGCAGGCTCGCTCCCACATTGGATTTTGTGTGTGATTTAGAGGCGGGGCAGGCGGATGACCGCTGTCAGGCCTCCTCCGGAGGTCTCTTCCAGGCTCAACTGCCCACCCAGACGCTCCGCGGCTTCCCGGGCGATGGTCATGCCCAGACCGACGCCGCCGGAGTTGCGATTACGCGAACCTTCCAGGCGAAAGAACGGTTCAAACACCGCTTCACGTTTATCCGCCGCGATACCCGGGCCGTGGTCGATGACCCGGATCAGCAGTTCCTCGCGGCTGTCCTCAAGGGTGATCAGGGCGTCGCCGGCATAACGCAAGGCGTTGTCCAGCAGGTTATTGATGCACGAGCGCAAGGCCATCGGCTGAACCTGCAACGGCGCGCAATGGCCGCTGGCCTGGACGTTGGCGCCCTGGTCCTGGGCGTTTTCGCTCAGGGATTCCACCAGCGCTTGCACGTCCATCCATTGTGGCGCCTCGCTGGTGCGCTGTTCGTGCAGGTAGGTGAGGGTGGAATCGAGCATGCCGATCATGTCGTCCAGGTCCTGACGCATCTGGCCTTGCAGCTTGTCGTCATCGATCTTCTCCAGCCGTAGCTTGAGTCGCGACAGCGGCGTGCGCAGGTCATGGGACACCGCGCCAAGCATCCGCGAGCGCTGCTGCATCTGTTCAAGAATGCGTTGCTGCATCAGATTGAAGGTGTGGGCCGCTTGCCGCGCTTCCCGTGGCCCCGACTCATCCAGCGGCGGGCTGTCGAGATTTTCACTCAGGCGCTCGGCGGCGTCGCTCAGGCGTTGAATCGGGCGGGTCAGTAGCTTGGCGCCGTACCAGGCGGCGATGATCAGCGAGACAAACTGAAAGGTCAGCGGCACCAGCGGCCCGCCGAACCACGGCCGTGGCGGCCGGTTGCCGAAGCGCGGGTCCGGTGGTGGGCGTTGTCCGTCGAAGCGCTCGGAAAATTCCGGCGGAGGAGGAGGGGGAGGCGGTGGACCGTAATGCTTGAACCAGAGGAACGCCAACAGGTGCGCGAGTACGATCGCCAGCAGCAGCACGCCAAACAGGCGGCCGAACAGCGTATCGAAGCGCGCACGCATCAGCCGATGTCTCGTGCGTCGAACAGGTAACCCTCGCCGCGAACGGTCTTGATCAGTTGTGGCGCTTTCGGATCGTCCCCCAGTTTCTGGCGCAGGCGCGAGACGAGCAAATCGATGCTGCGATCAAACGCTTCGATCGAGCGACCACGGGCGGCGTCCAGCAGTTGTTCGCGGCTGAGTACCCGGCGCGGACGTTCGATGAACACCCAGAGCAAACGGAATTCGGCGTTGGACAGCGGCACCACCAGGCCATCGGCGGCGATCAACTGGCGCAGCACGCTATTGAGGCGCCAGTTGTCGAAGCGAACATTCGCACGCTGTTCGGTGCGGTCGTCGCGCACCCGACGCAGAATGGTCTGAATCCGTGCGACCAGCTCACGTGGCTCGAATGGCTTGGCCATGTAGTCGTCGGCACCCAGTTCCAGGCCGATGATCCGGTCGGTGGGTTCGCAGCGGGCGGTGAGCATCAGGATCGGGATGTCCGATTCGGCGCGCAACCAGCGGCACAACGACAAGCCGTCTTCGCCGGGCAGCATCAGGTCGAGCACCACCACATCGAAATGCTCGGCTTGCAGCGCCTGACGCATGGCGGCGCCATCGGTGACACCGCTGGCGTGGATATTGAACCGGGCCAGGTAGTCGATCATCAGTTCTCGGATCGGGACGTCATCGTCTACGATCAGGGCGCGAATGCTCCAGCGTTTATCGTCGGCCGGCGCTTTTTGATCGTCGTTCAGAGGTGCTGGGGAGTTGTGCATGCGTGCGTTCATCTGCCAGATAGGCTGCCAACCACAAAGATAGGCTGCGAGGTTGTGGCTTCAGCATAAGCGTCCGGCCGTGAGGCGGGAAGTGCTGTAGGACCTGTTGCGGCTGCCGAGGGTAGCGTTGAAGGGTGTTGTGGGCGTGTCGTGTGTGTACCGAACTCGACACAATTGCCGCAGAAGCTAGTCTTGTCTTGGCCGCGACGACGAATTACCGATCATCGGGTCCCGCAGCGGCGCTGGTTCCGCTACAATGCGCGCCGATTTCGACTTGCCTGAGAGCCCACTCATGTCCGCCTGCCAGACGCCTATCATCGTCGCCCTGGATTTCCCTACCCGTGACGCCGCACTGAAGCTGGCCGATCAGCTGGACCCGAAGCTGTGCCGGGTCAAAGTCGGTAAAGAACTGTTCACCAGTTGCGCCTCGGAAATCGTCGGCACCTTGCGCGACAAAGGCTTCGAAGTGTTCCTGGACCTCAAGTTCCACGACATTCCGAACACCACCGCCATGGCCGTCAAGGCTGCCGCGGAAATGGGCGTGTGGATGGTCAACGTGCACTGCTCCGGCGGTTTGCGCATGATGGCCGCCTGCCGTGAAGTGCTCGATCAGCGCAGCGGCCCGAAACCGCTGCTGATCGGCGTGACCGTGCTGACCAGCATGGAACGTGAGGATCTGGCGGGTATCGGTCTGGACATCGAACCACAGGAGCAGGTGCTGCGCCTGGCCGCGCTGGCGGAAAAAGCCGGGATGGACGGTCTGGTCTGCTCGGCCCTGGAAGCCCGGGCCCTGAAAACCGCGCACCCGTCGCTGCAACTGGTGACCCCGGGGATTCGTCCGGCGGGCAGCGCCCAGGACGATCAGCGCCGCATTCTGACCCCGCGCCAGGCGCTGGAAGCGGGTTCCGACTACCTGGTGATCGGTCGTCCGATCAGCCAGGCGGCGGATCCGGCGAAGGCGTTGGCGGCGGTAGTGGCCGAACTCGCTTAATCAAACGCTGAAGATCAAAATGTGGGAGCGAGCCTGCTCGCGATGAGGGAGTGTCAGTCGACATTAATGTTGGCTAATCCACCGCTATCGCGAGCAGGCTCGCTCCCACATTGGTTTTGTGGTCATTTCAGGGTATGGGTTAAACCTTCAACACCAACTTCCCGAAATTCTCGCCGCTGAACAATTTCATCAGCGTCTCCGGGAATGCTTCCAGTCCTTCAACGATATCTTCCTTGCTCTTGAGCTGCCCCTTGGCCATCCAGCCGGCCATCTCCTGCCCGGCCGCGCCGAACTGTGCGGCGTAATCCATCACCACAAAGCCTTCCATCCGCGCGCGGTTGACCAGCAACGACAGGTAATTGGCCGGGCCTTTGACCGCTTCCTTGTTGTTGTACTGGCTGATGGCACCGCAAATCACCACCCGCGCCTTCATGTTCAGTCGGCTCAGCACGGCATCGAGAATATCGCCGCCGACGTTATCGAAATACACGTCGACGCCTTTCGGGCACTCGCGCTTGAGGCCCGCGTGTACATCTTCGTTTTTGTAGTCGATGGCACCGTCAAAACCCAGTTCATCGATCAGGAATTTGCACTTGTCCGCGCCGCCGGCAATGCCGACCACCCGGCAGCCTTTGATCTTGGCGATCTGCCCGGCGATGCTGCCCACCGCCCCGGCCGCGCCTGACAGCACCACGGTGTCGCCGGCTTTCGGCGCGCCGACATCAAGCAGGGCGAAGTAGGCGGTCATCCCGGTCATGCCCAGCGCGGATAAATAGCGCGGCAGCGGTGCCAGTTTCGGATCGACTTTATAGAAACCTCGTGGCTCACCGAGGAAGTAATCCTGCACACCGAGGGCGCCGTTGACGTAGTCCCCCACGGCAAACCCCGGATTGTTCGAGGCGATGACTTTGCCTACGCCCAACGCACGCATGACTTCGCCAATGCCGACCGGAGGAATGTAGGACTTGCCCTCGTTCATCCAGCCACGCATGGCCGGGTCCAGGGACAGGTATTCGTTCTTGACCAGGATCTGACCCGTCGCAGGCGTACCGACCGGTACTTCCTGATAGGTGAACGTCTCACGGGTGGCCGCCCCCACGGGACGTTTGGCGAGCAGGAACTGGCGATTGGTCTGGGTAGTCATGACAGGCACTCAAGATGAATGAAGTCTTGTTGATAGACCTTCATTGGCCATGCTGCAAGGTTGGCTGACGCTGCGAATGCACATCGATCCAGTGCAGTGATAGTCAGGGCGGCAGTTCTATCACTGCAACTCATGGGTGCCCAACCGGCCTTTTGATAGTGCTGCCTTGCCCCAGGCCCCTGTGCCTAGACTGGGCACACGCGATCCCCCGCATTCTTCCCTCCGAGGACATAACAATGAGCATGACGTTTTCCGGCCAGGTCGCCGTTGTGACGGGCGCGGCCAATGGTATTGGCCGCGCGACCGCTTTGGCGTTCGCTGCTGAAGGTTTGAAAGTGGTGGTCGCCGACCTGGACGCGGCCGGTGGTGAAGGCACTGTGGCGCTGATTCGCACCGCGGGCGGTGAAGCGACCTTCGTGCGCTGCAACGTCACGGTGGAAAGCGATGTAAAAAATCTGATGGACGAGGTGGTGAATACCTACGGCCGTCTCGACTATGCCTTCAACAATGCCGGCATCGAAATCGAGAAAGGCAAACTGGCCGACGGCACGGTCGATGAGTTCGACGCGATCATGGGCGTCAACGTCAAAGGCGTCTGGCTGTGCATGAAGTATCAGTTGCCGTTGCTGCTGGCCCAAGGCGGCGGCGCAATCGTCAACACCGCTTCGGTCGCCGGCCTGGGCGCTGCGCCGAAGATGAGCATCTACGCCGCCTCGAAACACGCGGTGATCGGCCTGACCAAATCGGCGGCCATCGAATACGCCAAGAAAAAGATTCGTGTGAATGCGGTGTGTCCGGCGGTGATCGACACCGACATGTTCCGTCGTGCCTATGAAGCGGACCCGAAGAAGGGCGAGTTCGCCAACGCCATGCACCCGGTCGGGCGAATTGGCAAAGTCGAAGAAATTGCCAGCGCGGTGCTGTACCTGTGCAGCGACGGCGCGGCATTCACCACCGGTCATTCGCTGGCGGTGGATGGTGGGGTCACGGCGTTTTAACCTTTCAGGCTGCAATGGTGCGGAACGTGTGGGAGCAGGCTTGTGTGGCGAGGGGGCTTGTGTGGCGAGGGGGCTTGCCCCCGTTGGGTTGCGAAGCGGCCCCCGGCGCCCGTCCAGACAGACCGAGTTGTCTGGATTTACGACTGCTTCGCAGCCGAACGGGGGCAAGCCCCCTCGCCACAGGTGTCTCAGCACTACACACATTGGCGTTGATTCCGTGAAGACGCCGGTCAATGTGTTTCAAATGGTTAGAACCGAGGGTTTTGGCGGTGTTGTCGCACATCCCCTCGAGCACTCCTGTGATTAACTGTTTCCCGCAAAACGGACAGGAGTTTGCTTGCTCATGGAGTTGAGAATCGATCGACAGGCATTGGTGCCGGTCGTGCAGCAAATCGTCGACGCATTGGCCGACTGGCTCCGTCGCGGCGAGGTGTCACCGGGGATGCGTTTGCCTTCCGTCCGGCAAATCGCACGGATAAATCTGCTCAGTCAATCCAGTGTCATCGAGGCCTGTGAACGGCTGGTGGCTCAAGGTGTACTGGCGACGCGTAACGGGGCGGGTTTCTTTGTCGCGGCAACGGGGGCCGTTCAGGGGCAACGGGATCTTCCCTGGTCCGAAGGGGTTGAGCGGCAAAGCGGCCTCGTCGATGAACTGAAACTGGGTTGCGGCGGCTTACCCGAAAGCTGGCGCGAGACTGACGACCTGAGCTACGCCATACGCCAGGTCAGCCGCACCGACATGGCCGGGTTGTTCAATTACAGCACTCCACTGGGCCTGCCTGCCTTGCGCCAGCAGATCCTCAAACGACTGAAACGGCTGGGTATCGAGGTGGATGAAAGCCGAATACTGACCACGGCGGGGGCCAGTCATGGGCTTGATCTGATTGTGCGTACTCTATTCAAACCGGGCGATTGCGTGGTGGTGGAGAGCCCCGGTTATTCGATGTTGTTCGATTTGCTCAGGCTGCACGGGGTCTGCATGATCGAGGTGCCACGAACCCCTCGCGGGCCAGATACCGAAGCACTTGAGGCATTGTTGTTGAAGTACAAACCCCGTGGCTTGTTCATCAACAGCTTTTATCACAATCCCACTGGCAGCTGTATGACCACGGGGGTGGCTCAGCAGATCTTGCAACTGGCCAAAAACCATGGCGCGCTGGTGATCGAAGACGACGTCTATGCTGATTTTCACAGCGGTCCCGGCACGCGCCTTGCGGCACTCGGCATCGATGACAACGTGATCTACGTCGGCAGCTACTCAAAAACCCTCAGCAGTTCATTGCGGGTTGGCTTTGTAGTGGCCAGCGCCGATGTGATTTCGCGACTGGCGCAGGTCAAGATGATCAGCAGCATGGGGGCTTCGGGGTTTAGCGAGTCGGTGCTGGCTTGTCTGTTGGCCAGTGGTGCCTATCGCAAATTGGTGCAGCGTCAGCGTCAGCGTTTAAGCACTGGCAGGGAAGCGGCCTTGCAGGTGCTCGAAGACGCGGAGTGGGAGGTTTTCGGCAAGCCGGCGGGTGGCCTGTTCATCTGGGCGAGATCGCGCAAGTCTGACTACGCTCAGGTGCGAACTCAGGCGCGGCGTTTTGGTGTCCTGCTGTCTTGCCCGACGGCGTTCAGTCCGAGCGGCCAGGCGGATGACTGGCAGCGCATTAATGTTGCCTATGCCTGTGATCCTCGCGCCCGGGCATTTTTTCAAGCCACTGCCAGGGTCTGTTGACGTTTGGCGGTTCGTCACCAAGCGCCAACAGACCCTGGGGATCGACCTCAAGCGTTCTGAAAGCGACGCGGGCGTAGCTTTTTGCCATTATTCCGACGCCAGAGACTTGTGTTGGCACAAGCCCGTTGCGAATCTGCATCCACAGACAATGGCAGGGGACTAAGCGCAATGATTTCGGCCGTGCAAGGACGTTTTGCCAACCTCGGTATGGCGAAAAAACTGGGTGTCGGGTTTGTACTGGTGCTGCTGTTGACAGCCTTGGTGGCGGCCATCGGCGTATGGTCCCTGCAAACCATCAGCCAGCGCTTCGACGGGCTCAAGCAGATGTCGTCGCTCAACAGTGGTTTGCTCAAGGTTCGCCTGCTCGAGCAGGAATACGCCTTGCACGGTAATCCGAAAACCGCGGACGCCTTGCGCGTCGGGGTGGACGCTCTGATCGCTCTGGCAACCCAGCTCAAGGCCCAGTCAGCGGCCAACGTGCCGGTCATGAATGACGTCGAGCAATCTTTGGGGGCTTATCGCAAGGCTTTTGACGAGTTCGTCTCGCTGAGTCAGGCCAAGGATCTGGCGCTGGAAATGGCCAGTTGGTCGGTATCCAGCGTGGCCAATAACCTGGACGTGCTGCAGTCCGGGCTCGCCGATGATGGTGCCTATACCTTGAAGGAATCCGAGGGCAAGGACGGCGCGCAATTCATCGAGCAGGCCAATCAGGTCAGTCAGGTATCGCGGCTGATGTTGCAGGCCATGAACGAAGCGCGCGTACGCCTGGACCAGAGCCGCAAGGGCGACGACAGCGGCGGGCAGGGCAAGATCGAGCAAGCCGATCAGGCACTGACCCAAGCCGGGCAATTGAAAACCACGATCAAGGATGAGGGTTACCAGACTGTCCTCAATGAAGTGTCCGGTCACATCGCCGGCTTCAGTGAAAAACTCGCCGAGTACACTGGGTTATTGGCGCAGGAAAAGATCGTCTACGAGCAACTTCACCAGCGCGCCGCTCAAGTGGTGGCGCGGGTGGATCAGGCCTACGTTGCCGAAGACCTGTCGATGCAGGCAGAGTTGAAAAAGAACTCGCTGTTGATCATCGGTTCCTCGGCACTGGCCTTGCTGGTAGGGCTGATTGCTGCGTGGGTGATCACCCGGTTGATCGTCGCGCCGCTGCGCAGTGTGATCCGTGTCGCTCAGCAGATCGCTGCGGGCGATTTGAGTGCAACGATTGAAGTGACCCGGCGTGACGAGATCGGCCAGTTGATGCAAGCCATGCAGCAAATGGGCGCGGGGCTCAGCAATATCGTCAGTGGTTTGCAGGCCGGTATCGAACAGCTGGCAAGCTCTGCTCAATCGCTGTCGGCGGTGACTGAGCAGACCAACCTTGAAGTCAGCAGCCAGAAGGAAGAAACCGAGCAGGTCGCCACCGCAATGAATCAGATGACCGCCACGGTGCACGACGTCGCACGTAACGCGGAAGAGGCCGCCCAAGCGGCGCAGACTGCCGATGGCAAGGTCGAAAGCGGTCAGCAGGTGGTGCGTCAAAGCATGGCGCGAATCGAACAATTGGCGGATTCGGCCACCTCGGCCAGCTCGAGCATCGAAAGCCTCAGTGCGGAAATCCAGAACATTGGCACGGTGCTCAGCGTGATCAAAAGCGTCGCCGAGCAGACCAACCTGTTGGCGCTCAATGCCGCCATCGAGGCGGCGCGGGCCGGCGAGCAGGGCAGGGGCTTTGCGGTGGTGGCCGATGAAGTTCGGGCGCTGGCCAAGCGAACCCAGCAATCGACCGAGGAAATCGAACGGCTGGTCAGCGCCTTGCGCTCGGCGGCGCAGTCGTCGGTGCAGCAGATACAGAACAGTGGCGAGTTGGTGAAGTTGGCAGTGAGCGATGCGTTGCAGACCGAGAGCGCATTGGGGAGCATTGCGGCAGCGGTGTCGTTGATTCAACAGATGAACCAGCAGATTGCAGCGGCTGCGGAAGAGCAGAGTTCAGTGGCCGAGGAGATCAATCGCAGTGTCACCAGTATTCGCGCCAGTGCGGATCAGTCGTCGTTGGCGATGCGGGGCAATGCGGCGTCGAGTATTGAGTTGGCGCAGTTGGGGGTTGAGCTGAAGGGGATGGTGGGGCATTTCAGGCTCTGAGCAATGCAGGGCTCAAGGCTAATGCCAGTCAGTTAAGCGCCGCAATTCATGTGGGAGCGGGCTGCACCTTAACTGACCGGCATTAGGGCTCAAGACCCCATTGCCCATCGTCGGCAAACGGCGCGCAAAAAAAAGCCACCTTTCGGTGGCTTCGTTGTTTGTTCTGATCAGTCGTAGATCACTTTTTTCTTCCAGTCGGCATCGGCCTCGACGTCTTTGAGGCCTTCGGTCAGTTGGTTCACCTCGCCTTCAACCGGAGCGATCTTGTCCATGACCTGAGCGTTGGCGCGGGCCAGGAGTTTCTCCAGGTATTCCAGCTGTTCTGCGTAAAGCTGCGGTTCCTGTTGTTTGCGCAGGTATTGCACACCGCGTTCAAAGGCAAGGCGAGCCTGGCCGGGCTGGTTCTGTTGCAGAGAATGCTGCCCCAGGTTGTTGAAGAATTCGATGTGCAGCAGAACCAGGATGTGGCGGACCTCGCGGACCCAGCGCTTGGCTTCGTTGGGCGGCAGGAAACCGTCCTGTGCCGCGCGGGTGATCTGGCCATGCATGGCTTCGAGCAGGAAGCGCACGTCTTTGGCCTTGGCTTCGGTCTGGATCGGTGCCGGCGGGTTGTTCACCGGGATCGATTCACCCTGGGCGACCAAGGCACTGAGTTCGGTAATCCGTGCCTTTAATGTGGCGTTGGTTTTTTCCAGGTTCAGCAGGCGCTGGCAGACGTTCAGTTCCAGACGGGTCAACAGCAGCTTGAGCGCCGGTGTCATCAATTGACCGGGGAAGGTCTCGGTGATTTCGCCGCAGCGACGCAGGCGGTCGTTGAGTTCAACCTTGGTGCGGGCCTTTTCCAGCTTGTTGTTTTCCACCACATGGTTCATGTAGCCAATGGCGATCAATAGTGCGACCCCGGCTACGACTAGCAGGGTGATCATGAGTGGTGTCACCGGTAAGACCTCTTATAGGGTTCGCGTGCGAGTCGAGTGTAGTGGCTTGGCATTTGGGCGCATAGGGCCGCTCGACGAGTTGAATCGGCTATGGCACTGCTTATATCGGCCGTACTGCTGCATATATAAGTAAATAACGTGCGAGGTGCACATTGCCATCATCCCGGCGTGGACTATAGCGCCTTGCTGGATGCCAGAATATAGGCGCCAAAGGTCAGGCGACGGAAAAGCCTGAATCGCTGCTGAAAGCAGGGCGAAGTCATTGATTTAAATAAATTTATATCTGGGGGTTGACGACCCCTCAATCCATCCATAGAATGCGCGCCACTTACAGCGTAAAGCACACAGCGAAACGCGGTAGGGAGTGAATGTTGTACGTGTGTCCCCTTCGTCTAGTGGCCTAGGACACCGCCCTTTCACGGCGGTAACAGGGGTTCGAGTCCCCTAGGGGACGCCAATGCGGGAATAGCTCAGTTGGTAGAGCACGACCTTGCCAAGGTCGGGGTCGCGAGTTCGAGTCTCGTTTCCCGCTCCAGTTTTAAACGGCTTTGCTTTCGGGCAGGGCTGAGTGAAACCAGAACCAAATCTTCGGATGCGGATCTGGGCACCGAAACACACACCATGTGTTCCGGGCAGCGTGTCCCCTTCGTCTAGTGGCCTAGGACACCGCCCTTTCACGGCGGTAACAGGGGTTCGAGTCCCCTAGGGGACGCCATTTGCGGGAATAGCTCAGTTGGTAGAGCACGACCTTGCCAAGGTCGGGGTCGCGAGTTCGAGTCTCGTTTCCCGCTCCAAATTCAAAAAAACGCCGCTCATTGAGCGGCGTTTTTTTATGCGCGTTATTTGCCATTTTCATTGATTGGAATAAAAACCTTCGGGTAATGCCAGTCAGTTAAGGCGCTGAACCTGTGGGAGCGGGCTTGCTCGCGAAGACGGTCCGCCAGTCACCTTGATGCTAGATGTGCTATTGCTATTGCTATCGCGAGCAAGCCCACACACATTGGATCTGTGTTGCCTGCAAATTTTGTGGACAACCACTAACCCTGTGGGAGCGAGCCT
>NZ_AKJK01000084.1 GCF_000282375.1 Pseudomonas sp. GM50
ACCTCATGGCCTGCACCAGCCTGCCGGACTACGCCGAACACGACATCAACACCGTCACTAACATCGCCCGGATCATGGTCCAGGATGTGAGCGATGTGTTTCGGGTGATTGAGCAGCGTGGATTTGAGGCACCTAAAGGGAAGTAACAGATTATCGGCTTCAAAGAACCCGCATTAATGCGGGTTCTTTATCACCTGCTTTGAAGCTATTTTCTTTTTAGTCTCTGAGGCTTATTGACTAAATAACTATCCCTCTCCCTTGCGTCATTTTTTTGTCCTCCACATCACCCTCAATGGTGCGATGGACTCAGTTAACGGCGCAAAGCAAACACAGAAAAACTTGTAGTTTTCATGGAAAATATGCGTGCCTTGGCTATGCTTTCCTCACTAACCGGCATGTATTTCTAACCAAAGACGCTTCTGTATAAGAGGGGGCTACTACTCGCCATCGTTTGTAACAAACTGCATATTCCAACCAACACATAGGATAAAACCGCAGTCGAGCCGTATACCAAAGAGAACGCCGCCATGGAAGAAAAAAAATTAAAAATCACTAGAAACTTAAAAATTGGGGCCTTGGATGCAGAAGGAGACTCCGAACTACTTAATCGTTGTTTTGTAGATAACGGCTATCTCGATCGTCTATTGGATGTTGAATCCCCAGCGTCTATTATACTTGGCAGAACAGGCTCTGGGAAAAGCGCGCTACTATACAAAATAAAATCTAGCGCACAAAAAGCTGTTAAACTTGACCCCAATGATATTTCAGTTAGATTCCTAGAATATTCAGATATCATTCAGTTTTTTGACGCCTTAAACATAAACCTAGATCTATTTTATAAACTTTTGTGGCGACACGTGCTTACTGTTGAGTTCCTGAAGCTTAGATATGATATAAAAAGCGAATACGAAAGCAAGAGCTTTCTGGATGGCGTATTCAGCAAATTTAGCAGAGATGTGACAAAGCGAAAAGCATTAGAGTACTTCAATGAATGGGGCGATAGATTTTGGCTGGATACAGACGAGCAACTTAAAATAATAACTAGAAAGCTTGAGACAGATACAAAGAGCAGTATTGGCGCAAAATACTCCGAAGTATCACTGACATTGGATGGGGCAAAAAAGCTTTCTGACGAGGAACGCTGTGAGATAAAGCAGCGAGCCAGCCTAGTCGTGAACGGGCTTCAAATTAGAAAACTAAACGAAGTATTGGACCTACTGGCAGAACACTCTTTTGATGATCCACAGAAAAAATTCTACATCCTGATTGATCAACTTGATGAAGAATGGGCAGGCACAGAAACTAGAGTCAGGTTCATCAGAGCACTAATTGAGGAGATAAAAACGTTTAGGAGGATAAAACAAACAAAAATTATTGCCGCTCTTCGGAAAGACTTATTGGTTTTAGTTTTTGATATAACTCGAGACTCTGGCTTTCAAGAGGAAAAATATGAATCCTATATTCTCGAGTTACGCTGGTCACCTGAGGAACTTGAGCGCCTTATAGAACTTCGTATAAATGAAGTATTCAAAAGCCAGTACACAAAACAACAAATAATACTGGATGATATTTTCCCAAAGGCACGTAAAGGAGGCGGACAAACATCCATTGAGTTTATAATAGAAAGAACTCTTCGCCGCCCCAGAGACGTTTTGCAATTTGTAAATGAAAGTTTTGCAATTGCTTCAGATAGAGAACGAGTTTCGTGGCGCTCCCTATTTGCCGCTGAAGCCCAATACTCTGAAAAAAGATTGAAATCTCTAAAAGAAGAATGGGGCGAGGTTTATCCCTCTTTCGATGACACCATTGAAATTCTTCGCGGACTCAAAGCAACATTTACTCGTTCATTGATTAAGGACTCACGTCTTGAGGAGGTAATGCTAGCACTTTACGAGCATAAGAATAGCGACCCTTGCTCTACAATCGTTAGAAAATACTATGATTCACAAGGCATAAAAGAAGCGGACATTTTGTCCAGCATGCTTTCCTGTTTATATCGGATAGGCGCGATTGGTGTAAAAACTGGGGCAATGGATACGTATATTTGGTGCTACGTTGACCAAGCTTCAGTAACACGAGGCGAAATAAAGCGCGTAGAGCATATGAAAATCCATAAAATGCTTCATCGTGCACTGGATATAATAACAGAACAGCGCGAGATTTTTGAGGCGGTCGATTTGGATTGATGCTTACTTCCAAGCTCAGTCGAAACTAATCATTAGAGGTAGTAACTACCATGATGCGACTCGTAAATTTTCTAACATCGCTATGGGGGATTCTCACGGCCGCCGCAGTACTTTTCCCTGGCGCCGCCGCAATTCTAAAACTACCCATCGCGGTAGAAAACTCACAAATCGGGGCTTTATATCCGACATTCGGCAGCATCATTGCAGCTTTCTCCCTGTTATTTCTTACTGCCTACCAAAACAAACTATCCTCTTTGACTCTTGCAAGAAACATCTCAACCATGGCGGCAACATTGGCAATAATTTCATTATTCACCTTTGTTGGCATTAGAATTTTTGCGCTAGACATTAATTACGAACGAAGAACTATTGACACAGAAAGAAATCTTCTTGTGCAAGAGGGGAAAAACCGAGGTCTCATATTGTACTCAGAGAAAACCTATACACCAACAGCCCTAGCTCCTTCAGAGACACAGAGCAAGAGGGGTGACCCTTGGGATTTAGCGTGTCTAGCCTCTTTCATCTTAATGTTTAGCTCACTCACAGTGGCATTTGGCTCTTTGGGAATATACACATATCAAAAGCACCGCGGTGTACTTTAACAATAATGGAAAAATGGATATCTTATTAATTTATACACAAAGACAACAGATTTCTCATCCAACAAATCCCCCTCTATTTTGTATTAAAATTTTTATAAAAAAATCGGCTACAACCTCATCTACTCAGAATCCGAAACAACATCTGGACATCATTCCCTCACGATGAAAGATTTAAACTCTATCGCTTAGGCTGGGTAGCGTCCGACCCAATCCGGTGAACCCGCGCAGTAGGAGCTTACCTTGGTTAACTTCAATTACTTCAGAACTCTTGATCCAGAAACTGCTGATCTCGCCCGTGAACTGATTGATGCCAATATCAATCAGCGCTCCGAATTTTCTTCCTTCGTGAACCTTTGGATGGATTTCAACGGATGGATGGAGTGTGTGACCGACGCGAACACTGACGCGGAAATGATTACTGCGCTGGTCAGCCATCAGCGGCTTTCGGACGCTGACGATGACCTCATGAAGCACTGCCCGGACTTTCAGGAGAAAGTGGAGATATTCGCAACGATGTGGCCGGTTCTGAATGTCCGCGACATACGCCGGAAACTTGGCCGAGACGCGTTCTGGCGATTTTCGCGAGAAGAGCTGATGGCAGAGGTCGTGCGCGAAAATGTCAAACTTCAGCCCGTCGCATGGAGCGTTGGCGATGTTCCGACTTGGCCGCATCTACTTCGAACTGTCTATGCTGTTCGATGCAACCTATTTCATGGCTCCAAATCGCCTCAGAATTACCGAGACCATGAGCTTGTTGTGAGTTGTGACAAAATCCTTCGGATGTTCATTGATCGTACTGGTTGCTTCGAGTGGCGTGATTGATAGATTTATTTGTTAATCCGTCCGGACTAGACCAGCTTTTCAAAGCTAATAGACAAAAAGGTGACAGATCTATTTTCTGACCGCAAAGCCCCTTCCACGCCTACGCCTGGAGACACCGTGATGATCCGCATCCTGCTGACCGCTCTCACACTGCTTGCCCTAAGCACCCCAGCCCAAGCTCAGATGACGCCATTCCCCACCTCCTTCCGCACTCAAAACATCCCGCTAGAAGGCGTCACCCTCCACGTCCGCATCGGCGGCAAAGGCCCTGCCGTGGTCCTTCTACATGGCTTCGGCGACACCGGCGATATGTGGGCGCCACTCGCAGCAGACCTGGCCCGGGACCACACGGTCGTGGTGCCGGACCTTCGCGGTATGGGCTTGTCATCGATCCCGGACGGCGGTTACGACAAGAAGACCCAGGCGGGCGATATCCGTGCGCTGTTGGCAGCGCTGGGTATCGAACACTCGGTGGTCATCGGCACGATGGTCGCCTACGCCTACGCCGCGCGTTATCCGCAGCTCACCGATTGCCTGGTGGTGATGGATGCGCCAGTGCCGGGCATTGCGCCCTGGAATGAGATTGTCCGCTCACCGATGCTTTGGCACTTCGACTTTGGCGGGCCGGATGCTGAGCGCCTGGTCGCCGGTCGTGAACGCATTTACCTGGACCGGTTCTGGAACGAGTTCGCGGGCGACCCCAGTAAGGTGGATGAGGAAACCCGCCAGCATTACGCCACGCTCTATGCCCGCCCCGGTGCCATGCACGCAGCCTTCGCTCAGTTCCGCAGCATTCGTCAGGATGAGGTGGACAACAAGGCTTCGATGGCGACGCGGCTGACGATGCCGGTGCTGGCCATCGGCGGTGAAAAATCCTTTGGCAGCAATGAAGCGATCGTGATGCGCAATGCAGCGGACAAGGTCACGGAAGTGGTGATTCCGGGGGCGGGGCATTGGCTGATGGAAGAAGCGCCAACGCAGACTATTCGAGCGATTCGTAATTTCATTCACAGTGATGGGGCGAAGTCTCGGAAGGGATATTTTGTAGGGCGCTGAATGGAAGAAATCGTGGTCTGTCCGCGTTATGCCTAGGATTTGCCGATTGACTCAGTCGGCAAAAAAGCCAAATCACCACTGCCCGGCTTGAGCGACTCTGGAACTGCTGTTAGGATTTGAGCCGGTTCTGGTCTCCACCTTGCTGCCTCGAGGAAAACCAGCTCATCTGAGAAATACACATCTTCTCCTAGTGACCCATCCGGCAAGCAGCATGCTCAGAAAAAAGCGAAAGCTTTTACGGTCACGTATTGCTGAGGAAAATGTGATGTTCGATCTTGCCTATACCGTTGATGCCGTTCGCTCCATGGAACTGGACAGCGTACCTTCCGATCTCTCCCACTGTCAGCAGTTGGAACTCAAAGCCAAACACTTGGGTTACCAGAACTGGAACCATTTGCTTGATACTCTGCGGAACGAGCCCGACCATATCCGTCTTGAGAAGTGCACGACGCGCCTGATGCAGCGCATCTGTCAGATGCGTCTACCAAGTCGAGACAAAGCCTACGTTCAATTGACGGTTCTACCCAAAGGGGGCATTGGCCACTACAGCTATTGGATTGGATGGGACAACAAAGGTAATGAGGTGCGTGTACCTCGCCCCATTGATGGTCGTGATCAGGCTCGAAGGCTTCGTAAACTCCAGCCCTCACCAGTTTTTGCAATCGAAACGGAGAGGGAGCTTCTGTCTTGGCAACACTGGTGGTTTTCGACGGCCATCGTGCCTCCAGGCCTAGCCAAGAAGCATTTTCCGTCACTGTTCAACAAGAAGCACTTGGTTGCGGAAAATCCCCCCATTGATGTGATTAGGGCAAAGTACGCGGCAATGGGTGATATCTACGCGGATAATCTTGCGGAAGATGACGTAGAAAATTGATTACGTGGCAGCGGCTTTCTCAAGCCGCTGCCATTCTGGTTCTTGCTGAAGATGGCAACACAGACTATTCAAGCAGTCCGCGACCTTACCCAGTAGAGCCATGCTTGTAGCGTCGGGGGGGCTAGGTTAATTTGTCGAGTACATACTGCTTGAACCAAGCTGGCTGGGTATCCGACACGATATCTATGTCTTCCCCCTCTGTTATTTCGGCAATCTGGGCAAAGCTGGAGTCGCCATCTTGGGAGTTGTCGAAGATGTATGCTCGATTTGACACCAGAATAGCATCAGACAAATTATCCAGAGATCGCTTATAGCGCGATCGAATCTTGTCCGGCGGAACGTCGTGCCCCCCGATGGAAGCCCGATAAGCCACCCGAGCCACGTTGATCTCAGGATCTGCTGTAGCCACGTAATACACATATACTCGGTAACCGGCCATCTGTGCTTGCTGCAGCAACTCTATTTTGCTGACATCTGACATTACGGTTTCGAACGTGAAGCTAGCAAGCTCCCGGATCAACGATACACGGATGAAGTCGGCAAGCACTGAAGCAATGTAAGAGTCGATCTGCCGTGAAGGAAATACAAGCAGATCATCTTCAATGATCAAATCATCGAGCTTAGCCAAGGATTCAGGGAATTTAGCAAGGAGCCCGCTGGCTCGCAAAAAAGGGATCGCGCGATCCACATATGCCTGGAGCATGAACTGCCCAAAATTGAACGCCCCGGTTTCACGAATACCTAGCTCGATCGCATCAGGATTGATGTAGTTGACAAGCAAGTGGGCTGGGACTTTTGAATTGAACGTGCTCTTTCCGCTACCATTCGGCCCGGCGAAAATCCTGACCCTGGGTGTACTCAAGCTCGTACCTGAGGAGCCAATTCCTCCTGCCGAGGCTTCTTGACCTTCAGTCGAGTGCCAGCCTTGATCTTCCCGTAAGTCTCGACTGAGCGAAGGATCACAGTCTCGGCGCTGGAAACTTTCACCAACAGACCTTCGCGAACCACAAGCACAGCCTCCCCTTTAGAAAGCGCAACGTTATAGGCATCTCTAAATGCCTTGGCTGCAATCGAGGGTATCGTGGACTCCTGGGCGACAATTTGCGCCTCAGTCTTGGGTAGCTTCTCTTTCTTACGAGACATATCTGACTCCAGCTCACGCTTGGTACGTACAACCAACAATTATCATACATCCCAATGGACGTCGAGCGCTTAGCCGTTTCTGGCCCGGCAGGTTTGCTATTCATTTTTGAGGCCATGTTTCGTGCTGCGTTTACGCCTACTTTAGCCCCAACAGCAACCTAGCCGCTTTCACCATCAGAAGTTAGCCGGGGTGTTAGCACTAATGATTTCAGCCTCATCCGCCCCAATATTCCGAAACCGATGAGGCAACGTCGTCGGAAAGTAATACCCATCCCCGGCATTCAGCACACTGATCTGTCCATCAACGGTGAGCTCAACAGTGCCCCGAGTTACAAGCCCACACTCCTCCCCTTCAGCGTGCACGATGGGCTCTTCCCCCGAACTCGCCCCAGGCGCGTACTGCTCGCGCAAAAGCCGCATCTGCCGGCTCGGCACCGAGGCACCGATCAGCAGCAACCGCAACCCATGACGCCCCAGATCCGGCTGTTCATTGGCGCGGAACACGTACTGATGCTCACGCGGCGGTTGGTCGAAGGTGAAGAAGTCCGCCAAGGACATGGGGATGCCTTCGAGCAGTTTTTTGAGGGAGCTGACGGAGGGACTGACGCGATTCTGTTCGATCAGGGAGATGGTGGCATTGGTGACGCCGCTACGCCGGGCCAGCTCGCGCTGGGACAGTTTGTAGCTTTCGCGTACTAATTTGAGTCGTGAGCCCGTGTCCATGACAGCCTTATGCGAAGAATACTTAAGGGGTAATGGGGGTGGGTGGCGGGCGACTGATGGCCGCGGATCACGCCGTTTCCCGTCCCGGAACCGTGGAAGGCGGGTATTAAATCACGTTTGCTGGTGTTGCTCAGCAGGTTCGATAAACGGCTATGAAAAAAGCCGGCGGGCCCTTGATACCGGTCGGTCAGGTGCGGGAATTGTGGGAGTGAGCCTGCTCGCGATGGCGGAGTGTCAGGCAGCATTGATGGCGGCTGATATGGCCTCATCGCGAGCAGGCTCGCTCCCACAGTGGTCGGTGTCGTTCGCAAAATTTGTGTATGTCCCCAATTTCCTTGTGGGAGCGAGCCTGCTCGCGATGGCGGCGTGTCAGTCGACAGAGATGTTGACTGTGCGGCCGTTTTCGCGAGCAAGCTCGGCTCCTGCAGGGGTTGCGTCTGGCTTAGATGCCGAAACGGTCGCGCAGTGCGTAATACGCAGCGCCCATGGCGGTGAGTGGCGCCTGGAAGGTGCGGCCGCCGAGCATGGGCATGTGTGGCAGGGAGGCGAAGGCATCGAAGCGTTCGGCGTCGCCGCGGATCATTTCCGAGATGAGTTTGCCGGCCAGGTGCGAGCAGGTGACGCCGTGGCCACTGTAGCCTTGCATGTAGTAGGCATTTTTTTCGATGCGGCCGAATTGCGGCATGCGCGACATGGTCAGCAGGAAGTTGCCGGTCCAGCGGTAGTCGATTTTCACGCCCTTGAGTTGCGGGAAGGTCTTGAGGATTTTTGGTTTGATCAGTTGTTCGATGTCGTCGGGCTCGCGAGCGCCGTAGACCACGCCGCCGCCGTACAGCAAGCGGTTGTCGGCGGTGAGGCGGTAGTAGTCGAGCAGGTAGTTGCAGTCTTCGACGCAGTAGTTGTTGGTGATCAGGCTGCGGGCGACTTTTTCGGACAGCGGTTCGGTGACGACGATTTGCGAACCGCAGGGCATGCTTTTGCGCGTGACGCGGTTGTCGAGGTCTTGAGGCAAATAGGCGTTGCCGGCGATCAGCAGGTACTTGGCCCGCACCACGCCTTTGGCGGTGCGCACGGTGATCGGCTCGCCGTAGGTGATTTCCACGGCGGCGGATTGTTCGTAGATTTTGCCGCCCAGGCGGATGATCGCGGCGGCTTCGCCGAGGGCCAGGTTCAGCGGGTGGATGTGGCCGCCCTGCATGTCGAGCAGGCCGCCGACGTAGTTGTCGCAACCCACTTCACGCTTGATGTCAGCGGCGTCGAGCATTCTGAGGTTTTTGTTGCCGTAGCGCTCCCAGTTGCTCTTCTGCTCGGCCAGGCCGTTGAGTTGTTTCTTGTTCAGTGCCGCGAAGATGCCGCCGGGGCGGTAGTCGCATTGGATGTCGTACTCTTTGATGCGCGAACGGATGATGTCGGCGCCTTCGAAGATCATGCTGCCAAGCACTTCGGCGGTTTTGTCACCGTAGCGTTCTTCGATCACATCGACGTCGCGGCTGTAGGAGTTGACCAGTTGACCGCCGTTGCGACCGCTGGCGCCGAAGCCGACTTTGGCGGCTTCGAGTACGGTGACGCTGTAGCCCGCTTCGCTGAGGAACAGCGCCGAGGACAAACCGGTGTAGCCGGCGCCGATCACGCAGACGTCGCATTCCACCAGTTCTTCAAGAATCGGGTAATCACCGGTCTGATTGCGGGTGGCGGCGTAGTAGCTGTTTACATGCTTTTGTTTAACAGAGTCTTGTTTCATACATTTCTCCGAGGGCCGCAAACGCTCGCCTGCGACCGCCGCTGTAAAAGTGTTAGAGCTTGATCCAGGTCGCTTTGAGTTCGGTGTATTTGTCGAACGCGTGCAGCGATTTATCCCGACCATTACCCGACTGCTTGAACCCGCCGAACGGCGCGGTCATGTCGCCGCCGTCGTACTGGTTGACCCAGACGCTGCCGGCGCGCAAACCACGGGCGAAGGTGTGGGCCTTGCTGAGGTTGCTGGTCCACACGCCAGCGGCCAGACCGAAGATGCTGTCATTGGCGATCTGCAGCGCTTCTTCCGCGGTGTCGAAGGTGATCAGCGACAGCACCGGGCCGAAAATTTCTTCACGGGCGATGGTCATGGCGTTGGTCACGCCGTCGAAAATCGCCGGTTCCACGTACAGGCCGCCGGTGGCTTCGAGAGTGCATTTGCCACCCGCGATCAGCTGAGCGCCTTGCTCTTTGCCGATTTCGATGTAGCGCAAGATCGATTCCAGTTGGCGCTGATCGACGACCGCGCCGACGGTGGTTTCCGGGTCCAAAGCATGTCCCGGTTTCCAGGCTTGCAGCGCCTCCAGCAGTAGCGGAATGAATTGCTCGCGGATCGAGCGCTCCACCAGCAGACGTGAGCCAGCGGTGCAGACTTCGCCCTGGTTGAAGGCAATCGCGCTGACCGCTGCCTGAGCGGCTGCGCGCAAGTCCGGTGCGTCGGCGAACACGACGTTCGGGCTCTTGCCGCCTGCCTCCAGCCAGACGCGTTTCAAGTTGCTTTGCCCGGCGTAGATCAGCAGTTGCTTGGCAATCGCGGTGGAGCCGGTGAAGGCCAGCACGTCGACATCCATGTGCAACGCCAGCGCCTTGCCGACGGTGTGACCGAAGCCTGGCAGAACGTTGAACACGCCTTTGGGGATGCCAGCCTCCAGAGCAAGCTGCGCGATGCGGATCGCCGTCAGCGGTGACTTTTCCGAAGGCTTGAGGATGAACGAGTTACCTGCCGCGAGGGCTGGGGCGAACTTCCAGCTGGCCATGATCAGCGGGAAATTCCACGGCACGATGGCGGCGACCACGCCTGCCGGTTCGCGGGTGATGAGGCCGAGTTGGTCGTGCGGTGTGGCGGCGACTTCGTCGTAGATTTTGTCGATGGCCTCGGCGCTCCAGCGGATCGCGTTGGCGGTCGCCGGGATGTCGATGCTCATGGAATCGCTGATCGGTTTGCCCATGTCCAGGGTTTCCAGCAGCGCCAGTTCTTCCTGGTTTTGCAGAATCAGATCGGCGAAACGAATCAGGATACGCTTGCGTTCTGCGGGTGCCAGTCGAGCCCAGATGCCGGACTCGAAGGTGCGGCGCGCGACGGCGACTGCCGCATTGGCATCGGCTTCGTCGGTGCTGGCGATGTTCGCCAGGAAGCGGCCGTCGACCGGGCTGATGCATTCGAAAGTATCGCCGCTAAGTGCCGCGCGGTATTGGCCATCGATGAATGCGCGGCCTTCTAGTGTGAGGGACTGGAAGCGTTGTTCCCAGTCGCTGCGAGTGTTTGTCATGGTTGTGACTCTACGCAGAGGAATAGGTGATCGTTCTATTGATGCCGGAGAATGTCGTGTGTCAGGTGATTTCGATGGTGGCTGTGCCGATGTCTTCGCGGGCAAGCCTCGCTCCTACAGGGATGATGTGTCCCTTGTAGGAGCGAGGCTTGCCCGCGAAGGGGGCCTCACATCCAACATCAATGGCATTGACCCACCGTTCAGGCCCATCAAACGGTATGCAAGTACCAGTTGTACTCAAGGTCGGAGATGGAGTTCTCGAACTCGGCCAGCTCGCTTTCCTTGCACGCCACGAACACGTCGATGTACAGCGGGTCGATGTAGCGCGCCATGACTTCGCTGTCGTCCAGCTCACGCAACGCATCGCGCAGGTTGTTCGGCAGGCTTTGCTCGTTCTGCTCGTAGCTGTTGCCTTCCACCGGTGGGCCCGGTTCGATTTCGTTGGTCAGGCCATGGTGAATACCGGCCAGTACCGACGCCATCAACAGGTACGGGTTGGCGTCGGCGCCGGCTACACGATGCTCGATGCGCACGGCATCCGCTGAACCGGTGGGCACACGTACCGCAACGGTACGGTTGTCGATGCCCCAGCTTGGCGAGTTCGGCACATAGAACTGCGCGCCAAAACGGCGGTACGAGTTGACGTTCGGGCAGAGGAACGCCATCTGCGCCGGCAGGGTCTCGAGCACACCGCCGATCGCGTGACGCAGTGCGGCGTTCTGCTCGGGATCCTCGCTGGCAAAGATGTTGTTGCCTTCTTTGTCGAGAATCGAAATGTGCACGTGCAAACCATTGCCCGCCTGGCCCGGATACGGCTTGGCCATGAAGGTGGTGTCCATCTCGTGGTCGTAGGCGATGTTCTTCACCAGACGCTTGAGCAACACCGCGTAGTCGCAGGCCTTTATAGGGTCGGAGACGTGATGCAGGTTCACTTCGAATTGCGCCGGGGCGCTTTCCTTGACGATGGCGTCGGCAGGAATGCCCTGCTCTTTCGCGCCTTCAAGGATGTCTTGCAGGCAATCGACGTACTCATCCAGATCGTCGATCAGGTACACCTGAGTCGAATGCGGACGCTTGCCGGACACCGGCGAGCGTGGCGACTGCGGACGACCGTTCACGTTGTCCTGGTCGATCAGATAGAACTCCAGTTCGAACGCTGCGCAAATGGTCAGGCCCATGTCATCGAACTTGCTCACCACCTGACGCAGCACTTCGCGAGGGTCAGCGAAGAACGGCTGGCCTTCGAGTTCGTGCATGGTCATTAACAGCTGCGCGGTCGGGCGCTTCTGCCAAGGCTCGATGCTGAGGGTATTGGGGATGGGGAAGCAGATTCGATCCGAGTCGCCGATGTCCAGACCCAGGCCGGTGCTTTCCACCGTAGAACCGTTGATGTCCAGGGCAAACAGCGACGCCGGGAGGTTAATGCCTTTTTCGTAAACCTTATGAAGACTGGTGCGTTCGATGCGCTTGCCGCGCACCACACCGTTCATATCCGCAATCAGAAGGTCGACGTACAAAACCTCAGGATATTTCTTAAGGAATGCGTTTGCTTCGTTGAGTTGAACGGCACGCAGAGGGACCGACATGATGCACCTATTAGCTGTTAATTATTATGTTCACTACCCTTTCACGAGCCCAGTCAATCCGAAAGGCAAAGTGAAGTCAATAGCGAACACTTGGCCTTTCAACCTTTATTTTCGGGCCTTTTTTGGGCACAAGAGTGCCAGATCAGCCTTGCATACCGCGCAAACCCTGAAGATCGGACGTGCGGCGTTTAGAATTTTTTACATGAGAGTTGTTAATTAAAATCAACAAGGCTAAGCTCCGGAAAAGCTCGTTCAAGTGTGAAACTTCGAGGTGATAAAAATGGCATTCAAGCCATTGATCGGCGTTACTGCGTGCGTCAAACAGATTGGCCTGCACCCCTACCACGTCAGCGGCGACAAGTACTTGCGTGCTGTCAGCGTCGCGGCTTTGGGGCTGCCCGTCGTTATTCCTTCCTTAGGCGAACTGACCGAAATCGATGACCTGCTCGCGCAGCTCGACGGTCTTTTGCTGACCGGCTCGCCATCAAATGTGGAGCCCTTCCACTATCAAGGCCCGGCCAGCGCTCCCGGTACGGATCACGATCCGCAACGGGACGCCACCACCCTTCCTTTATTGCGCGCAGCCATCGCCGCCGGTGTTCCGGTGCTCGGCATCTGCCGGGGCTTTCAGGAAATGAACGTGGCGTTCGGCGGCAGCCTGCATCAGAAGGTGCATGAACTGCCCGGCATGCTCGATCACCGGGAAGCGGATCATCCGGATTTGGCCGTGCAGTACGCACCGGCGCATGCGGTTAGTGTGCAACCGGGCGGCGTGTTCGAAGCGCTGGACCTGCCGCAGGTATTTCAGGTGAATTCGATTCACAGCCAGGGCATCGACCGACTCGCTCCCGGCCTACGCGCCGAGGCTGTCGCGCCGGATGGTTTGATCGAGGCGATTTCCGTCGAAAACAGTAAGGCCTTCGCTGTCGGTGTGCAGTGGCACCCGGAATGGCAGGTGCTTTCGAATCCCCCCTACTTGAGTATTTTCCAGGCGTTCGGCGACGCGTGCCGGCAACGGGCGGCGCTGCGTAATACGCGCTGACTTCAAAAAGCATTCAACGATTTAACTGCCCCCGTGAGTCTGGCGGGCGTGCCTTTGCGCGCCGGTCGCTCACGTAATAGATGAACCGCAATAACAACAAGTACGACCAGGCAGCCAGGATGGCGGTGCCGAATAAGCCCGGCCGGTACGGGCCAGTGATTCAAATGCAAATCCCCTTGTGGGAACGGGCTTGTGTGGCGAGGGGGCTTGCCCCCGTTCGATTGCGAAGCAATCGTAAATCGGTCACCGCTTTCTGATTCAAGATCGCGGCGACTGAGTCAGGGGCGCTTCGCACCCCAACGGGGGCAAGCCCCCTCGCCACACAAGCCTCGCTCCCACAGGGGATCTTCGCGCAATTGACTGGCACCGTACGGGCTTGGGCTTGCAATCAACTACTAAGTCAGGCCGCGTTGGCCCGACGACTGAAACCTGTTGGGAGTTTCATATGGCAAACGCCTCCAGCATCTACAGGAAGGCTCTTGAAGGTCACCAGGCACCGAAAAAGGTGTTGGTGAAAGTCGACCGAGTCACCAAGAAATTCGACGAAACCACCGCCGTGGACGATGTGTCCCTGGAGATCCATCAAGGCGAAATCTTCGCCCTGCTCGGCGGTTCCGGCTCGGGTAAATCGACGCTGCTGCGCATGCTCGCCGGCTTCGAGCGCCCGACCGAAGGGCGGATTCTGCTCGACGGTGTCGACATCACCGACATGCCGCCGTACGAACGGCCGATCAACATGATGTTCCAGTCCTACGCCCTGTTCCCGCACATGACGGTGGCGCAGAACATCGCCTTCGGCCTCAAGCAGGACCGTTTGCCCGCCAGCGAAATCGACGCCCGTGTCGAAGAGATGCTGCGGCTGGTGCACATGACCCAATACGCCAAGCGCAAGCCGCATCAGTTGTCTGGCGGCCAACGTCAACGTGTGGCGTTGGCCCGCTCTCTGGCCAAGCGACCAAAGCTGTTGTTGCTCGACGAACCGATGGGCGCACTGGATAAAAAGCTGCGCTCGCAGATGCAACTGGAATTGGTGGAGATCATCGAGCGCGTCGGCGTGACCTGTGTGATGGTGACCCACGATCAGGAAGAAGCCATGACCATGGCCGAACGCATCGCAATCATGCACCTGGGCTGGATCGCCCAGATTGGTAGCCCGGTGGATATTTATGAGGCGCCGGTCAGCCGCATGGTGTGTGAGTTCATCGGCAACGTGAATGCCTTCGACGGCACGGTGGTCGAGGACTTGGAAGGTCACGCGATCATTCACAGCCCGGACCTTGAGCAGAAGATTTACGTCGGCCACGGCGTGAGCACGTCGGTGCAAGACAAGTCGATCACCTACGCCATCCGCCCGGAAAAAATGCTGGTCAGCACCCTCAAGCCCGAAACTCGCTACAACTGGTCCGAAGGCAAGGTGCATGACATCGCCTACCTCGGCGGCCACTCGGTGTTTTATGTGGAACTGCCCGGCGGCAAGATCGTGCAGTCGTTCATGGCCAACGCCGAACGCCGTGGCGCACGCCCGACCTGGGACGATCAGGTCTACGTGTGGTGGGAAGACGACAGCGGCGTGGTACTGCGCTCATGAGAACCTTCAATCAGCAGTTCCTGCGCCTGGTGCCCAGCGGCCGCAAACTGGTCATCGGCATTCCGTTCCTGTGGCTGTGCCTGTTTTTCCTGTTGCCGTTCTTCCTGGTGATGAAGATCAGCTTCTCGGAAGCGGCCCTGGCCATTCCTCCTTACTCTGAGATTTACACCTTCGCCGAGCAGAAATTCCAGCTGCTGCTGAACATCGGCAATTACTCGCTGCTGACCGAAGATGAGTTGTACATCTCGGCTTACTTCGGCTCGTTGAAGGTCGCGTTTTTAAGCACACTGATGTGCCTGGTGATCGGTTTTCCGATGGCCTACGCGATCACCAAAGCCAGCAAGGAAACGCAGAACGTTCTGCTGTTGTTGATCATGATGCCGACCTGGACCGCGATCCTGATTCGCGTCTATGCGTGGATGGGCATTCTCAGCAACAACGGTTTGCTCAACGCGTTCCTGATGTGGACCGGGCTCACGTCGCATCCGATCGAGATCCTCAATACCAACACGGCGGTGTACATCGGCGTGGTCTATGCCTACCTGCCGTTCATGGTGTTGCCGCTGTACGCCAACCTGGTCAAGCACGATCAGAGCTTGCTGGAAGCCGCGTCGGACCTGGGTTCGAGCACCTTCAACAACTTCTGGAAAATCACCGTGCCGCTGGCCAAGAACGGGATCATTGCCGGTTGCATGCTGGTGTTCATTCCGGTGGTCGGTGAGTTCGTGATTCCGGAGCTGTTGGGCGGCCCGGAGACCCTGATGATCGGCCGGGTGCTGTGGCAAGAGTTCTTCAACAACCGCGACTGGCCGGTGGCATCCGCGCTGGCGGTGGTGATGCTGGCGATCCTGATTGTGCCGATTCTGCTGTTCAACCGCAGCCAGGCTAAAGAGATGGAGGGACGGGGATGAAACGCTTCGGGTTTTCAAAGTTCATGCTGATTTTCGGCCTGTCGTTTATCTACCTGCCGATGCTGATTCTGGTGATCTACTCGTTCAACGCCTCGAAACTGGTGACGGTGTGGGGCGGCTGGTCGGTGAAGTGGTACGTCGGCCTGCTCGACAACACGCAACTGATGGGTTCGGTGGTGCGCTCGCTGGAAATCGCCTGCTACACGGCGATTGCCGCCGTGGCATTGGGCACCCTCGCCGCTTTCGTGCTCACCCGTGTGACGCGCTTCAAGGGTCGCACGCTGTTTGGTGGTCTGGTGACGGCGCCGTTGGTGATGCCGGAAGTGATCACCGGTCTGTCGCTGTTGCTGCTGTTCGTGGCCATGGCGCAGTTGATCGGCTGGCCGCAGGAACGTGGCCTGGTGACGATCTGGATCGCCCACACCACGTTCTGCGCAGCGTATGTGGCGGTGGTTGTTTCGGCGCGTTTGCGTGAGCTGGATCTGTCGATTGAAGAAGCGGCCATGGACCTGGGTGCGCGGCCGTTCAAGGTGTTCTTTTTGATCACCATCCCGATGATCGCGCCGTCACTGGCGGCGGGCGGCATGATGTCGTTTGCCTTGTCGCTGGATGATCTGGTGTTGGCGAGTTTCGTCTCTGGCCCGGGCTCCACGACCTTGCCGATGGAAGTGTTCTCGGCGGTGCGTCTGGGTGTGAAGCCTGAGATCAATGCCGTGGCCAGTCTGATTCTGCTGGCGGTGTCGATCGTCACGTTCATGGTCTGGTACTTCAGCCGCAAGGCCGAAGCCACGCGCAAACGGGCGATCCAGGAAGCCATGGACCAGACCGCCAGCGAGTCCTGGCAGCAACCGAAAAACCAGCGGGTCGAAGCAACGGCTTAGTGCTGTTGAGTTAAATGACGTGAACACAAAACCTGTGGCGAGGGGCTCGTTGTGGCGAGGGGGTTTACCCCCGTTGGGTCGCGAAGCGGCCCCCAAACCTGCAACCGAGGTGTATCAAGCACACCGAATTCGCTGGTTTTACGACTGCTTCGCAGCCGAACGGGGGTAAACCCCCTCGCCACAACAAGCCCCTTGCCACAGGGTTTGTGTCCACCTGCACCGTTGTTCTATGTGATTTGAATAAAAAGAAAATGGAGTTGTACCAATGAAAATGTTTGGCAGGACTCTGCTGACACTGTCCTTATTGGGCGCGATGGCTACCGGTGCCCAGGCCAATGACAAGGTATTGCGCGTCTACAACTGGTCGGATTACATCGCCCCGGACACGGTCAAGAAGTTCGAAGACGAGACCGGCATTCGCGTGACCTACGATGTGTTCGACAGTAATGAAACCCTTGAGGCACGCTTGCTGGCCGGTAAATCCGGCTACGACATTGTGGTGCCGTCCAACAGTTTCCTGGCCAAGCAGATCAAGGCTGGCGTCTATCAGCCGCTGGACAAATCGAAGCTGCCGAACTGGAAAAACCTCAACCCGGTGCTGCTGAAAAACGCCTCTGCCAGCGACCCTGGCAATAGCCACGCTTTCCCGTACATGTGGGGTTCGATCGGCATCGGTTACAACCCGGCCAAGGTCAAGGAAGTGCTGGGCACTGATGCGCCGGTGAATTCCTGGGACTTGCTGTTCAAACCGGAAAACGCCGCGAAGCTGAAAGCCTGCGGCATCAGCTTCCTTGATTCACCGACAGAAATGCTCCCGGCCGCCCTGCACTATCTGGGTTACCCGGTGAACTCCCAAGACAAGGCACAGATCGCCGAAGCCGAAGCGCTGTTCATGAAGATTCGCCCGTCGGTGGCGTATTTCCATTCGTCGAAGTACATCTCCGACCTGGCCAACGGCAACATCTGCGTGGCGGTCGGTTACTCCGGTGACGTGCTGCAAGCCAAGGCCCGTGCCAAGGAAGCCGGCGACAAGGTGAAGGTCGAATACAGCATCCCGAAAGAAGGCGCCGGCAGCTTTTACGACATGGTCGCCATCCCACGGGACGCAGCGAATGTCGACAACGCCTACCTGTTCATGAACTTCCTGATGCGTCCGGACATCATCGCCGAGGTCACCAACAACATCGGCTACAGCAACGCCAACGCAGCGGCCACGCCACTGGTGGATGAAGCCATTCGCGACGACCCGGGTTCCTATCCGCCGCAAGCAGTGATGGCGACGTTGTATGCCATTCCAGATATGCCGATCGGTATTCAGCGGGTGATGACCCGGGGCTGGACGCGGGTGAAGCTGGGCAAGTGATTCACTCGGCATCACTGTTGAACCAGACATCGCTATCGCGAGCAGGCTCGCTCCCACAGTAGTCCGTGGTGGAGCGCAGATTTGTTAACGACGCCGATCCCCTGTGGGAGCGAGCCTGCTCGCGATGAGGCCATTACATCCAGCATCAATGACAGCTTTCCCCTTTTCCGTTCACGCAGCGCCTTACCACCGCTGCACTCCTCTCAGAAGAACGGCTTCACCTGGCTTCCTCGGTTAAGGTGAATTTCAGGCGCCCTCGGGCGCCTCTTTTTTGTGCGGGCTTATGCACAAACCAGCGGCCATTCGGCCAGCGCCCGGTACCGGCCTTTATGGGATTCGAACAAGGTAAAGCGGTCAGCACGCAGGAAAAACTCTGGCGGTGTAGCGGATTCGGGGACCGGTGCCCGGTAGTCGCGCATCAGGGTCAAATGCGGACGAAATTCCCGCCGGGTGTCTTCAAAGCCGAACGGCAACATGGCCTGCTCCAGCGCATACACCAACCGCAGCAACTCCGGCGCTGCCTGCTCGGGCGCCAGCAACAGAACCCCGGAGCGACGCCAGACTTCCAGGCGATCAAGCACAACCGTCAACGGCATGCCGGGCATCTGGACATTGGCAGCGGCCTCGCAGACGCCCGCTATCTGCGCCATCCCCACCGTGCCGAGAAACAGCAGCGTCAGATGAAAGTTTTCCGCCGGCACCGGGCGTCCGATGTTGAGCCCCAGCGCGCTGCGCCATTGGGCGATGGCCCGGCGTTGTTCGGGGGCGCAGTTGAGGGCGAAGAACAGCCGTTTGAACGGTTCACGGGACTCATCGCTCATGTCTGGCACCTCAAGGCTTCGGGGACCCTTTGATTTTACAAAGGGATACCACACCAGCAAGTGCATTTCTGGCACCGCCCGGCAGGCGCGTTATAGTTGAAGCAACCGAATCGACGGGAGGGCGCCATGCGTCAGGTCATCAGCAAAGAGCCATGGTGGGCTGTGCCACCCAAGCCCGGCCAGGATGAATCCGAGCTGGAATGGGGTTGGCTGGTTCATTACAACGAAGGCGAGCCGCGCTTCGAGTTCATCAAGGAGCGGCCGACGGACAGCCAGATTCGTAACCGCAAGAGTTGCAGGACCACCCCGACGCCGGAGTGATCCTGCGACTATGTTCAGGCTTTGACGAGCATCTCGAAACCGCCAAAAATCGCCCGCTGGCCGTCGAACGGCATCGGATTGACGTCCGGCTGCATCCGCGGATCGCTCATGAGTTTCGCCATGCCGGCGTCACGGGTGGCCTTGTCGGGCCAGACGATCCAGGAAAACACCACGGTTTCGTCTTCCTTGAGTTTTACTGCCATGGGAAATGAGGTCACTTTGCCATCAGGCACGTCATCGCCCCAGCATTCGGCGAGGCTGAGTGCGCCGCTTTCCTTGAAAATTTCGGCAGCGGATTGTGCGTGTTGCTTGAATTTTTCGCGGTTGGCGGTGGGTACTGCAGCGACGAAGCCATCAACGTAAGCCATGATCGTTCTCCTCGGGTTATGGGGTGATCTGCTGGGTAGTCGAATCAACGTGGCTAAAATCGACAGTTCCTGCATCCAGACCGACCGACGGTTCGGCGATCTCTGCAAGACTGCCCTCGATCTGCCTGGCCATGTACAGCGTTCCGGCCATGACGCCGGTTGCGGGGTTATCCACCAGCTTCACCCATGCCTTGTCGAACGAATTGCCCAGGCTGCTGCGGATCAGCGCTTCGCTATCGGGCCGGTCGTTGGCCTGAATAATCGCGCGCACCCCCGCCACCCCCACGGAGATCAGCGCACCGGCCGCCTTCCCCGCCATTGCCGCCACTGCACTGGCCGCCCCTCGCGGGGCCATTTCGGCTTGTATTCGCTTGCTGGCACGCTTGGCCACCGGCGTCATGCCGGCGTCCGTCGAGGCAATACCCTTCTCGCCGCCCGCCGTGTGGATCTTCTCGATCAGCGCAAGGTAGGCCGGCAATTTGCCCAGTTCGGCATGCACCACCTGATACAGCGAAGCGTCACGGGCAGGCGGCGGGCCCAGTGAAATGGCCGGAATTTTCTGGATGCGACCGTTGAGCTGCGCCATCGGTACGCCATGACGTTTGGAAATAACCTCGAGTTGCTGACCCATCAGCTGCACATAAAACTCTGTCGCCTGCCCGAGGATCGCGTCGGGATCGACTTCCACCGCCACCGGTTCCAGCACCCGCTGGTGATATTGCTCCAGCAGATAGGCCGCCAGGCGTTTGGTCGCCGCATCCTGCTCGTCTCCGGCATTGATGGCGTACCAGCTGACTTTCATCGACAGCCATTCCTGGGTCCAGTAGCTGCTGAACCAAGGGATGAAGACTTCTTCGGTTTGCTGATAAACCCGCGTGCGCCAGTGCTCCATGGACCCGCGGGCGTAGACCCTGGCCTGTTCAGTGGCTTGTTGCGAAGCGGCGACAATCTCCCGGTCCACCTGCTGCCAGGTGCTCTGGGACACGACCACCGGTATCACGATTATCGGGGCAGGCGTGGGCGTGGCGCATCCCGCCAATATCACCAACACAGCGACGATCAGCGAACGCAGGTTCAAGATCGCGGTGTCCTACAGACTGCGCCGAACGGAGTGTCCGACACTAAACAGCGTACTGATTTGAGTATAGGTCGGGGGCGGGGGCCGTCCGTCAGATGAATGGATGGCGCCCTCAAAGACGCCTTCGCGAGCAAGCCCGCTCCCACATTGGATCACTGTCGGACACAAAATTTGTGTACGCAGGAGATCCAATGTGGGAGCGGGCTTGCTCGCGAATAGGCCCTCAAGACCACCGAAGATCGCCACCATCATTCACGTCAATATTCACCATCGCCGCGAATGCCTTCCGCAAAAAAACCGACAGGTGCAGGATCAATCTCATCCCTGTTTAAACCCCGCACCGGAGGGCCAAATCATGTTGATCCATCTCCTGACCTGCCTGGCCCTGACGGCCGTCACCCTGACCTTGTTTTCCCGCTTGGTGCTGGATATCGGTCAAACCGAGGAGCCAAAATCATGATTCATTCCGTCAGCCTCGCCGTGAGCTTCCCGGTGTTCGGCAGCAACTACTATTCGCAGCAGGTCGTGTCTCGCAAAGCAGTCGCGCTGGTGTTCGACAAGCACTTCGAGGCCTTGCTGATGCCGGCAGCGGCCAACCACTTCAGTAACGAAGTGGTCGGGCTCAACGATCAGTTCCGCTTTTTGAACGATGTGCTGGTTGAGCATCTGCTGGAGACTGAAATGGCTCAGCATCCGTCACGGGCGGGACAAGCGTTCACCTTCTGACACGCTGGGTGATGCTGTGATGGCTGGTCAGCGTGGACCGCCACCGGGACCACCACCGAAACCTCCATGATGGCCACCACCACCACCACCACCACCACCACCACCACCACCACCACCGGGTGGGAAGAACATCCAGCAGCCCGACAGGGACGACAACAAGGCGAATACCAACGCCACTTTTACAACTCTGTTCAACATCATCACTTCACTCTCTGTTTAGGCGAGAAAAACAACCTTTCTCGCCATTTCAGACAGTGTTGACCGGGCTTTGAGCACCGTTTCAATGTAAAGAATGGGTAATGGTTGTATCGAAAACGACTCATATTCCACAGCGTTTTCAGAGCGCGAGCCTATCGGTGATGGCCGTTCCCCCCTCCGGCACGGCCTCCAACTTTCTCCAACCGCGACAGTCATGCTCGCTGCCTCTGCAAGAATCCTGATACAAAGCCGGGGGCTCACCGAGCATCGCCATCAAGACTTTTGAGCACCTGCTCCAAACCCCAACAATCTATAAGTTTCATGAGTTTTTTCCGGAGTCATTTAATCCAGAGTCTTGATGAAAAAACCTCGCCAGAACCGGGCAACCAGCAACGTAAAGAACGCCCCTGCCACGGCCAGCGCCATGTCGGCCTGAGAGTCCCATGGGTCATTTTGTGCAGCGACAAATGCCTTCGCCGTGTCTTTTCCCAGGTACTGCCCACCTATCCATTCCACGATTTCATAGACAGCCGAGGTCGACAGCACAATGTTCAGCGCGACAAAACCAACCCAGAAACCGCGTAGTGGCGTGATTCGCATCAGCACTTCCCGAATCGGATACACCATCAAGAGTCCATACGTCAGATGGACCAGCCGATCGTAATGATTGCGTTCAAACCCAAGGGTTTTGTTCAGGCTGACCCCGGTCAAGGCTGAGCACCAGCGGTCGTAGGGCACCAGCGCATAGGTGTAATGCGACCCCAGCTCATGAATACACAGAAATACGAACACCAGGCTGATGGAAACGGCAGACAGACGGAACCGTCGGGAGACGCCCACCAGGACCATCACCAGCAGCAGGGCCAGCAAGTTTTCCAGGACCCAATCCACTCGGCTATGGGGTGAAATCCCCAGCGCTGCGACGATAAGAAGAAAGGCAATCAACAGCGCCAGGTTGTATCGCGGGTGCTCCTTGGGCGTCATGACCGGCAGAGGTCTGCTGTGACTACTCAGGTCTTTTGCGCCGATCGACTTGCTCATTGGGCGCCTTCTTCTCGAGTCTTTTAAGTTCGAGACGCGGCCGCTTCGCAAGTTCGTTTTTTTCTGGGCGGGTATTGCGGCCCGATACCCGCCCCCAACGCTTATCAAGGCCGGCGCACCGCCCTCACCTTCCCGCTGTTGCCGCCGCCACAGAAAAACCGGTCGTGGCCATCGAACTCAAGTCCCGAGACCCCGACGCCAGCCGGCATCTGGACGCTCTCCAACACCTCGCCCGTTGCCGGATCGACTCGCCGCAACTCGCTCTCGTCACCCTCCCAGGTGCCGTGCCACAGATCGCCCTCGACCCAGGTTACCCCGGTGACGAAGCGGTTGGATTCGAGCGTGCGCAGCACTGCCCCGGTCTGGGGATCGACCTGATGAATCTTGCGCTCGCGATACTCCCCCACCCAGAGCGTCCCTTCGGCCCATGCAAGCCCCGAGTCACCACCGCCGCCGGGCGCGGGGATGGTGGAGAGCACACGCCCGGTCTGTGGGTCGATTTTCTGGATACGATCCTCGGCGATCTGAAACAGGTGCTGACCGTCGAAGGCTGTACCGGCATGGGCGGCGACATCGATCGAGCGCAGCGTCTTGCCGCTCGCAGGGTCCAGGGCGTTGAGCTTGTCGCCGGAGGCAAACCAGACCTGCCGGCCGTCATGGGTGACGCCGTGCACGCTGTCGACGCCTGGGAAAGGTCCGTATTCGCGGATGATTTCAGCCGTTGAATGTTTCATGTCTTACTCCTCGTTCACTGACTGCATTCACTGGGTTGGTGAAGTGGATGCTAGTCATTGGGCACCAACCCTGTGAGTAACAATACCGTCGCGAATCCCGGAACCTGCGGGGTCATCCAGCGACGGGCCCGGCCATGACCGAACGACTGCACCTTGCCCGCAGCCGCCAGCGTGTCGAGGGCTCGTTGCACGGTGCGCTGACTGGCGCCAAGCGCCAACGCCAGGGCCGAACTCGACCATGATTCGCCGTCAGCGAGGAAGGCGAGCAGCGTCGCATGCTGCTCTTCGACAGGCCGCGCCAGCACCACGACGTCACGCGCATCGTGCGGCACCAACGCAAACCCGCGCGGGGTCGCGACGACATCAGCGATCAGGTGCAGCGCCGCGCGCAGCCGCCCGAGTTCGACGCGCAACCGCGCGCGATGGGAGTCATCCGCGAACTTCATCCGAAAGGCGCGCGCAATCAGCGTCTCCCTCGGCACGTCAGCGGGCCACGCTTCGCCCAGCGCCCGGGCGAGCGCGAATAGCACCGGCCGCCGGGCAAGTGAAACCGCCGAGCCTGCATCGCGCACGACATACCGGCATGCGTCCACGACCAGCTTAGGGGATGCCAATAACGCTTCAATTTCATCAAGCAGCAGCGGCTGTTCCTGGCCACCGACAATCAGTCGCGCCGCCGGCGTGTCGAGGATGCGCGCGGTGCTTTCGACCTCGGCCGTCAACGCGGGGATAGCGGCGTGTTGTGCGGCACTCTCGGCCCGTTCGAGTGCAACGCGCGCCGCTTTTGTTTGCAGGCGACGCATCGCAATGCCCGCCACGACCAGTTCGTAGGCCGCCCTCGATGCGGGCGGTAACGGCGTCGGATCGAGTTCGGCGAGCCGGTGCTCAGCCTCGTCGAGGCGCCCGATCAGGAGCAAGCGGCGGATCTCGAGGTACCGCGCATGGGCGGCGTTGACCCAGTCACCGTGCGCCTGAAGCGTCGCCCGCGCGGCGTCGAGTGCCTTGGTTGGCCAGTTCAGGTCCCGCGAGGCGAGCGCGATCTCGGCCTCGGCGACGACACATCGCGCCCGGGCCAACGCCTCCTTCGGCCCGAAAGCACGTGCGGCGCTGCGCACCAACGCCTTCGCGCGCACAAGGTCGCCCAGCTGCGCCATGGCAATGCCGCGAAGCGCGAGCGCCGGCGCATCATCGCGCAAGGCGATGCGGTTCAGCGCGCCGAGGGGATCACCCGCCGCAAGCGCACGCGCCGCCGCCGTGATCAGTGAATCCATCTGAAGCGCACCACCTGCCACCCCCACCGTCCGATGCCCGCGGATCAGTCTATCTCACGACCGCCCGGCCGCACGACGATCTGCCATGGGAGCCGCTTACTTGATCCGGTAGTGAAAGGTATTGCGTACGGCCGGCACCGCAACCGCGTGGCCGTCAACGACTTTCGGCTGGTAGCGGAAGGTGTTGGCGGCGGCCAGCGACGGACGCATGAACAACGGATGGCAACCGTCCAGCACCTTGGGGTTCTCGATTTTGCCTTGGGGATTGACGGTGTATTCCACGGTGCAATCACCTTCGATGTTTTTATCCAGCGCCCGTTGCGGATAGTCTGGCGCTTCCTTGCTCAGGGGCAGGTATTGGCGGCTGTCGGCGGCTATCTGGGCGGCCTGTTGACGCGAGCGTTCGGCGGCCAGGCGCGATTGTTCGGCGCGTTGTGCCTGCTCTTGGGCCTGGCGTTGCTGTTCGAGGTCATGAGTGCGCTTTTCTGTCTCCTGACGCTGACGTTGTTGCTCGGCCTGGAGTTCGCGCTTTTTGTCTTCGACGCGTTTGCGCGCAAGAACGGCCTGTTCAAGTTTTTGCGCCTGGATCTGCGGATCGATAGCAGGTTTGACGGGTTGGATGGGCGCCTCGGCAATCGGCTCCGACGTCGGCGCCGCTACCGGTTCAGGCAACTGTGGCTGCGGTACCGGTGGCAGCATTACCAGTTGCGTTCTCAACACCGCCGGCTGTTCGATGGTCGGTTTCTCCAGCGACCAGCCGTGCACCAGCAACGCCAGCACGATGGCATGCAGCCCTACCGCCAGGCTCGCCGCCAGACTGTTTTTCCAGAACCCGCTGCGGGCAGCGTCGCGCAACGTCATGGATGGACTGGGCATGATCATCGCCGTCATTGCGGGGCCTCGGTCACCAGCCCGAGGTTGCTCACACCGCCCTGCTGCAATGCCGCCATGGCTGCGACCACGCTGCCGTAACCGGCGTCCTTGTCGGCGCGAATGTAAACCTGCGTGTCATGGCGTTCGGCAACTATCTGCGCGACCTTGGCGCGCATCTCGTCGAGCGCCACCGCACTGTCGGTCTGGTGCTGCGTATCCAGTTCACCGCCGAGGTTCCAGTAGTAACCGCCCTCGGCCTTCACCGACAGGGTAAGGATTTGCTGGCGAGTATCGGTGGCCAACGCTTCACTGGCGACTTTGGGCAATTCGATCTTCACTCCCTGGGTCAGCATCGGCGCGGTGACCATGAAAATCACCAGCAGCACCAGCATCACATCGATGTACGGCACCACGTTCATTTCGGCCTTGGGCCCGTGCTTGCGTTGCGGTCTGACGAGCATCTGCATTCTCCTCTCAGGCTGCGACGGCCAAGTTCATCGGCGTGCCATGCAAGGTGCGATGCAAGCGCACCTGCAATTCATTGCCGAAGGCGTAATAGCGGGTCAGCAGGGTCTGGCTGCGCGCCGAAAAGCGGTTGTAGGCGATCACTGCCGGGATGGCGGCAAACAGGCCAATGGCCGTGGCGATCAGCGCTTCGGCGATGCCCGGGGCCACGGTGGACAGCGTCGCCTGCTGCACCTGGGACAAGCCGAGGAAGGAATTCATGATCCCCCACACCGTGCCGAACAGGCCGATATAGGGGCTGACGGAACCGACCGTGGCGAGGAACTGCAAGCCCTTCTCCAGGCGGATTTCTTGCTCGCTGATGGCCACGTACAACGCCCGCTCAACGCCTTCGAGCACCACGTCGGCCGCGTTGCCCGAGTGCTGTTTGAGGTGGCTGAATTCTTGAAACCCGGCGTGGAAAATCGGCTCGATACCGGCTTCGCTGTCAGTGCTCTGTGCAGTTTCGCGATACAGCGGCAACAGGTCCGCAGTGCTGCGAAAGCGTTGCATGAAACCGTTCAACTGCCGCTCGCGACGTTGCAGCACGCCGCTGCGCTGGATGATCAGATACCAACTGAGCACCGACGCCAGCAACAGGATGAGCATGACAGCTTTGACCAGCAGGCTGGCGTCACTGATCAGGCCCCAGATGGTCATGTGTTCCAGTGTCGCTTGCATGGTGAAACTCCTTGTCTGGCGCTCTCGGGCCGTCGATGCGCGACGGCCGTTGAGCTATTCGATGAAATAGTGATGACAGGTTGATGAATGGCCAGGTCAGGGCAATTTCAACGCCTTGGTGACCTCGGCCCAAGGCACGAATTTGAAGTTCTGGGTTTGCTCGGGCATGCGTTTGCGGCCGTCCTGCACCACCAGCATGCCGTGGCTCCAGGGCCCGCCGAGGTTGGCCGAGGTGACTTCCAGGCCATCGGTTTCCGAAGCGCCGTCGATCCCCGCCGCCGCGTTCAGCCCGACGCGGAATGCACCGCGAGACGCGAACGGCGGTTCGGCATCGAGCACCACATAGCTGTCGTTGCCCTGGCTGGAGATCACCAGATAGTCCTGCGCCGCGCTTTGATAGAGCGCCAGCCCTTCCACATCCGCCTGCAACTGCGCACCGACCTTGATCACGCTGCTGAGCGTCGCCGGCTGATCGGCACGGGCGTCCACCGCCCAGACGCCGACATCCTCTTCACCGAGAAACAGGCGCTGGCGCTGGTCGTCGGCGACGCAGCCTTCGGGCTGGCTGTCGACCTTGAACTGGCGCACCAGCTCGCCCTGTACGCTGCCATTCGGCGCGCTCAGGCGGTATTGCAGGAAGGTGCCGTCCTTGCCGTTGGCGATCGCGTAGAGTTCGCCGCTGGCCGGTTGAAACAGGCAGATGCCGTAGATGTCCTTGAGCGGCGTGGGAATCTCGCCGGCTTCGCGCAACTCACCGCTGGTGCGGTCGATGCTGAACAGGCTGAGGCTGTTGTGATCGCGATTGCTCGCCACCGCGAGGTCGACGGTCTGCTGACCGAGCTTGAAATTCGGCCGTATATCGACGTTGTTCAGCCGCCCCACCGGCAATTCCTGTAGCAGCTTGCCTTGCAGGTCGTACGCCATCAGCCCCTGCTTTTTATTGGTGCCCAGCACCCGACTCAGGGCGGGTTGCTGCGGATGAATCCAGATCGCCGGATCATCCGCGGCATCGCCCTGGCGCCCCACCGGGTCGCTTTGGCTGATTGCTTTTACATTCGCCAGCACCGGCGCCAGGGGCACTGGTGTGGCTTGCCAGCCGAGTTCACCCTGATACAGACGACCGTCGTCATCGTCACGCAGCAGTACTTGCAAGCCTTGGGCCGTCGGGCGCAGGGCGAGATTTTCCGGCTCCTTCAAGCCTGGCAGCGCCATTGTGGCCTGAGCCGTCCAGCGTTCGCCCTGCTGCTGATAGAGATGCAACTGCGCGGCTTTCGGATCGAGTGCAACGATGCCACCCGGCACCAGCGCCATCGCACCCGCGGCCTGTTTGATCTCGCCGAACGGTTCGCGCATGGCCACCGGTGAGCGCGTTACATCCGCTTCGGCATGCGCCGGGTAGGCCCACCAACCGACGTTTTCCTCATTGACCACCAACTGATTGGCCGCGTCGTCGACCTGGCAGAACTGTGCCGATGGCGGCAGTGGCAGACCGCGCACCCGTTGCGGTTGCGGTTGCGGGTTCAAAGTGGCGCCGTTGCCCACCAGCCATTGCTCACCCTTGCCCTCCTCGCCCACCAGAAACAGGAACAGGTTGCTGGCTTCGTCGCGGTACAGACACAAACCGTTCACCGGGTAATCCCGCGTCGGCAGATACACCGGTTGCCCCCAGTCGCGCTTGGCCGGATCGAGGCTGACCAGCACCGCTTGTTGACGGGCGTTGTCGAGGCTGGCCACCAAGACGTGTTGGCCGGCGGCGCGGCTGTCCAGGCTACTGAACGAGCCTTTCAAACGCGCCAGCTCTTTGCCTTGTGCGTCGAGCAGCAGCAAGCCGTCACGCTCGCTGGCGGCCAGGCGTTCGAGGCCGAGGTCGGCGGGTAAAAACGCCACCGCGTCGACCGCCAGGTTCGGCGCCCAGGGTGTGAGGCTCAGGTTCGGCGCGGCCGCCAGGGCCTGGCCGATGGTCAAGCTGATCAGTGTGGCCAGCAGACCGTGTTTGGGTAACCACGAAATACTCATGAACAGGCAAAGTCCTTGTCGTGCGTCCATCACGGCGGCAGCACCGGGCTGCCGCCCCGGGGCTTAGAAGTGGGTGAAGGTCAGGCCGAGCTTGTAGGTCGGGCCGTATTCTTCGTATTGGCCGTTGTAGGAGCGGTTGCCGGTGTAGACGAAGTACGGCTCGTCGGTGAGGTTCTGCGCCTCGAAGCTGACTTGCAGGTTTTTGGTCAGCGAATAGCGCGCGCTGAAATCGACGAAGGTCTGGGCATCGACGTGCAGGTCGTGGGCCTTGTCGTTGATCGAGGCCAACTCAAAGAGGTAATCGGACTTGTAGTTGGCAGACAGGCGCAGACTCAACTTGTCGTCTTCCCACCCAAGCATCAGGTTGCCGACGGTGTCGGACTGATTGGGCAAATCGATGCTGCGTTTGCGGTTGATCCCACTGGCGGCGTCGAAGCCTTCGATCTCGGCATCGGAGCGGCTGAAGGTGGTGTTGGCGCCGAGCAGCAGGCCGTTCCAGGGTGCGGGCAGCCAGTCGAATTTCTGCGAGTAGGCCAGTTCCAGGCCATAGAGTTTGGCGCTGTCGCCGTTGGCGAACGTGTGAGCCTCGGAGAAATCGGCCCAGGCGCCGGTGCCGGCCAGGTCGGTGTTGTAGACGAAGTTCTTGATGTCTTTATAGAACACGAACGCCGAGACCGTGCCGGCATGGCCCATGTAGTGCTCGATGCCGAGGTCGAGGTTGCTGGATTCCAACGGCTTGAGGTCCGGGTTGCCGAAGCTCGCCTCGTCATCGTCGATGACAAAACCCGGCGCCAGTTGGCCGAAAGTCGGGCGCACCACGGACTTGGTCCAGGCCGCGCGCACCTGAGTATTCTTGTCCAGTTGATAGCGCGCATGCAGGCCCGGCAACCAGTGGTGATAACGGCGTTTGGTTTCGGTGGACTGGAACTCGCCATCGGTGGCGCCGGTGCCCTTGGCTTCGAACTCGGTGCCTTCGTAGCGCATGCCGGCAATGAAACGCCAGTCATCGATATCGATGGTGTTCATCAGGTAGCCGGCGTTGATGTCTTCGCTGATCTTGAAGTCGTTGACCCGCGATTCGGTCTCGTCGTAGAAGTCCGCCTGATTCAGGCCACCGATCAACTGTTTGATAGCGCTGCCACTGATGCCCGGGCCGAACTGGCCGAGGCGGTAATCGACGGTGCCTTTCTGGAATCGGCTGAGGTTGAGCTGTTCATCGCTGAAACCCAGATCGTCGAAATCTTCATAGACCCAGGCGTCGAGGTTATTGTCTTTGTTGCGGCGGCTGACCTTGCCGCCGAATTTGACCTGGGACGCATAGCCGCTGAGGTCGTAGTCGCGGGCCAGGTCCAGGCGCAGGTTTTTCTCGGTGTCGGTGGCTTTCTGTTTTTCCCACTCGACCTTGTCGAGGCTGAAGTTGCTCGGGTTGTAAAAGCCCTGACCGATGATGGGCCGCGGCTTGTCGTTGTCGTAGAAACCGCTGTCGGCGAAATCGTCGGTGCCGTTGAATGCGGCGTTGGCGATGTGGCCCGGGCTGTCTTCGCTGGAGCGGCTGTAGCCGGCCTGGCCGCTGAGGGTCCAGAGGCCGAACATACGCTCGCCGCCCAATACGTAGGACTGGATTTCCTGGGTCTCTTCTCGCTGCTTGAGTTTGCGGGAGCCTTCGGCATCACCCAACTCCCCCGCCGCCAGCGGGTCGGCGAATTCGAGGCTGGTGGAATTGCGCGTCTCGCTGTCCTTGTAGCGGCTGTACAGGGTGCGCAGGTAATAGCTGCTGAGGTCGTCAGGCTTGTAATCGAAGTTCAGGCCGCCACCGGAGCGTTCACGGCTGATGTCGTAGTCGCGTTGCTCGAACTCCTGCAATTTGGCGCCTTGCTCGAAGTCCCAGGCGCCGCCGGTTTCGACGTTGTCCGAGCCGAAGTCGCGCTTCTGCCAGCTCAACGCGGCGGCGACGCCGAAGTTGTCGATGCCGTCGCCAAGGCTGAAGCGATCACTGACGGCGCCGGAAAATTTCGGGCTGGTCTGGTGGGTATTCTTGTCGTAACTCGCTTCGCTGCTGCCGGTGTAGAACAGCCCTTTGTGATCGAAGGCCGAGAGGCTTTTCACATCCACGGTGCCGCCCAGGGAGTTGGCGTCCATGTCCGGGGTCAGGGTTTTGATTACCGACAAGGACTGCACCAGCTCCGAGGGCAATACATCGAGGGCCACGGCCCGGCGCTCGCTTTCCGGTGAGGGCACCAGCGTGCCGTTGATGGTCACGCTGTTCAGATCCGGTCCGAGGCCGCGCACGCTGACAAACCGCCCTTCACCCTGGTCGCGCTCGACGCTGACTCCCGGCAAGCGCTGCACCGCTTCGGCAACGTTCTCGTCCGGCAACTGCGCCACGCCGTCGGCATGCACCACGCTCTTGATACTGTCGGAACTGCGCTGCTCCTTGAGCGCCTGATCAATACTCGCCGCCTGGCCCACCACTTCGACGTGTTCGGTGTTCGCCGAGGTTTCAGCGGCGCTCAGGCGTTCACTGGCGATCGCCATGGCCAGGGCGGTGAGCGTGAAGCCGACCACTCCTGCGGTGCTGCTGCGCTTGTACATGAATGTCCTCCCCCAAGAGTCCGTTAACGCCAGGCAAAGGGCCCGGCAACTGGGAGGGCACGCTAGGGACGGGGGATGACGGTTCTGTGACAGGGGGTGGCGGGAGGTGCGGTAAACCGGGGTTTTGCGCGGTTTCGGGGAGGGAAGTGAGCTGAAATGACTTGCTCCGGCTGACAATGCTTCTGCGGTGAGGAGGCTTGCCCAACTGTCAGTCAGTTAAGCGCAATCCATGTGGGAGCGGGCTTGCTCGCGAAGACGGCGGCACAGTCAACATTGATGTCGCCTGACACACCGCTTTCGCGAGCAAGCCCGCTCCCACAGGTTCTGCACCCACCAGAAAATCCCGCAGCACCATGAGCTGATTCGACCTCACACCCCCGTCACCCGACTGTCACAAACATCTGCTGTGCTGGCGCGCATTGCTTCTTCGCCAAAGGATCGCGGCCATGTTCTCAGTGCTCAAACCCCACCGTTGGAAACTCGCCCTGCTGCTGTTGGCCGCCAACCTGGGGTTGCTCCTGCATCTGGCCTGCGGCGAGCTGAAGCCGGTCAGCGAATGGGTCTGGCTGGACATCGTCGGTGAAGGCGGTTCGGCGCTGCTGGCGTTGGTCTGGCTGGGGTTGGTGCTCAAGAGTCGGCCGGCCGGGCGCGTCACCAATTACCTGGCGCTGGGTTTGAGCGGGATCTTTTTTTCCTGGTGGATCGACAGCCTCGACGAGTTCATTCGCCTGCCCGACAGCATCACCTGGGATCACTGGCTGGAGTCCGGGCCGATGCCGGTTGGCATGATCCTGCTGACCATCGGCATCTATCACTGGCACCGCGAACAACTGGCAATCAGCGCGCAGATGGAGAAACGCGAGCGGCTGTTCCGCGAGCATCGGTTGTTCGACAAACTCACGCCACTGGGCGGCGCCGATTACCTCAAGCGTCAACTGGCCGGCAGCCTTGAGGAAAGCCACGGCCAACAACAGCCGCTGTCGTTGTTGGCGCTGGACCTGGACAACTTCTCAGCCATCAATCAGGCCTTCGGGCATGCCGAAGGCGACGCCGTGCTGCAAGCGCTCAGTCATTTGCTGCTGCTCAATCTGCGGCGCCAGGACTTGCTCTGCCGACTGGCCGGCGACCGTTTCGTGGTGCTGCTGCCCAATACCGGCGAGAGCCAGGCACGGTTGCTGGCGCTGGAACTGCAGCAAGCGGTGCAGGGCCTGGCGCACAAAACCCGACAGCACGGCGAACGCTTGCAACTGTCGGCGAGCACGGCGGTGGTGATGGCGCTGAACGAGTCGCCAGACGCCCTGCTCAAGCGCCTTAACCTGGCGTTGGCTCGGGCCAAGCAGCCTCTGGCCAGAACGGCCTGAGGCCCGGCCATGACCCTGAAAACCACGTGGTACGAAACCGACAGCCGTTTCATCCCCGGGCATTACCAGCCGGCAACCCTGATCGATCTGGCGCTGTCCCGGGACATCGACAGTCATCGTCTGCTGCGCGGCACCGGGCTGTTTCATGAAGACATTCTGGCGGGTCAGACCCGCCTCAGCCCCCAGCAGTTTTTCGCGCTGATCGGCAACAGCCGACGTCTGCTGGATGCCGACGACAGCAGTTTTCTGTTCGGTCAGCGCCTGCTGCCCGGACACTACGGCGCCGCCAGCCACGCCCTGCGCCATGCCCAAAACCTGCACCAGGCACTCGACACCCTGGTGCAACAGCAGGCGCTGCTCAGCCCGTTAATGACGCCGCGGTTGGTGCTGGATGAAAAACACGCCTATCTCTATTGGCTGGACAGTTGCGGGGCCGGTGAGCAATGGCGTTTTCTGCTGGAAGCGAGCATGACCTCGCTGGTGGCCATGAGTCGCGCGCTGAGCGGCCAGCGTCTGCCGTGGGAATGCAGTTTCAGCCATGCCGAGCCCCGTTACGTCGAGCAATATTGGGTGCATTTGGGCGAGCACACTCAGTTCAATCGGCCTCTGGACCTGATGCGCATCCCCCGGGAATTTCTCGCCCAGCGATGGCCCGATGCGTCGGCCACTGCGGGCCAGGTCGCCCGTCAGGAAGCTCAGGGGCAACTGCAACAGATGGGCTGCACATCGAGTTTTCTCGACTGCCTGTACCGCTATTTACAGCGCCACGTACGCCACACCCCAAGCCTGGAACAAGCCGCCCAGGCCTTCGCCATGAGCCCCGCGACCCTCAAGCGCAAACTGCAAAAACACGACACCGGTTTCCAGCAGCAGGTAGATTTGGTGCGCAAGCACGTGGCCCTGTACCTGTACCAGATCAAGGGGTTCAGCAACGAAGCAGTGGCCGAGTACCTGAGCTTTAACGATGCGGCAAATTTTCGTCGCTCGTTCAAGCGCTGGACCGGCAGTACGCCCAATTTGATCCGTCAGTTGTTCAATACCGGCCTGTAGGAATCCGGCTGACGCGGTCTGACTGACACACCGCGACTTCTGGTTTTACGACTGCTACGCAGCCGATCGCAGGCTCGCAGGCTCGCAGGCAGCTCGGGCCGATCATCGCCTCGAAAATGACAGTCAAGCCCTTCGCGTGGAGCAATACTCCACAACGAGCTGAGAGAGCGTCGCCACAATCGCCTGATCCGCTTCAGCAGAGGCAAACAATCGAAACTGCGCATCCGGCAAATCCGGCAATCCTTGCTCCGCACCCAGAGCCGCCAGTCCCTGCCCCAATTGACTGACCGTCATGGGCGCTACCGCGAAACCAGCCAACGCCGCCGCCCGCAACCCGGCGGTGCTGGTGCATGACATCGCCGTACGTTGGGCGATCCCCGCCTGCGCCAGCCGCCTCAGCGCGATCTCACGATAAGGGCAGGGCTCAGGGAACAGCGCCAGCGGCAACGGTGTCGGTAACTGGGTGACGGGCTGCGCCGACCAGGCCCACACCAGCGGTTCTTGCCACAGTAGCAACCCCGCTTCGCTGGTTTCGCACAGAGAACCGATGACCAGCTCAAGATCGCCTTGCTTCATCAGGTTCAGCAACGTGCCAGGAATGCCCACCTGCACGTCGATTTCCATGCCCGGGTACTGCGCCGCGAAATCCTGAAAAGCCCGCAGCAATCGCGGTTCGACAAAATCCTCCGACACCCCGATCCGCACCCGTCCGTGAAACGGCGTGCGCGTCAGTTGCGCCCAGGCATCACGGTTCAGCGCGAGGATCGTCCGCGCATAAGCGATCAGGCGCTCGCCATCAGGCGTCAATTGCTGGGAACGGGTCGTACGCTTCAACAGCGGTTTGCCGACCTGTTCTTCCAGTCGCCGCAAGTGACCACTGACCGCAGACTGGGTCAGGTGCAGCTTTTCGGCTGCGCGACTGAAACCGTCTTCATCGACGACGGTGACGAATGTTTTTAACAACAGCACATCGAACATAGTTCTATTCGTGATTAATGGCTTATTTATTCACGATTTATATTCCAAATTAAACTATGTTGCAATGATCCAACTTCCCCGCCCGAGACACGCCATGACCACCCTTCTGCATATCGAATGTTCCCCGCGCAAACAACGGTCAGCCTCCCTTGAAGTCGCCCGCGGCTTTATTGCGCGCTATCAAGAAAACACCCCGGACACCGAAATCATCACCCTCGATCTTTGGAACATGGTGTTGCCGGAATTCGACGAGCTGGCAATGGACGCCAAATACGCAGGGCTCAATGGCACGCCCTTGACCCCGACGCAGCAAGACGCCTGGAACACCTTGAAAGACCTGGCCGGGTTCCTGCACCGCGCGGACGTCCTGGTGATGTCCGTGCCGCTGTGGAATTTCAGCATCCCGTACAAGCTCAAACACTTCATCGACCTGGTGTCGCAGAAAGACATTTTATTCAGCTTCGACCCGGAGCGCGGTCTGGAAGGCATGCTGCACAACAAAACCGCCGTGGTGATGTACGCCCGCGGCCTGGATTTTTCGGCGCAGTCGATCACGCCAGCGGAGCGCTTCGACTTTCAGAAGCCCTACGTGGAAGCCTGGCTGCAATTTATCGGCGTGAGCGATGTGCACTCGGTGATTGTCGAGAAAACCATCCTGGGGGAAGACGTTGACCTGAGTGCGCGTAAGGCCGCGACTCAGCAGGCCATGAGGCTGGCAGATAGTCTCGTTAGTTAAGCGCAATCCATGTGGGAACGGGCTTGCTCGCGAAGGCGATGTGTCAGGCAACATCAATGTTGACTGTGCCGCCGTCTTCGCGAGCAAGCCCGCTCCCACAGGTTTCGCACCTTAACTGACTGGCATTGAGTCTCTAGAGATCGCCTATTTTTATTGCGATCAACCCGTAAAGCTGTCCTGTTCAGCCTGGCATGCCAGCCACGTGCAAAACAGATCCAGTTTCTTGTCAGGGCCCGGACTTCGCTTCGCAATGTAGGAGTAGTCACTTTGGTGGAATCCGAACGGTGCCAGTAAACGACCAAGACGAATGTCGTCGGCCACCAGATGCCAAGGGGCGACACAAATCCCCAGGCCGGAAATCGCCGCCTCCAGTGTGAAATAGTAGTGCTCAAACTCCACTCCGACCGGCGCGGTCACCTTGTATCCAATCGCGTCACTCCAACTTGCCCAGGCATTCGGGCGAGTTTTTGTGTGCAGTAGCGGATGCAGGAAAATAGAACTCAATTCAGTGAGTTGGATACGCGCAGATAACGTCGGTGACAGCACGATGCCCAATCTTTCAGGAAACAGCAGGAAGGTATTTTTTTGACCTTCAAGGACGCCCTGCTCGGCAGTGAGCATCACGTCATATCGGTCTCGGCCCGGATCGGTAGCGTGGACAAAGGAATTCAAGCGAATCTTGATATCAGGGTACTTCGCATTGAAATCGAAAAGACGGGGAATCAGCCACTTCACCGTAAACGTGCTGAAGCAAGACACGTCCAGAATACCCGTCGCGGTGTCCCTTATTCTGCCTACAGCGGCCTCAATCTGATCCAGCGCAGCCGTCAAGTCTGGCAGCAGCTCTTTGCCGGCAGCGGTGAGCTGCGGTTTATTTTTTGTACCCTCGAACAGGTCTACCCCAAGACTCAGCTCTAACTGGCGTACCTGGCGACTCACCGCCCCAGGCGTGACAGAAAGCTCATCGGCAGCAGACGTCATTCTCCCCAGCCGAGCGGCGGCCTCGAAAGAGCGGAGTGCATTTAAAGGAGGGAGGCGACGTTTCATTAAGTGACTTTAACTCAATTACTTCGGGCGCATAAATCGATTTCCAAGCTTGGCTCGGTTTTGCAAGATGACCCCGATTTTCGCCTGCCTGGTTACCTGTCCGGGGACGCCAGTATTGCAGGGACGTACTCCAAATCAATTGAGAGATTCTCACATGCCATTCGTTCGAACAGCCGTCATCAAAGGCACTAGCCAGCAACAACGTCAGCGCATCGTCGACGGTATACACCAAGCGCTGATAGAGAGCATTGGCATGCCCCCGGATGAACTGTTCAACCTGGTAGCGGACTATGACCCGGAACAATTTTTTTACAGCCGCACCTTCAATGGCGTCGCTCGTTCAGACAATCTGATAGTGATTGAAATTACGATGCGTAGAGGTCGAAGTGACGCTATGAAGCGGGAGCTCTACAAAAAAATTGCTGACAATCTCGGCGCTCAAGCACAGGTTCGTCCGCAAGACCTTTTCATCTTCATGCATGAGAATGACTATTCGGACTGGTCGGTGGGTTTTGGCAAGTTCGCAATGGCGTTAGTGCAGCAAGCCGGTGAAGATGCCGCTGCTGTGTAGAGGCCAAAGCGTCCAGTCTGCTTGCCTTGAGCGCTTTCGAAACTGATTCACCAACAGCACGACGATGGGGCTGTAAACTGGCCCCCTTTACCACCTCAAGCAAGAGATCCCCCATGGCAAATCGCGACATCACCTTTCTCCCCGACCCAGACCCGGAATCCATTTCCTCCGATGTCGCCGGTTTCGGTGGCCTGTTGGTCTCCACTCAAATCCCTACCCGTGCCGACGGCAGTCTGGAGCTGGGTGGCATCGCCGAGCAGAGCGAGTGCACCCTGCAAGCGCTCAAGGTAGCGTTGGAACTTGCCGGCAGTTCCATGGACCGGGTTCTGCATCTGACCATCTACCTCACTGACATGGCCGACCGCGCCGCTTTCAACGAAGTCTACAAGCGCTTTTTCGCCAAGCCCTGGCCGGTTCGCGCCGCCGTTGGCGTGGCCTCATTGGCGGTCGAAGGGATGCGCGTGGAAGTCACCGCAATGGCGGCCAAGCGCTGAGTCTGCGGACTTGTCCGATGGCCCGGCTCCAGCGAGCGGCCGCCACCGGGCCATTCCCGACGGCAGATTTTGCGCCGTCGGGAGATCCTCACCGGGACTCAAAAGCGGCTATTTGACCAGCCGTTTTTCCTTGGAAGGCCTGTAGCCAAAGTACGAGCTATAGCACTTGCTGAAATGACTGGGCGACACAAAGCCACAGGCAACCAGCACGTCTACCTGGGACAGCTCTGTGTGTTGAAGGAGTCGACGCGCTTCGGTGATGCGCAGCTCCATGTAATATCGCTGCGGCGTGGTCCCGAGTTGCTCCTTGAACAAGCGTTCGAGCTGTCGCCGGGAACGGCCGGCGTAGACCGCCAGTTGCTCCAACTCCAGAGGCTCTTCGAGGTTGGCGTCCATCAGCTTGACCACCTCTCGCAATGGCGCGCTCACACAAATATTTTCAGCCGGTTTGATGCGCCGGTAGCGAGACTCCTCGAACGCAAGAATGTCCTCGATCCCCTCGACCAGGGCTTTATCGTGCAGTTCCTTGATCCAGTCCAACGCCATATGGAATGCCCCAGAGGGACTGGACGCGGTGAGCCGGTCTCGATCGATCACAAAGGGTTCACTGGTGACATGCGTCGCCTTGGAGATTTCCGCGAGTGCGGGACGATGTTCGGGGTGAATGGCGCAACGGTATCCATCAAGCAAGCCTGCACTGCCCAGGAACCATGCACCATTCCACAACCCGGCCAGACTGATGCCCTGATCTGCCGCCGCTCGCAACAGGCTGATGAACTCATCAGTCGCCTTCAGTTCTGTCCTGTAGCCGCCGCAAATGACCAGCAGGTCCAGGTTGTGAATGGCTGAAGAATCGATACGTGCATCCGGCCGAATGACCAGGCCCAAATCGCTGATGACCTCTCCCTCATTCAAGCCGAACGTTCGGGAAGAGAACAAGCCGGGGCGCAGAAGATTAGCGGTGACAATCGTGTCCAGCGCTTGCGTGAACGCGGGCAGCGAGAAATGCTCGAGCAGCAAAAAGCCTGTCCGAGTCATTCGAGCAGGCTCACCAGGGTTTTCATTCAGATAGCGGAGGTTTTTCCCCTTCATGCCTCCGCTGAATTGACGTCGTTCGATCAATGTTCGACCCACTCGGTTACGTTAGCCAATCTGTCATTTGGTGCGCTTATAAAGCGTCATGCTACCCGCAGAAGCTCAAAAAGCCCTAGCACCATTATGCGACCGATCAGGCCAGTTGAAAGCCGTGACGAAGCGGGTCTTTATCATCGACGAAAATGGTGTTGTGGCCGGTGATCTGCGCCCAGCCACCGATACTTGGCTTGATACCCTCAAACGTTCCGACTTTTACCGATGCTTCGACTTTCCCTTCGAAAATCGTCCCTATCAGGCTTTCATTGCGGAACGTATCGCCCACGCGCAACCGTCCCTTGGCAAACAGTTGGGCCATGCGCGCCGAGGTGCCGGTGCCACCCGGAGACCGATCAATCGCCTTGTCGCCGTAGAACACCGCGCCGCGTCCATCAGCTGCAGTGCTGTGTTGGTCGTCACACCAAATGACATGGTGGACGCCGCTGATCCTGCTGTTCTCGGGATGCACAGGATCACAGACTTCTGCCAGCGCCGAGCGCAGTTTCTGGCTCAGGCCAACGATGTCTGCCGTGGTCAGCCCTTGCAAGCCGGCCCAGTTCTCCTGTGGCTCGACCACCGCATAGAAGTTGCCGCCAAAGGCAATGTCCACAATGAGCTCTCCGACGCCGGGCACGTCCACCACCACGTCGGCGCTGTGCAGATAACTGGCGACGTTGAACAGACGAATAGAGTCAACGAACTCGCCGTTCATGGTGTAGTCGACATCCACGCGTCCGGCCGGCGTTTCGATCGCCAGCTTGCCGGGTTCCCGAGGCGTAACCAGACCTTCTTCAATGACCACGGTCGACAGCCCGATCGTGCCCGCCCCACACATCGGCAGGCAGCCACTAACTTCGATGAACAAGGCACCAAAGTCACAATCATCGCGCGTGGTCGGATAGATGATCACGCCGGACATGATGTCGTGGCCCCTGGGCTCGAACATCAATGCGGTTCGAACCCAGTCATGGTCGCGAACGAAAATCTCACGTCGTTCGGCCATCGAAACGGACGGCAACAAAGGCCCGCCACCCGCCACCACCCGCACCGGGTTTCCGCACGCATGGGAGTCAATGCAGAAAAAGCTACGTCGCATGCTGGAACCCTTTCAGAGAAGTTTGCTTGGGGAATGACGCTGCAATGCGCCGCGTGACAGACGATCCAGCAGCAGAGCAATAGCAACAATCGCCAAGCCGGCTCGAAGCCCTAATCCCATCTCCATCCTGGAGAGACCACGGGTCACTTCAGCCCCAAGACCACCCGCCCCCACCAGACCTGCCAACACCACCATCGCCAGGGACATCAGGATGCATTGGTTCAGCCCGACCAACAGCGTGGGTGCGGCAGTCGGAAGTTCTATCTTGAACAGAATATCCCTTGGCGAAGCACCGGACGCCTGGCCCAACTCGAGCAGATCCTTAGGCAGCTGCTTGAAGGCAAGGGTCGTCAACCTGAGCATCGGTGGAATGCCGTACACAATCGTCGCGATGATTGCCGGCACGCGCCCCAGGCTGAAAAGAATTACCGCGGGAATCAGGTAAACCCAAGGCGGCACCGTCTGCATGATGTTAAGAATCGGCAAAAAGGCTTCATCTACACGCTTCACACGGGCCGCCAGGACACCCAGCGGAAAAGCGATGGAGACCGATATCAAGACCGCCACGGACACGAGCGCAATCGTCTGGATGGAAGCGACCCAGAGGCCAGAGAACAAACAAAAAGCCAACATCAAAGCAGCGAAAACAGCGACTCGCTTGTTAGCGAAAAAGAACGCCGCAACAACGACAAGGCCAATGAATAAATAAGGATGGGGAGCAAGCAGTGCAGTTTCAACGAAGCCGAGTATCGCCTCGATGACTTGGCTAATGCCCTTGAACAACCCGTGTAAATTAGTGTTCAGCCAGTCCACAGCGGGCGCCAGAAACTCGCCTGGAGAAAATTGGATGTCCATTGTAGTCATTGCGCTTCTCCCATCCGAGACCGTGCAGCGCTCTGCGCCAATCGATCCAGAATCATGGTCAGAATGACGATGGCAATGGCCGCGTTGATCGACTTGGCGATATCCAGTGTGCGTACCGCCCCATAGATGGATTCTCCCAAACCGCCAGAACCCACAATGCCGGCGATCACGACCATGCCGAACGCCATCATCAGGCTTTGATTAACACCGGCCATGATGCTTGGCATGGCGAACGGTAACCGGATCTTGAAAAACATCTGCCACCGGGTGACGCCGCTGGCATCCCCCAGTTCGATGAACTCCTGTGGGGTCATGCGAATCCCCAGAGAGGTCAGCCGCATGGCCGGTGGCACCGCAACGATAAAGGTCGCCAACAGTGCGGTTGCCGGGCCGTAGCCGAGCAACGCAATTGCCGGCAACAGATAGATGTAAGGCGGCATGGTCTGGATCAGATCCAGAACCGGATCCACGACTCGATCAAATGACGGCGCAAGACCGGCCAACACACCCAATGGAATCGCAACAACCAGCGCCAACACTGTGGCGGTCAGTACCAAGGCAAGGGTACTCACCGTTTCCGGCCACAAGCCCATGACGTCGCAGAATATCAACGCCAGGCCTGTGAGAATCGCGAATCGAACGCCAACCGCCCGCCAGCCGATCAAGGCCAGGACAATCGCGATGACGTAATAAGGGGGATAGGCAATACACCACAGAACGCTTTCGTAAATGCCCTTCAGCATCGTATTAGCGGTGTCGAACACAAACTCGCCGTTATCCATCAGCCATTCCAGGCTCGAGTCGACAGCCGAATCGAATTGGTTGGAAAAGTCAGGCGTGCTCATGTTGACGCCTCCAGAACAGTGGCGGCTGACGAGGCCGCGAACTCATTCGGAATACCTTGAACGCCACGAAGCAGATCACGCAGCGTAATGACGCCTACCACTGCGCCGTTATCGACCACAGCGAGTGCATCGCGGTCGGACTTCATCGTCAATCCGATAAGCTCGTTGATATCCGCGTCGGGCGAGGTTTTGGTTAGCCTGGAGATGTCGCAACCAGGGTTCGCAACCTTGTAAGGCTCGACGGGCGTCATGACCGATTGAGCTTTGACCAGGTGCAATCTGGAAATGCCTGCGACAAATTCCGCTACGTAGTCGTCAGCCGGGTTAAGGACGATGTCCTCGGCAGTGCCCACCTGAATGATCGCGCCATCTTTCATGATCGCGATGCGGTCGCCAATACGGATCGCCTCGTCCAGGTCGTGAGTAATGAATACCGCGGACTTGCCAAGCTCCTTGGTCAGCTGGCGGAACTCATCCTGCAACTGCCTGCGAATCAAGGGGTCAAGCGCACTGAACGGCTCATCCATCAAGATCACTTCAGGGTCCGCCGTGATCGCCCGTGCCAGCCCGACCCGTTGTTGCATGCCACCGGACAACTCGCTTGGGTAGCGCGAAATCCAGTCGCTCAAACCCACCTTGGCCAACGCCTGCTCGGCCACTTTATAACGCTCGGCCTTGCCCACGCCCTGCACTTCCAGGCCGAACGCCGTGTTCTCCAGAACCGTGCGGTTAGGCAGCAAGGCGACGCTCTGAAAGACCATGCCGATATGCCGCGCCCTCACCTCCCGCAGCTGTGCGGGCGTCAGGGATGAAAGGTCTTTGCCTTTGACCAGAACCTTACCGGCACTGGGTGTGATGAGTTTGTTCAGAAGCCTGATCAGGGTGGATTTGCCACTGCCCGACAATCCCATGATGCAAAAGATTTCTCCTCGGCGAACCTGGAGACTGACGTCGGAGACCCCGACTACGCAGCTGTAATTTTGCAGGATCTGGGTCTTGGTGAGCCCCTGCTGAACGACAGCATCCATCGCAGCAGGTGCGGCTTTACCGAAGATTTTCCAGACTGACTGGCAATCTACCAGCACTTCGTTAGTGTCTATTTTGGCCGTTGTCATTTCGTAACCCGTCGAACCAGTTTTTGCTGGTTTCTCTAATTAAATCAAAGGGCGGCAGTGGCGGAGAAAAGGACGTTCGTTATTTCTTTATATTTTCCCAGCGCTTCAACAGTTCGGCATGGCTATCTGTCCAGCCTTTAACTGCCTGCTCCATGGTTTTGCCATCCTTGACCTCGCCGTTTATCGCGGTGATATCGGCAATCGGCACATACACGCTCGCCATAACTTCACGCGCGCGCGGGTAAGCTGTTGAGAAGTCTTTGTGACCGATCCAGTAATAACCTTGTGGTGGAGGGAAAACACCTTTTGGATCCTTGAGGAACTTCAGGTCAAACTTTTGCGCCATCCATGAAGGTTCCCAAACGGTGACAGCAACCCACTCTTTACGATCGACTGCCGACTTCAACGCCGCGGTCATGGCAGCGGTACTGCCTTCCAGCAATTTCAGCTTGATGCCGTAGGCGTTCACCGCATTGGTCGCATCGCTCATCAAACCGGAACCCGGCTCGATACCGATGATTTTGCCGCCGAACTTTTCAGCGTTGTCATTCAACTGCTCGACAGAATCGATATCCACATACTTGGGTACTGCAATACCCTGGTAGAGCCCGTAAGAAACCGGGGAGAGTTTTTCCAGACGGTTTTTATTCTTGTTCCAATAGTCGTTCGCCGCATAGTCCGTTTGCGAAGCGAGTACCTGGATATCACCTTTAGTCAAAGCCGCGTAAGCAATACCCCACTCGGAAAACTCTATGACTTTTACGCTATAACCGGAGTCCTCAAGTACCTTCTTTGTTATACCGGTAATCGGCGTCAAGTCTTCCCATGAAAGTGTGCCCATGGTGATTGTTTTTTCTTCTGCATGAACTGGCAAACACAGCATGCCAGCCACAGCAACAGCGCAGATTGCCTTCCAAATCTGTTTCATGGCGAACTCCGATCTACGTCTAACTAGAGATTAGGCTCTTATAGAATAAAAGCCGTTGTTTGAAGCTATTCAGCCTTCTCGCCCTGCTCTCAGTGCCTGCCAACGAATAACCGAGTTGACACCCAGTTTCGTTAATATCCTGGGTGGAAGCGTGTTTGGCCCAGGCGCTTGACTGAAACTTTCTAAAACTCTCGAATGAGTGCCGGTGGCTAACTCAGCGGCCATCACGCCCGCCAAGGTGCTCTTGACGGTTCCCAACCCATTTTCGCAGCAAGCCGAATACAGGTTTTCTTCTATCTCTCCAAACGCCGGGGCGCTGTTACGACTCAAGCAGAGGCGCCCGGCCCAGCTGAATTCGAACGGCGTCGATTTCAACTCGGGAAAGCGCGCATCCAGAGAACGCCGTTGTTCTTCGGCGACAGCAGCAACCCGCCTCAGCGTCACTTGAATACTGGGGTCATAGGTGAACTTGGTCCGAATGACGATCCGCGAGAGACCGTTTGAAGTAATTTTACGAACGGTCGCACCCATCGGATCCGCGGGCAACAAAGCCCATCGAGCGTTGCCTGTCACCGGTCTTTCAAACTCGTCATGACTATAAGCAGCCGTCATCGACGCATAGGTAAACACGTGCAGCAGGCGACCCTGAAAATGGCCGAAGTCTTCGATATGGCCGTTGACCGCGAGAATCACCTTGGGCGCATTCACAGCGCCACGATGAGACTTCGCCTTCCAGCTATTTCCCGTTCTGGATAACTCGATAATCGGCGACCGTTCATAAAGGCTGACGTTCTTATCCAGCCCGAATGCGAGATCTCTAATGTATTGAGCCGGCTGAATCATCACCGCGCCGGGCGTATACAGCCCACTGTGGTAATAGCTGGAACCGGTGATCTCTTGCATCTGCGCGGCGTCCAGCAGCTCGTACTGTTCGCCAATGCTTTGAAGCGACTGGGCAAAACTGGCATTGAGCTTCATTCCACGCTCTGTCGCAGCCGCGTTTATCTTTCCCGAGGGATCAAAGGTCTCGGTAGACATGCCGTATTCGCGGGCGGCTTCAGCTGCAAAAGCGATAGCAAAGCGGTTCTGGGCAATCTCTAGTGACGTTGCAGACTCACCGGCAACCGAATATTCCCCCGATGAAAGACTGTGCGGCACGTCGATCATGAAGCCAGAGTTTCTGCCTGCCGGCCCCTTCGCAACTTCATGGGCATCAACGATCGCAATGCTGTCGCCTGGGTGCAGCTGGGATAGCCTGCGAGCGGCGGAGAGACCGGCAAAGCCTGCACCGATAATCAGCCAGTCCGCCGTCACGTTCCCATCAAGCATGCGGACAGGAGCCGTGCGTATGGAAATCGCCTCCCAACCTGAAACCCCGGTGTCGACCGGAAGGCGCTTGATGGTATGGATGCTCATTTTTCGGTCTCATCAACCGACCGATCAGACACATCGATCCAGATGGTTTTGATTTCGGTGTACTGATCGTGAGCAAAAATGGATTTGTCCCGACCGCCGAAACCCGACTCTTTGTAGCCGCCGAATGGCGTCGACGCATCACCTTCGCCAAAGCAGTTGACGGTGACGATGCCAGCGCGAATTTCCCGCGACAACTTGATTGCCCGTCGCAGGCTGCCGGTATAAACAGAGGCGGCCAGGCCGTATACCGTGTCATTGGCCAGGGCAATTGCTTCAGAGATCGTGTTGAAGGTGGTGACCGAAAGAATCGGGCCGAAGATCTCTTCCTGGAACAGCCGACTGTCTCGATCGACACCGTCAATGACAGTCGGCTCTACGAAGGCACCGTCTTTCGTTGCGCCGCCGTACACAACTTCAAGCTTTGCGGCGGTGGCATGCTCAAGGTACGACTTCACTTTTTCGAAATGTTCTGGGCTGACCAGCGACCCCACGCGATTTTGCGGATCCAGCGGGTCGCCCATTTTCCATTCGCGGATGTAGGCGCCCATGCGCTGCAGCAGTTCATCTTTGACCGACTCGTGGACGATCAGGCGCGAGGTCGCGGAGCAGTTTTCGCCCATGTTCCAGAACGCGCCGTTGACGACGTGCTCGGCCACGAGATCCAGGTCTTGCGCGTCGTCCATCACCACAGCAGGGTTTTTCCCACCGCACTCGAGCACGATGCGTTTCAGGTTTGAATCGGCTGCGTAATGCAGGAAACGGCGGCCGGTCGCGGTAGAGCCAGTGAAGCTCACCATGTCGACGTCATTGTGCAAGCCAATCGGCTCGCCGACCTCTTTGCCGGTACCGGTAACAATGTTGAGTACACCGGCGGGCACGCCGGCTTCGAACGCCAACTCCGCGACTCGTAATGTTGTCAGCGTGGTCTGCTCGGCGGGTTTGACGATAACCGAACATCCTGCGGCGAGCGCCGGGCCGATTTTCCAGGCCAGCATCAGCAGGGGGAAGTTCCAGGGCAATACGCAGCCCACCACGCCAATCGGCTCACGGACAACCATGGTCAGCGCGTCGCTGCCCACCGGAGCGGTGTTGTCATAAATCTTGTCGATCAGTTCCGCGTGCCAGCGCAGTGTGTGAATGGTGTCCGGCACATCAACCAACTGACATTCACTAACAGGCTTGCCGCTGTCGAGGCTCTCAAGAACTGCCAGTTCATGTTGATGGCTTTCTAGCAAATTCGCGAACTTCAGCAGAACAGCTTTGCGCTCCCTGGGAGCAATCGATCTCCATCGCCCATCCTCAAAAGCTTCTTTGGCATTAGCCACCGCAAAGTCGACATCCTCAGACGAACAGGCAGCGACGTTAGTCAAAAACTCACCCGTCGCCGGATTGTTCGTGGCGAACGTTTTGCCAGAGATCGCGGGCTTGAACGCGCCATTAATGAAGGCGTTAGACGGCAACGAAATGTCTTTGGCAATAGCGGCATATTCGGCCTTGCTCAGAAGATCACCCATGGCTGGCTCCCGAAGTAATGCTTGCTACGTTGCGTTTCAGTTCGGCGATGACGGATTCAAGGCTTTGCTTTTCTTCAGGATCCAGAGGCTGAAGCGGTAACCGCACATCCCCTACTTTCAGCCCGGCAACCTCGCAACCGTATTTGATCGACTGCACGAACTTGCCACCGTCCAACGCATTCATCAGCGGCATCATCGCCGACATGATTTGACGGCCTTTATCGAAGTTCTTTTCGATCACGCAAGCTTCATAAAGCGCTACGTGTTCCTTTGGCAGGAAGTTGGACCCTGCACAGACCCAACTCCTGGCGCCCCAGGCAAAAAACTCGAGCGCTTGGTCGTCCCAACCGCATGACAGTGCGATATTCGGAAACTCGCGAGCGAGCAGATGCACACGCCCCATGTCGCCGGAACTTTCCTTGATGGCAATGACGTTTTTCGATTCGCTCACTCGGGTGAGGTATTCCTCATCCATCGAAACGCACATGCGACCCGGGTAGTTGTAAAGCATGATCGGCAGGTTGGCGGCGCGATCGATGGTCAGGGCGTGGATCGCGTTTTCCCGCGAGGTCGGCAGCGCGTAAGGTGGGCTGGTGACGAGAATGGCGTCCGCCTTGATCGCTTTGGCATCCTTGGCGTACTGAACGGCATCTTCGGTGCGAATGGCCCCGGTACTGACGATCAGTTGAACCCGCGTACCGATGACATCCTTGGCATACGCGGCAAGCTCAGTACGCTCTTCTGAAGTCTGCGCATAATATTCGCCGGTCGAGCCGCCGATAATAATGCCGTGTACCTTCGCTTCAATCAGCGACTCCAAAACTTCGGAGTACACACTCCAGTCGATCTCCCCATCAGGTTTATGAGGCGTCACTGCTGGCGTATAAATACCTTCAAATTTCAAGACGATTTCTCCGAAGATGAATGACGTGGAAGATCAACGAGCGCGTCCGCCTTGATGCCTGGGGGCGCGATAAAGATTTCCATGTTTTCTCGGGACAATTCCCAATGTTCAAACACAAGATCAACCACTGCACCTTCATCGCGACGCTCAATGGCCTCGATAAATGAATCGTGGTGGCAGGCGGACAGATCAAGGCGTTGTTCCATATCCTCGTTCTGAGGCCGGAAAAAGGTATTACCGATTCGGGCGTGATCGATAAGCAGTCTTTCCAGGCTGGGTTGCAGGTATTGGTTACCCGCCATCTCACCCATAATCGCGTGGAAGCGATTGTTCTCGACCACCATCGCCAGCGCATCCCTTGAAGTGGTGGCACGGCGGAAGCGGTATTGCGTGTCTTTTAAATCGATCAGTTGACGTGGCTTGAAGTTTTGTACCGCCAGACGACCAATGGCTGCGTACATCATCGGCGCAACCAGGAAGAAGTTTCGCAGTGTCGAGTGATTCATCGGAATAACTCGAGCCCCGCGGTTTTCGCGAATGTCGATATAACCTTCACCGGCCAGGCGTCGAAAAACTTCTCGAACGGGAGTGCGTGACAGGCCATAACGCTCGCTGAGAATGACTTCATCCAGCGCTTCGTCAGGATCGAGTTCCATCGTCAAAATTTGACGTTTCAAGTCTTCGTAGAGACAAGTTTTGCCGTTTTTCACGAACGACCTCCAGAGGTGGTTTTGCCGTCAGTTGCGCCTGACTGATGAGTCCAGACTCGCACGGGTTTTTGGGGTGGTCAATAGATTGTATTTCTTGTGTATACATAGAAAACACAAGAAAAATTCACCGGGCTTTTAGTATTTCCCCTTTAGATTCAGATGGTTATTTATTTATTCAAAAAACGACGTAGTCGCTTACAGAAAAGAATTGGGTCGCTTTTGGAATGCTATTGCCTAGATCATTCCCTAATAAAGCTTATTACCAAGCGCACCTGTGTTTGGCGCGGTTGGCCGTGGACGACACGAGAGAGAGCGTTTGCGACATGCCATTGAGGCAAGGGAGAGGCGTTACTGAAAACGGAAAGCATTGAGCCGCGTCATAAAGGCTGAAAAACCCGAACTCCCTCCATACCGCTGAATCCAATGTGTAGGCCAATGGAGGTGAGCGAAATGAACAATGATGACCGTGTTAATGACGACAAATCAGAAACGACCTCGAACGTCCCGCCTACCGATACGTCTGGCAAACCCGACGATGTGGTCGAAAGAGAGCTTGAGGACAGCGACAGTGACGCCGAAGGTGTGAATCAAACTCACACCCAGGAGCTGGAGGCTGAAGAGCTCAGGCGAAAAATAGCGGAGATAGAACGCAAGGTGGCGGACGGTAATTAGCGAAGGGGCGAGGCCTTCGGATCGCCTCTCGACGATGACACTTGCTCAAGTCACAGAGGAAGCGAACGGTCTTGAATGACTCGTTTCATCACCAGGGTGGAAGTCAGGCGCTGAACGTTAGGCAACGTTGAAAGGCGCTCATCGTAAAGCTGCTGGAACGCTGGCAGATCTCGGGTGACGACATGGAGAAGGTAATCAGGCTCTCCAAAAAGCCTTTGCGCCTCCACTATCTGGGGGATCGCCTGAAGCGCCACCTCGAATGCTTCAACCGCCCGGCGATCTCCCTCGCGCAACGTCGCAAACACCATTGCCGAAAAGTTAAGGCCGAGCGCGGCGGGAGCGAGCTGCGCGCGATAACCCAGGATCACGCCTGATTCCTCCAGGGCACGCACTCGACGATGGCAGGGGGACAGGCTAAGACCGACCCGCTCTGCCAGCTCAGTCACCGACAGGCGCCCGTCCGCCTGAAGCTCGGCAAGAATTTTCAGATCAATCCTGTCCATATAGAAGAATCTCCCTCAACGCGATATCCAGACTGGAATAATAGAGAAAATATTCTAGCCGGTTTCAATTATTCTTTCCGTGAACTTTATAGCGAGTCGTCCGTACTTTTCGAAACAAGTCGGAACGCCTCTCAATGTCTGCGAGCTAGAAACATGCAAGTACCCTTTGAAACTGCAAGGTGGCGAATATGACCCTTAGTGTTCTCGCCGCATTCTGGGCTGTGTCGTTTTTGTTTGTGATTACACCGGGGGCGGATTGGGCGTACGCGATCTCGGCGGGCTTGTTTGGGCGTGTCGTGATGCCCGCCGTGGCCGGGCTGTTGATCGGGCATTTAGTCGCAACATTAGTCGTGGCGGCCGGTGTCGGTGGACTTGTAGCAAGCAATCCCATTGCGCTTTCGGTGCTCACCGTCGGTGGGGCCGGGTATCTGCTATGGCTGGGCATCAATATGCTTCTGCATCCCTCGGTTCCTCGCGCGGGACAGGTCCAGGAATCCGCCTCCTGGGCGCGCTGGACCTTTAAAGGGCTTTGCGTGAGCGGCCTCAACCCCAAGGTCTTCCTGCTGTTCCTGGCGCTACTGCCTCAATTCACCGACCCGACAGCCTCCTGGCCAGTGCCGATGCAGATTATCGCGCTAGGCCTGCTCCATGCGTTCAGTTGCGGCGTGATTTATCTGCTGGTGGGGTTCGGCTCTCGAATCGTGTTGCAGGCACGTCCCGTTGCCGCTCAAGTAGTCAGTCGGCTCTCGGGGGCGATCATGATCATTATCGCGGTGCTGTTGCTGATCGAGCAGATCTTGCACTGAGCGTTTATTCATCTCGGAGGAAAAGATAATGAGTGACACGTTCTCGCCTTACGGCAACAACGAAGTGTCGAATGTGAGATCACGCATCCGGATTCCTCATCTGCAACAGATGAAAGTGCGGGGTCAAAAGTGGGCGATGCTGACGGCCTACGACATGTACACGGCCACGATCTTCGAAGAAGCCGGCATTCCTGTTCTGCTGGTGGGCGACTCGGCATCCAACAATGTCTACGGTCATGAATCCACGCTTCCCGTCACGGTTGACGAGCTTATTCCACTGGTACGCGCCGTCACCCGATCAACCCGTAGACCTTTGGTGATTGCCGACCTGCCCTTCGGCTCCTACCAGGCTTCGGCCGAGCAATGTTTCCACACAGCCGTACGCTTCATGAAGGAAGGTGGCGCCCATGCGGTGAAAATCGAGGGGGACGTTGAGATGCTGCCGCAAGTCGAGAAACTCACCCGCTCGGGGATTCCGGTAATGGCTCACATCGGCTTTACCCCGCAAGCCGAGCATCAATTGGGTGGCTATCGTGTTCAGGGACGAGGTGACGGCGCGCAGCGACTGATCGAGAGTGCCCGCGCCTTCGAGGCCGCCGGTGCCTTCGCGCTGCTCATTGAAATGGTGCCCGCCGAAGTCGCTGCACGCATCACTGCCACCGTTTCGATTCCTACCGTCGGCATTGGCGCCGGCAATGGTTGCGACGCTCAAGTATTGGTTTGGCAGGACATGGCGGGGCTGCGTACCGGGCCTCTGCCCAGGTTTGTCAAACAATACGCCGACATGCGCGGCGTGCTGCTCGGGGCCGCGCGCGACTTCGCCGTCGATGTGCAAGCGGGCGACTTTCCAGGGACCGAGCATTCCTTCTAGTCGACAGTACAAGGGACTTCAATGAAAAGCTTCAGACAGCGTGCAGCCGAAGGGCTTCAGACCGGTGACAGCTTCACCCTCTCCCGCTGCTTCACGCAGGAAGATATCCAGCGCTTCGCGCAGATCTCCCGCGACTACAATCCGGTGCATCTCGATGCGCGTTTCGCCGAAGCCCGCCGCTTTAAAGCGCCGGTTTCTCATGGCCTGCTGACGGCCAGCCTGATGACTGAAATCGGCGGCCAGATTGGCTGGCTGGCCTCAGCGATGACGTTCCACTTCAAGCGCCCCGTTTATCCAGGGGATACCATCACTTGCCATTGGTTCATCAAGGACATGGATGAAAAAGGTCGTGCGACGGCGGTTGTCACGATGACCAACGAGGACGGCATTACCGTGCTGGAAGGAGAAACCAGCGGCGTTTTGCCTGGCCCGCGGGCGCGGGAAATCATGAGGCAGATGCTGGCCGAGGGTGATCCCACGAATGAGGTGGCGTGTTCTGATGGATGATCACCATGGGTTGAGAGCTGCCCTTACTAAACCGGGGGGGGGGGGCGGCCAGTTTCTGTCTCTCGCCACGGGCAGTAACCGGCCAAGAGCAGTCGTTCATTTATAGACCGCATCAAAACAGTGATAAGGGCTCCAGCAAAGCAACTACTGCGGAACGCTTACCATCCATGCTTAAAATTTGAGCTTTCTATAGGTAGCATTTTTTCTTTTGGCCATTTTCCAACGTTCCTTCAACTGAGCTCTCAACTAAATTATAAATACAAGTCATTTCCGACTTGTCTTTTGTTGTTAATCGAAATTTCACTGGACTACCACTTAACAAATCAGACGAAAAATCTTTACTTTTTACAGGCACGCACTGAAGCCTCTGACTTATTACTTTTATTATCAAATCAGATTTTTTTTGTTTCTCGGCATTTTCCGCTGCCGCTTTTTCCCTTTTTATTTGTGCATTGTAATCTGCGAAGGAAATACTGTTTCTCCTCCACTCCGGCTTAAAAAGCCCTACCCTATTGTCTACGAGTAACAGTTCTTCTGTATTATCGACTTTCGCACTGATAGATACGATTTTCCAATGAAAAATATCGTCCTCACTGACAAAGTCGCCGGTTGCACTTGAACCCATAACATTCAAGTGGTAATCAACACCATTTTTCACCAGTTTTGCCCGAATGTGCGCATCAAGCCTCTGATGTATTCCTTTGATAACTCTCAGAACATTGTTATTTTGATCGTCACATGCTTCTTTGAATGTACGCAAGCTATCTTTTGAAGCATTCCCACTCAACTCTTCATTAGTATAAGACTTGCTTTTTACAATGTTAATCGCTTCATTTATGATTCGCGTGTGCTCCGTCTCTGACATTTTCGTGTCTTTATTAGGTCCCTGAGGGGAAAAACCTGTCCAGCCCTGAACAGCGGGCGTTGCAGGTACCGCAGGAGCCCCTGGCGAGTTTTGTGTAGCTGGTTTAGCAGGTTTGGCCGGTATGGCAAGTGCGGCACTTTCATAGGTCACGGTAATCAAATTTGCCTCCAATGGCGAGCGCGGATAGCGTCCGTATCAAGTCTATGGTTGATTTTTTTACGGAACCTCATGGCACGGTAAAACTTTCGTTTTTAGTCATCCTATGCTCTCCCAAATCGCCGTTAAGAGCATATCGAGAATAGACGTCACTCAGTACAAACGTCGAAAACCACCTAAATAAAGTGCCTCAACCACCAGTGAGCGCTGAGCAGAGGCCGGCACATCTCACCCAAGAGCTCAACCTTTACCGTTTTGAGTTAACGGAGAATTTTCTGGGGCAGCCGATCCTTGAACGTTGGGAAAGAGAGTCGCCTGACGGGGCAGAGCCCCTCGTGACAGGCAGAAATCGACCCAGAACTATCATTTGCGGACGGCGGATATTGGCACCGATGAACGGCAGTCTATGGACTAGAGGCAGGATTAATAAGCCAAGCATACTCCGCCAGCAGTGCCGCAACCAAACCGACTCCTCCTTGAATACGCACCCACCGAGCAGCTGTTTTACTGCTAAGAGATTCGTTTGTAATGCTAAACATATTTCTCATAGACCACATCCAGATACGACTTTGCCTTACATAGTTGAGCACTCGCTCTGGTGCAAACGCCATTGCGATTGATATAAATACACACCACAAGAGTATCAGCTGTAGAATTATCCAGAGCATATGCGACTTCCGTTACGCCCCCAATATTTTGTTAACTGAGCGGGGTTATTTTCAATGTTGCAATAACATCCTTTGGATTTTTCTTGTAGCATTTAATCATGTGGTCGCAATAGTCGCCGACAGTGCGAATGGTTAAATTGCCAGAGCTTATTGCTTTGTATATTTCTCTATCACACACATCGAGAATATCGCCTTCAACCTTATCATATTCATTCGGATTAAATAGACCGGGAGGGTGGGTAGCTTCCAAGTCACTCCCAAATACCGCCTCTTTGTTAAGAGAATCCACGGGAACATTGAAGATGTACGCAATTCTCTGCAAGGCAAATTCACGGACAATTTCATCTGTTTCGCTCATGATACATTCTCATACCATCATTTCTCACAACCGTATTTACCTGAGGAAGTGGTATCCCAGGCAGCCTTTCCTATCACACCCAATTATAGACACCTTCTGCGAACTCCTGCTGTTGGACTGGCCTGACCACAACCAGTAAAAGGATAAGCAATAAATAATCAGCTTTGCCTGCCCGATACTGAAAACCGGAAAGAAAATACTTGTCCTGCTGCGCCCACAACCGTCCTCAGACATAACCCAACCTCATAGATATGCCGCTCGGTTCTGCCCTATAGCGTAGGTCAGGAATATGCGGTCTCCTGCACTGCTAAAATCCACGTACCTCCCCCAACTCTGGAGAACCAAGATGATCAGCAAGAACACGATTTGTCTCTGGTACGACGGCACCGCGCTGGACGCTGCGACGTTCTACGCCGAGACGTTCCCGGACAGCGCCGTGGGCGCTGTTCTTCGCGCGCCTGGCGACTATCCGGCGGGTAAACAAGGCGATGTCTTGACGGTGGAGTTCACGGTGATGGGTATCCCTTGTCTCGGGCTGAACGGCGGGCCGGGGGTCAAGCACAACGAGGCTTTCTCGTTCCAGGTTGCGACCGACGACCAGGCCGAAACCGACCGCTTGTGGAATGCGATTGTCGGAAACGGCGGCCAGGAAAATGTATGCGGCTGGTGCCAGGACAAGTGGGGGCTGTCGTGGCAGATCACCCCACGGGTCCTGACCGCCGCGATAGCCAATCCTGATCAAGCGGCGGCCAAGCGCGCGTTCGACGCCATGATGGGGATGGGCAAGATCGACATCGCTGCGATCGAAGCGGCTCTGGAGGGTTAACCAGCGTCCGTGGATGCGAGGGCATGCCGACGCGCTGGTTCAGGCTAAGCCTGCGGTTGGTGACTGGTCACACAGTGGATTCCGCCACCACCGGCGGCGATCGCGTCGATGTTGAGCTGCACCACCTCACGGTCCGGGTAGAGTTCAGACAACAGATCAAAGGCTCTGGTATCTGCTGCCTTGTCACCAAACTCGGGCGCAATGATCGCCCCATTGATGACGAAGTAGTTGATGTAACCGGCGGCAAAGTCCGGGTTGTTGCGGCTGAACTTGCTCTTTCGTGGATTGAGCGGTGGCGACACGGTATGCACCTGCAGCTTGCGGCCGTCGGCATCCGTGGCCTGTTTGAGAATCTCCAGATGGGCCAGTGTCACTTTCCGGTCGTAGGACTCAGGGTCGCTGTCGAGGTTGGCGATCACCACGCCTGGCTTGACGAAACGGGCGTAGAAGTCGACGTGGGCGTCGGTGATGTCCTTGCCTTTGATGCCCGGCAGCCAGATGATTTTGCGCAAGCCCAAGCGGGCTTTCAGCTCTTGCTCGACCTCGGCCTTGCTCCAGTCGGGATTGCGGTTGCTATTGATCCAGCTGCTTTCGGTCATGATCGCCGTGCCATGACCATCGACTTCAATACCACCGCCCTCGCCCACCAATTCGCTGCGGATGTGATCGGCATCCACGGTGTCGGCAACCAAAGCGGCCACCTGCGCATCCTTACTGTACTGCTGCTTGTTGCCCCAGCCGTTGAAGTTGAAATCCACGGCGCCGAGCCCGCCTGCCCCATCGATGACAAAATTGGCCCCGATATCACGCATCCAGACATCGTCGAGTTCGGTGGTGACGTAAGTGATGTTAGTCGTGCCGCAATGTTCTTCGGCCAGTCTCCGCTCGCTATTGCGACAGAACACGGTCACCGGCTCATAGTGGGCGATGGTGCGAGCAATCAGGCCAATGGCCTCTTGCACATCAGGGGTGAAATCCTCCCAGATGGCCTCCTGCGCGCCAAATGCGACGAAGGCTCGCCGGTGTTTGTCGCCCTCATCCGGCATGCGCCAGACACCTTGTGTGGCCGCTCGTGCGTTCAAGGGCGTCAGGCCAAGTCCGATGGACACGGCAGCGCCCAAACCGGCCACTACCGATACGTGTTTGATGAACTCTCGACGAGTCGACATGATGATTCCTGAGTGTTTGTCTGAAGTCATTTCGTGGTGGCTGTCTTGAACTTGGTCCAGGTTCGCATGCGCGCCCGCATGTCGGGCTGGGGAATGTCCTTGCCAGGAATCAGCCGTTCGTAAGTGGCCTCGTCGAGGTAAATATCCGGGTTGTTGCGCATGGTCGCATCGACGCTCGGACGTGCCTTGGCATTGGAGGTGGGATAACCGGTGAAGTTACTGATCGCGGCCATGTTCTGCGGGCGCATGACGAAGTTGATGAATGCATAAGCGTACTCCGGATGCCTGGCGTCGACGGGAATCGCCATGGTATCCATCCACACCGTGGTGCCCTCACGGGGAATCCGGTACTGGAACGTGGTCTTCTTGCCGGCGGTGTCCGCCGTCCGTTGCGCCTGCGTCATATCCCCGCTGTAACCGAGCGACAGGCACAGGTTGCCGTTCACCAGATCGGTCACCGGCTGCGACTGGAACTTGCGAATGTACGGCCGTAGCTTGAGCAACAGCTCACTCGCCGCCGCCAGGTCTTCAGGCTTTGCACTGCGTGGTTCACGACCGAGGTAATTCAGCGCCACCGCCAGCACTTCGTCCGGCGAATCGATCATCGAAATACCGCAGTCGGCAAACCTGGCGGCCAGTTCGGGTTTGAACAGCATGTCCAGGCTGTTGACCCGGGCATCCGGCATGCGCTGTTTGATCTGCTCGGCATTGTAGGTCAGGCCGATGGTGCCCCAGGTGTAAGGGACAGTGGCCTGGCTCGAATGCACATAATGCGTGCGCAGCTTCTGCAAACCGGGTTCGATGTCATCCAGGGCCGTGAGTTTTGACCGGTCCAGCGGCAGCAGGCTGCCGGCGCGCATCAAGCGCTCGGCCACGGTGTCGCCCGGGAAGATCAGGTCATAACCACTGCCGCCAGCCAGCATCTTGGCTTCCAGCGTCTCACTGCCATCCATGACGTCGTAGATCACTTTGATCCCGGTTTCGGCGGTGAATCGGGTCAGGGTGTCCTCGGCAAAATAGTCGGCCCAGTTGTACAGCCTGAGGGTTTTCTCCTGCGCGTGCAGCGACGGCAAGGCACCGCCAAGCGCCAATCCCAGCGCGCCGATCAACAGCTTGTTGGACATGCGCATATCAAACCCCTTGTGTGTTCCAGCGTGCATTGAGGTGACGACCATCCTGGCTTAACAGCGCCCCGTACATGTCCGGACGGCGGTCGCGGTAAATGCCCCAGCTCAGGCGCTCTTCACGCATGGCGGTCAAATCCAGGCTGTGAACCAGCACACCGGTACTGTCTCGGTCGGCTTCGGCGAGCAGCTTGCCCTTGTGGTTGCAGATAAAGGACGAGCCGTAGAAGTTCATCTGCAGGGTCGGATCGGTGGTCGCCACCTCTCGTCCGACGCGATTGGCCGCCACGACCGGCAGAATGTTGGCAGCGGCATGGCCGCGCATGGTCATTTGCCAGTGGTCACGTGAGTCCAGCGCTGCGCAGCCAGGTTCAGAGCCAATGGCGGTGGGAAACAGCAAGACTTCAGCACCCATCAACGCCAGGCAACGCGCGGTCTCGGGGAACCACTGATCCCAGCAGATCCCCACACCGATGCGCCCAAAAGCCGTATCCCAGACACGAAACCCCGTATCGCCGGGGCTGAAGTACTCCTTCTCCTGATAACCGATGGCGTTGGGAATATGGGTCTTGCGATACACCCCCAGCAGGCGCCCATCGGCATCAGCCACGCTCAACGAGTTGAAGTAGGCATTGCCTGCCTTCTCGAACCAGCTCAGCGGCAATACCACCCCCAACTCTTTGGCCAAAGCGGCAAAGCGCTTGAGTACAGGGCTGTCTCGATATTCTTCGGCCAGCGCCAGGTGTTTATGGCTTTGCTCGATACAGAAATACGGTGTGGCAAACAGCTCCTGCAGCAGGATGACCTGGGCGCCCTTGGCAGCCGCCTCACGCACCAACCGCTCAGCCTGATCGAGGTTGTGTTGCAAGTCCCAGGTGCAGGGCATCTGGGTGGTGGCAATCGTCAACAGGGTCATGGCATCAACCCTCCAATGGCCAGGCGGGTTGTTGCTGGGTGATGCAATGCACCCCGCCGCCGCCATGCGCCAGATGATTGATCCGCACCGGTACCACTTCGTGGTCGGGGAAGGCCTGAGCCAACACTTTCGCAGCCGCATGGTCGGCATCGATGCCATAGGCCGGCATGATGATGGCGTTGTTGGCGATATAGAAGTTGGTGTAGGAGGCACAGAACACCTCAGCGTCGGTGTCCACGGCATCGCTCGCTTCATACAACTCGATCAGCTCGAATTTGCGGCCTTGGGCATCTGTTGCCAGCTCCAAAACGCGACGGTTTTCCCGTACCACCTCGGCATACACCGAGTGCTTGTCGTGAGTGGCGTCCACCAGCAACACGCCAGGACGCGCGAATGCGCACACGCCATCGACATGGCCGTCGGTCATGTCGCCGGTGACATGGTCCGGATCGCCCGGTAGCCAGATGGTTTTCTTCACACCCAGCAAACGGGTGAAGATTTCTTCCATCTCGGCCTTGCTCATGCCCGGGTTGCGATTGGGATTGAGCAGCACCGACTCGGTAGTGATCAGCGTGCCTTCGCCGTCGACATGGATGGCGCCGCCTTCGTTACTCAGCGGCGTACCAAAACACTGCACGCCCAGGTGATTGAGTGCGCGGCGCGCCAGGCTTTCGTCCAGATCATGCGCCGACTTGCCGCCCCACGCATTGAAGCGCCAGCTCACACCGGCCAGGCCGTGTTGCGGGTGATAAACGAAGCTTGGGCCGGAGTCCCGGCACCAGCTGTCGTTCACCGCCAGTTCGATCAATTCGATGTTGGAGCCGCACAGCGCCTGGGCACTGGAGACTGCCGAGGGATCGACGACCATCTTCACCGGTTCGAAACGGGCAATGGCGTTGGCCACGCGGGCGAAGTCCTCTTGGACCAGCGCCAGCGTAACGCCCCAACCCGATTCCCAGAGCGCCTGGTTATGTGGCCAAACCATCCAGGTCGCGGCGTGCCTGACCCACTCTGCCGGCATCACCCAACCACTATTTCGAATTTCATTCTGCTGCATGACAAGCACCTTTAAGTTAAGCCATTGTGTTCAACGAAAATTGCACTGGCGGTCTTGGCATGCATGCTACGGCTGTAAAAAAGGGCAAACAAACGATGGATTTTGCGGAAAACTGATTAGGAGAACTTATCAATATGCTCAAGCACTGGCCACCGCTCGGCACCCTTCGCGGCTTTGAAGCCGCTGCCCGGCTGGGCAGTTTCCACAAGGCCGCCGACGAGTTGCACCTTACCCAGTCAGCCATCAGTCAGCAGATCCGCAGCCTCGAGGCATACCTTGAACAGCCCTTGTTCTTTCGCAGTGGACGCAGCGTCAGCCTGACCGATGCGGGGCACGACTTGCTCAGCACCACCCAGACGCTGCTGCAACAACTGGCCGTCGGCATACGCCGGCTTGGTCAGTATCAGAAACCCAACCAACTGGTGCTCAACACCACTCCGGCGTTCGCCCGTCATTGGCTGCTGCCGCGCCTGGGGGATTTTCGCCGTCAGCATCCGGAAGTCGATCTGTGGATTTTCAGTACCGATGAAGTCCCGGACATGGCCAGCCAGACTATCGACCTCGCTGTGCGTGACGACATCAGCTCCCAAGCCGAGTGCAGCTTCAAGGTGCTGCACGCAGATCGCCTCTACCCGGCCTGTCACCCGAACCTGTTGGCGCTGCCACGGGAACAGCGCACAACCCTTCATGGCGAGCGGGAAATGGACTGGAGTCACTGGGCAGTAGAGGCCGGCATCGATGTAGGCCAGCAAGATCAGGGGCTGAACTTCTCCGACCCGGGCCTTTTGTTGGACGCTGCTTGTGCAGGGCTCGGTATCGCCTTGGTCAGCCAATTACTGAGTTGGCAGGCGCGCGCCAACGGCTTGTTGCAACCCTTGGTGGAGCAAACCATTCGCGGCCCGAACTGGGCCTTGCTGACCCATCGGGACAGTGAGAGCAATGCACGAAACTTCAGCGAGTGGCTGCTCAGGAACCTGGAAGCAACAAGCCCGACAACGTAACGATTCTGGTCCAGATATTTCGTCCATTCATGAGCGATTGCAATTGGGCCAAAACCGGTCAATATCGCTCCTTTCGTCTACCCTCACAAAGCGCCAGGCAGCGATAAGCGTGTGCCAGGCGCCTCGACATTCTTTCGTTAATACACCGGAGATTTTCCATGCTCAAGCGTACCCTGGCATTGGCCGTCAGCTTGATCCTGCCTTTTTGCACCCTGTTGGCGCAGGCCGCCGATACGCTGAAAGTCAGCGCGATTCCCGATGAAGCCCCTACCGAACTGCTGCGCAAGTTCAAGCCGCTTGGCGCCTATCTGGAACAACAATTGGGCATGAAGGTCGAGTTCGTGCCCGTGAGCGACTATCCGGCCGTGGTCGAGGCGCTGGCCACCGACCGAATCGACCTGGCCTGGCTGGGCGGCTTCACGTTCGTGCAGGCACGCCTGAAAACCGGCAATGCGATTCCGCTGGTACAGCGTGAACAGGACGCCCAATTCACCAGCAAATTCATCACCGCCGACCCTGCCGTCAAGTCCCTCGCCGATCTCAAGGGCAAGACCTTTGCCTTCGGCTCGGTGTCCTCCACATCGGGCAGTCTTATGCCGCGCTACTTTATGCTCAAGGACGGCATCAAGCCTGAAACCTACTTCAGCCGCGTCGGCTACTCCGGCGCCCATGACGCCACTGTCGCCTGGGTTCAGGCCGGCAAGGTCGACGCCGGGGTACTGAACGCCAGCGTGTGGGAAAAACTGGTCGCCGCCGGCAAGGTCGACACCACCAAAGTCAAAGTGTTTGCCACCACCCCGGCTTACTTCGACTACAACTGGACGGTGCGCGGGACTCTTGACCCAGCGCTGGCGGCCAAGATAAAGGCAGCCTTCCTGGCCCTCGATCCGGCAAAGCCTGCGGACAAGGAGATTCTGGATTTGCAGGCCGCCAGCCGATTCATCGAAACCAAGCCTGAGAACTACAAGGGCATCGAGGAAGCCGCACGCGCCGCCGAACTGCTCAAATGACATTGCGTCTAACCCAGGTCAGCCTTACCCACGCCAACGGCGTCCAGGCGCTGCGTGGCGTGGACCTGCACATCGGTGCAAGCGAACAGGTCGCCATCATCGGCCCGTCCGGCGCGGGCAAGTCGAGCCTGCTCAACCTGCTGGCCACCGCCCTGCGACCGGGCAACGGCGAGCTGCAGGTGCTCGGCGAGCAAGCCTGGCAGCTTTCTGCCCGTCAGCGTCAGCGTCTGCGCGCGCGCATCGGCCTGATCCATCAAGCGCCCCCGCTGCCACCGCGCCAGCGCGTGGTCACTGCGGTTCTGGCCGGAAAGCTGGGTCAGTGGGGGTTGGGCAAGAGCTTGTTGAACCTGCTGCATCCACTGGATATTCCGGGCGCACGCGCGGCATTGGCCAGGCTGGACCTGAGTGACAAGTTGTTCGCACAATGCCAGCAATTGTCCGGTGGACAGCTGCAACGCGTGGGCATTGCCCGCGTGTTGTACCAAGCGCCCGAGGTGTTGCTGGCCGATGAGCCGGTTTCGGCCATGGACCCCGTGTTGGCCCAGCACACGCTTTCGGTGCTCTGTAGCCATGCCCGGCAGCACAACGTCACCCTGGTCGCCAGCCTGCATGCGGTGGAGCTGGCCCTGGCGCACTTTTCGCGCATCATCGGCTTGCGTGATGGACAGATTCTGTTCGACCTTCAGGCCAGCGAAGTCGACCGTGAGTTGCTCGACAAGCTCTACGCCAACGAACAACTGCTATCCCCACCGATTTTTGCTCCGGCGCCCTTGAGTGTGCAGATTCCCCGATGCTGACCCGTGATACCCGAGATCCGGCCACCCGGCCCCGCCTGCTGCTCACCTTACTGGCCCTTGCCCTGCTGTGGCCGGGCATCCACTTCAGCGAATTGGATCTCAGCGTACTGGTGGCGAGTGACAGTCAGAGCGAGATGGGCCGGTTTGTATCAGCCTTCTGGCCACCGGCCCATGGCGAAGAGTTCATTGAGCTGTTGTTGCAAGCCACCCTGCAAACGCTGGCCATCGCCACGGCCGGCATGGCTCTGGCGTTGCTGTTGGCAGTTCCCGCCAGCCTGTTGGCCAGTCGTGCTCTGTCGCTGTCTGCTGCCTCTCGTGCCGGCCACCCGAGTTATTGGGGCCAACTGCTGCGCTGGCCGATACGCGGTTTACTGATCTTCCTGCGCAGCGTGCCGGAAATCGTCTGGGCCCTGCTGTTCGTGCGCGCCGTCGGCCTCGGCCCGACTGCCGGGGTGCTGGCCATTGCCATTACCTACAGCGGCATGTTGGGCAAGGTTTACGCGGAAATTTTCGAGTCGGTCGACCAGCGCCCGGCCCACGCGCTACTGCAATCGGGCAGCGGCCGGCTCGCAGCCTTCTGCTACGGGATCCTGCCCAATGTCGCTGCGGAGCTGCTGTCGTACACGGTTTACCGCTGGGAATGCGCAATCCGCGCCTCGGTGGTGATGGGCTTTGTCGGTGCCGGCGGTCTGGGCCAGCAAATGGATCTGTCGTTGCGCATGTTCGCCGGCGGTGAAGTGGCCAGTTTGTTACTGACGTTCCTCGTGCTGGTGCTGCTCGCCGATCAACTCAGCCGCCTGTTGCGCTGGAGGCTGGCATGAATCGCCTGATCAACCTGGCACTGCTGCTCTGCATCGGCGCGGCGGTGGTCGCCTCGTTCAGCTACCTGGGCATCGACCTCGGCGAGCTGGGCGGCACCGGCAACCTGAAGCAGATGGGCGCTTATGCGCAGCGCTTTCTCAGCCCGGACCTGAGCCCCGGCCATCTGCAAGCCATCGGCCACGGCGCTCTGGAAACCATTGCCATGTCTGCCCTGGGCACCTTGCTCGCGGCGGTATTCGGTCTGCTATTGGCATTGCCCGCGGCCGGACGCTTCGGCTGGCCACTGCAGAGCGCGTCGCGCCTGGTGCTCAACGCCTTGCGCGCGGTTCCGGAACTGGTGTGGGCCGCGCTGATGGTCCTAGCCGCCGGTCTCGGCCCCAATGCCGGTACCCTGGCATTGGCCCTGCACACCACCGGGGTACTCGGCCGGCTGTTCGCCGAAGCACTGGAAAACACCCCGCCAGAACCCGCCGAAGCCATCCGCTTGCAGGGCGGCAACGCTGTATGGGCTTTCTGTTACGGCACCCTGCCCAACCTGTTGCCCCAGCTACTGGCCTACATCCTGTACCGCTGGGAAAACAATATCCGCATGGCCAGCGTGCTCGGCTTCGTCGGCGCCGGTGGTTTGGGGCAAATGCTCTATGTCAGCCTCAGCCTGTTCCAGGAAGCTCAAGCCAGCACGGTTATTCTGGCCATGCTGTTACTGGTATTCGCCGTCGATACATTGAGCAGCTGGAGCCGTCAACGGTGGGTCAAGGCCTGACTGCTTCAGATGCATCTGCAAGGTGCCCGGCAATCGTTCAGTGGGTCTTCGAAGCTATGCAAACCCGAGGAACGACAGGATAACCACGACGATCACAACGACCCCGACGATGTAGATGATGTTGTTCATGAAGGCCACCTCTCAACCTGGACAGGACTGCGACACGAGGGTGCTACAAATACAAGGTACTGCACCTTTGCGCGCAATTCCATTCGCAACACACATAGGCTTCGCTCTCGCCGAAACCTTGGTTTGACGCCGGGAAAAAGGGCGACGGATTCGTTTTCCCTGAACGTCCGCTTGGGGGAATTCCGGGCAGTTTTGACAGGCAGAAATCGGCCAAAACCTGCCATTTGTGATGGCCAGCTATCGACCAAAATGAGGCGTTCAAATCATCCACTAAACACCGTGCGCGGCAATGAACATGGCGACGGCCGACCGGCAATAGGATTCGATTTCGTTGTCGTCCTCTGCTCTCGCCTCATCGAAGCGGGCGATCATCAGAAGATCGGACCCTTTGATAAGCGCGGCAAACAAGCGGGCGGACTCTAGAGGGTCGGGCACATTCAGCACCGCCTTCGCGTGCAACTGACGCAACAGGGCCTCGATCTGGGCGATGACATAGGCAGGGCCGGCTTCGTAATGGAGCTTGCTCAACGACTTTTGCTTCGTCTTGTCGACCATGATCATGGCTTCAACACTGCGCACGTCCGGGCTCAACAACGTGCGTAGCAGGAACGTTCCCACCGCCATGAGCTGATCCGCAGCCGAACCGTCGACGCCTTCAATAATGGCCTGTGGTGCAAACTGATGGCAGTGGGCCGCGATGGCCGCGCTGAACAGCGCCTCCTTGTTCTCGAAGTGTCGGTAGATGCTTAGCTTGGATATTTTTGCCCGCTGGGCGACCTTGTCCATTGTCGTCGCTTGAAAACCCAACTCCACAAAAAGTTCGCCCGCAGCGTCGACGATCGTTTGGCTGAGCGCCTCATTGGCCGGCCGGCCGCGCCGGGTCTGGCTGTTTTCGGTCATAAAAATTCCAGTACTTGACAGTATTCTAATTCTAGAATTATGGTACTCAAAAGTATCCTAAAAGTAAAACCCATGTCCCTTCATCCATAACGCGGAGCCTATCACCATGAATGACGTCATCATCATCGGCGGCAGTTTTGCGGGTCTTGCCGCCGCCCTGCAGCTTGGTCGTGCCCGCCGAAAGGTCACCGTTCTCGATACCGGCCTTCCGCGGAATCGCTTCGCCGACCACTCGCATGGTCTACTCGGCCACGACCACAAGCCACCGCTGGAGATTCTTGCCGAGGCGCGGCAGCAACTGGCGCGCTACCCTACGGTCAGTCTGGTCACTGCCCGAGCAGAGAGCATCTCCGGCGCCATCGACGATTTCTCCGTCCTTACTGGCGATGGCGAAAGCCTCAGGGCGCGCCGCCTGATCCTGAGCTATGGCGTCGCCGACCAGATGCCTGAAGTTCCCGGCTTTGCCGAAGGCTGGGGCACCTCCATCGTGCCCTGCCCCTATTGTGACGGCTTTGAAGTTGCCGACCGGGATTGGGGCCTCGTCTGGTCCGGCCCGCCGTCGCACAACTACGTCAGGCTATACCACGACTGGACCGACACATTGACAGTCTTCGCCAATGGTCACGACATTCCACCCGACATCCGGACCGATCTGGCGCGCCGAGGCATCCCTGTCGTCGATGGCCGGATCACCGAAATCGACCATGAAGAGAGCCATAACACCACCGTCAGGCTCGACGCCGGCGCCCCTGTTGCGATCGACATCCTGTTCGCGCATCCGCGCAACAAGCCGTCCGCACGCCTGCATGAATCGCTGGGCCTCGCCACGATCGACACCCCCCTGGGCATCGTCCTCAAGGTCGACGAACGCCGCGAAACCAGTATGCCCGGCGTCTACGCTGCCGGCGATCTCGCCAATCCCCTCATGGCGTCGGTCACCACGGCATCATGGCAAGGCGCGATGGCGGGCATCTTCGCCCAGCAGTCGATGCTGGTTTGAGAGCACAGATTCCCTTCTTCGGTTGTCGCAGGCTTTTGAAGGTCGCGCCATTGTAAAGGCGGGTTTGGTCGAGACGTTGCGCACCTTGGCATCGGTTCAGCCTCCCCTTGCCTAGTTCAAAGGTAGCTAGTTAGGAGCGAATCAAAACGAGGAGATGTCATGACAGAGCAAAATGCCTATCAGGTCGCCGACTGGAATGGCCAAAGCGGAGAGTACTGGGCCGCCAATCAAGCCCGGCTCGATGCCATGTTTGCGGTATTCGGCCAGGCCGCGATAGAAGCCGCCGTGCCCGCGACGGGTGAGCGCGTGCTGGACGTCGGCTGCGGAGCGGGCGCGTCGAGTCTGGCTCTGGCCGCCCGCGTCGGCTCGGGCGGCCACGTACTGGGTGTGGACATATCTGAACCGTTGATCGGCCGAGCGTGTGCGCTTGCGCCAGAGGATACTCCTACACAGTTCCAGGTAGCCGACGCCAGCAGCGTCGAGCTGCCCGAGGGCTCGTTCGACATCCTGTTCTCGCGTTTCGGAGTGATGTTTTTCGACGATCCGACAGGGGCGTTCGCCCATATGCGACGCGCGCTCCGGCCGGGCGGACGGGTCGCATTTGTCTGCTGGCGCGGCGTGGCCGAGAACGATTGGGTCCGCCTGCCGATGAGCGCGATCAAGGACATTGTCCCGCCGACCGCACCGCCCGATCCCGAAGCGCCCGGACCATTCTCGTTCGGCGACCGGGGACGCGTGACACGTATCCTGACGGAGGCTGGCTTTACCGATATCACTATTGCGCCCTTCGATGTTTCCATCCCGTTCGGCGAAGGCGAGACGCGGGACACGGCGATCGACGACGCGGTGAGGATGGCGTTCGAGGGCGGCCCGCTGTCACTTATGCTCGCTAATCAGCCCGACGACATCCGCGCCCACGCCTCGGCCGCGGTTCGCGCTGCCTTCGCAGGCCTCCCCGGCGAGCGGTCGGTGATGATCGACGGCGCGGCGTGGATCGTCATGGCACGCAATCCGGCAGCTAGCGCCTGTTAACAGGGATGACGCCCCCGCTCAGTAGAGCGGGGCAACTTTGATTTAGAGATGTATCAAATCGGCGTTGGCAATAAATCAGGACACTTTTGAGAGGCAAGCCCCGCAGTCCGGTGTGACTACTTAAAGCCCCGTTGACGAGCAAGAATGGTGAGTGTGCAGCGATTTTCGCCCAAGGGGCCGCCATGCTGTGATTCTCCGTTCGTACCCTGGCCGTGGGCTAGGAGGCTATTTAGGGCGCTCATGGAATGCAGCAAAAACATCCGCCATAAAATCCATGAAAACGATGGCTCGCTGGGGCAGCAGCCGATTCGCTAAGTATACGATTTGGATCGGGACGGGTGGCGCCACGTATTCGTTAAGCAGCAATTGAAGATTGCCACTTCTCAGCCCTTCCTCATAAAGCCATTGAGGCCCCTGCGCGATTCCCAATCCTGCATTGACGTACTCACGTATCGCCTCAGGCGAGTTGACACGCAGTCGTCCGGAGATCGGGACATCAGTATCCTTAAACCGCCAGTTGGTTCCAGTGGATAGGAGGGTATAAATGAGGCAGTCGTGTTCCTTCAGGTCATCAGGCGAAGAGGGAGAGCCACGTTTCTCTAGGTACGCACGACTGGCAACGCACACACGCTCGAACCACGCTAGTGGCCGGGCTCGCATTGCACTGTCCTCCAGGTGCCCAATGCGAATCGCGAGTTCTGCCCCCTCGTCGACTAAATTGACGTAGCGATCATTGATTTGAAGATCGAGCGACAGTTCGGGATAGCGCCCTAGAAAGCTCGCGACGTGCGGTACGATGAAGGTGTGAGCCAATGCGGTCGGGCAAGCGACGCGCAGTAACCCAGACGGCGCTACGTTCCCTCTCAGTGAGGACTCTGACTGTTCCACTGAGTCCAGAATACGCCGCGCATCTGCGTAGTACCGTTCACCCTCGGGCGTGAGCGTCAGCTTTCGTGTGGATCGGTGAAGCAGCCTGGTTTGCAAATGGTCTTCAAGAGCAGCGACGTAACGACTGACGTTCGGTTGCCCTAGTCCTAGATCACGTCCCGCAGCAGAAAAACTACCTTTCTCGACAGCGCGTACAAAACAGCTCATCAGTAACAACCGGTCCATCACGCCCCTTTTCATGCAGATTTTGCATGAGATCTATTCTATTTGCCCATCTTATCAGCGCGCTGGCATGAATACATAGTTGCTCTCAGAAGGTCAGTCGTCCGGCTGGCCGCCCCAAAAGAGAGGAAATTTACATGTCCCGTTTACAAGGCAAGCGTACCCTCATCACTGGCGGTACAAGCGGTATCGGTCTGGAGACCGCCAAGCAATTTCTCGCCGAAGGCGCACGCGTGATCGTCACAGGTGTTAATCCTGAGTCCATGGCAAATGCTCAAGCTATTTTAGGTAGCGAAGTCCTGGTGCTGCGAGCCGACTCAGCTAGTGTCGCAGCCCAGAAGGAGCTGGCGCAGGCTGTTCAGTCTCATTACGGGCAGCTCGACGTTGCCTTCCTCAATGCTGGCGTATCCGTCTGGGTGCCAATCGAAGACTGGAACGAGGAGATGTTTGACCGCTCCTTTGACATCAATGTCAAAGGCCCTTACTTCCTCCTGCAAGCACTGCTGCCGGTCTTCTCCAACCCTGCATCGGTGGTTCTTAACACCTCGGTCAGTGCGCACCTGGGCGCCGCGCGTTCATCCATTTACGCCGCAACAAAGGCGGCGTTTCTGAACATGTCGAAAACGCTCTCTAGCGAGCTTCTCCCGCGTGGTGTTCGAGTAAATGCGGTCAGCCCTGGTCCGATCGACACGCCGCTGTACGACAAGGCGGGTATCCCCGATGCCTACCGCGAGCAGGTCAACAAAGATATTGCTGCGACTATACCCTTTGGCCGTTTTGGCACGCCTGAAGAAGTAGCTAAGGCGGTGCTGTACCTCGCGTCGGACGAGTCTCGCTGGACGGTCGGAACGGAAATTATTGTTGATGGTGGGCGCTCGCTTTAATGGGCTAGTCACAACTTCGCTTCTATACAGCCCGCTTCCCGCTCGGAAGCGGGTGTTGTCGAAATAACAGTGGGTATTCAAATGTCGCAATCACGGCTCACGCTTGTTAGCCACGGGCTTTGTCCGTTTGTTCAGCGAGTAGCAATTTTACTCCTCGAAAAAAAGGCTCCATTTCAACGGGTTGATGTGGATTTGAAGGACAGGCCCAACTGGTTTCGGGTCATGTCGCCAACGGGCAAAGTCCCGCTTCTAATGGTGCAAAAAGGCGATGAGGAAGCGACCGTACTTTTCGAGAGCGTGGCTATCTGTGAATACATCGAACAGGTGTATCCGGAGCCCGCTTTGCACCCGAAAGATGCAATTTCCCGTGCTCAACACCGTGCTTGGATCGAATTCGCCACTGGTATGCTTGCTGATGCATGGGGATATTTGAACGCAACGGATCAGCAGACTGCGCTTGGTAAGTCTTCAGCGCTGAGGGGGAAGCTGGAGAGACTTGGTGGTGAAAAGATGGAAGGGCCGTACTTCGCTGGCGAAACGTTCAGTATGGTGGATATTGCTGTAGCCCCAGTTTTTCGCTACTTCGACATACTGGGATTCGAACCCAGTCATTCATTGTTTGATGGACTTGGTCGCATTGCCGAGTGGCGTCATGCACTGGCCAATCGCGCTAGCGTTCAGGCTGCTGTCGCCGAGGATTATGCAGACCGGTTACGCAAACATCTGCTGGAGGTGAAGGCCATTTTAGTCAGATGAGTCATAAATATCAGTCCAGTGTCTCGTATGGCGTGACTTAGCCAGGTGCGATCGTGGAGCTGGGTCTCCTTTGCGAATTTGCAGGAGGCCCGCTTTCCTATTCTTCAGGAAAGTGCCTATACAACGGATAGCGATCTGAGCTTTCGTTGGCGCTCCATGTCCGCTTTTGGCCGATAGCAGTCGGCCATGTAGTGCGACAAACAAGCGTCGTTCATGGCCTGCCAGAGAAGATGTCCGCACTAGACTCACTCACCCTGCAGCCCTGCCATACTGTTCAGCATGACCCGTGCAACCTTCCGCTTCTACGAGGAGCTCAACGATTTCCTGCCGGCCGATCGGCGGCGGCAGTCCTTCACCTGCGAGTGCGCGCGAGGGGCGACGGTCAAGCACATGATCGAGGCGCTCGGGATACCGCACACCGAGGTCGAGCTGGTGCTGCTCAACGGCGAATCGGTGGGCTTTGAGCGGATGATCTTCGACGGTGACCGGCTGGCGGTGTATCCCAAGTTCGAAGCGCTGGACATCAGCCCGCTGCTAAAGGTTCGTGCGCAACCTTTACGGGTGCTGCGTTTCGTCGCTGATGCGCACCTTGGCGGGCTGGCCAACCTGCTGCGCATGAGCGGCTTCGATACCCTCTACGACAATGGCTTCGAGGATGGCGAGATCGCCGAGATCGCAGCGCAGCAAGGACGCATCGTGCTTACCCGCGACCGCGAACTGCTCAAACGGCGGATCATCAGTCACGGCTGTTACGTGCATGCCCTGAAACCGTCGCTGCAGCTGCGCGAATTGTACGAGCGCCTCGACCTGGCGCGTAGCGCACGGCCATTCAGCCTGTGCCTTCATTGCAACCTGCCGCTGCACGAGATCAGCCCGGAACAGGCCCGGCCGCAGGTGCCGCCCCGCGTTGGCGCCCTCTATTCGCACTTTCTGCGCTGCGACGCCTGCCAACGGGTTTACTGGGAGGGTTCGCACTGGCGCAGCATGTGTGCATTGCTGGCACCTCTGCTGGACCGATAGCCGAGCGCATCGGGCCGGGTGTGTTGGCAGAGTAAATTGCGCTGGTGCTCAAGCGACATAGATCAGCTCTCAGAAGAAACGATTGAGTCCTGACTGGATTCAGCAGCCAGCTTCAATCGGTCAGCTTTACTAATGTATTTGGACTTGCTTGGCGGTGCCAATTTGGCACTGGCCTTTTTGGCGTGAGCCTTTAATAACTGCTGTATTTTTTTACGACGATTCATATTTTTCTACTCGGTTTGCAAGCTCTTGAATGATATCAGCTTAAAATATTGGGCCAGAATGAAACACCCCATCGGTTGCCTCCAGCCTTTGGGGTGCAATTCATCAAGCCATCAAGAGCGCCCTACGGAACCTGTGACCGGTAGATTCCCCAGCAATTTGAGCCCGGTACTCTTCACGAAAGCGTCATAGTCCATCGGTCTCTCGATACGAGTTTCAGCGTTGGGCAGTACGTAGGCCCAGGCACGCTTGGACGATGCGTCGTAAACCAGCTTGAACAGACGGGTCGGCACCCAGACCTTGTTGTCGCCGATGGTGGTGTGGCCTGAATCAAAGAGCGGGCCGGTAAAGACAAAAACATTGCCATCAGCTCGCTTGGCAAACTTTCTGACATCGGACTCGACCTTACTCCAGATCTTCCGGTTGTTGGTGGGGTCTTGCGGCACCATGTTCGACAGCGCAAAGGATTGGGCCATTGCATTGGGGTTCGGTGCATCGGCTGCCGGGGATTGATGGCCGCGGTCCACGGCCGGATGTTGGCTACGGTAGTCGCTCAACTCTGCCCGCCCACTCTTGGGGATGCGTGGGTCCGGGTAGAACTGGTTGGTGCGCTCCTCGCCTTTGGCATCCTGCAGTTGGGCGGCATTAAGGCGTTCGACCACTACCAATGGCGTCTTGCTGGTTTGCGAGTACAGCACCGCAAAGTTGTCGGAACACAGGGCCAAGGGTTTCATGGTTGCAGGCACAGTGGCCGTGTTGATCGGTTTCGCCGCCGGGAACAGCTCTGCGCAGCCATCAAACGATGCCTGTTTCTGTTTGTTCGAATAGAGGCCCAGGGCCGCGTTCTGGCTGATCGAGCCCGAGCGGGATACTTGTTCCTGATGCGGGGTGGGCGGCTTGATGAGGTCCAGCAGACTGCGGGCTTCTGCCCCGGTCGAGAGCAAAACAAGGGCCGACAGCCCAACTGCAATTTTGCGTAGGTGCATGCTTTAAATCTTCGAATTGGATTGAGGGGTAAACGTACGGCGAGTCCCGATTCACGGAACCTGGTGGAGGCGGTTGCTGATTATATTGCGGCGAGCATGCTTTCACTGTCCTTGATCAAAATGCCGATGCGGATCCGGTCGGTTCCGAGCAGTACGACTACTGGTGGTCGTTGCGGGATTTATTGACCATCACAAGTCACTTTAGTGCTGAGTAGCGTTTACATTCGACTCGCCAATGCCCTTCGAAGAAGCGATCGGTAGATAAATGTAGACATCGCGCTCAACGGCACAACAACCCCATGGGCAAACCCGATCATAGCGCTCTATGATTGAACCCCATGACGACCTCTCTTCCGATCCGCCAACCCTGCCCGCCCGGTGCCTGCATCTGCGAGCGTGAGCCGTTGCTGGAAACCCCCGGCGCGGATTTGCGCATCCTGAGCCTGACCCGGTCGGAGGAAAAGCGCTTGGTCGAGCGCCTGGAGAATCTCCAGAGCCTCGGCGACCTGGAGCGTCTGCAGCGCCGGATGTTTGAGCAGTTGGGTCTGCGCGTCGAGATCGTTCCGGGCTTCAATGAAGTGCGCACCATGCGCGGCATCAACATCACCCTCGGCGAACTGCCGGGCCTGTGTCGCAAAACCCGTCAATCGATTCCGGCGGCGATTCGTCGAGGGTTGGAGAAGCGCCCGGAGATTGCCTACGAGCTGCTCAATGCCAACGACTTGTTGCGTGATGCCTGATGGTTTGCGCGGTTATCACGATATGTTCGTTTCAAATGCCTGAAAGAGGATCAGCGGTCGTACGCGAAACGCGGGCCGCTGCTATGCCTTCTCATGGGAGAAAGGCTTTCAGGCCAGCCAGGATGGGGCTGGAAACACAAGCGTGACCGTGGCCCCGGCGCCAGCCAGGCGCGCGAAGATAAAGGTGCCAATCCGTAGCAGGAGGTGGCAGATGTTATTCATCGTCCGTTGGTCCATCAGTCCGCAACATCGCAACAGCGCAATCGAACGTTTTCTCAAGACCGGTGGCGCGCCACCCGCAGGCGTCAACATGCTGGGGCGCTGGCATGCCGTCGGTGGCTCGAGTGGTTTTGGCATTGCAGAAGCCGACGATCCGGTGTCAATTCAGAAGTGGGTGCTGGAGTGGAGCGACCTCATGAGCATGGAAGTCCACGCCGCATTGACCGATGAACAGGCGGCGCCGCTGCTGGCTGCCGCGCTCGGCAAACAATAGTCGTTGTGGTGAGGGGGCTTGCCTGTGGTGAGGGAGCTTGCCTGTGGCGAGGGGGCTTGCCCCCGTTGGGCTGCGAAGCAGCCCCAAAATCTCTGATACACCAAAGTTTTGTGAGTGCTACACACTCAAACGGGGCGATACGGCATTCCGACAAGCCCCCTCACCACCTTCCTTCCGATTCACTATTTTTTCATCCCCACCCGCCGCCGCATTTCGGCAGTAATCGTCTGTCGGGTTTTCTTCAGGTCGTCCCAGGGTTCGTCACCGATTTCGGCCAGGCGCTCATGCACGTTATGTACGTTCCATTGATTGCCACCCTTGAGCTTGGCCACCTCCTCCCGAAAGATCGGCACCGACACCGGCAGCCCTTCGCGGGTGCGCACGGCGTAGGCGCAAATAGTGGTGGCGCCCAGACCGTTGCGCAGGTAGTCGATGAAGATACGCCCGATACGGTTTTTCGGTCCGGACACCGCGGAAAAACGATCCGGCAGTAATTTGGCCATGTGGCTGACGATCGCGTGGCTGAAGTCCTTGACCTCGTCCCAGCCGTGTTTGCGGGTCAGCGGTACCACCAGGTGAATCCCCTTGCCGCCGCTGGTTTTGAGAAACGCCTTGAGCCCCAGTTCATCCAGCACTGTGAGCGTTAGCTGAGTCGCTTCGATCATGCTTTTCCAGGGCAGCGCCGGATCCGGGTCGAGATCGAGGACGAAGCGATCGGGTTTATCCAGATCGACTGACGTGGCATTCCAGGTATGCAGTTCCACCGTGCTCATCTGCACCGCGCCGATCAGCGCTTTGGCGTTGTTGATGATCATCATCGGTTGGCCCGTCAGTTCCTTGTCCAGGGTAACAATCCCCGGAATGGCCAGGCGTTCGGCGTTCTTCTGAAAGAACAGTTCGCCGGCGATGCCGTCCGGCGCACGCACCAGCGCCACCGGCCGGTCCTTGAGCTGCGGCAGTATCCATTCGGCGACGCTGGCGTAGTACTGCGCCAGTTGCATCTTGGTGGTGCCGCTGCTGGCGTCGATCACCCGGTCCGGGTGCGTGATGCGCACCTTGCCGCTGGCCAGGCCGATCTGCGACGGCGCGACAGTCGACTGGGCGGTTTTTGGCTCCGTGGCATCAGGTTTCTCAGCGGTGGATTTCTTCTTCGCTGTGGATTTTGGCGCGGCGGTTTTCGAGGCTGAAGTGTTCACGGCGTTCGGCAGCTCCTCGGTAATTTCTTCGGCAGGCTTGTCATCGCGCAAACCATGGAACACGGCGTGGCGCACCGAGCCGTCCTTGGTCATTTCGGCGAAGGCCACTTCCGCCAATAAAGTGGGTTTAAGCCAATGCCCCCCCTTGGCTTCGAAACCGCTAGGCGGATTGACCACCGACGGCTTTTTCGTCTGCAACGGTTTCAACTGTTCGTAAATGCGCTTGAGAGTCGCCTCGTTGAACCCGGTGCCAACCTTGCCGGCATAGCGCAATTCACCGCTGTCACGATCGTGCAACCCCAGCAACAACGCGCCAAAAGCACTGCGTGCGCCTTTGGGGTCGGTGAAGCCGACCACAACGAATTCCTGTCGATGCTTGCACTTGAGTTTGATCCAGTCACGGGTGCGCCGAGACACGTAAGGCGACCCCAGGCGCTTGCCAATCAGCCCTTCCATCTGCATTTCGCAGGCACTGTTGAGCAGGGCCTCCGGGGATTCGTCGAAAGCGTCGGAGAATCGCAACAGCGGGTTTTCATTGAGTTTGAGCACAGTCGCCAGCGCCGCCCTGCGCTCCTCGACGGGTACTTCACGCAGGTCCACGCCATTGAGGTAGGGCAAATCGAACAGGTAGTAAACGATGCTGGCACTACTGCCGGAATCGAACGCGTTTTGCAGCGCCTGGAAATCCGGAACACCCTGCTCGTTGGCCACCACCATTTCGCCGTCGAGCCAGGCCGATTCCAGGACCAGCGCTGCCAGCGCCTCGGCTTGTCCGGGTAATTTATGGGTCCAGTCGTGACCATTGCGGGTGAAGAGTTTGACCTCATCGTGGTCGATGCGCGCCATGACCCGGTAGCCGTCGAACTTGATCTCATAGCTCCATTCGCCGCTCGGCGCGGATTCGACCAGCGTTGCCAGTTCGGGTTTGAGCAGCTCCGGCAGCCTGGCTTTGCGCGCGCCCGTCAGTTGTGGTGACTTTTCCTTGCGCGCCTTGGCCGGGGCGTTTTTGATCGGTTTGGTTTTTTCAGCGCCGTGCTTTTTTTCCAGAATGGTGCGGTCGCTGAGCACGCTGTCCGGCTCGGCGGCAACCACGTCGTACTCGCTGTCGGGTCTGGCGGCGCTGTCCTGATGCTTGATCAGAAACCATTGTTCCTGCTTGCCCGGCATGTGCGTGCGCACGAGGTTCCACAGGCCGCCGAGCTTTTCTCCTTTCAGCTCGAATTTCAGCCGGCCCTTGGTGTACGCCTTGGCCGGATCGTCCTGGGGAATCCACACCCCACGGTCCCAGACGATCACATCGCCGGCGCCGTAATGCCCTTCGGGAATGGTGCCCTCGAACGTGGCGTAATCCAGCGGATGGTCTTCGACGTGGATGGCCAGGCGCTTGATCTTGGGGTCCAGCGACGGCCCTTTGGGCACGGCCCAACTTTTCAGCGCGCCGTCGAGCTCCAGGCGAAAGTCATAGTGCAGGTGTGAGGCGTCATGCTTCTGAATGCAGAACTGCAGCGCATGCGCTGTGTCTTGTCGTCTGCCTTTTGCGGATTTGGAAACACCGGCAGGCTCGGGACTTTTTTCGAAGTCCCTCATGTTGTTGTACTTTTCGAGCGGCTTGTCCATGGCGCCCTCCACGGGTTTATGACTGAATCAAACCGTTATTGTCATGAGACCCCGGATGAGTGCGCGAAGGTTCAGTAGTCTTGCAAAACTTGAGTACCGAGGCCGCCAAACGACAAGGCCCGGCTATTGGCCGGGCCTTGTCATTGCAGGGCTTGCGAAACACTCGGTCGTTTATCAGGTGAGCGGTTTGCGCAGCAGGATATCGACCGCGAAGACGCCCAGGACAGTCCCGGACACCCAGCGTTGAGTGCGCATGGCAGAGGGTCGCTTGGCCAGGAAACCACTGACCCTGGAGGCGGCGAGGACGATCATGCCGTTCACTGTGACGGCGATGGTGATCTGTACCAGTCCCATCTGGATGAATTGCTGGAAGGTAGACCCTGCGGAAGGGTCGATGAACTGGGGAATCAGCGCGGAATACATCAGCGCAATCTTCGGATTCAGCAGGTTCGTCACTAGCCCCATCGTGAACAGCCGTCTCGGCGAGTGAGGTGGCAGTTCGCGCGCCTCGAAGGGGGAAGCGCCCCTGGGCTTCAGCATGTTCCAGGCCAGGTAGCCCAGATAGAATGCGCCTGCGATCCTGACGACATCGTAGGCAACTGGCACCGCCTTGAACAAGGCAGCCAGCCCCAGTCCAGCAGCCAGCAGGTAGCACACGAAGCCTAGCGCCACACCCGCCAGCGAAATCATCCCGGCCAGCCGCCCTTGGGAAATTGCCCGCGAGGTCAGGTAGATCATGTTGGGACCCGGTGTCAGAACCATGCCCAAGGAGATGATGGCCACACCGGCCAGGTTTTCCAGCGCCATCATTAGCGTGCTCCTTCGTTCAAAGGGGATTGGTCGGCCCGCTGCTGCTCGAGCCAGCCGAGACTGCCGCGAAACAGCGCATGCTGAGCGCGCTGTGCCACTGGCCGAACCACGATCTCGTCGACATTGACATGTGCCGGCTGATCGGCAACCCAGGCCACTACCTGGGCGACATCGTCCGCGCTCAAAGGCCGGTCGACATCCTCGTAGATGGCGTTGACCCGTTCGGCGTCGCCGCGAAAACGCTTCAAGGAAAACTCTGGCGTATGCACCATGCCGGGGAGCACCTCGGTGATGCGCACCGGTACGCCCTTCATCTCCAGTCGCAAGGAATGGGTCAGTGCGCGCTGAGCACTCTTGGCCGCGCAATAGCCGCCGCCCCCCTCATAACTGGCTAGCGCCGCCGTAGAGGTAATATTGACGATGGCCCCTTGGGATGCGATGAGCCGAGGCAACATCAGTTGGGTCATCAGCAAAGTCCCCAGTACGTTGCTGTTGAACATGTTCGTCCAATCCTCGGCACTGGCCCTGTCTACCGCATCCAGGCCGATCGCACCGCCCGCACAGTTCACTAGAAGATCGCACTCGCAAATCTGCACCAAGTCCTCCTCTCGCGCTTGTGTCACGTCCAGCACAATGGCGTGTCCGCGGATTTCGCCGGCAATCTGCTCGAGCCGCTCACCCCTGCGCGCCACAAGGAATACCCGCCAGCCACGACTGGCCAAGGTACGGCTGCACGCCTCGCCAATGCCACTGCTGGCACCCGTAACCACTGCTGTTTTCAAGATTGAGCTCCCCATGACTCGGATAACTGTTCGAAGATCTTCCCCACGTCGCGTACCAACGCGGGACGATCGAAGCTGCGCAGGCGAAGACGGGTGCCAGCGCCCTCATAAACACCACTGGCGAGGCGATCCAGGTTCTGCGGCTGCGCCCAGTACAGGGTACCCAAGCCATCGCGCGGCGAGCTGTTGCGGCGGGCGATCACCCATGCTCCCCGCTCGCGGTGCAATGGCCTGCCCTCCTTGCTAAGGCTGCGCGCAAGGTCCCTGTAGCGGGTAGACGCCCCGGTCTGGAGTTCCCAAGCGATCCCCAGCAGGTCGATATCCCTCACCTCTCGCCAGAGGAACGGGATTTCGGCGCCACCGACCCGGGCACCGATTTCCAGGAACAGCCATTTGTCATCCAGGTCGAACAGTTCGAGGTGGAAGACGATTTCTCGCTCAGGCGCGAAGACTGCCAGCAGTTGTTCGACGCGCCCCGCAATCCGCTGTTCGTCATCGCCCTCCTCGAGCTCGATGCTACCCAGCGGGCTATCCGGACCGAAATCGGCACAGCTATTCACATAACGCGACGCCGTGACCACCACAATCCGTTGCCCGTCCCACCAACCGTCTACGTGCAGGATGGGGGCCGCGCAGTAAGCCTGGACCATCATCGGCTCCGTTGCCTGCCGGATCTGATCAAGATCCTTTGGGCCGCGAAGAAATTTTACGCCGCGACTCGCCGTGCCGTAGCGCGGCTTGAGCACCAGCGGATAACCGTGTTCGGCCGCCAGCCGCTCCACTGCTTCGAGGGAATCGGCGGCCGAGGCAGGCAGCACGCCGATCGACGATTGCCGACCAGCGACCTGCAGCATGGTGAGCTTGTCGCGGAACCGCTCGGTCCACGCGACAAGATCTCCCGGTATCTGCCATCGCTCGCGGATAGAAGCAGCATTGAGCAGGTCGCCCTCGTTAAGGGCAACCACCAGCGCTGGGACGCCATGTTGCTCGACCAGGCGCTCAACCTCGACCATGACCGCCTCGGCATCGTCCAGCGAGGCGAGCGTCGAGCTTGACGCCAGACGCTCGCTCGGCAGGGACGCGAGGGATTCGGGCGTGCAGATCGCCCGAATTTGCATTCCCGCAGGCAGTTCGTATCGGTCGTAGAGCGCTTGGTAGCCGACCCAACGGTGCAAGCAGAGGACATATCTCATGCCGTGGGGTCCACGATGAAGTGAACCGCTTCCACCAGTTCGTCGCCGATACGAACGGCGTCTTCGCGCGAGGAGCCTGTTGCCAGGACATACCCTGAAACGCAGTCGGCAACGGTGTCGAGCGGCGGAATCTTGTCGCCCTCATGCTTCTGGATGACTACGGCACGCTCGGCTGCGCCCAGCTCGAACAGGAACGGCAGGAACACCAGTGGAGTCTCGCCTGGCTTGGTGTGGCGCACATCGACGTCAGGCTTGAGATCGAGCTCGACCTTTCTTACCTTGCCCGGCGTCGGTACGAAGAACTGGATCGCTGCACCCGCTATCGGCTCGGGCGACACATCCGGCAGGGTGTCGATACCCAGTGGCACAGTCAGGAACATGCGGTTCAGGTCCAGGCCGAACGCACGCCGTACCAGTTCCGGAGCACCCGAGCCCGCCAGACGAGCGTGGGATTCGAGTACACGAGGACCTTTCGGGGTCAGCACGAACTCGCTGTGGGAAGGCCCCTCCTCCAGCTCTACGGCGTCGAGCAGGCGGCAGGTCATTTCCTTCAGCTCGCTCAGCCATTTCTTGGCCTCAGTGCTCGGCGTGCTGACCTCCCACTCAACGTATTTATCGTTCATGCGGTACTGGGAGTAACCAATCGGAAGGTGGCGCCCCTTGAACGAGAAGGAATCGACGCTGACGACCGGCCCCTCCAGGTACTCCTCGATGATGATGTGCTTGACGTCGGCATCCTGAAGCGCTTGCCAGGCCTTGGAAGCGGAGGCTTCGTCATCGCAGGGATGGATGTGCAGGCTGGCGACGCCTTCGGCTGGCTTGAGAACCGACTTGCCATGCGCTTTGACGAACGCGACGGCATCCTGCGCACAGGTGACATGGCGATAGGCGACCGGGCTCAGGTTGTGCTCGACCAGCAACTCGCGCATGGCCACTTTGTCTTTGAGCAGGCGCGCAGTCTTATAGGAAACCCCGGTGAGGCCAAAGTGATCGACCACCTTGCCCGTTGACTCGCCCGCCACTTCGGTGGTGGTAATGATGCGATCGAACGGACGTTCGCGGTGCAGGGGTTCGAGGACCTTGATAATGGCCTCGGCGTCGTCAAGCCTGGCATGCACCACCTGCTCGCAATGGGCGAGGATTTCCTGCTCGTAGTCACCCTCTTGATGCACCAGTACCACGTCGATGCCCAGTTCCTTGGCACCGTGAATGGGCGCGGGGCGGCCACCGACTACTGCGATACGCTTATTCATGCATAAACTCCATGTCTATTGGGATGGTTCTTGTGTGATGGTTTTTGAAGATAAGGCTCAACTGCCGTACACCCTGCGCAGCCAGCGCGCCTTGCCGTTGAGCAAAGGCTGGAACGCCTTGCGTCGATGCAGCACGCGGGCATTTTTGAAAATGAAGAAGTCGCCTGGTTGCAGCACCACCTCTATACCCTGGGCATCACGCAGGCACTGGCGCAGCAGCGCAAGCGCCTTTTCGCTGTCCCGGTCGAGCGCGGCCACGATGCCGTCGTCAAAGCGCAGGCGATAACCGCCATCGTCCTGCTCCAGCACCGGCAGCACCCTCGGCTGGCCATCGAAGCCCTCGTTGGAGGCCGGGGCACCAAAGGTGTAGGCAGACTTCTGCAACTGGGCGATCGCCCAGGCAGGCAGCTGTGAAAGGACATGATCCACACAAACAATGTCGGTGGAGGCGCCTTCAAAGTTGCGCACGGCGGTGAAGGCCAAAAAGTTCGGCACGGAGGTCGCGACACTTCGGCTTTGATCGGCGAAGGGCCAGTTGGGGTTGTCGGTGTGCCAGAAAAACTCCACATCCGCCCCCCAAGAGCTCGTGGTGCCCGCAGCCTCCGGGACCGGAACGACGTTTCTGACCAGCTTGCCGAAGTTTTCATACTCGACGGCATGCGGCCTGACATCCAGCAACCGCAACATGCCAAAGTGCAGCAGATCAAAATCAAGCACGCACTCGGCATTGGGCAGGAAGCCATTGCGCGGCGTCGCGACGTCCGTAGAGAGCGAAATGCCTCTGATGAGCAACGCTTTGTGCGGGCTGGCAGGAAATGCGCGAATCGCCTCGACGATATCCCGGCCCAACACCGTGCCGAGCCAGTCCCCACCGACGGCTCCCACACTGTCAGCGCAGTGCGGCGTTTCGGCCAACCTCACGCGACAGTCCTTCAGCCCGGTCAGGTCGGGATCATTGACGATCATCTCCTGGACCAACGACGCCTCCTGAACATCCAAGGCCATGACGCTCATGATTTGCGGTTCAGGTATGAGGTGACCTTGGGGTCCGGCCGATGGGCAAACGCTTTGGTCCGCCGGATGAATATCCCCAACGGCAGGATCAGGTAGAGCAGAACATAATCCATAGTGCACCTTCCCTAGTGTATGAAATAGTTAATCCAGCGGTACTGTCTCGCGCCAGTCGACCGCTTCCTCAAACTGAGGCTGCTCCGATTTATCGAGGTAGAAATCGCCAATCGCCAACACATCCATGTTGGTACGCATGAAGCAGCGATAAGCTTCGAACGGCGTGTTCACAATGGGCTCACCGCGCACGTTGAACGAGGTGTTGACCAGTACAGGACACCCTGAACGCTGGTAGAAGTGTTCAAGCAGCGCTCGGAACCGCGGGTTGCGCTCCCGGTCCACGGTCTGCACCCTTGCCGAGAAATCCACGTGGGTGATTGCCGGCAGATCGCTACGCACCAACTTGAGCAAGTCGATGCCGGTAAGCCGCGCATTCTCCTGCGCGATTGCCTTGCGAATGTGCTTTGCAATGGGCGAGACCACCAGCATGTAGGGGCTTTCCTCGACGATGTCGAAGTAGTCTGCCGCTTTCTCCTCAAGCACCACGGGAGCGAAGGGTCGGAAGGACTCGCGAAACTTGATGCGCAAGTTCATGTTTGACTGGGTGTCCGAGCGACGCGGATCACCCAGAATTGAACGGCTGCCAAGTGATCGTGGACCGAACTCCATTCGACCCTGGAACCAGCCGATGACCCCGCCGGCCTCTATGCTGGTGCTCACCCGCTGGTCGAGCTCTTCCTGCGAAAGCTTGTGAAAAACTGCGCCGCAGGCTTCCAGTTCGTCCCTGATCTGCTCCTCACTGTACTCCGGCCCGAGCAATGCCCCGCTCATGCCATCACGAACGCCAGCCGGTAGTTCGCGGCTTGTTACCCAGCGATACTTGCGGTCGGTCAGCAGCGCGGCGCCCAGCGAGCCACCCGCATCGCCTGCCGCCGGTTGCACCCACAGCCGGTCGAACGTCCGCTCACGTGAGATCACTCCGTTGGCTACGCAGTTAAGGGCAACGCCCCCGGCCATGCATAGCGCTGTCTCGCCAGTGAGCTCGCGGGCGGTCTTGGCCAGGCGCGAAACGACTATCTCCGTGACTTTCTGCACCGATGCTGCCAAATCGAACTCGCGATCGGTAAGTGGTGCCTCGGGCAAGCGCCGGGGGCCACCGAATAGCTGCTCAAAGGCATCGCCCGTCATGACTTGGCCCTTGATGAACTCGAACTTGGTCCAGTCAAGCCTGAAGCTGCCATCGGGCTTCACATCGATCAGATGCGAGAGGATCGTGTCGGCGTAGTGAGGCTTGCCATAAGGCGCAAGCCCCATCAGTTTGTATTCGCCGGAGTCCACCTTGAAGCCGCAGAAATAGGTGAAGGCCGAGTAAAGCAGGCCCAGCGAATGGGGGAAGGACAACTCCGCGACCAGTTTGATGCCGTCTGGCCTACCGTGCCAGAGAGTGGTCGTCGCCCATTCGCCGACACTGTCGATACACAGGATCGCAGCGCTCTCGAACGGACTGGGGAAGAACGCCGATGCAGCGTGGGATTCGTGATGGCCATGCACTTCGATTCGGCGACCGTCCCGGTCTCCCATCGCTGCGAGATGACGCACGACCTCACGGTCCATCCGGCGTTTTTTCGATAGCCATTCGCCAAGCACCGGTGCATAGGTGCGCGCTGCCGAAAACCCGGCCACGGCAGCCGTCGAGAGCACCCGACGGAACTTGAGCGCCGGGTCTTCGTAATAGGCAACATGGTCGACATCGGCCAGGTTTATACCTGCGTACTTCAGCACGTACTCAATGGCCCTGCATGGAAAACCCGGGTCATGTCGGATCCGGCTGAAACGCTCTTCCTGGGCGGCGGCGACGATCTTGCCGTCCACAACCAGAGTGGCCGCGCTGTCGTGATAAAAGGCAGAGATGCCAAGCGTTATCGTCATAGCAGCGACCTCACTTTTTCGCGAAACTTATCCAGCATTGTTTGCTCCCTGGGTGGATTGAGCGCGACGAATCCATTACGCACGCGCGCCCAAAGTTCATCACGGTCACTTCTAGAAAATGCGCAAAGGTAGGTATCCAGACTCGCGGCAGCCCATGCGGTATGCCCGGTAGAGATGTTGTCGATGGAGTTGTGCAGATCGACGAACATCGTCGGATAGCCGTAGGCGACCAACGCCTTGTGGGTACGCCGATAACCGCCACCTACACCGGATAGCTCCATCGCCAGGTTCAGCCCGAGAATCTCCGGGCAGTAAGTTTGGGGATATCGTCCGATGGACAACCAGAACACGGGCAGCTCGAAGTCCTCGTCGTTGAAGCAAGCTGCGTTGGCGTATCCAGGGTCGGCGGTGGCCGGCAACTCGCCATGCACTGCCTTGAGCAGATGGCGGTAGATGACGGGATGGTTCTGCGCCTCGATTCCGTTGCCCAACTCATCGTAAAGCGTTTCAAACAGTCGGCTGCCGTACGCCGTGGAGGCTACCGCCGGATGGGCGAACCCGGCCAGCCAAGCCCCGTCGATCATTGTCAATGGCGCCAAGGACAGGATATCGGCGACCACCTCATCGCGAGACGGCAACTCTTCGTTCTGTTCCAGTGCCTGGTTGGACGCTTCATGCTGGCCCTGCAACCACTGCTGCAGGACACCGGGCGCCCAATGCTCTGGCAACGAGCAACGCCCCTTGGCGACGCCACGGGCGGCCCTGGCCAACCAGCTCTTCACGTAGCGACCGGCAAAGGATTCCTCTGACGGCGTGAGCTCCATACGCAACAGGCGCGGGTAAGCCTCTCGTGGGCTGAATCTGGCGACCAACGCTTGGGTTTCAGCATTCTCGCGAAGACTCCCGGCGAGTCTGCCGTCGTCTTTCCATACCTGGAAAGCCGGGGGCTGCATGGGCGCATCGGAGTAAGGCAAGCTGGAGATCCAGCGGTGAAGAATGGCGATATCGTCGCGACTGAAGATCCGGAACATCTTGCCCCGCGGCGAAATCAGGTTGGTCAGCAGTGGACTCGATTCCGGCTTGCCCGCCCGCACGTAGGCGCTGGCGGCAAGATGGTCGAGGAACTTCAACGAGTCGTCGACCGCGAGCAAGGGCTTCATCGGCACCTTATTCAGCCGTGTCTTGTCATGGTATTGGCAAGCATCCAGCCGACGTCGGCTGATCAGGTGACATGCCGCCTCTCTCGGATCGAGCCAGCGCTCAAGCAGATTGAGCAGCGCTTCGTTCATCTCCTCGACCTGCCGGCGCGCCCACAGGTAGCCTTGGCGCACCCCATCGTTTCCGGCCGCTCCTATGTGCACGAGAAATTCCCGGACGGCCACTTCAGCGAGCACGGCGAGATCATCGGCACTACCGGCGGGGTCGCGACGCAGATCGAGAAACTGGCGTGCGGACGGCTCATTACGGGCGATGAACTCGAACGCGGGCAGCAGCCCGCAATGGCGCAGGTAAAGGTTGACCCCCAGGATCTGGGCCGTCAGCGACTCCGGGAAATGCCCCAGTACGACCAGCGTCGAGGCCACGTTGAAGGCCCCGTCCGAGATCCTTGGGTCGGCCACCGCTCGCAGGAGATCTTCGCCAGCATCTGCCAGCGCATGCTGACGCAGCAATTCCTGGTAGCGCTGGATACGACTGGCCCCCGGCTGACCGGCACCCACATCCGCCGCATGGATACTCAGCGCTGCCATGGCATGGCGCGCTTCATTATTCCAACTGCCACACAGCCCATGAATCAGGTGCTGGCTGCCGATCAGAAAGGGAGCCGACTCCAGTGCCGCCTTGGCGCCCAGCGCCTGGGCATCCGCTTCGTTCGTTTCGATTGCCTGTGCCAACCGTCGGAATCCGTCGCGCAATGGCCCAAGCCGTTCGCATGCAACGCTCGCCAGCCCTGCCAAGGCCGGCGCGCTGGTGAAGTCGACGTCTGCCAGCTCCGTGCCATGCACCGCACCCAGGCAAGTGCGCAGGGTGACCGGCGTGAACATGCGCCTGGCCTCTCCCCCGGTCTCTGCCCCGAGGAAACTGGAAAAGATTTGCCTATTAGTCTTCATCAGTGCATTGGATAGATGGAGGAATTGTTTTTCTTCTTGGCTTTTTTCTTTTTCTTGAACAAAGAACCAAGTGCCTTGCGAATTCGCTGGAACATAGAGCCTCCTAAACTTTCATTGCAGGTATCGATGAATGGCGTGTGCTACGACATCACTGCCAAGGTCGGTAAAGTGCGCACGATCAACGTACAACCATTCATCGGCCGGACGTTCTCTAAAATCATCGATCAGACTGGCAAATCGAATACCCAAGTCATGACAACTATTGGCCAAACTATCAGCGTAATATTCCGCGACAGCAGGCGCGGATATATCGCCATACAAATGCTGCCAAGTACCAAACCGGGAAATCCGATCAAGCTCATCGAACAATTTCTGCTCTTCGGCGCACGGCGTTCTTACCCAAGTCGCCAAGGGCTGGAGAACGAACGTAAGTTCCGCCCCCAAAGATTCCGCGAGTCGTTTCCAAGTAGTCAGACAATTCATGGTGTCTTTTAGAGCGCGCACCAGAGTTTGCGAAATCGGCGGCACCTCGGTCGTTTCGGCTGGCCACTTTGGAAGTTTGCCAGGCGGCAGTTCTGCGCCATTCTCCTCAGCAATTTCATCAAACTTTTCGTAGTAGTCACCGCAGAAGTAGAACGGCGGCAGATCACCTCGAATGAACTCAGGAAGACGCGCCATGACCAGAGTGTTGAAGCCACCCATGATCACGATGCGTCGCACTTTGGGCAGTCGATGGGCATGCAGCACGAACAGCATCAATTCCTGGGTCGCATTAAAGGTATGACCCGCAAAATTCAGCCATGGCGTATCGTCTGGATCATACGTGGACAGGCGGCTCGCCACCGAGGCGGCATCGCTGGAAGCCCCGTAACCCAAGGCTGACGAAGCCCCGACCAGCAAATTCACCTCTGACAGCGCGCTGCCCTCGAGGGTGCCGACACTGATCGGCCGGCCTTGCGCATCATGGGCCAGGCGAAATCCGAGCCGATCGGTATTGATCGATTCCGAACGGTAGTCGGCGGCATTGAAACCCATCACATAAGGCAAGTACTGGGAACGACTGCGACTGGCGAATTGATCGTAGGTGAGCATCTGAGGTGTCAACTTCACACGCTCCAGACTGGGATCATCCAGCGCGATACGCTTGCGTCTTTTAAACATGGCCAAGCCACTCCTTTAGCGAGAATCAGAATTCCATTTGATCAGCCGAATTTTTTCGAGGCGAATGACACCACCCCTTTCGAATTCTTATCGAAAGTGCGAATTTGCCAATATCGACCCATGGCAAGCCAGACACGATAAGTTTTGGTTATTACTAACCAAAACCATTACATGTATGAAGATCGAAACTAACTAAAATCGTATGCGAGCGATAAAATTCACATCGCGATGAGACGGGGCGGAAAATTCAGTGATGGCTGTTGCGAGGTGAAATATGAAGGTATTGCATACCGCAATACGGTGACGCGGAGAGCTTCCATGCATTGTATCGTCCCTTTACCTTTTATACTTTTCAGCCCCTCAGGGAGGAGTCATGCGATCGAGTCTAGACATTGGATCCAGAATGTCAAATGAAAGTACCTGCATTTCTTCCACGGGGAAAAACATTCATGAAAGGGCGAGCAAATCAAACAAACCCTATGAGTGCCCGGTCACTCATGCCAATTAAATGACAGCACTAATATTGACATTGAAATGGCCCGGACAGACGGACCGGTGTTGCGGCACTTACTGGCGGCACAGTGAATATACTCAGCGGAGGGGGACTCATGCCTCGGAGAGCAATCATGCGCACGGTTCACATCATCGAAGCCGGGAAAACGCCCGCGCCGGTCAAAGTTGTTGGAGAGACGATCACTATTCTTGCCGGCGGCGATCTGACCAAACCCTTTGAAATGCACATCCAGGAAGGTGTGCAAGGTGGAGGGCCACCGCTGCACTTTCACCCTTGGGACGAAGCGTTCTATGTCATTGACGGGCAGGTTGAAGTGACTGTCGAGGGGCAATCCACTACCGTCTCGACCGGCGGCTACGTGCACATCCCCGCCGGGTCGATCCATGCCTACAAGAACATCAGCCCCACCGCGAAAATCATTGGCGTGGTTTCCGATCCACGCGGCGGTCAGTTCTTTGCAGCGCTGGATCAGCTCAAAGTGCCCGAAGACCTGCCTCGGATACTGAAGATATCTGAAGGCTTCGGGGTTACGTTTCTGCTACCGAAATCACCAGAACACGCGTAGGGGAACGTTCAGGCAGCACCACCCTTGGCCTGTTGCTCCAGGTGCAGCTGCAACTCTGGATCGATCTTCAACGCCGCAGCCAGTTCATCCAGATAGTTGCGTTCGGCGTCCTGCTGATCGTCCACCAACATCACGCTGGCCAGGTACATCTCGGCGGCCATGCCCGGGTCTTGGGCGGACTGCGCCACATCGGCGGCATCCAGCGGTCGGGCGACTTCGTCATCGAGCCATTGCTGCAGTTGCGGGTCGTCGGTGTGGCGGCCGATTTCGGTGCTGATCATTTGTTTCTCGGCATCATCGATGCGGCCATCGGCCTTGGCGGCGGCGATCAAGGCACGAAGGATGGCGTGGCTGTGGTCTTCGATTTCCGGGCCAGACAACAAGTCAACGGTGCGCGGTGCCTGTTGCGGTGCCGAGGCCTGGCTGCGTTGCCAGGCCTGATACGCCTGGAACGCCATCATCCCCAAAGAAGCCAATGCCGCGTAGTTGGTGCCGCCCGAGCGCGTTTGCGTCGAACCGCCCATGGGTGATCCGCCACCCAGCAGACCACCGAGCAATCCACCCAAGCCTCCGCCGCCCGCACCGGCCCCCCCGCCACGCCCTAACAGACCACCAAGCAACCCGCCAAGATCACCCAAACCTCCTTGAGCTGACGCCGCGCCGCCACTTTGTTGCGCCTGCGAGCCCCGGCCGGCCCGCAGTAATTGCTCAAGCAAATCGCTGGTGTTCATGACGAGGTCCTCATTAATGGGCAGAAACTCAGTCAAGCAACGATAGTCCTCGCCAGACATTCCGCCAACTCCGTCTGGCTGACGTCTTGGGTGTTGCTCTTGCCCTTCACACTCCTGACAGAAACTGACACCGCCTCCTTTTATGCTGCGCCCACCTTGAATGGAGCAGCCCTATGATCACTCCCCGTTATATTTTGCTTTTCGTGGAAAACCCCGCCGTGAGTGCACGGTTCTATGAGTTTCTGCTGGAGCGCAAGCCCGTGGAAGAGTCGCCAACCTTCGCGCTGTTTGTGCTGGAGGGCGGCTACAAACTGGGGCTCTGGTCACGGCATACCGCCGAACCGGCAGCGCAAGCGACGGGCGGCGGGACCGAGCTGGCGTTCCCGGTTGAGTCCGCCGAGCAGGTCGACGCACTGTTTGCCGATTGGAGCGCGCTCGGGCTGACCATGGCCCAACCGCCGACAGAACTCGACTTCGGTCGCACCTTCGTCGCACTTGACCCGGATAACCATCGGCTGCGCGTGTTCCACCCCTCATGAGCTGACGTCCATCCCGGCATCGGACCGGCACAGGCGTACAGTGCTTTAATTCTTGCCCCGGATATTTCCGGGGTATTTTTTTGCCCGGCGGCTAAGATTCATAGGTGGTGAACCTTATTCCCGAAAATCCGGTCGATACCTGCAACCCGACCCGGTTTGCCGACGCCCTCAACAAGGGGGTGATAACTGGCTTGCTTCACTTTCTGGAGAACGCCCCCGTGATATCCACTGTACACATTGCCAGGCTCAAAGCATGGGGCGCCCATGGTTTTACCGCCACTGGCGTGGTCACAGCCTTCCTCGCGACCCTCGCCTTGTTGGAGAACCAGCCCACCAATTGCCTGCTGTGGCTGGGCGTGGCGCTGATCGTCGACGGGCTGGACGGCGCGTTGGCGCGCAAGGTCAATGTACAGTCGGTGCTACCGAGTTTCGACGGTTCGATCCTCGATCTGGTGATCGACTACCTGACCTACGTGTTTATCCCGGCACTGTTCATCTACCGCTACATCCCGTTGCCGGACTACACCCTGCTGCTGACCGTGTCGCTGATTCTGGTGTCGTCGCTGTTTTGCTTCTGCAACGTCAATATGAAGAGCAAGGACAACTACTTCCAGGGCTTCCCCGCCGCATGGAACGTGGTTGCGCTGTGCCTGTACATCATCGACCCATCGCCATGGATCACCTTGCTCACCGTCATTGGCCTGGCGCTGCTGACCGTGACCCGAATGAAATTCCTGCACCCGTTCCGCGTACGCCGGTTCATGCCGATCAACATTGCCGTGACGGCCGTCTGGCTGCTGTGCAGCTTGTCGCTGGTGGTCAACCACCCGGTCATCAATCCGCTGGTGATGGGCTTGTGGCTGCTGATGTCGGCGTACTTCCTGGGGATCTGCTTCTGGCGCACAGCGTTGGAGTGGTTCGACGGCTCGCGGCTCAAATAGGCACTGCGATCATGCCGATCCACATCGTGCAACTCGGCTCACCCCGCACCGCGAATGAAGGCCTGCGCCTGGGCACGGTACGCCGCCCGCCCCGCGGTGTACCGAAGGCCGAATTTGCCAGCCGGGATTTTTACGACGTGTGGCAGCCGCTGCTGTCCCCCAGCCCCGAGTTGGTGGCTGAAGCCAAAGCGGCTGAAAATGCCAAAGCCTGGGATGCTTTCAAGCGCAAGTTCAAGGCCGAGATGAACCATCCCGCACCCAGTCAGCTGCTCGACCTGCTGGCCGCCCTCTCCCATCAAACGTCTCTGGCCGTGGGGTGTTATTGCGAGGACGAGGCGCACTGCCACCGTTCCGTATTACGGGAATTGCTGGAGGCACGGGGCGCGAAGGTTATCTAGATAAAGAAAACACCACAAATCCCCTGTAGGAGCGAGGCTTGCCCGCGAAGAGGCCAGCCCATTCAGCATCAATGTTGCCTGACACACCGCCATCGCGAGCAGGCTCGCTCCCACAATTGAACTTCGGTGTGACACCTCTGCACTTGAATGCAGCACGAACTTCAGCCCGAAGCTGCCTTGCGGACGAGAGGTTGATCATGGTCAATACTTAGAGGATTGAATGGCTATCGAATGACCACACGTCGGGCGCACAGACGCTTCCCCATCGCAGCTCCAGGGGGACCGTCATCTGCTCGTTTACCCACGGGAGGTTTGTCATGTCTGGTCAAGCACGTTTCATGCTGGTCGCCTCGCCCCTGATGGAACACAGCCCCGCCTTCGACCGGGCCGCAGCGCTGGCCAAGGCTGAGGATGCGGCCTTGCACATCGTGGCTTTCGACTATCTGGAGGGTCTGGCGACCGCCGGCTTGGTCAACGAAAAGGCCCTGGAGCAGATGCGTCTGGGCTATGTCGAGCGCCACCGCCAATGGCTTGAGGAACAGGCCCGGCCCCTGCGCAAGATCGGTGTGCACGTCACCACGGAGGTGACTTGGGTCGAAAATCCGCTGGAGGAAATCCTGACTCACCTCAAAGAGCAGCCGATGGATGTGCTGATCAAGGCGCTGGAGCATCAATCACGGCTGTCGCGGCTGGTGTTTACCCCTCTCGACGTGCATTTGCTGCGCGAATGCCCGGTGCCGCTGCACTTCGTCAGCCATGCCATTCATGCGTTGCCGCGCAAGATTGTCGCCGCGGTCGATCCGTTCCATCGTGACGATCACTACAAAACCTTCAATGACCGGATTCTGCACGAAGCGTCAAAACTGGCGAGCGCCTGCAATGCCGAGCTCGACGTGGTCTACGCCTATGACCTTTCGTCCATCAGCTCGGACGAGTTCAGCTTCGAGAACGGTTCGGCGTTTTTTGCTTCGGACAAGGCCAAGACCCTGTTCGACTTCCAGGAGGATGCCTTCAACGAATTGGCCGCGCGCAACGGCATCGCGCCGGAGCAACGGCACATGATCATGGGCAGCCCGACCAAAGTGCTGACCCGCTATGCCGATACCTATGACGTTGATGTGATTGTCATGGGCCGGGTCGGCCATCGCGGCATGGGCCGGTTGATCGGCAGCACGGTAGAGCATCTGCTGTACAAAATGCCGTGCAGTGTATGGGTGGTCTATACCGAGCGGTTGGATGAGTGAGGGGCGGGCCAGATTTGGCACATCCCCCTTGTGGGAGCGAGCTTCTGTGGCGAGGGGGCTTGCCCCCGTTCGGCTGCGAAGCAGTCGCAAAGCTTTTAGGGCCGCTTCGCGACCCAACGGGGGCAAGCCCCCTCGCCACAGAGCTCGCTCCCACAGGGGATTTGTGTTGTCGTTTCAACGCCGTGTAATCACCACCTCCAGGTATTCACTGGGCACCACCAGCGACCGTTCCCCCGCTCGGTTCAGGCGATTCAGCAGTTCGGTCAGTTCGTTTTCCAGGGCCGTGCCCTCTTCGGGTGGCAGGGTCGCAAAGGCCTTGTGAACCGGCCCATACCAGGTACGGAAGGTGTCGATCCAGTGCGCGGCCGAGCGATAGCGGAAGTTGAACAATCGCCGTGTCACCTGGAGCTGGAAATCGCGCTGGTCGAAGTGCGAGTTCAACCAGGCTTCGGTGCCCCAGTTCGAAGGGGGTTGCGCGCCTGGCGGTGGCGGCATGTGGCGGCCCAGGGTCTTGAACACCTGGCCGATGTAGCCCTCAGGCGTCCAGTTGGCAAGGCCGATCCGCCCGCCAGGACGGCACACCCGCGCCAGTTCCGCTGCAGCCTTGGGCTGATCCGGCGTAAACATCACACCAAAGGTCGAAAGCACGGCATCGAAACTGGCGTCCTCGAACGGCAAGTCCTCGGCATCGGCCACCTGAAAAGTCACGTCCAGGTGTTCCGCCCGTGCGCGGTCTTCGCCGCGTTCAAGCAACTTGGCCACATAGTCAGTGGACGTGACCTTGCAGCCCCGGCGCGCGGCGGCGAGCGTTGCATTACCGTTGCCGGCGGCGACGTCCAGCACCTGCTCATCACAGAGCAAGTCGCAAGCTTCGGCCAGTTGTTCGCCGACGATTTGTAAGGTGGTACCGATCACGGCGTAGTCGCCGCTGGCCCACGAGGCCATTTGACGATTTTTCAGGGCAGTGAGGTCAATGGGGGTACTCATGGAGTCTGCTCCGTTGCGGGTTTGAACGCGTCCCGGCTCACTCCGCCGTGGTGGGATCGATGATGTTCATGACCTGGGAAACGCTGGTGATGGGAAATTCACCCTTTTGGGCGTGCTCCCTGATGAGTCCCTCGTTCGGCGCGATGTACACGCAGTAGATCTTGTCGCCAGTGATGTAACTCTCCAGCCACTGCACCTCCGGTCCCATCTCGCGCAACACATCGCAGGATTTTTGCGAGATCGCTTTGAGCTCCTGTTGCGGCAGTCCACCGGCACCCGGAAGCTCGCGTTCAATAATGTATTTAGGCATGGCAACTTCCTTTTCTTGATGGTGATGACAGGGTCGGCAGTGATCCCGTCGTCCACAAACTATCGCTCCCGGATACGCCGGCGTCCTGCCGATCGTCCGGAGAACTCACGAAATATGGCATTCTCCGATGCATGGTCGCCTATCTGTAACGCCGCATTAACAGATTGGCTTGCGTCGCCGAAAACGAGTTAAGCGGCAGGCGTTTTGGCCTCTTCCAGCAGTTGCCGAATCATCTGCTCCTGAGTCTCGTACCGTCCCTCACCAAAGTGGGTGTAACGCACCTGCCCCTTGGCGTCGATCAGGTAGTGAGCGGGCCAGTATTGGTTATTGAAGGCGCGCCAGATCGCGTAGTTGTTGTCGATCGCCACCGGGTAGGTGATGCCGAGTTTTTTCACCTGGTCGCGGACGTTGTCGATGATGCGCTCGTAGCCGTATTCCGGAGTGTGCACGCCGATCACAACCAGGCCGTCCTTCTCGTATTTCTTCTCCCAGTCCTTCACGTAGGGCAAGGTGTGCTGGCAGTTGATGCAGTCGTACGTCCAGAAGTCCACCAGTACCACTTTGCCGCGCAGGGAATCGTTGCTCAGCGCTGGCGAGTTGAGCCATTCGACCGCGCCAGAGAGTGACGGCATCGCGCCTTTGGCCGCGTCCATGGTCGAGTCGGCCTTGACCTTGCTGACGAAGTAATCGACCACTTTCGGTACGGTTTCCAGCACGCGTTGTTCAACCGTGGTGACGCCTTCGGATGAGGTGCTGGCGAGCAACTTGTTGTCGGCACCCGTGGAGATGACCGCTGCGGCAACCAACACCGCAGCCCCCGTGCCGCGACGCAGCCAGCCAGTGAGCGGAATCGACGGTTTCAAGCGATTGACCAGGCCGCGACCGGCGAAGATCAAAGTGCCCAGGGACAACGCGCTGCCCAGGCCGTAAGCCACCAGCAAAAGACTGGTCTGAGCGTTGGCGCCTTGCAGCATGGCGCCGGTGAGGATCACCCCGAGGATCGGCCCGGCACACGGCGCCCAGAGCAGACCGGTGGCGACGCCGATCATCACCGAGCCTAACGGGCCAGACATTTTGCGAGTGTTGGGATCAAGGCGATTGCCCAGCAGCACGAACGGGCGCGCCAGCCAGCCACCAATGCGGGCGGAGATCAGCGACAGCGCGAACAGCACCATCACGATCAGCGCCACATGGCGGCCGGTGTAGTTGGCTTGCACCACCCAATCGCTGCTGACCACAGCCAGGCTGGAGATCAGGGCGAAGGTCAGGGCCATGCCGCCGAGGGTGAGCAGGATCGAGGAGCGCGTACGTTTAACCCCGGCAAACAGAAACGGTACGACCGGGAGGATGCAGGGGCTGAGGACGGTCAAAATGCCGCCCAGGAATGCGATGAGGAGCATGGGATCACCTTGAAAGTACGAGTCCATGTGGGAGCGAGCCTTTGTGGCGAAGGGGCTTGCCCCCGTTCGACTGCGAAGCAGTCGTGAACCGGTCACTGCTTTCTAATTCAAGATCGCGGTGGCTGATTTCAGGGGTGCTTCGCGCCCCAACGGGGGCAAGCCCCCTCGCCACAAAGGCTCGCTCCCACACTAGAAATGTTGAGTTCATGGGAACAGTGCCTGGCTTCAAGCCGTCTGGTTTTCCAGCTGCTGGCCCTGTGGCGTCCGGCTGTAGCCGTTCTCTGCAACCAAATGCCCTTGCGGCGTGCGGCTGGAACCATCCTCAGCCAGCAGCGGAGTCAGTTGGAAGCAGGTGCTGCTGCCACAGCTATTCTGTTCTACCGCAGCGTTGGCATGGGCAGCGGCGCCGGCTACGGAGAAAACGATGGCGGTGAAAAAGCGGGTGATGTTGTTCATGATGTTCTTCCTGTTTCAAAGCGGATGGGCAATGGGTAGTCGAAGGATTCAGTTGCCTTCGTTGCAGCCATCCGCGAATTTGCTGTAATCCAGGACTTGGGTTTTGCCTTGGGAATCCAGGTAGGTCATCCGCGCATTCACAATCCCGCAAGATGGCGTGGCGTCCTGTTTCATCGACAGCACTTTCTGGATGTCCAGGTGCGTGCCGTAGGTGTAGGTTTGAGCGGTGACATCGGCTTCGGCCCGGGCCGACAAGGTGCAGATGTTCAGGGCGGCAAACAGGCAGGCGGCGTACACGGCTTTGGTATTCATGATGGGTCCTCTGGGCTTCAATAGGTCAATCGTTGATTGAGCCGAGGCGGTTGGGTTTGCCTCGATGGAACCTATTTGAAACCCGCGAGGTATCCCGTCTGTGTCGAGAACAGGCGCAGGTAAATCGCTGTGTATCAGCGCAGGCCTGCGATACACAGCGATACAAAACCCCTGAAATCAGCTGTTTTTGCGTCCCCGTGTATCTGCTGATACGCCAGATACACTGCAATACAAACGGCGGCAGGCGAGCGGGCCAAGGCTCGATAGACTGCGCGACAACTCCCATTCAAGAGGCTTGGTCACCATGGAACACGTCGATCACATTCTCATCGTGGACGATGACCGCGAGATCCGGGAACTGGTAGGCAACTACCTGAAGAAGAACGGCCTGCGCACCACCGTAGTCGCGGATGGACGGCAGATGCGCTCGTTTCTGGAGTCCACGCCGGTGGACTTGATCGTGCTCGACATCATGATGCCGGGCGACGATGGCCTGGTCCTCTGCCGCGAGTTGCGCGCAGGCAAACACAAAGCCACGCCGGTGCTGATGCTTACCGCTCGCAACGATGAAACCGACCGCATCATCGGCCTGGAAATGGGCGCCGACGATTACCTGGTCAAACCGTTCGCCGCCCGTGAATTGCTCGCCCGCATCAACGCAGTGCTACGACGCACGCGGATGCTGCCACCGAACCTGGTGATCACCGAAAGCGGTCGTCTGCTGGCATTCGGTCGCTGGCGCCTGGACACCTCGGCCCGGCATCTGCTGGATCAGGACGGCACCATGGTCGCCCTCAGCGGCGCGGAATATCGCCTGCTGCGGGTGTTCCTCGATCATCCTCAGCGGGTGCTCAATCGTGACCAGTTGCTTAACCTGACCCAGGGCCGCGATGCCGATCTGTTCGACCGCTCCATCGACTTGCTGGTTAGCCGCTTGCGCCAGCGTCTGCTGGACGATGCCCGGGAGCCGGCCTACATCAAGACCGTGCGCAGTGAAGGCTATGTGTTTTCCCTGCCGGTGGAAGTGCTCGGTGCGCCGTCATGAATCTTGCGCTGCACTGGCCCCGCACACTGGCCTCGCGGCTGTCGCTGATTTTCCTGATCGGCCTGATTCTCGCCCAGGCGCTGTCCTTTGGCGCTCAGTACTATGAGCGTTACGAAAGTGCGAAAAATACGATGTTGGGCAATCTGGAAACCGATGTTTCGACCTCCCTCGCCATCCTCGACCGTTTGCCCGCCGACGAACGCCCGAACTGGTTGCAGCGTCTGGAACGTGCCAACTATGGCTATCTGTTGAATGAAGGCTCGCCGGGGACGCCGATGGCAGCCAGCGATGTGCCGATTGCAGCGATCTCGATTCAGGACGCCATCGGCCATGATTACCCGCTGACCTTTACCGACATCCCCGGCCCGAAAAAACACTTCCAGGCCCACCTGAAACTGAAGGACGGCAGCCCTGTCACCATTGATGTACGGCCGTCGATGGTGCCGTTGTCGCCGTGGTTGCCGGCGGTATTGTTGGGGCAACTGGCATTGATGATCACCTGCACCTGGCTGGCCGTGAGAGTCGCCATCCGCCCGCTCACCCGCCTCGCCCAAGCGGTGGAAACCCTCGACCCCAACACCCATGCCGTGCACCTGGACGAAAAAGGCCCGACCGAAGTCGCCTACGCTGCGCGGGCATTCAATGCGATGCAGGCGCGCATTGCGGCTTATCTCAAGGAACGCATGCAACTGTTGGCGGCAATTTCCCACGACCTGCAAACCCCGATCACCCGCATGAAACTGCGCGCCGAGTTCATGGATGACTCCAGCGAGAAAGACAAACTGTGGAACGACCTCGGCGAGATGGAACACCTGGTGCGCGAAGGCGTGGCCTATGCCCGCAGCATTCATGGGGCCACCGAGGAAAGTCGCCGTACTGATCTGGATTCGTTCCTCGACAGCCTGGTGTTCGACTATCAGGACATGGGCAAAGACGTGCAACTCGACGGCAAAAGCGCAGCCGTGATCAACACCCGGCCGCATGCCTTGCGACGAGTGCTGGTGAACCTGATAGACAACGCGCTGAAATTCACCGGCGCGGCAGAGTTGTGGGTGGAAACGCAGGCTGATGGCGGCTTGTCGGTGAAAGTGATGGACCGTGGGCCGGGGATTGCCGAAGAGCAATTGGCGCAGGTGATGGAGCCGTTCTACCGCGTGGAGAATTCGCGCAATCGCAGTACGGGAGGGACCGGTTTGGGCTTGGCGATTGCCCAGCAGTTGGCCATCGCGATTGGCGGGTCATTGAAATTGAGTAATCGCGAAGGCGGTGGGTTGTGTGCGGAGCTCAGGTTACCAGCTCAGACTGCATCATTGTAGGAGCGAGGCTTGCCCGCGAAGAGGCCAGCACATCCAACATTGATGTTGACTGACACTCCGCCTTCGCGGGCAAGCCTCG
>NZ_AKJK01000085.1 GCF_000282375.1 Pseudomonas sp. GM50
GAAGGCCGTCCCCTATGCCGATGGCTTGGATTAAGTCAAATCAGACCGCATCCAGCTCTGGCTCATCAGCTTGTACAACAACGGTAGCCTTCACCTCATCGTGACGACGGATGTACTTCCAGTCCGCCTCGTCGATGTAGATACCGTTCGGGCCGCTGCCGCCTTCCAGGTCGATAGCGACACTGGCGCAAACTTGCGGCTTCACACTCGCCAGGATCGGCACGAAGCCCAATTGCAGACTGGTTTCCAGCAGTGCTGCCTGGTTCTTCTCGTCGATGTCCGCCGCCTCATCGAGGTAGTACGGCAGGCGCACGCGGCCGGCCTGATCGCGGTCCATCAAGTGCAGCAACAAGTACATGTTGGTCAGTGCCTTGATTGTCATGGTGGTGCCGTTGGATGCCGCACCGTCGATGTCGGTATGGATCACCGGCTGGCCGTTGACCTTGGTGATCTCGAACGCCAGCTCGAACAGATCCTTGAGACCGAGCTGGTTGTGGTTTGCCGCCACCAGCCGCGCCAGGTATTCCTTGGCCTCTTCGTTCTTGTTGTCCTGATCGGCGCTTTGGCTCAGGTCGAAGACCGAAAGGGTTTCGCCTTCTTCGTACTGACCGGCGCTGTGGATGATCTGGTCAATGTGCTTGAGCGCTTCCTTGTTCGGCGCGAGCACGATGCGGAAGCTTTGCAGGTTGGAAACCTGACGTTTGTTGATCTCGCGGTTGAACAGCGCCAGTTGATGTTCGAGGCTGTCATAGTCGCTGCGGATGTTACGCAGGGTCCGGGCGATGTCGGTGACCGCCGCACGGCGTGCCTTGCCGAGGGTCAGGGCTTCATCGGTACGGTGTGCGTACGCATTGATCAGAAGTTGCAGGCGACGCTCCATATCGTCTTCGCTGTCGAACTTGGCCACGCCCTTGAGGCGAACCTGAGCGTACAGCGCATCGATTTGCCCGTCGCTGCGCAGCAAACCTTGCCAGCTATCTTGATAGTCATTGAGCAACGGCAGCAGGTTGTCCATGGAATCGTCGACCGGGTCCATGAACGGCGTGCCGAACGGCAGATCCGCTGGTAACAGCTGACGGCGGCGCAGGGCGTCGTCGAGGGTGCGTTGCTTGGCTTCCATGTCGCCGATCTGTCGCCCGACCAGTTGCAGCTTGGCCGACAGTTGCTGGACGCGTTCGGTGAAGGCATCGCTGGAACGCTTCAATTCTTCCTGAGCGGCTTCCATCTGCGCCAATTGCTCAAGCTTGTCGCCTTCTTCGGCGCTCAGGGTTTGCGCGCGGCGGAAGTCTTCCAGGGCTTTCTGCGCGTCCAGCACTTGCTGGTACAGGGCTTCGGTCTGGGTCTTGCTGGCCGCGCGGTCGGCTGCCACGGCAGCTTGAGTTTTCAGTTGCTTGAGTTCTTTGTCCAGGCGCTCCTTCTGATCGCGCAACGCCGCGCGGTCAGCCAGGGCTTGCAGGGCTGGCGGCTCGATGTGCGAGATGTCGATGGACAGGCCCGGCACTTCGAAGCGCTCGCCTTTGAAGCCATCAAGGATCAGTTCCATGGATTTGACCCACTGACCGTCCTCGTCCAGCGTAATGCCGTGTTCACCCAGTGGCAGGCTGAACAACGCGCTGTTGAACAGGCGCATCAGGCGCTCGACGTCCTGCTGCGAAAACTCTTCGCGCAGACGGGCGTAGCTGTTGTTGTCGGCGTGGTCGAGTTGCTGCTTCACCGATTTGAGGCGTTTTTCCAGATCCCGCAGACGCTCTTCGAGGTCTTCGGCGCTGAACTGGCGCGACTGGGCCAGTGCACCGGCCAGTTCGTCGTGCGCGTCCTTGGCGGCGAGCAGTTGCTGCTCAAGGACTTTGACGTCATCGACCAACGCGAAGCGATGCTTGAGCACCGACAACTCGCCGAGCCAGCGCTGGATACCGGTGATTTCCCGCTCCAGACGCATCAGCTCCTGAGTGCCGCCGCGTTGATCGTTTTGCAGCGCGTCCTGTTCGTTGCGATAGTGCTCGGCCTGAATCGTCAGCTCTTCCTTACGCGCACTGGCGTAGTCCGACCAGGTGCCGAGCAGGGAGTCGAGCAGCGGCGACAGGCGATGCAGTTTGCCGCGCAGGATATTGCGCTGGGCCACGCCTGCGGCCAGCGCTTCAACCAGCGGGCCGGCGGTGACGAGCGAGTTGTAGTCCTGCTCCATGCGGCGTACATCGCGGAACGCTTCTTCGCACGCGGCGATGTAGTCGACGCTGCCGGAACGCAGGCTGTGTTCGAAAGCATCGAGGAACAGCTGCTTGAGTTTGGCCGCGGTGATTTCGCGCATGTGCAGCAAGTTGATGAACAGGGCGCGGAAGGTCTTCAGGCTCTGCTCGCTGGTGGAGCGCAGCGGGATCAACGTCAGGTCCAGCGGAATCGAGGTGTGACCGCCGACCAGCAAACGACGCAGTTCATCCGGTTTGAGTTCGTAGGCTTTCAGGCCTTCGCGCTCAAGGTTGGTGAACAATTCTTTCTGACGCAGGCAGGTGTCGTTTTTCTGGTAATGGGCCAGATCCAGTTTGCCGGCGTAGGCAAAGAACTGGTGACCGAAACCACCGCCCGGGCCGCGGCCGACCACGCCGATTACGTGCGGGCCGTGGGGCAGGGAGACTTCCACCAGGATGTAACTGGTGTCCGAGGCGAAGTAGAAGCGCCGGGATTGCTCCAGGCTGTACTTGCCGAAACTCATGTCCGACATGCGCGCCAGGATCGGGAACTGCAAGGCGTTGATCGAAGCGGATTTACCGAGGTTGTTCGCGCCGTAGACCGACAAAGGTTCTTCCAGCGGGAACAGGCCGAGGCTGTAACCGGCGGTGTTCAAAAGGGCAAAGCGGCGAATGCCGTAGCGTTCCTTGCTCATGCGTCGGTCTCCTGTTCTTCGGCAATGGCACGGGCCATGGCGTCTTCTTCGCTTTCTTCTTCGAAGTCGCTGAGGTCCAGCGGATCATCGGTTTGCAGCAGCTTTTCGTCACTGTCGTCGTCGATCAGCACCGGCACCGGCAGAGGCAACACGCTGTGCAGGCTGGCCGCCAGATCGCGGTCCTGCTGAACCGACAGGCAGACGTCGAGGAAACGGTGCATCGGCGGCAGGAAACGGTAGATGCCGTTTTCTTCGCCGGCGAAACCGAGCTGGGTCATGCGGCGCATGATTTTTTCTTCGAGTTCTTCGACGGTCTGCACTTCGGCCTGGATAAACAGGTCGCGATATTTCTCCAGCAGCGATGGCAATTCATCGCGGCCGAGGCTGCCCCCATCCAGCACGGCGACCGGGTCGCGGCCCTGATCGGCCAGATGCTCGACGAGAATGAAGGTGAACAGCGCCAGACGTTGCGCGGTCTTGTTCACCGCCGCCGCCGCGAGGTCCGGGACGAAGTAGTAGAAACCGCGGGTGTCGCAGACCAGTTCAAAGCCCAACGCCTTGAACAACGTGCGGTACTGGTCCTGGAAGTTCGACAATTGCGCGTACAGCTCCGGGTCGCGGCGGCTGACGTGGTAGCCCTTGAACAGCTCGCGAAAGATCGGCGCCAGCTGGGACAGTTCGGATAGATCAAGATGCATGTGGGATGCTCGCAGAATCCTCGGCGGCGGTGTCGCGGGCCGAGAGCAGGGCGAAGGAGCGCAGGCTGACCTGATGCTCGTGAGTGTGGTAATCGCGGCGTTCCAGACGCTCGCGCTTGAAGCGTTTTTCCCGCGACAGGCGCGAGAACCAGTAGAGCAATTCGTCGGTGGCGCCGTTCGGTTCCTGCTCTAGCAGCCAGGTCATCAGGTCCGGCATCGGCAGGGCGTCTTCGCAGCGTTCGAGCATTTCCCGAACCGTGCGTGGCGCGCGCGGGGCTTCGCCTTTCTGGGTCTTGTGGGCCTTGGGGAAACGCGCCGGTTTCGGCTCGAAACGGGCCAGGGCATAAACGTAGGCTTCGACCTGACTGGCGCTGCCCAGGAACGTGCTTTGCGGACGGGTGAACATCGGCATCGCCGCTTGTGGCACCGCATCGATACCTTTGCGACGAATGGCCGACAAGGCCAGCGCCGCGCCACGGGTCACGGCGTTGTGGCGGCGGGCTTCTTCACGCAACGGCAGGAGCAGTTCGCGGGCGTGACGCAAGGTTAGCTGGGCGCTGGTCTGCATTTCGAGGATGCGCGCGTGGGTGCGCAGCAGCATGTCGTCGTCGACCAGATGGCCGAGGCGCTGCTGTTCGGAGAGCATCTTCAACAGGACCGTTTCGACCTTGCGCACGCCTTGTTCGAAGGCGCCGTCGGCGTTCACCAGTTCAATCATCGGCTCGACGTATTCGTCCCAGGTCGCCAGCACTTCAGCGTAGCGCTGACGCAGCGGGATCTGCCGATCGCTGGTTTTCGCCCGTTCGGCGACGGCCACCAACGCCTGTTCGTCGTTGTCGAGTTTTTTCAGCACGTCGCGCACGCGCATGTCGAGCAGGCGCAACTGGCGCGCCAGATCGTTGCCGTCGCGAATGTCGAAGGCGTCCTGAATGTAACCGGCCAGGCGCTCGAGATGACGCAAATAGGCTTCGATTTCCAGGCACAGGCCCAGACGGTGCTCACGGCGCAGGTAAGCGAGGAAGTCGTGGATCTGCGCGTTGAGCTCGAAACGGTTCGGGCTTTTCGCCACGGGAACCAGAATGTCGAGACGGATCCACACATCCAGCAGGCTGGTGATGTCCTGTGGCGTACTGTCGAGTTGCTGGGCGGCCAGTTGCGTGCGCAGTTCGTTGAGGCTCAGGGTGCCTTGGTCGAAGTGCTCGCACAGTGGCTCCAGAAGTGCCCAGTGTTCAGCGAGGGCGCGCAAGACGCGCTTGGGTTCGATCATCGGAATGGCCGGCTGGTTGGCGATTAAAAGTCGCGATTGTACTGCATCACGCCCGTTGCGATTCACTCTCGGGACGGACAGTTGGCTTTCTATCGATCAAGCGCGGGCGATCTTGAGCGAAGGGCGGTAGAATCAACGCACTTTAGTTATCCACAAGTGGCCGACCTTTGCTTATCGAGTCCCGTCGCCGCGCTTATTTGACCGCCATGCAGGTGGTCAACTGGCTGCCGCGCACCGAATTGCCCTTTGCTGCGCCCTCGCGCCCCGAACTGCTGGAGATGCCCGAGCCATTGGTCGTCACCCCGGTTGCGCCGGCTCCCGTGGCCGAGGCACCGATGGAGCCCGTGGTCAAACCGGCCGAACGGGTAAAAATCGAGGTGCCGCGGCCATCGTTGGCCAGCACCCGTACGAACGCCAAGGTCGAAGAAGAGGAGGCCCCGGTCGCGGTCAAGGCGCCGGTCGTTCCGCCACCGCGTTTCGCCCTGCAATTGCTGCGCGCAGGTCGTTGCCTGTTGCTGGTGGAGTTACCCACAGGCGAAAGCTTCCAGACTCGCGATCCAGCCTATCTGTTGCTCAAGGACATGCTGCGCGCCGCCGGTCTGCCGGACAGCCCGCAGATCGTCGGCGAGCCGGTGCGCTGGCCACTGCTGGCTCGCGGCACCATGGATCAAGGGCCGGAAGCGGCTCGGGATTTCGTACAAGGCTTTCTGTCGGCCCGTCTGGAAGACGCGCCATGCGTCTGCCTGTGGCTGATCGGCTTGCCGGCGGTGCGATTTGCCGGTGAGGCCAACGCCGAATCCTTCAACCGTGAACTTCAGGTCGAAGGCCTGGGTTCGGTCTGGGCCCTGCCGGGTCTGGAATTATTAATGGAAGAGCCACAGCGTAAGGCTGATGTCTGGCAAGCCATGCGTCGGCTGATGGCGCGCTGGAAAGAATCGAATGAGTGACGCTGTATCGTTCCGCCCGATGACCGAGGCGGACCTGGACACTGTACTGAAAATCGAATACGCGGCTTACAGCCACCCCTGGACCCGCGGGATTTTTCTCGATGGCCTGGGCAAGTACCAGATCTGGCTGATGTTCGAAGGGCAGCAGCAGGTCGGTCATGGCGTGGTGCAGATCATTCTCGACGAGGCGCATTTGCTGAACATCACCGTCAAACCGGAAAATCAGGGCCGAGGCCTGGGATTGACGCTGCTGGAGCACTTGATGTCGATTGCCTACAAGGCAGAGGCGCGGGAATGTTTCCTGGAGGTGCGCGACAGCAACCGGGCGGCGTTTCGGTTGTATGAGCGGTATGGGTTCAACGAAATCGGACGTCGGCGCGATTACTACCCCGCTGTTGGCGGGCGCGAAGATGCCGTGGTCATGGCCTGTACATTAGTGGATTGAGCCTTGAAAGCTTCGCGGGCAAGCCTCGCTCCTACGGGCCGAGAACCCGTAGGAGCGAGGCTTGCCCGCGAAGGCGTCCTCACTGACGACAACGATCAACGCTTGCCATCCATTGGATCGCGCTGCGCCATCTCTGCTTCGTCCAACCCATTGCCCCCGCCGATGTCGTCCTCATCGACAATGCTCAAATCCCAGTCCGCCTGGTCGCCTTCACCCTCTTCGTGGGCGTCCCGTGCGCCGTCTTCACGGATCAAGGTTTCCGGGCTCATGTCATCGTCGGTGGATTCATGGTCATCGGTCGAGCCGCCGGTCATGCCAGCTTCACGGACGCGTTCGTCGGGGATTTTCTGCGCACGCTCGCGTTCGGGGATCAAGTCACCGATTCTGGTGCCCGGTTCTTCCTCGTCGAAATTCAGCTCATGCACTGAGCCCATGCGGTCTTCGTTGTCATCGATGGGTTCGGGTTGCGCCTCATCGAACGGACGTCGTGAATCAGTCATGGCATTCCCTCATACTGTAGGCCTTACTACAGTTGACCCACTGGGCTTGCGAGAATTCCACCGGCAGGGAACGTCGGCTCGCCGTTATAGGCATCAGGGCATCAGGGGGTATCTGCATCGCGCACGTGACCCCGACAGGCGGTTGTCTGTCAAACCAGCGCATCATTATCGAGGCTTCATTGCATGAACGAATTACAAGATCTGATTGATAACAATGAGCGCTGGGCCGACGCGATCACCCAGGAAGATCCTGATTTCTTCGCCAAGCTGGCCCGTCAACAGACCCCGGAATACCTGTGGATCGGTTGCTCCGATGCCCGCGTGCCGGCCAATGAAATCGTCGGCATGCTGCCGGGCGATCTGTTCGTGCACCGCAACGTGGCCAACGTTGTATTGCACACCGACCTCAACTGCTTGTCGGTGATTCAGTACGCGGTCGACGTACTCAAAGTCAAACACATCCTGGTCACTGGCCACTATGGCTGCGGCGGTGTACGCGCCTCGATGCAGGACCGTCAGTTGGGCCTGATCGACGGTTGGTTGCGCTCGATTCGCGATCTCTATTATGAAAAGCGCGACGAACTGGCCAAGTTGTCCACCGAAGAAGAGCGGGTCGACCGCCTTTGCGAGCTCAACGTGATCCAGCAGGTGGCCAACGTCGGTCATACCAGCATTGTGCAAAACGCCTGGCACCGCGGCCAGAGCCTGTCGGTCCATGGTTGCATCTATGGCATCAAGGATGGACGCTGGAAAAGCCTGAACGCCACCATCAGCGGTTTCGAACAGTTGCCGCCGCAGTACCGTTTGCGTCCGGTCGAAACGTTGTAAGAGCCTTTCAGCTGGAACTTCGTCGACGCCAGTGTTGAAAAAACTGTTCTCCATTGGCGTTCGGCGACTCGTCATAGCCGATGATCCAGCCACGGCAGCAGGGACAACTGCAGCGGCAAGCGAACTGCCGCTGCAGTTTGTCTTCTGTCGCGGCGAAATCCATCGTCAGTCGATCACCTTTTTTGATGTCCTTGAGTGCCCATAACCACAGCTCGCTCATGTCCAGAAAGACGTTGGGGTCGCAGGAGTGGCTCAGCAGACCGCAGAAGCGCGGATCGTAGAGGTGGATTCCTGGAGCCAGTTGCCGAGTGTGTCGGCAGCGATAGGGCAGCAGATGTCCGGAAACCCGACAGATTCGGCTGATGCGCGGGAACTCGCGCAGTGCCACGACAGCCATTGCCGATCCCTGGGTGTTGTCGATGATTTCAAAGTCGTCTTTGGAGGGGAACCCAAGGCGAAGGGGCAATTCTACAAACGGATAGATGCCATTTGATGGTGGTGGGGGTATTGCTTGTTCTGCATGGGCTCTCATAACAATCCTTGTCAGTCGAGTGCTACGACCGCCGTCTACTGACATCCTGTCAGTCCTGCAGCACATGGGTATGCCCCAAGCCTCTCGCAAATGAACCAATTGATCTACTGTCAGATATGACAGGCGAAAAAAGCTCTTTCCCGCGTCAGCCATGGCTCACGCGAGAAAGAGCTTTATCGTTTACAAGTGTGGAGCAGGGGCGGAGGAGGTCACAAGGGCTGGACTCTTCAACTGTTTCAACTGAGATTTGACCTGCGCTGTCGAGCACTTGGCCACGGCCTGTTCAGGCGTCAGGTTGCGGATCGAGGTGTAGAACAGTTCGCAGGTTTTTTCTTTCTGGGTCACTTGCCAGGTCTGAGTACAGCTTTTCAGCTGAACGGTAGGGTCAGTGCCCGGTTTGCTGCCCATCCCGGCCTGCCAGCACGCGGCGCTCAAATCCTGCCCCATGACTTTCAGCCCCGCAGCATCGGCCTTGGCCTGGGCATCGCTGCCGCTATAGGCCTCGGGATCGGCGGCGTACCAGATGTAGCTCGGGTGGTTGGAACCCAGTACTGGCACCTTCACCCCCTCGCTCGGGCTGATGGTTGCCAGGCCCAGCACGTCCACGGTCTGTCCGTATTGTTGCTTGATCCAGTTACGCACCGGTGCGCCGAAGGCAACCATTGGCAATGCAGCGCCGCTGGCGTTCTGGCTGACTTCCTTGACCATGGTGGTCTGGTAGTCCTTGAAGTAGCCGTAGACGCCCTCCAGGTCCTTGCCGGCGCTGGACGGTGCGGCAATTGGCGCGATGTCGATGATGGTCTGATAGCCCGGTGTCTGGTCGGCGGGAATGCCGTTGTTCGTCAGCAGCGCGGCCCAACGGTCGGTGGTCTTGGACTCCAGGTAATCCTGGGCCTGGATCAGGGAATAATCCGGCGGGAAGTGCAGCAGTTCGACGCTTTTGCGGTTTTCCAGCGCCATGCCCAGCGGCAGGAACAAGTACCAGTTATAGGTCCATTTGCCATCGGCACTCAGTTTGCTGGCGCCGTTGTAAGCCAAATCCCCAGCCTGGAGCAATGCGGTCAGTGGTTTGTCATAGCCTTTGGGCACACCGCTGATAGTGGCGTAGAGCTGCTTGTTGTCGGTTTTGACCACTACTTTTGCGGTTTTGTAGCCATCGCGTTGTACGCTTTGGGTCAGGTAATGCTCGACGGTCTGCTCCAGCGTCCAGTTGCGAAAGCAGATGACGTTGCAGTTGTTGGGATAGGCGAACAGTCGAGTAACACGTTCGGTACTGCCCAGATTCAGATCGACATCGGCGTGGACGGCGGTACTCAAGGTGAGTGCGGCCAGGGTGAGTCCTGCGAGTTTCAACATGCTCAGATCCTTTTCAGCGTGAGCCCTCGGAGGCGGGGCGAGTACATACTGAAACTACTTGTATCGTATGGTCTAGTACCCAGATGAAAAGATCGCCAGTCTGAGAGCAGCCTTCATCCGGGAAAGCATATTTCGCCGGGACGTTGGCAGTGAGGGATGGAAGAGGGGGCAGTGGTGACGCTGTTTGGGTGTTTGGGACCAGGGCCTGACGGGTTGTCCACAAGCGCATTTGCGTAGACCATGGGCGCCTTGGTTTTTTGCCTGCCAGAGTTCTTTTCCATGACTGCCAACACCGACGCACGCCCGGCGCCCTTCACCCGCTCGGACTACAAAACCCTGGGGCTTGCAGCCCTTGGTGGCGCGCTGGAAATCTACGACTTCATCATTTTCGTATTTTTCGCGCTGACCCTCAGCCAACTGTTTTTCCCTCCCGAAATGCCCGAATGGCTGCGCCTGCTGCAAAGCTTCGGGATTTTCGTCACTGGCTACCTGGCGCGTCCGTTGGGCGGAATCCTGATGGCGCATTTCGCCGATCGACTGGGGCGCAAGAAGGTTTTCGGCCTGAGCATCCTGATGATGGCGTTGCCATGCCTGCTGATCGGGATCATGCCGACCTACGCCCAGATTGGTTATTTCGCACCGCTGTTGCTGTTGGCCCTGAGGGTCCTGCAAGGCGCGGCGGTGGGCGGTGAAGTGCCGAGCGCCTGGGTGTTCGTCGCCGAACACGCGCCGATCGGGCATCGCGGTTATGCCCTCGGTTTCCTGCAGGCCGGGCTGACCTTCGGTTACCTGATCGGCGCCTTGACGGCGACTTTTCTGGCTCAGGTGTTCACCCCGGCGGAAATCCTCGATTACGCCTGGCGCTACCCGTTTCTGCTGGGCGGTGTGTTTGGCGTCATCGGTGTCTGGTTGCGTCGCTGGCTCAGCGAAACCCCGGTGTTCATGGCAATGCAGGTCCAACGAGAGGCCGCTGTGGAACTGCCGCTGCGCACGGTGCTGCGTGAGCACCGTCTGGCGATGCTGCCGGCGATGATCCTCACCTGCGTGCTGACCTCGGCCGTGGTGGTGTTCGTGGTCATTACCCCGACCATGATGCAAAAAACCTTCGGCATGAGCGCCAGCCATACCTTCGCCCTGAGTGCCTTGGGCATCGTTTTTCTGAACATCGGCTGCGTACTTGCCGGGCTGCTCGTCGACCGCATCGGCGCCTGGCGTACGGTGATGCTGTATAGCCTGCTGCTGCCTCTGGGTATCGGCGTGCTCTACACCTGCCTGATCATTGAAAGCCGGTGGCTCGGTTTGGCCTATGCGGTGGCCGGCCTCGGTTGCGGGGTCGTCGGCGCGGTGCCGTCGGTGATGGTCAGCCTGTTTCCGGCACGGATTCGCGTCTCGGGGATTTCCTTCACCTACAACATTGCCTACGCCATCTGGGCGAGTATCACACCGCTGCTGTTGATCGGCCTGATGCCATGGAGCCCGTGGATTTGTGTGATCTTCTGCGCGGTGATGGGGGCAGTGGGCATCAGCAGTGCGGTGTATTTCGGCTCGCGAATGCCGCGAACCGGACGCTGTTCGGTGGTCGGTGCAGTATAAGGGGGTTCGTTGTGCCACTATTTTTGTAGGACAACCCCTAAACGCTCTTCAGAAAATATCCACAAGGCCGATGGTTAGGCTGTATGTCGCTTTCTATCCCTGTCCATCGGTGCTTTCCCATGTTCAACAAACGCTTGAAGCAGGAGCTGTCGGCTCTGCGCGAAGAACTCTCCAGCCTTCAGCAAGTCAAGGAGAGCCTGGACAGCGAGATGCTGGCCCTGACCCTTGATTCCGATGGCAGGATTCAATCGGTCAACCAGAACTTCATGGGTGAGATGCTCTACAAGGGCAATGATCTGGTCGGCCGGCACATCGAAGACATCGTCCCCGTCCATGTGAAGTCGGACGAGTTTCACCGCCGCTTCAAGACTGCGCTGACCCGTGGCGAGCACTTTGCCGGCACGATTCGTCTGTTGCGTGGCAACGGTGCCGAAGCCTGGCTGCGGTCGATCATGCAACCGGTGCGGTCCTCGGATGGCCGGGTCAAACACTTCTCGATTTACTCCAGCGACCTGACCCGCACCATTGAGGCGTCCCGTGAACATCAGAACCTGATCGGCGCCCTGGTGCGCTCGACGGCGGTCATCGAGTTCGATCTCAATGGCAACGTGTTGATGGCCAACGACCGCTTCCTCAGCGGCATGGGTTACAGCCTGGCGCAAATCCAGGGTAAACATCACCGCACCTTCTGCGCGCCAGAGGAATACAACAGCGCTGAATATCAGAACTTCTGGCGCCGCTTGAACGCCGGCGAGTTCGTGGCTGATCGCTTCAAGCGCGTCGACAGCCACGGTCGCGTGGTCTGGCTGGAGGCTTCCTACAATCCAGTGGTCGACGCCAACAACAAACTCTACAAAGTGGTGAAGTTCGCCACGGTGATTACCGATCAGGTCAATCAGGAACAGGCCGTCGCCGAAGCGGCCAACATCGCCTACAGCACGTCGCTGCAAACCGACAGCAGCGCCCAGCGCGGTACCACCGTGGTGACTCAAGCGGTGGACGTCATGCGTGACCTGGCCAAACACATGCAAACCGCCGGTGAAGGCATCGAGGCGCTGAACGAGCAATCATTGGTAATTGGCACCATCGTCAAAACCATCAGTGGCATTGCCGAACAGACCAACCTGCTGGCGCTCAACGCGGCCATCGAAGCGGCTCGCGCGGGTGAACAAGGTCGAGGTTTTGCCGTGGTGGCTGACGAAGTCCGGCAACTGGCCTCGCGCACCAGCCAGGCGACCGATGAAATTGTCGGCGTCGTACGCCAGAACCAGGACATGGCGCGCAACGCCGTGGCCCTGATGACCGATGGCAAACTCCAGGCCGAACAGGGGCTGGCGCTGGCAGCGGAGGCGGGCACAGTGATCGTCGAAATCCAGGACGGTGCGCAGAAAGTGGTGAACGCGGTCGGGCAGTTTGCCAATCAATTATCGACTTGATGCCCTGCATCCGGTGTCGGTAGCCCTAAAAAGATCAGGCCTGCTTCACTGGCTTGATCAGGCTTTCGGCTGGTATCCCGAATAGATCATGAAGCTTCCAGATCATCGGAAGCGTCAACGCACGCTTACCGTTGAGCACTTCATAAACCCGGTTTGTCCGGCCAATGGCAGGTGCCAGATCAGCCGCGGACAGACCGGACTGCTCCATGCGAAATTTGATAGCGTCGATCGGGGTGGGCAGATCGACAGGAAACTGCTTCGACTCATAGGCCTCGATGAGGGTAATCATGATCTCGAAGTAATCGCCTTCGGGGGTACACGGCTCAGGCTCATTGTTGAATAGTGCAGATACGTTCTTGAGGGCTGCACGGTAGTCCGCGTCGGTGTGAATCGGATGAATGTTCATGGGTTATTCCATTTCGATGGTATCAGCGTCGATCCCATCGTATTGCTTGTGGGTGCCGACAAATTTTATGTATACGGCGCCGAAACGGTAGGCCACCGCGACTACTAGCCGAAAGTCATTGCCCTTGATGTTGAACACGACTCTGCGGCTTTTGAGAATGCTGGCGGTGGCAAAGTGCGCCTTGATGTCAGCAGGCGTCTTCCAGTCCGCTTTCCTTGCTTCGTCAATCCAGGCCAGGAAAGGTTGTTCTGAGTCCGGGTATCTCTCCCAAAAACTTTTCATGTGGCTGATGGCGATAATTCTCATGGCGTGATCCTAGTCCCGTGGTGGGACTTGTGCAAGTTTGTGGCGAAGTAGCCGACATGTGGGGAGTAAATTCGCCTCCTGTAATCAGGCACTCCCGATAGCTGATCTGATGAGGTGGATGAACAAGACGAGATAAAAATGGTTTCCACACTCTATCCAAGGGATAGCAGTTTGAGGGTAGGAAAAGGCTACACGAGAGACTTGATCAGGATTCTTCACCAATAAAAAAAGGCCTACCTCCCGGTAAGCCTTTTCTCATTCCTGCGTACGACTCAATCCCCCAACGCTTCCCCCTCTCGCCGTGGATCGGCTCCGCCGGCCAACGCCGCTTTCCCTTGCGCATCCTTGACCCGAACAATCGCCTGGGTCCCGCTGGTCATGTCGATCTCGTTCACGCTGTGCCCTTTGTCCTTCAGCGCCTGAATCAGCGCGGGGCTGAACTGGCCTTGTTCCAGCTCTGTCGGGCCGTTGCGGCTGCCGAAGTTGGGCAGGTTGATGGCCGCTTGCGGATCGAGATTCCAGTCGAGCAGAGCGATAGTGGATTTGGCGACGTATTCGATGATCTGCGAGCCGCCAGGGGAGCCGACGGTGGCCAGAAACTCGCCGCTCTGGCGGTCGAAGATCAGCGTTGGCGCCATGGACGAACGCGGGCGTTTACCCGGTTCAACGCGGTTGGCGACTTTCTGTCCGTTCTCTTCGGGGATGAACGAGAAGTCGGTCATCTGGTTGTTGAGCAGAAAACCCTGGACCATCAAGTGCGAGCCAAACGCTGCTTCCACGGTGGTGGTCATGGACACCGCACCGCCTTCGTCATCGACCGCCACCACTTGCGAGGTAGAGATGCGCAGTGGCGAGCGGTCCGGCGCATAGGCAACCTGAATCCCCGGCGGGGTGCCGGGTTTGGCCTGACCCATGCTGCGGTCACCAATCAGCGCGGCGCGGCTGGCCAGGTAAGTCGGGTCGATCAGACCTTTTACCGGCACGGGTACGAAGTCGGTGTCGGCGACATACTGCGCTCGGTCGGCGTAAGCCAGGCGCTCGGCTTCGGCGATCAGGTGCACAGCTTCTGGGGCTGGTTCTGTGCCCGCCGGTTTGCTGGTCTTGATTGGTTTGAGTGGTGCCAGGGCAAAGCGCGGGTCGCGGGATTCCAGCGCCTGCAAGGTGCCGAGAATTTGCGCCACGGCGATCCCGCCCGACGACGGTGGCGGCATGCCGCAGACCTGCCAGCGTTTGTAGTCGGTGCACAGCGGCGCGCGTTCCTTGGCCTTGTAGCCTTGAAGGTCGTTCAGCGACAGGCTGCCGGGGTTGGCGTGGCCCTGAACCTTGGCGACGATCTCACTTGCGATCGGGCCTTTGTACAGCGCGTCGGGACCTTCCTTGGCGATGCGCTTGAACACTGCGGCGAGTGCCGGGTTCTTCAGCGGCGTACCGACGGCTTTCGGGCTGCCATCGGCATTCAGAAAGTAGGCGGCCATGTCCGGTGAACGCGGTATGAACGTATCTGCCGCGATTAACTGATGCAGTCGTGGCGAGATGGCGAAGCCTTGTTCCGCGAGTTTGATGGCAGGTTCGAACAGCTTCGCCCACGGCAGACGACCATGCTTGCGATGCGCCAGCTCCAGCGCCCGCAATACACCCGGCGTACCCACTGATCGCCCGCCGATCTGCGCTTGGGTGAACGGCATCGGTTTGCCGTCGGCTTGCAGGAATAGTTTCTCGCTGGCGTCGGCCGGAGCGGTTTCTCGACCGTCGTAGGTGCGTACAGCCTTGCCGTCCCACAGCACAATCAACGCGCCACCGCCGATACCCGACGATTGTGGCTCGACCAGCGTCAACACTGCTTGCATGGCAATGGCCGCATCAATCGCCGAGCCGCCCTCACGCAGCATCTCCCGTCCGGCTTCAGCTGCCAGCGGGTTGGCGGCGGCGGCCATGTGTTTCGAGGCGTGCCGGGTCTGCAGGTCAGTGCGATAACCAGAGGTGATTTCTGGCGCGACCGGCAGGGTCGAGACTGACGGTGAAGAGGGCGGGGCATTACAGGCGGCGAGGGTTAAAACGCTGGCAATCAGCGAAAGGGCTGACAGGCGAGAGAGGCTCAAGTGGAAGGCTGAGAACACGCGGGGCACTCCGTCCATGGGATAAAAGGTCTGAGGACTTTATCGGCCGAGGGAACGGTACGCAAATCAGGGATGGAGGCCGCGACTTTTCTCGAGGCATAAAAAAACGGCCTACCTTTCGGTAAGCCGTTTTTAGTACTTGGTGGCTACACAGGGACTTGAACCCCGGACCCCAGCATTATGAATGCTATGCTCTAACCAACTGAGCTATGTAGCCAAGTGGCGCGCATTATTCACCTGGAACGAAGATGCGTCAAGCGTAAATTTAAAATATTTCTCCACACTTTCAACCGCTTATCCCGCTGACCCGAAAAGTCGGGCCAGGGGATGGCGTCAACCGAGCTGAAATCTCCCGGTATTCGCACTCAAGGCCTTGCTGCCCTGACTCAAGGTGTCCGCAGCCAGGTTCACCGCCCGTGCGCCTTCAAGTAAGCGTACCGCCGCCTGATCGACTTGCTGGATGTTGCCGCTGACTTCATCGGCAGTGCTCGCTTGCTCTTCGACAGCAGTGGCGATTTGCGCCAGGGTGTCGGTGACGCTCTGCACCGCGCTGGCGATTTCCCCCAGGCGCTCGCCGAGACCGGTGACGGCTTGCGCATCCGATTGGGCCTGGCCGCAGGCGGCTTCCATCAGGCTTACGGCTTCGTTGACGGTGCTGCGCAGGCTGTCGACGGTGCCGGCGATTTGCGCAGTGGAGGACTGGGTGCGTTGCGACAGGCTGCGCACTTCATCGGCCACTACGGCAAAACCACGACCTTGCTCGCCGGCCCGTGCGGCCTCGATGGCGGCGTTGAGGGCCAGCAGGTTGGTCTGCTCGGCGACGCCGCGAATGGTATCGACCACCAATTGAATCTGCTGCCCTTGCTCGCTGACCCGCCCCAGTGCCGCCGCGGTGTCGTTCAAGCGTTGATTGAGCTGCTGAATACTCGCTGTCGTGCGTTGGCTGTCACGGCTGCTGTCGGCGGCGATGCGCTGGGTGTGCTGCGCGCTGCCTGAGGCCTGTTCGCAGCTCTGGGCGACTCCTTGGGAGGTCGCGGCCAATTGCGTGGCCGCAGCGGCGATCTGGCTGATCTGCAACTGCTGAGCTTCGACTTCCCCAAGGGCGCCACTCGAGTGATGGTTGAGGGTGCGCACCGCGTTGCTCAGCTGCAAGGTTTCATGATCGACCCCCAGCAGGCTGTTGCGCAGTTGCACCACCGCGACGTTGAGGGCGGTGCTGATAGCCGCCAGTTCGTCGCGGCCCTGCACTGGTACTTGCAGGCTCAGGTTGCCGTCACGCAACGCTTCGGCCAGTAGCGTGATGCCGCTGGCGCTGCGACGGATCGAGGCCTGCAAACAGATGAACAGGTACAGCGCAGCCAGTAGCAGGCAACCGAAAACTGTCGCCACCAGGATGAATTGGCGGATGGCCGAGCCGTGGTAATAGTCCAGCCGCTGATCCAGCGAAACCAACGATTGCTGGCGTAGCGAGGCGAGATCGCCGAGAAGGGCGTCGAGGCTGCGTTCAAAGTCTTCCGGCTTGAGGTTGATGCTGCCGCCGAAGACGCCCTCATCCAGCACTTTCAAACCGGCGTCCAGATGTTTGAGGCTGTCGTGGTATTGCCCGGCCCAGGTTTGCAGGGCGCTGGGCAGGCGTGTTTCCAGCAGGCCAGCCGTTTTAACAAGCTGCTCCCGCGCATCGCCGATGCGGCTACGCAAGTCCCGCAGTTGTAGACGGCTTTGCAGAGTGAACTGCCCGGATACTACCGAGGCCTGGCCGACGGCGGCGAGACGCCCGACCCGTTCGATCAGATCCGGTGCGTGTTGAGTGGAAATCTGTGTCAGCAGCCAGGTTTCCAGCCATGGCGCGAGGGTCAGGCGATTGTCCATCGCGATTTGTTCGCGCAAGGCTTGCAGAGCACTCAAGGCATTGGTGAAGCGATCGTAACCGTCCGGCCACCAACCGACGCTGCTCAGGCTTTTCGAGTCCAGGCCGGTGAGCGCGGTTTGCAGGGCCTGATAGCGGGTGAGGATTTGGCCCTCGGCGCCTTCGGTTTTCAGGGCATTGCCCAAATCCGTGGTGGCTTGGGCGACGGCCGGCTGAACCGCGTCGAACGCTGCCATCGCAGCGATGGTTGCGGGCGTCGGCTGGCGATTGGTTTCGGTGGCGCGCCAACGAGCGGCGCGGTCACGCTGGGCGGCGAGCAGATTGTCGAGTGCATCGAGGGCGAGCAATTGACGAACCCCGGCGCGTTCGCCGGAGATCAGGTTCAACTTGTCACGATAATCCTGACCGATCATCCACAGACTGCCCGCCAGTGGCAGGATAAACAGCAGAAACAGCAGCTGAAATTTGCGCGCGAAGCCGAAGCGCCCCAGTAGCCCGATCCCCGGTGATAAAAAAGCCTGCATGCCCCATGACTCCTCTGGACACCACGCATCATTAGCGTGCGTCGAGGTCATTGCGACCGCGACTGGTGCCCTTCTAAAAGGCCTCGAAAATTCCCCTTGGTCCGCTCTGTAGGCCGACTCTGTAGCGAAACTTCCCATTCTCGGTTCCCTTTGTAAGGGGCCGCGTTGAAGCGTATAAGCAAGGCAAGATTCAGACCATGGCGTTGCGCTATCACCTTCTTTTTTTGAAGTCGTTAGCAGGCTAAGGGGATGGCGCACCTGCACCGAAAAATGGCACATTGACCGACCTGCCAGTGCGCACCCATCCGCAGTACGGAAACTCTCATGGCCATCAGCAACGCTCAGTCCGCCGCCACGTCGGCGCCCGCCACTTCACAAAGCAGTCCGTTGGTCATGCGCATCATCGGCGCGGTGGCGCTGGCGCATTTGATCAACGACCTGATTCAGGCGGTATTGCCGTCGATCTATCCGATGCTCAAGGCCAGCTATGGCCTGACCTTCACCCAGATCGGTCTGATCACCCTGACCTTTCAACTGACGGCCTCGCTGTTGCAGCCATGGGTCGGTTACCACACTGATCGTCATCCCAAACCCTGGCTGTTGCCGGCCGGTACTGTCTGCACATTGATCGGCATTCTGATGATGTCTGTGGTCGGTAGCTTCCCGATGATTCTGCTGGCGGCGGGGTTGATCGGTGTCGGTTCATCGACCTTTCACCCGGAAGCTTCTCGTGTGGCGCGACTGGCCTCGGGTGGGCGTTTCGGCTTGGCGCAGTCGACGTTTCAGGTGGGCGGTAATGCGGGTTCGGCTTTCGGGCCGTTGTTGGCGGCAGCGATCATCATTCCCTACGGTCAGGGGCATGTGGCCTGGTTCGGATTGTTCGCGCTGTTTGCGCTGTTCGTGCTGTATCGGATCAGCCGTTGGTACGCCAACCACCTGAACCTGTTCAAGCTCAAACAAGGTCAGGCAGCGACTCACGGCTTGTCGAAAGGCCGGGTGATCAGCGCGCTGGTGGTACTTGGATTGCTGGTGTTCTCCAAGTATTTCTACATGGCCAGTCTCACCAGTTACTTCACGTTCTACCTGATTGAAAAATTTGACCTGTCGGTGGCCAGTTCGCAGCTGCATCTGTTCCTGTTTCTCGGTGCGGTAGCGGCGGGGACCTTCTTCGGCGGGCCGATCGGCGACAAGATCGGGCGCAAGGCAGTGATCTGGTTCTCGATCCTCGGTGTCGCACCGTTCACCCTGATCCTGCCCCACGTCGATCTGTTCTGGACCAGCGTCCTGAGCGTGGTGATCGGCTTCATCCTCGCCTCGGCGTTCTCGGCCATCGTGGTGTATGCGCAAGAGCTGGTGCCGGGGAATGTCGGGATGATTGCCGGGGTGTTCTTCGGCCTGATGTTCGGCTTCGGCGGGATTGGCGCCGCATTGCTCGGGCATCTGGCGGATATCCACGGCATTGAATACGTGTACTTCCTGTGCTCGTTCTTGCCGTTGCTTGGTGTGCTGGCGATCTTCCTGCCGAGAACCAAAAAAGCCTGAACACTACCGACCCGTAGGAGCGAGGCTTGCCCGCGAAGGCCGTTATGCCGTTTGCCTGAATCACCGCGTCATCGTTCTTCGCGGGCAAGCCTCGCTCCTACGTGTCGGAAGTGTCTCGTCCTGAATAGGGTTTACACCCTTCCGACTTCTTATCAGGAAGGTGCAATGGATACTGGCTCAAATGAGTCAGGCAATGGGGACGCACAAGCTCAGGTACTGCTTTTGCGGAAGCTGCCGGGTGTGATGCCCACTACTTTTTTGAAGGCCCGGGTCATGTGGCTTTGATCGAAGAAGCCGCAAGCGAACGACGCTTCTGCGAGGCTGGACCCGGTGCGCAGCAGTTTTTGGACCTGTGCGATTCGTTTCTGGATTTGATAGCTGTGGGGGGAGACGCCAACGCTTTTTTTGAACACCCGGATCAGGTAAAGAGGGTCAAGATTCACCAGTTGTGCCAGTTCTTCCAGAGACAGATGTTTGTCGAACTCGTCTTCGAGCTTCCTCTTGATCTTTTGCACTGCGTGCTGCTCAACCGCACTGACTGGTTCGATGGGCGCTCCGCTGCGCTCGAAGAGCTGGGTCACCAGATCCAGCAGGATAGTTTCCCGTTCAAGGCTGGAGGGGGATGTTTCAATGATTTGATGTTGATGCAAAAAGGTCCGGGCGAAGTCGGGGGCCTGGCTCAGAGCTGTTTGAAAAAGATGAATATGATCGTCTGAAAAACGCCCTTGAAACACCATCCGATTGACCCATTCGGGGTCGATATAGAGCATTCGATACATCCAGCCCTCATCATGCCCTGGCAAGCCGTCGTGGATCTCCCCGGGGGTAATGGTGACCACACTGCCAGCGACCCCCATGTAGTAACTGCCGCGATAAAAAAGCTTTTCAACACCGCTACTTATAACGCCGATAGCGTACCGGTCATGTGAATGTCGGCCGAAAGATTGAGTGCTGTAACGCGCAGATAGCAATTCACAGTCGCCTTCGGGTATACGCCAGAATTGAACAAAGTCCTTGTTTTTTTGAAGGGCTTTGTTATGGCGATTCTCATCCATTAATTGTCCAGTTTTGTGCAATACGTATGAAAAAAAGGTCGCTAAATTTAGCACCTATTTCACAACACAAGCTAGGGGATGCGATGTCTACAAAACTGGTAGTTGGGGATTTTAATAAGTCTTCATGGTCATTTCGTGCGTGGCTGGTTCTTGTGACAGCGGATGTTGCATTTGAAACCCTTCAGATCAAACTGGAACAAAGCGACACGCGTGAGCGCATTCTGGAGCACTCGCCTTCCGGTAAGGTACCGGCGCTGCTGCTTGATGATGTTGTCATCAACGACAGCCTGGCCATTAGCGAATATATTGCCGGCACATATCCGACCGCTAACCTTTGGCCTCAAGATTCACGGATCAGGGCCCTGGCACGAGCTGCTGCGGCAGAGATGCACTCCGGTTTCACCCATCTGCGCACGCAGATGTCGTTTGGCCTGAACACCGGTGACATCCCGGAAAGCCTGACCGCCGAGACCCGAGAGGAAATCATGCGGGTGTTCGCAATCTGGAAGCAGCTCCGTGAGGTGAGCGGTTCAACACAGTTCCTCTGCGGTGACTTTGGCATTGTTGATGCGATGTTTGTTCCGGTGGTGTTCCGCTTCCGTCGTTATGGGATTGCCATCCCTGAACAACTGCAGGGTTATGTCGAAAACATTCTGGGGTATGCGCCGGTACAACAATGGTTGAAGTTGGCCGCGCAAGAAGTTTAAAGGGTTGTGTGGCGGCTAACTATTAAAGCTAATTAAAAATTAGTTGTGTTTTTTGACGCGTGGCAGAAAAGACCTTTGGGGCTTTTCTGCTTTGTCGAGTCCGGTGTTTGTTGAGTGTTCATAAAGTTAATGCCGGTCTTTATCAATGAGGTTTCTCATGTCGACTAATAACAATCGGGCAATCATTGAATTGACCATCGGCGGACTGATGCTCAGTCTGTCTGCTCTAGCCGTCGCTTTCACCCATATCGGCGCGGGTGGCGCAGGGTTCTATCGGATGGTGTTCGCCTCGATCCTGTTCTTCCTGCTGCTCAAGGTGCGCAAAACACCGGTGCTGCTCAAAACCGCCAAGGCGCAGCTGTACACCGCGTTGGCTGGGGTGTTTCTGGCCATTGACCTGGTGCTTTGGCACCAGAGCATCTATATCGTCGGCCCGGGTATCGGGTCGATCCTGACCAACTGTCAGGTGTTCTTCATGACCCTGCTGGGGTTGTACCTGTTGAAGGAAAAACCTTCGATCTACTTCCTGGTATCCATTACCTTGGCATTTGTTGGGCTCTATCTGTTGTTGCTACCCGAGATGACCAGTGCGGTAGGGATCAAGGGCGTGGTGTATGGCGTGCTGTCGGGACTGGCGTATGCCATCTGCGTGTACTTCCTGAAGATCAACACCCAGTTGCCTGACGGCGGGGGTGACAAGATCGCACAGATGCTCAATTTGAGTCTTTGGGCGGCACTGGTTCTGCTGACATACGCGCTGGCAACTGGGGAAAGCCTGGCCATCGTGGATGGGCACACCTTGCTGATGTTGATCATATACGGGGTGCTGGTGCAGTTTGTCGGCTGGTTGTTGGTCAACCGTTCGATTGGAGCCATCAGCCTGGGGTTGGCCGGTCTGATCCTGCTACTGGAGCCGGTGATCACGTATTTCATTGATGTCACCTTTCTCGGCAAGGCCAGCTCCACGCTGCAGATTTGTGGCGCGCTGCTGACTATCTTTGCGGTTTACATTGGCTCAATCAAACCGCCTGAGAAAGCGCACCCTTTACCCGAAGCGACCTGATAGAAGGTGTATCACGGCGGTATCGTGAATGACGGGCTGTCATGGCCAGTGAGTTGGTGATTACGCCTGAATTGCTGGCGGAGCTGGATAGACTGGCGTAGCGCTAGAGGAGAATGGGGACAGCTTCACTTTCGCTCCCAAAACGTCCGTTCTGGCCCATTTCAGTCTGTCGCGACCGACTGAAAGCGACTGAACCCAGCCATTCATCCCTGATTCGGCAACAGTGTTTGTCCCTCCGATCGATTTTTCCCGCCGCCGTCATCCCATAGCATCGTCCTCAAGCCGCCAGCAATCGTGCTGAAGCGGCCCACTCAACGAGACGGTGACCAACATGAACACGATGAAAATGGCGATGGTGTTATTGCTTGGTAGCCTAGGCGCGCAGGCCTATGCGGATACGGTGCCGACGACAAACCTTCGGGTCGAAACCTATGACTACTCGACGAAGCTCGATATCGAGCATGTGATTTCGATCACTGAGCCGGCGAATGAGTGCGCACCGGTGCCGGTTCAGATGACCTATGAAGATTCCCATGGTCAGCGCCATGTCCTGCAATATCAAATAATGGGCACTGGCTGTTCCAGTTGATTCGGTGCGGAGGATGGAGGGTCGACACTCCATATCTGCTGTACTCAGTCTTTTCTTGCTCCAGCAACGTGCTCATCCGATGCCAGCAATTGCGGGATCGATAGCTTGAGAAAATCCACCCAGGTTTTGGTCTTCGCATCGACGAACTTGCGCGACGGATAGATCGCGAACAGGTTCAACTCCTCCAGCCGGTACTCCGGCAACACCCGCACCAACGTCCCCGCCCGCAGGCCATCCACGGCCGATGCTATCGGCTGAATGCCGATTCCCATGCCTTTTCTGATCGCGATGGTCATGCCGTCGGCGGTATTGATATGGAAGGGCGACAAGGGAATGGTAATGGTCTCCATGCCTTGCGGGCCTTCGAACGTCCAGTTCTCCACTGGCATGACCGTGTTGACGATCCGCAGGCACTCATGTTCACCGAGGGCGCTGGGTGAGTCGGGCCTGCCGCGTTTTTCCAGGTAGGCCGGCGACGCGCAGAGGATGCTGTAAGTGATGCCCAGACGCTGAGCGACGAAGCCTGAATCAGGCAGTTCGCGGGCCAGTACGATGGACATGTCGTAGCCTTCTTCGAGCAGGTCCGGCACGCGGTTGGTCAGGGTCAGGTCGAACATCACCGTGGGGTGAATCTCCCGGTAGCGGGCGATGGCGTCGATCACATAGTGGTTGCCGATGGCCGACATTGCGTGGATTTTCAAACGACCCACGGGCAGGGTCTGCGCGGTGCCGGCTTCCTCGTCGGCCTCGCGGACATCATCGAGGATGCGTTCGCAGCGTTGCAGGTAACGTACGCCGGCTTCGGTCAGGGCGAGGCGGCGGGTAGTGCGGTTGATAAGGCGTGTGTGCAGACGGGCTTCAAGGGCGGAAACGGCTTTGGAGACGTTGGTCGTGGTGGTGTCGAGCAACTCGGCGGCCGCAGTGAAACTGCCACTCTGAGCGACGGCGACGAAGAAACGCATGCTCTGGAAAACGTCCATTGGTTGTTCGCCTTATGGGGGACGGTGTCTGGGAGTCGGTGCTCACCTTCAATGGCAGCCCCTCACCCTAACCCTCTCCCGGAGGGCGGGGGGGGGAGGGCTTCAATCTGCATCACGCCACTGCACTTCAAGCCGGACGCCTCGGAATAAACCCGGGCACCCCGGTTTCCACCACCGAATTGAAGCGGATCCGCGTGCTGATGTCTTCCTTGATCTCACGCATCGCCCGCTGCGCCAATGTCGCGATATCAAAGTTCTCCTGAATATGGCTGGGCGTTGCCGACGTCGTCAGGAATGCCGTGCCACGTTGCACCGCCCACGCCAGTGCCACTTGCGCCGGGGTCTTCTGCACATGCCGGGCGATGCCGGTCAGCACTGCCTCTTCAAGCACATTCGGCTCCATCCCGTGCCCCAGTGGCGCGAAGGCCAAAAGGATGATGCCGTGCTGTTGGCAGAACTCGAGCATTTCCCATTCCGGGAGGTACGGGTGCGACTCAATCTGCACCACGGCCGGTTTGATCCGTGCCGCCGCAACAATCTTTTTCAGCGCCTCCAGGGTGATGTCCGACAAGCCGATGGATTTGCAGCGGCCTTCATCCACCAGGCTTTCCAGCGCACGCCAGGTATCGAGCAAGGTGATCTCGCCATCGTATATAACGTGGCCGAACACGTCCCGCGGGTCCTGATCGTCACCCGGCTGGAAAGCGAATGGCGTGTGGATCAGGTAGCAATCGATGTAGTCGGTTTGCAGCCGTTGGCAGCTTGCTTCGAATGCAGGCTTGACCCGCTCGGGCCGGTGATTGGTGTTCCACAGCTTGGTGGTGATGAACACGTCTTCGCGGCGAATGTGGCCGGCGGCGAAGACCTGCTGGAACGCCACGCCGATCTGCGCTTCATTACGATAACGCTCGGCGCAGTCGAAGTGGCGAAAACCCACCTCCAACGCGCATTTGACCGCTTCAGTGGTCGTGCTCGGATCGCGGAACAAGGTGCCGAAGCCAACGGCCGGCATAGCGCCTGCGCCGTTGTTGAGCGGCCAGCGGGTGTCGCGAAGCTCATCGTGAAAGGCTTCGTAGGTCATGGTTTTTCTCCAATGTCGGTGGTTACAGCGGTGTTTGCTCGTTGCCTGCACGCGCGGCGAGTTTTTGCTCGAAGACACCGACGGAATTGCCGCCCAGCGCCACGAACAGTTGCACCGTGTCGAGATAACGCGCGGTCTTCACTTGAATCTGCCCAAGCAGCGCCTGCTCGTACGCACGCTCGGCCTCGAGCACTTGCAGGACGCTGTTTTCGCCTTGGGCGTAAGCCTGTTGGTTGAGCCGGAAACTGCTGTCGGCGGCGCGCAACGCATCATCCTGCGCGAGGTATTGCTCGGCGCCGTGATGGATCGCCTGCAAGGTGTCCGCGACCTGGCCGAACGACTGAATCACCGTCTGTTGATAGCGTGCGAGCGAGGCGTTGTAGCCATCGACTGCTGCCTGACGCTCGGCCTTGAGTGTGCCGCCATTGAAGATCGGTGCGGTCAGTCCGGCAGCAAAACCCCACAGTGCGGCGCCGCCATTGCCGGAGGCCGCTTGAGCCAGCGAGGCCGACAGTTCGATCCGCGGATAGAGATTGGCCGTGGCCACACCTATGGCCGCGCTAGCCATGTGCAGTTCGGCTTCGGCCTGCAAGATGTCCGGACGGGTGCGGGCCATTTCCGAGGGCAGGCTCACCGGCAGACTCGTCGGCAAGGCAAACTCGTCGAGGGTGAAGTCCGGCGCGATCCAGTCGGCCGGGCCTTTGCCTGCGAGAATCGACAACGCATGTCGCGCCGCATCGCGCTGCTGGGCGAGCGGCGGCAGCAGGGTGCGATCCTGCGCGAGCCGGGTTTCGGCCAGCGACACATCGATGCGCGTCGTGGTGCCGCTCTGTTGTGCGCGCTGCACCAGATCAAGGTTTTTTGTGTCATTGGCCAGCAGCGTTTGCACAGCCTCGATCTGCGCGTTGGCCGAGGCGAGCAGCAACGCCTGTCGGGTCACTTCACCGGTCAACGTGAGGTAGGCCGCTTCATAGCGATGCTTGTGTAAATCGGCCAACGCCTGTTGGCCTTCGACTTCGCGTTTGATGCCGCCGAAGGCATCCAGATCGAATGCGACTCGTGGTCCGATGGCATAGACATTGGCAACGCTCGGCTCCGGCCCATTGTGGGTCCGTTGCCGACCGCCCGCCGCGGCGAAGTCCACTTGCGGGTACCGCGCACCTTCCGCCACCGCAACGGAGGCGGCGGCCTGGCGCAGAGTCGCGTCAGCCGCGACCAGTTCGAGGTTGCCGTCGATGGCGCGGCGCATCAGCTGATCGAGTTTCGGTGAGCGCAGCGCTGTCCACCAATCGCCGTGAATGCGTTGGCCCATATCGAAGCGTTGATCGCCAGACGATTGTTCGGCTTGCTGATCATAGTGCTGCGACGAACCGGCGGCGGGGCGTTGAAAATCGGGTCCGACGGTGCAGGCCGAGAGCATTACCAATATGGCCAATGCACTGAAGGCGCTGGGGATTGCAGAGTGAGTGAAGCGCGTAGACGTTTTCATTTTGCAGACTCCACGAATATCAGTTGGCCGCAGCAGGTTTGCGCAGCAACAACACCAGCGGACTCACCACGAGCATCGCCAGCATCAGAATCTTGAACTGGCCCATCAACGCGACGAACGCGGCCTGATGGGTCACCAGGTGGTTCAAACCTTCCAGCGCCGGTAGCGACGTCGGCAGCGTCACGCGATAGGGCGTCAGTTGGCTGACCAGCGCCACGTGCATCGCCTGGGTGTTGTTGAAGAAAAAGATCTGCACCACCGCCACACCGAGGGTGCTGCCGTAGACCCGCATCAAGTTGAAAAGGCCGGTGGCTTCCGGGCGCAATGCTGGGTTGATCGTGCTGAAAGCGACCTTGCTCAACGCCGGCATCAGCACGCCGAGGCCGACCCCCTGGATGAACCCGGTCAGCGCCACGGGTGTCCAGTCCATCAACGGCGAGTAGCCGAGCATCAGCCAGTTGGCGTAGACCACCAGGGCAATGCCAGCGGCGATTAACACACGGGTGTCGATCCACAGCGGCACACGGCCCATCAACAGGAACGCGCCAACCAAGCCAATGCCGCGTGGAATGGTCAGGAACCCGGTGGTGTCCGGTGGGTAGCCGAGGATCTCGTCGAGCATCGGTGAGGTCAGCGCCATGGTCGACAGCAGTACAAAGCCGAGGGCGAAGAACATCACCGTCGACAGCACGAAGTTGCGGTCAGCGAGCAAAGCCTTGCTGACAAAGTGCACCTTGGCGGTCAACCGATGCACGGCGAACAGGTACAGCCCGAGCACGCAGGCCAGCGCTTCGATCCAGATTTCCACCGAGTCGAACCAGTCCAGGCGTTCGCCACGGTCGAGGAGCATCTGCAGGCCGATCATGCCGAGGGTGAAGGTGCCGAAACCGAAGAAATCGAACGGCGGACGCTGATCGGCTTTTTTCTCCGCGAGCAGCAACGCCACCACCATGAAGATGTACCCCGTCAACGGCAGGCTGAGGTAGAACATCGGCCGCCAGTCGAAGTACTCGCAGATCAAGCCGCCAATGCCCGGGCCGCTGACGATGCCGAACAGCACCAGCGCCGTCCATTTCGCCCCGAACGCAGGACGCTTTTCCGCAGGCAGCGTTTCCAGGGCAATCGCCATCGACAGCGGTGCCAGTACACCGCTGGCCAAGCCTTGCAGAATGCGCGCGGCGATGAACTCCAGCGGCGTGCTCGCTAACGTGCCGAGCCACAGGCTGAGCGCAAACAACACCAGCGCAATCTGATAAACCCGCTTCAATCCGTACGATGCGGCGAGCCACTGGGCAATCGGCAAGGTGATCGCGCTGGCGGCCAGATAAGCCGTGAAAATCCACCCGGCCTGATCGTCGGTCATCGACAGGCTGCCTTGTATCAAGCGCAGGGCAGCATTGGGCAGCGGCAGATTCACCGATTGCAGGTAGGTCGCCAGCAGAGCGACGAAGCGCAGCGCGCGCAGATCGGCAGCCTTGGTGTGAGAGATGGTGTTCATCACGAGTTACCCGCGCTGAGCAATGACTTGAGCGGATACCACCACGGCGTACGGTGCCCGGTGTCGACCTGAACTGTTGCGCTGGTGCCGGAGAACAGCGGCAGGGCCGGGTCGGCGTCGTCGAGTTCGAGACGCACCGGCACCCGCTGCACCACCTTCACCCAGTTGCCGGTCGCATTCTCTGGCGGCAGCAGGGCAAAGTCGGCCCCGGCGCCGGGGCTCATGCTGATTACATGAGCCTTGAACGGCCGATCCGGGTAGGTATCGAGGGTGATCGTCGCGGTCTGGCCGGGGCGCATATGCGTGACCTGGGTTTCGCGGAAGTTGGCTTCGACCCAGATCTCGCGATCGGAAATCAACGCGAACGCGGCGCTGCCGTTGTTGACGTAATTGCCAACCTGCAAGTCGTCGACCTTGGCGACGATGCCGTCGGCCGGCGCGGTCACCGTGGCGTAGGACAGATAGAGTTGCGCTTCGTCGAGCTGGGCCTTGGCTTCGCGCACGGTCGGGTGACGGTCGATGGCGATGTCCGGATCGCCGTTGAGAGCGACCACGGTGCTGGCGATCTGTTGCTCGATCGAAGCGATGCGTTGGCGCGAGACTTTCAGGTCGGTCTCGGCGCGCTCATAGGCAGCCCGCGAGACGAACTCGGTGGCAATCAGCGCTTTCTTGCGGGCGAACTCTTTCTGATCGTATTCCGCCGACGCCCGCGCCGATTGCAGTTCGGCCTGTTGCTGGCGATAGCTGGCCTTGAGGCCATCGATGCGCAGGCGAGCGTTGCCCTGCTGGGCTTCGGCGCGGTCGACAGCAATCTGAAACGGCTGCGCGTCGATGCGAAACAGCACTTGTCCCTTGCGCACGGGTTGGTTGTCGTCAACGGCGACCTCGACCACTTGCCCGGAAACCCGCGCATTGATCGACGACTTGGCCACGCGGGCATAGGCGTTGTCGGTGGACACGAAAGGCTCGTTCGCCCTGTATTGGCTGTAACCGATGACGGCGAACAGCGCGGGCAGGCCAGCCATCAGCAGTGGCCGCAGCTTTTGCTTGAGTGGCTTTTTCGGCGGTGTGCCCGCCAGATCCCGGATCGGCTGGGCGCTGGCGTGTTCTGCGGTGAGATCAATTGGCTTGGTCATGATCTGCTCTATCCAAGGTGCTGAAGCCAAAACGGGACATCGGGCCGACCCGGGCAATCGCCTGTGGCCGCGACGTGATTAATTGCTGCGAGAAATCAAATCCGTACGCGGTGGGGGAGGATCGCTCCGTACCGCTGTTTCGTCGTTGCCACACCCGATTCGAGCTGCACTACAACAAAGCTGCTGACCAAGGAATTTCTGGTTTCTTAATTTTGTGCGATGGTGTAAGAATATGAGCGGCTTCTACTCCTTGCAAGGAATTTGTACGGTATGGCACAAAATAAAACGACAGAAGGAAAAGGCCGCGGCCGACCTCGCGCGTATGACCCGCAGACAGCGCTGCAACAGGCCCTTGGCGTGTTCTGGAACACCGGCTACTCCGGCGCTTCGCTGGACAGCATTGCCACGGCGGCGGGAATGAACCGGCCAAGCCTGTACGCCGCGTTCGGCGATAAACATGCGCTCTACATCAAGGCACTCGATCAATACTGGGACACCGCGCATACCGCCATGCAGGCGGCATTGACCGACAACAGCCTGACCCTGGCGCAGGCGCTGACCGGTTTTTATGAAGGGCAATTGGCGATCTACTTCTCGGGCGACGGACAGCCCCGTGGCTGCTTTGCCATCGGCACGGCGACCACCGAGGCTGTCGAAGACCCGGAAATCCGCAATGTGCTGTCGGCCAGGCTCAGCCAGTTGGATGCTGACCTTGAAGCGCGCCTGCAAACGGCGATCGAGGCCGGCGAACTGAAACCTGATAGCGACCTGGCCGCGCTGGCGGTGATCGCCTCTTCGCTGCTGCACAGCATTTCGATCCGCGCCCGGGCGGGCAAATCCCGTGAAGAGCTGGCCGCGATCGTGCGTAACGCCGTCATCGTCATCTGCGGCTGAGCGCTACCATGAACGACCTCGACGATATTCTCGCGGAAGATCTGTCAGTGGTCTTTTGCGGCATCAATCCCGGCCTGCTTGCGGCGGAGCAGGGGCATCATTTTGCCGGGCGCAGCAATCGGTTCTGGCGCACGCTGCATCTGGCCGGGTTCACGGCCGAAGAAATACGCCCGGAAAACGACCGCTCAATTCTTCAGTACCAGTGCGGATTGACGGCGGTGGTAGCACGGCCAACCGCGCGGGCGGATCAAGTGTCGGCGCAGGAATTCGTCGCCGCCGCGGTCGATTTCGAGCAGAAGATTGCCCGCTACAATCCACGCCATGTAGCGTTTCTCGGCAAAGCGGCTTATTCGGGACTGTCCGGGCAGAAGATCATTGCGTGGGGGCTTCAGCCCGAGACCTTCGGCAATGCGGTTGTCTGGGTGCTGCCCAACCCCAGCGGGCGCAATCTGGCGTTTACCCTGGAACAATTGGTGGCGGCGTATCAGCAGCTATCACGGGCTACCGGTTTTCAAACAGGCTGAGTGTCAGCCTCGACACGCGCCGAGAGCTTCGAAGCTCGAAACGGTAGCGCCACTCTTTTGAGCCGTTGGGTTTGACCCATAGGCGCAGCCCTTTTCCGTCGGTGAGCTTGTAGGGCTTGTCCTTCAACAACCCAGATCACAATGGAGGAGGATGGTGACCCCAAGACGCAAAAATCCCCGCATCAGCGAGTGATTGCGGGGATTTTTAGTCTATCGAGTTCCGTGTAAATCCACGGTCACCGTTACACGTTGAAACGGAAGTGCATCACGTCGCCGTCTTTAACGATGTAATCCTTGCCTTCCAGGCGCCATTTACCGGCTTCTTTGGTGCCGGCTTCGCCCTTGTACTGAATGAAGTCGTCGTAGGCGATGACTTCGGCGCGGATGAAGCCTTTTTCGAAGTCGGTGTGGATCACGCCAGCGGCTTGTGGTGCGGTGGCACCGACGCGGACGGTCCAGGCGCGGACTTCTTCGACACCAGCGGTGAAGTAGGTCTGCAGGTGCAGCATTTCGTAGCCGGCGCGGATTACGCGGTTCAGGCCAGGCTCTTCGAGGCCCAATGCTTCGAGGAACATGTCTTTCTCTTCGCCGTCTTCCAGTTCGGCGATTTCGGCTTCGATCTTGTTGCAGACCGGAACCACCATGGCGCCTTCTTCTTCGGCGATGGCCTTGACGATGTCCAGCAGCGGGTTGTTCTCGAAACCGTCTTCAGCGACGTTGGCGATGTACATGACCGGCTTGGTGGTCAGCAGATGGAAGCCACGAATCACCGCTTTGTCGTCGGCGCCCATGTTCTTCATCAGCGTGCGCGCTGGCTTGCCGAGGGTGAAGTGAGCGATCAGTTGCTCCAGCAGGCCTTTCTGGACCACGGCGTCCTTGTCACCACCCTTGGCGTTGCGGGCGACTTTCTGCAGTTGCTTCTCGCAGCTGTCGAGATCGGCGAAGATCAGTTCCAGGTCGATGATTTCGATGTCGCGTTTCGGGTCGACGCTGTTGGAGACGTGAATCACGTTCTCGTCTTCGAAGCAGCGGACCACGTGGGCGATGGCATCGGTCTCGCGGATGTTGGCGAGGAATTTGTTGCCCAGGCCTTCACCTTTCGAGGCGCCGGCAACCAGGCCAGCGATGTCGACGAATTCCATGGTGGTCGGCAGGATGCGCTTTGGATTGACGATGGCTGCCAGGGCTTCCAGGCGCGGATCCGGCATCGGCACGATACCGGTGTTCGGCTCGATGGTGCAGAAGGGGAAGTTCTCGGCCGCGATCCCGGATTTGGTCAGGGCGTTGAATAGGGTGGACTTGCCGACGTTAGGCAGGCCGACGATGCCGCAATTGAATCCCATGGTGTTTTCCCCGAGGAGTGAGTCAGGCCTTCTGGCTGTGCAGGTTTTTCATCGCGCGGTTCCATTCACCGGCGAGGATATCCGGCAGCACGCCGAGGGCAAAGTCGATGCTGGCATCGAGTTTTTCCTGTTCGGCGCGTGGCGCACGACCCAGGACGAAATTTGAAACCATACTGGCAACGCCCGGGTGGCCAATGCCAAGCCGCAAGCGGTGAAAGGTATTCTGATTGCCCAGTTGCGCGATGATGTCGCGCAACCCGTTATGACCGCCATGGCCGCCGCCCTGTTTGAGCTTGGCAACGCCCGGAGGCAGATCGAGTTCGTCATGCGCCACCAGGATTTCTTCAGGCTTGATGCGGAAGAAGCCGGCAAGTGCCGCGACGGCCTGGCCGCTGCGGTTCATGTAGGTGGTGGGAATCAGCAGACGAACATCCTGACCCTGATGCGAATAGCGCCCGGTCAGGCCGAAATACTTGCGATCGGCCACAAGGTTGACACCCTGCGCGTGCGCGATGCGCTCAACAAAAAGGGCCCCTGCGTTATGCCGGGTCTGTTCGTATTCAGCGCCTGGATTTCCCAGGCCAACGATCAGTTTGATGGCAGTCACGATAGGGGCCCTTCCTTGAAGTGATGGATAACATCGCCGCGATCAGGGTGTGCGGCGAAAGTGGACGACAAGTGCTCATTTACCATTATGTAAACTCCGCGTTCTCGCCCGCTTTCTCGCTACGCTCTAGTCCGCGATGTTCCGGTCACTCCGGCGTACAGAGTGAAATTACTCTGCAGCGCCTTCTGCAGCTTCTGGAGCAACACGTGGAGCGTGAACGTTGGCAACAGCCAGGTCGTTACCGTGAGCCAGAGCAACAAACTCAACGCCTTTAGGGGCTTTGAGGTCAGACAGGTGAATGATCGCGCCGACTTCGGCATCAGCCAGGTCAACTTCGATGAATTCAGGCAGGTCTTTCGGCAGGCACGAAACTTCGATTTCAGAAACAACGTGCGAAATTTCGCCGCCTTTCTTGATCGGAGCAGCTTCGCCAACGAAGTGTACAGGCACGATAGCGGTCAGTTTCTGGCCAGCTACAACGCGTACGAAGTCAGCGTGCATCACGTGGCCTTTTGCCGGGTGACGCTGCAGAGCCTTGATGATTACGTTTTGCTTGGTGCCGCCAACGTTCAGCTCGATGATGTGGCTGTAAGCCGCTTCGTTTTCGAGCAGTTTGGCAACTTCTTTAGCCAGCATGCTGATGGATTCAGGGGCTTTGTCGCCACCGTAAACTACAGCTGGAACCAGGCTTGCGAGACGACGCAGGCGGCGGCTCGCACCTTTCCCCAGGTCGGAACGCACTTCAGCATTCAGAGTAAAATCGTTCATGTTGTATCTCCAAAATAACCACATTCGCCCCAGCGTTTGCGACCAGCGCTTAAAAGGCGATATGGGCAAAAAAGCCCCGCCCCGACAGGAATGCCGGGGCGGGGCGCTTTTCGTCAACGAGATGTAATGAAAAGGGCAGGGCCCTTAACGGAACATCGCACTGATCGATTCTTCATTGCTGATGCGGCGGACCGCCTCGGCAACTACCGGTGCGATATCCAGTTGACGGATACGCGCACAGGCTTGTGCTGCAGCGGACAGCGGGATGGTATTTGTTACCACCAGCTCGTCCAGCACGGAATTTTCAATGTTTTCGATCGCCCGACCCGACAGCACAGGGTGCGTGCAGTAGGCGAAAACCTTGGCAGCGCCATGCTCTTTCAAGGCCTTGGCCGCGTGGCACAGAGTGCCGGCGGTATCGACCATGTCATCGACCAGAATACAGGTACGCCCTTCGACATCACCGATGATATGCATCACTTCAGAGTGATTGGCTTTCTCACGGCGTTTGTCGATGATCCCGAGGTCCACGCCCAGGGATTTGGCAACAGCCCGTGCACGCACGACGCCACCAATGTCCGGGGACACGATCATCAGGTTTTCGAAGCGCTGATCTTCAATGTCATCCACCAGTACCGGGGAGCCGTAGATGTTATCTACCGGAATATCGAAGAAGCCCTGAATCTGGTCAGCATGCAGATCAACCGTGAGAACACGGTCGATGCCGACTACAGTAAGCATGTCAGCAACGACTTTCGCGCTGATAGCCACACGTGCGGAACGCGGACGGCGATCCTGACGGGCATAACCAAAGTAAGGAATAACAGCAGTGATACGAGTAGCCGAGGAGCGGCGGAAGGCATCAGCCATCACTACCAGTTCCATCAGGTTATCGTTGGTCGGAGCGCAAGTCGGCTGAATAATGAAAACGTCTTTACCGCGAACGTTTTCATTGATCTCGGCAGTAATTTCGCCGTCGGAGAACTTACCGACAGAGATGTCACCGAGAGGGATATGCAGCTGACGTACAACACGCCGAGCCAGATCGGGGTTAGCGTTCCCCGTAAAGACCATCATCTTGGACACGCGCAGTACCTAGAGGCTGAGGGTAACCTGGATGAGTATAGAAAATGGCAGGGGCGGCTGGATTCGAACCAACGCATGGCAGGATCAAAACCTGCTGCCTTACCGCTTGGCGACGCCCCTGTATCTGTTGCAACGATTACCCAGTAATCGATTCCTTTAGAGCAGACTTTGCAGCTTGCGATGCAACATCGAAATGTTGCTTCCTTTTGCTACAAACCCTGTAAGGGTCTCTGTCAGAAGGGCCGAGACTTTATCAGCTTCAGCTTTGCTTGGGAAGCCCCCAAACACACAACTTCCAGTTCCGGTGAGTTTTGCTTCGGTAAATTTACCTAACAAATTCAATGCGTTACGTACATCTGGATAACGCCTTGCTACCACCGGCAAGCAGTCATTTCGACTGTTTCCCTTGGGAACGGGGCGCACTTTAATGGGAGGAGTGTTACGTGTCAACAGTGGATCTGAAAAAATTTCTGCTGTACTTACAGATACTTGCGGCACGAGCACGAGATACCACGGTTCTTCGGGCTCTACAGGGGTGAGTTTCTCCCCCACACCCTCGGCGAAAGCCGCATGGCCACGCACGAAAACCGGGACGTCGGCGCCTAGCGTAAGGCCCAGCGCGGCCAGCCGGTCCTCATCCCAACCCAGTTGCCAAAGATGATTGAGGCCCAGCAATGTGGTCGCCGCATTCGAGCTGCCGCCACCGATTCCACCGCCCATGGGCAGGATTTTTTCGATCCAGATGTCGACACCCAGTGAACAACCGGATTGTTCCTGAAGTTTTTTGGCGGCTTTGACGATCAGGTTGCTGTCGTGAGGGACGTCGGCGAATTCGGTGTGCAACCGAATCACGCCATCGTCGCGAACGGCGAAGGTGATTTCATCGCCGTAATCGAGGAACTGAAAAATCGTCTGCAACTCGTGGTAGCCATCTTCACGACGACCGAGGATGTGCAGCATCAGGTTGAGCTTGGCGGGCGAGGGCAATTTCAGGCGTGGCGCAGTCATGTTCACTGCCCCAGTTTGCGTGGTTGCCATTCCTTGATCACCAGCGTGACATCAAGGTCGGTGCCGTGCAGTTTGATCCGCTCGGGCAGCCAGTAGCCGTTTTGCTCGGCATAACTCAGATACTCGACCTGCCAGCCATCCTGTTCGAGATTGGCCAGGCGGCTGTCGACGTCGAGGGTCAGGCGACTTTTGCTGTCCGGGGCCGGGAGCCCGCGAACCCACCATGCCAGATGGGATACCGGCAATTTCCAACCCAGCTGTTCTTCAACCAGGGCTTCCGGGGTCTGCGCGTCATAGCGACCCTGATTGGCCACTTCCAGCGAGACTTTGCCCGGGCGGCCGGTCAAGCGGGCCGCGCCACGACCCAGCGGGCCGGAGAGACGGATGTCGTAGTAATCCTGGCGTTGCAGCCAGAACAACGTGCCGCTGCCCGAATCTTTTGGCGCGCGGATACCGATTTTGCCGTTGATCTGCCAGCCGTCGAGGCCGGTCAGTTGCTGTTTGTGCTCGCGCCATTGGGCCGTGTTGCCTTGACCCTGGACCGATTCACGGGCGCCGAAGCCCGCGCAACCGGCGAGCAGGGCGATGAAGCTGAAAATAACGAGGTGGCGCAAAAACATAATCTTAAAGAGTCTCTGATCCGGTCAGGCGCTTGATGGTGCCGCGCAGGGTAGGGCTGTCGGGCTGTTCCTTGAGGAACTTGCTCCAGATTTGCTTGGCTTCGCGTTGTTTGCCGTTGACCCACAGGACTTCGCCCAGGTGCGCGGCGACTTCTTGGTCGGGGAAGCGTTCCAGTGCCTGGCGCAGATACCGCTCGGCTTCATCGAGGTTACCCAGGCGGAAGTTGACCCATCCGAGGCTGTCGAGGACTGCCGGGTCTTCCGGGTTGATCTGGTGCGCCTGTTCGATCAAGGTCTTGGCTTCGGCGTAGCGTGTGGTGCGGTCGGACAGGGTGTAGCCGAGGGCGTTCAACGCCATCGCATTGTTCGGGTCGCGCTTGATGATCAATCGCAGATCTTTTTCCATCTGCGCCAGGTCATTGCGTTTTTCTGCCAGCATGGCCCGGGTATACAGCAGGTTCAGATCGTCCGGGTATTGCTGCAGGGCTTGCTGCAAGACTTTCCAGGCCTTGTCGCCCTGTTTGTTGGCGGACAAGGTTTCAGCTTCGATCAGATACAGCTGGATCGCGTAATCGGGTTGCTCGCCGCGCTCGGCTGCCAGGCGGCTTTGGGCTTCGGCGGTCTTGCCATTGCTCATCAGAATATCGGCCTGACGCAATTGCGCCGGCAGGTAATCGTTGCCCGCGCCGACCTGGGCGTACTCGATCAATGCGCCCTGCGGGTCGTTACGCTCTTCAGCAATGCGCCCCAGGTTCAGGTGTGCCGAGTCGACATGGCTTTCCCGAGCGATCAAATCTTCCAGGTAACCTTTGGCCTCGTTCCACGCCTTGGCTTCCAGACAGACCAAGGCCAGGGAATAACGCAGTTCGTCGTCTTCGGGGTATTGCTGCACCAGGCTCGAGAACTCGGCCTTGGCATCTTCCATGCGGTCCTGTTCAACCAGCATGCGCGCATAGGTCAGGCGCAGGCGTTTGTCGTCCGGGTATTTCTTGATGCTTTTTTGCAGCAGCGGCAGGGCTTCATCGCCACGGTTGAGCCCTTGAAGCAGGCGCGCGCGCAGCAGGATCGGCGCTATTTCGCCCTCGTCCGGCGGGTTGTCTTCGAGCAGGGTCAGGGCACCTTTGGCATCGCCGTCCTGTTGCATCAGCAAGGCCTTGCCGAAAATCAGCTGGTTGTTGTGCGGATGACGCTGCAGCAAGCGGTCAAAACCTTTCATCAGGCCGTTGCGCGTGTCCTGGTCGGTATCGGCCGCGGACAGGGCGAGGAAGTCGAAATGCGTGTCGCCTTTGCCTTGCAGGACTTTCTCCATATAGACCATGGAGTCGTCATAACGCCCTGCGCGGGCGAGTTGCACGGCAGCCGCCCGTTGCGCCTCGAGATCGTCCGGGGCGTTTTTGGCCCAGACCAGTGCGGTGTCGAGGGCAGCCTGATCGGCACCCAGATACTCGGCAATGCGAAATGCCCGCTCGGAGACCCCCGGATCCTGGGTATTGATGGCCTGGGTCACGTAGTTGTCCAGGGCAATGTCGTAACGATTGCGCTGGCCAGCCAGTTCGGCGCTCAACAGGCTGAAGACGGTTTCTTCGCTGAACGAGCTGTAAACCTTGGGCTTTTCAGGAACCGGAGTGCTGTCTTCAACCGGCGGCGTACCGTCCGACGAAACGGGTGCCAAGGCCTGGCAGCCGCTGAGGAAGACAAAAGCGAGGAGCAACGCGGAAGATCTATTCATATAGGAAAAGGACGACTAACCTGCGGTCGGATCATCATGACACAAGCCTTCGGCCAAACATAACCGCCCGGCCAATTTACCCGCGCGGGCAATCCCCACAGGCCCGGCGCCCTTGTAAACGAGAACGGATCGCAGCCTTTGGCGGTTCTTGCAGGAGCGATAGAGATCGAGTGGTTGTTCTGGCTCTGTCGAAGTAGGACAATTGTCGGCTTCACGTCACCATCAGCGACCTTGAATGGCCTTCCTTGCACTCGGTATTAACCACAAGACTGCTTCAGTAGACGTCCGCGAGCGCGTGGCCTTTACCCCTGAGCAGCTGGTTGAGGCCTTGCAGCAGCTCTGCCGACTCACCGACAGCCGCGAAGCTGCGATCCTCTCCACCTGCAATCGCAGTGAACTGTATATAGAACAGGATCACCTTTCGGCTGACATCGTGTTGCGCTGGCTGGCCGATTATCATCATTTGAGCCTCGATGAGCTGCGCGCGAGCGCTTATGTGCATGAAGATGATGCGGCAGTTCGTCACATGATGCGGGTTGCTTCCGGGCTAGATTCACTGGTGTTGGGTGAACCGCAGATTCTCGGTCAGATGAAATCGGCCTACGCTGTCGCTCGCGAGGCCGGCACCATCGGTCCGTTGCTCGGGCGGCTGTTCCAGGCCACATTCAATGCGGCCAAACAGGTGCGAACCGACACCGCCATCGGCGAAAACCCGGTGTCCGTGGCGTTTGCCGCGGTCAGCCTGGCGAAACAGATTTTCAGTGATTTGCAACGCAGCCAGGCTTTGCTGATCGGCGCCGGCGAGACCATCACCCTGGTCGCCCGCCATCTGCATGAGCTGGGGGTGAAGCGAATCGTGGTCGCCAACCGCACCCTGGAGCGCGCGAGCATTCTGGCCGAACAGTTCGGCGCCCACGCAGTGCTGCTCTCGGATATCCCGGCAGAACTGGTGCGCAGCGACATCGTCATCAGTTCCACCGCCAGCCAGTTGCCGATTCTCGGTAAAGGCGCGGTGGAAAGTGCCTTGAAATTGCGCAAGCACAAGCCGATTTTCATGGTGGATATCGCCGTTCCTCGGGATATCGAACCGGAAGTCGGCGAGTTGGACGACGTTTACCTGTATAGCGTCGACGATCTCCACGAAGTGGTTGCCGAAAACCTCAAGAGCCGTCAGGGCGCTGCCCAGGCCGCTGAAGAGATGGTGTCGGTCGGTGCCGAAGATTTCATGGTTCGCCTGCGCGAACTGGCGGCGGTGGATGTGCTCAAGGCCTACCGTCAACAAAGCGAGCGCATGCGAGACGAAGAATTGCAGAAAGCCCAGCGCATGCTGGCCAATGGCAGCAGCGCTGAAGACGTGCTGGTGCAACTGGCTCGCGGCCTGACCAACAAACTCTTGCACGCACCGAGCGTGCAGTTGAAAAAGCTCTCTGCCGAAGGCCGCCTCGATGCGCTGGCCATGGCCCAGGAACTCTTTGCCCTCGGTGAGGGCTCATCGGATAGCTTTTCGGATAAAAAACCGCAATGAAAGCGTCACTGCTCAATAAGCTGGACATCCTCCAGGACCGTTTCGAGGAATTGACCGCCCTGCTTGGCGATGGCGAGGTCATTTCCGATCAAAACAAGTTCCGCACCTATTCCAAGGAATACGCGGAAGTCGAGCCGATCGTTGGCACCTATAAACAGCTGCTTAAAGTGCAGGGCGATCTCGAAGGGGCTCAGGCGCTGCTCAAGGACAGCGATCCGGACATGCGCGAAATGGCCGTGGAAGAAGTCCGCGAAGCCAAAGAGCAACTGATCGAAATCGAAGCCCGACTGCAACGCATGCTGCTGCCCAAAGATCCCAACGACGGGCGCAACGTGTTCCTCGAAATCCGTGCCGGCACCGGCGGTGACGAAGCAGCGATTTTCTCCGGCGACCTGTTCCGCATGTATTCGCGTTACGCCGAGCGGCGTGGCTGGCGGGTAGAGATTCTCTCGGAGAACGAAGGTGAGCACGGCGGCTATAAAGAAGTCATTGCGCGGGTCGAAGGAGAGAACGTTTACGGCAAGTTGAAGTTCGAATCCGGCGCGCACCGCGTACAACGGGTTCCGGCCACTGAATCCCAGGGCCGCATCCACACTTCGGCTTGCACCGTGGCCGTGTTGCCCGAGCCGGACGAGCAGGAAGCGATCGAGATCAATCCGGCGGATCTGCGGGTCGATACCTATCGCTCCTCCGGTGCCGGTGGTCAGCACGTCAACAAGACCGACTCGGCGATTCGTATCACGCACTTGCCGTCCGGTATTGTCGTTGAGTGCCAGGAAGAACGTTCCCAGCACAAAAACCGCGCCCGGGCGATGTCCTGGCTGTCGGCCAAGCTTAACGACCAGCAGACCAGCGCAGCGGCCAATGCCATCGCCAGCGAGCGTAAATTGCTGGTGGGTTCCGGTGACCGCTCCGAGCGTATTCGCACCTACAACTTTGCCCAGGGCCGGGTCACCGACCACCGGGTCAACCTGACGCTGTATTCGCTCGACGAAATTCTTGCCGGTGGCGTGGATGCGGTGATCGAACCGCTGCTGGCCGAGTACCAGGCCGACCAATTGGCAGCGATAGGTGAGTAAATGACGATCATTGCCAGTTTGTTGCGCGCCGCTGATTTGCCCGACTCGCCCACCGCGCGTCTGGATGCCGAATTGCTGCTGGCGGCTGCCTTGGGCAAGTCCCGCAGTTTTCTGCACACCTGGCCTGAACGTATCGTCCCGAGCGAAGCAGCCCTGAAGTTTGCCGAGTACCTGCAGCGCCGCCGTAGCGGTGAGCCGGTGGCTTACATTCTGGGGCAGCAGGGCTTCTGGAAGCTCGACCTGGAAGTCGCGCCTCACACGCTGATTCCGCGTCCCGACACCGAATTGCTGGTAGAAACCGCGCTGGAACTGTTGCCGGCCACACAGGCCTTGGTGCTTGATTTGGGCACCGGCAGTGGCGCCATCGCCCTGGCCCTGGCCAGCGAACGTCCGGCCTGGAAAGTCACCGCCGTGGATCGCGTGCTGGAAGCCGTAGCCCTCGCCGAGCGCAATCGCCAGCGGCTGCACCTGAACAACGCCACGGTGCTGAGTAGTCATTGGTTCAGCGCTTTGGAAGGTCAACGCTTTCAATTGATCATCAGCAATCCGCCCTACATCGCTTCGACCGATCCGCATCTGGCGGAGGGCGACGTGCGCTTCGAACCAACCAGTGCCCTGGTGGCCGGCGTCGATGGGCTCGACGATTTGCGTCTGATCGTCGATCAGGCACCGGATCATCTTGAGGCAGGTGGCTGGTTGATGCTCGAACACGGTTACGATCAAGCCGAGGCCGTGCGCGATTTGCTGCTGACCCGCGGCTTTGAAGAAGTCCATAGCCGCACCGATCTGGGCGGTCACGAACGCATCAGTCTGGGGCGCTTGCCGTGCTGAATGATCAGGAATTATTGCGCTATAGCCGGCAGATTCTGCTGCAACACGTCGACATCGACGGCCAGCTACGGCTCAAGGAAAGCCGTGTGCTGATTGTCGGTCTCGGCGGTCTTGGCTCGCCGGTGGCGCTGTACCTGGCTGCGGCCGGTATCGGTGAGTTGCATCTGGCGGACTTCGACACGGTTGACCTGACCAATCTGCAACGTCAGATCGTTCACGACACCGACAGTGTCGGCCTGAGCAAGGTCGATTCGGCGATCCGGCGTCTGACCGCGATCAATCCCGAGATTCAGCTGATTGCCCATCGCACCGCCCTGGATGAAGATTCTTTGGCGGCGGCAGTGGCGGCGGTGGATCTGGTGCTGGACTGTTCCGATAATTTTTCCACCCGCGAAGCGGTCAACGCCGCGTGTGTGGCTGCGCGCAAACCGCTGGTCAGCGGTGCGGCGATTCGGCTGGAAGGGCAATTGTCGGTCTTCGACTCCCGTCGTCCGGAAAGCCCTTGCTACCACTGTTTATACGGGCATGGCAGCGAAGCCGAGCTGACCTGCAGCGAGGCCGGTGTACTGGGTCCGCTGGTGGGGCTGGTCGGTAGCTTGCAAGCCCTCGAAGCGCTGAAGTTGCTGGTGGGGTTCGGCGAACCGCTGGTGGGGCGCCTGTTATTGATCGATGCCTTGGGTACGCGCTTCCGTGAATTGCGGGTCAAGCGTGATCCGGGTTGCAGTGTCTGCGGGTCAAGCCATGCGTGAAGCGCCGATTGCTGTATTCGATTCCGGCGTCGGTGGACTTTCCGTGCTGGCCGAGATCCAGCAGTTGCTGCCCAACGAGTCTCTTTTGTACCTTGGCGATTGCGGGAATATTCCCTACGGTGAGAAATCACCGGCATTCATCAGTCAGCGTTGCAGTGTCATGGCGCAGTTCTTTCAGCAGCAGGGCGCCAAGGCGCTGGTGCTCGCTTGCAACACCGCGACCGTCGCGGGTGTTGCGGACTTGCGGCGCGATTTCCCCGAGTGGCCCATTGTCGGCATGGAGCCCGCGGTCAAACCGGCTGCCGCGGCGACGCGCAGCGGTGTAGTTGGCGTACTCGCCACCACCGGCACTTTACAGAGTGCCAAGTTCGCCGCCTTGCTCGACCGTTTCGCCGCCGATGTGCGAGTCATCACTCAGCCATGCCCAGGGCTGGTGGAGCTGATTGAAAATGGCGATTTGCACAGCGAGGCATTGCGTCAGTTGCTGCAGGGGTATGTCGATCCGCTGCTGGCTGCCGGTGCAGACACGATCATTCTTGGCTGCACGCATTATCCCTTTCTGAAGCCGCTGCTTAAGCAGATGATCCCCCAGAACATCAGCTTGATCGATACCGGTGCCGCTGTGGCACGGCAGCTTCAACGATTGTTGGCCGAGCGTGAGTTGCTGGCCGAGGGACCTGCTCGCGCTACCCGGTTCTGGTCGAGCGCGGATACGGAACATTTCAGAAATATCTTGCCGGTTTTATGGCATTCGACGGGTGTTGTGCAAAGCTTCGACTTGTAGATAAAAAAAGAGATGACACGAATAATTGAGCTGAACTTCTGATCAAGCTTCAACTTCTATAGCTTTGTCTGTTGGGCAGCATAAAAACCATACGAAATTGTTCGGAAAAGGATGTTTCTAATGAAGCGACTATTCTGCTTGGCCGCGATTGCGACCGCATTGATGGGGCACAGTTTTACCGCGCAGGCAGCAGGGGTGGAATTCGGGGTCGGCCAGACCAGCGATTCGACCATGACTTACCGATTGGGCATGCAATTCGATTGGGACAAGAGCTGGTTGCAGAGTGATATCGGTCGCTTGACCGGCTACTGGAGCGGTGCTTACACCTATTGGGATGGCGATGAAACGTCGAGCAATCACAGTTTGTCGTTCTCGCCGGTGCTGGTGTACGAGTTTGCCGGTCAGACCATCAAACCCTACGTTGAAGCGGGTATCGGCATCGCGGTGTTTGCCAACACCGAGGTCGAAGACAATAAACTTGGCGGAGCCTTTCAGTTTGAAGACCGTTTCGGGTTTGGTCTGCGCTTTACCGGCGGACATGAAGTCGGGATTCGCGCCACGCACTATTCCAATGCCGGGATCAGCAGCCCGAACGATGGTGTAGAGAGTTATTCGCTGCATTACACGATGCCGTTGTAACGTCAAAAGCTTCGCGGGCAAGCCTCGCTCCTACAGAGACCATCTTGCCCTGTAGGAGCGAGGCTTGCCCGCGAAGACGTCAGACCTGCAGACCTATCTCTAAAATCGCCCCTTTCACCGATACGCCGTCGCAATCCCCTGGCGTTCGGTGATGCATTCCGGTGCGCCCATTTCGAACTCCCGGCAGATCAGCGGACGTTTTTCGTAGATGGTACACATCATGCTGTTGCGATCCAGCGCGGCGCACCAGCCGTCATCCAGTCGCAGCATGACTTCCCCGCCCCAATCGTCGGTATCGATAAAGCGCTCGGGCACGCCGGTGTCGGTGATCAACATGACTTCAAGCTGACAGCAGCAGGCTGCGCAGGTCGAACAGGTGACCGCAGGCTCGGCGATTTGCGTGTGGGGAATGGTTTTCATGGCACGCAGTGTAAGGCAGTGGGCCCACGCTGTGTGAAAGGCCTGACGGACGCTCAGGCTTCACGGCAGATCGTCGAAGGGCGGATTGTTTCGCTCCATGCGCTTGCCGATTTCCAGTCCCGTCTGGCCAGACTTTTGTGGCAGAGGCCAAAGGACAGGCATGAGCAGTTCCGGTAAGGGGAGCTCCGGTGGACGGTGCTTGAGCATGTCGAATAGGTATCGCGCAGCTTTGTCTGCCGACCAGTCGAGGTGTAACGAGAGGTCGTCGTTCAGAGGAGTATTGATAACCCCTGGACTGGCCACGGTCATTTCGATGTTTTCCGGCGCCACGTCGATGCGCAAGGACTCGAAAAGGTGGCGCAACCCGGGCTTTGAATCGCCATCTTCAGCTCGTGGCAGGGGCAGATAGGTCACCGAGCTGGCCATGCCCACCAGATGCGGCGCAGTGCCCGCCTGGAGCAAGGGCCGGGCGGCTTCGATGCAATAGCTGCTGGCGAGCAGGTTGGTACGCACGATGTGCTCGATGATTGACGAGTCGAACTGACTGGGGTCGACGTATTCGCAGGTGCCTGCGTTGAGGATCATGGTATCCAGAGAACCCCATTCCTTGGCAATCTGCTCGCCGATTTCGCGCACCTGTTGGCCGTTGGTCAAATCACCCGCGACCACCAGCACTTGTCCGGGGTAACGCTGAGACAGGGCTTTCAATGGTGCCAATAAGCGGGAGCTGACAGCCAGGTGGGCACCGGTTTTCAGTATTTCTTCGGCCAAAGCGGCACCAATGCCATTGCTGGCGCCGGTCAACCAGTATCGCCTTGGAGGTGTAAGACTCATCCCAATTCCCTTTTTAAGCAGATAATTTCCCGGCTCAGCACCGTATTTATAACGCAATGCGACGGCATCAAATTAATTCCGGGGGTGATAAACCCTGTCGGGATGGCAGGTTCTTGAACGCGGCCAGGGCCCGTTCGCGGGAAGTGCTCAGGTTGACGATCGGCGATGGATAATCCGTCACGCCGAATAATCCGTCGAGTCTCGCGCGATTGTGCAGGTCTTTTTTGTTCATTCCATTGATCTGCGGTAACCAATGCTTGATGAAAACGCCTTCGGCGTCGAATTTTTCCGACTGGCTCAGTGGGTTGAAAATCCGGAAGTAGGGCGCCGAATCGGTACCGGTGGACGAACTCCACTGCCAGCCACCGTTGTTCGCCGCCAGATCGCCGTCAATCAGATGCCGCATGAAGAAACGCTCGCCTTCACGCCAGTCGATCAGCAGGTTTTTGCTCAGGAACATTGCCACGACCATGCGCAAACGGTTGTGCATCCAGCCGGTTTCCAGCAATTGGCGCATGGCGGCATCAATGATCGGCAGGCCGGTACGGCCTTGTTGCCAGGCCTTGAGGTCTTCCGGGGCGTCACGCCAGGCCAACGCTTCGGTTTCCGGGCGAAAGGCGCGGTGCCGGGAGACCCGTGGGTAGCCCACCAGGATGTGTTTGTAGAATTCGCGCCACAACAACTCGTTGATCCAGGTGACGGCACCGACCTTGCCGCTTTCGAACTCCCCCTGATTGCTTTGCAACGCGGCGTGCAGACACTGACGAGGGGAGATGACCCCAGCGGTGATATAGGCCGAGAGCTGGCTGGTGCCGGGTTTTGCCGGGAAGTCGCGCTCGCTGTGGTAATAGTCGATCTGTGCGTCGGTAAAGGTCTCGAGGCGGCGTCGGGCCTCGGCTTCGCCGGCCGGCCAGAGAGCACGCAAACTGTCGCTGGGCGTGTCGAAACCCTCGACACGAGAGGGCGGTTCGTCACTGGCGATACCCAGCGGAGCCTGGATGGCGGGGGCGGTAACCAATCTCGGTAATGATGCGTGCAAGCGTTCGTAGCAGACCTTGCGGAACTGGCTGAAGACCTGGAAATAGGTGCCGGTTCTGGTCAGCACGGTGCCAGGCTTGAACAGCAGTTGATCGAGGTAGCGGTAAAAGTCGATGCCTTGGGCTTTCAGGGCTTGGGCCACCGCGGCATCACGACGGGTTTCATGAATGCCGTATTCCTCGTTGACGTGCACTGCGTCGATCTTCAATTGCTGGCACAACTCGAGCAAGACCTTCGGTGCCTCATCCCAGCGGGACGCCTTGCGAATCAGCAGCGGGATGTTCAGGGCGCCCAGCGCATGGCGTAACTCGCTGAGGTTGCGCAGCCAGAAATCCACTTTGCACGAGGCGTCGTCATGCGCCAGCCATTGCTGCGGACTCAGCAAATACACCGCCACACTCGGGCCGCGGGCTGCGGCGGCCGAGAGGGCGGTGTTGTCGTGTAGACGCAAGTCGCTGCGCAGCCAGATCAATTGCATGGTGGTATCCGCACGATCCATTAAAAAAGCGTCATTAAATGAGCCCACGCTGAATCAGGCCCTGATGGGCCGACAAAGGGTCTTCGGCCAGGGACAAATCAGCAATGGCAGTGGTTTTTGCGGCTAACTCGGTGTGGTGGATACACACCGTTGGTCCGGCAATCATTTTTGGGCAACTGACGCCATTCAAAAGTTTCGTCAGATGCGCAAGATTCATGGCTTTGCTGGAATACAGCAGTACGCCGCGGGCTTGCAGATGCTCGACCGCCAGCGCAAGTTCGCCAGCGGGGAGCGGCCAGTCAAAGACTTCCACCGGGCAATCGACGCTGCTGATCAGCCAGGCCGTGAGCCACAGATGAGGCTCCAGCGGCAGGTCCGAGTGATTGATCAGCAGCAGCGGCGCGGTGCGCAACTGACGGTTGTTATGGTAGATCCTCGCGCCGAATTTGCTGCGCAACCAGGAATAAACAAACACCCGCTCCATCTGCGCGCCGAACTGGCCTTGCCAGCGTTGTTCCAGTTCCGCCAGCAATGGCATCAACAATTTTTCACACAAGGTGCGTGGCGGATACAGCGCCATCGCCTGATTCACCGTGTCATCGAGGGTGCGTTCGGCCAGCTGAGTGACCGCTTGCAGCAGTGTCTGACGCAGCACCAGCCAATCGTTCCCGATGGGGTCGGTAAGCCCATGAGGCGTGTCGAGCAGTTGTTTGACCTGGCTGACAGCCACGCCGCGATTGAGCCAGGTGAGAATCGTCAGGATCCGTTGAACGTGTTCGGCACAGAACAGCCGATGCCCCTTGGGCGTACGCTGGGGCACGATCAGACCGTAGCGCCGTTCCCAGGCGCGTAAGGTGACGGCATTGACCCCGGTTTGCCGGGCCACTTCACGAATGGGTAGCCAGCCAGCGTCCAGGGCCTTCTTGAAGTCGCTGCCAAGGTCTTCGCTGGCGCTGGTGTCCGGGGGATTTTTCATTGAATTGCGTTTCGCAGGCTGAGGTTTTCTGGAGGCGGTTGCAGGTAAACCTGTTGCGCAATGTATGGATCCGGGTGTTGGCGAAAATAGTGTTTGAGCAGCGTCAATGGCACCACCAGCGGCACGATGCCCTGGCGATACTGGCCGATGACATGCTGCACTTGCTGTTTGTCTTCAGCGCTGATAGCTCGTTTGAGATAGCCACTGAGGTGTTGCAGGACGTTGGTGTGGGTGCGGCGAGTAGCGCATTTTTTCAGGGCCTCCATCAGCTCGCTGAAATAGCGCGGGCCGAGCTCTTCGAGAGCGGACTGACCCATGTTGCCCAGCAAGTTGCCCAGGGTTTTGTATTGCACCGGGTTGTGGGCCATCAACAGGTATTTGTAGCGCGAGTGAAAATCCGTGAGACCGCGTCGGGTCAGGCCTGCTTGCAGCAATTGCTGCCAGTCGCTGTAGGCAAGCACGCGGGTGAGGAAGTTTTCCCGTAGCACCGGATCGTTGAGCCGGCCTTCTTCTTCCACCGGGAAATCGGGATGCAGCGCATAGTCAGAAAAGATGCGGCCGCTGATGGCGATTTTCGTATGGGTGGCTGACTGTGCAGGCATCGGAGCACCTCGAATCTGAACCTGTACAGAGTTATGTTTCTGTACAACATGCCCTTCAGCATAGATCCAAGGGTGTACAAGTCAATTTTTTTGTATAGGTTTTTGCAGGGCTGCTGCCCATGTCGACAGCAGCGATGGGCTGGACTTGATTCAATTCACTGCAGGTGTTCATGCAGCCGGCGGGCTGCTTCCTGACCACTGAGCCAGGCACCTTCGACACGGCCAGACAGGCACCAGTCGCCGCACACATACAGGCCCAGATCGGCATCGGCCAGGGCACCCCATTCATGGCTGCTGGCCGGCCGGGCGTACAGCCAGCGGTGAGCGAGGCTGAAGGTCGGAGCAGGCATGGCGTCGTGCAGCAGTTCGGCAAAGGCCCCGTGCAATTGCTCGATCACCGCTTCCTTGGGCAGGTCGATATGCTGCCGGCTCCAGGCACTGGTGGCATGCAGCACCCAGGTGTCGAGGGTGGTGTCGCGTCCCGGTTTGCTGCGGTTGCGCGCCAGCCAGTCGAGGGGGCTGTCCTGCACGAAGCAACCTTCGATGGCGGTTTCCAGTGGCGTGTCGAACGCCAGGGCGACGGCCCAGGTGGGTTCCATTTTTACCCCGGCAGCGGCCCCGGCGAGTTTCGGCGCGGCCGCCAGCAGCGCGGTCGCCTGAGGGGCTGGCGTGGCGATAACGACATGGCTGAACGGGCCGTGAGTGAAACCCTCGGCGTCTTGCAGGTGCCAGTGTTCTTCACCGCGATAGACCTCGGTGATGCGGCAAGCGAAATGCACTTCCAGATCACCGAGCAGGCCGCGCGTGATCGCGCTCATGCGTGGCGTGCCGACCCAGCGTGTCTGTTCATCCGGCGAAGGTCTGAGCTGGCCGCCGTGAAAGGTATAGAGCTGCGGCGTCCATACGGCGACCCAGCCGTTGGCTTGCCAGCGCTGGACTTCGGTGACGAAGCGACGGTCGCGGGCAGTGAAATATTGCGCGCCCATGTCCAGAGCACCCGCATCGCTGCGCTTGCTCGACATGCGTCCGCCACTGCCGCGGCTTTTATCGAAAAGTTGAACGACATGCCCGGCCTCCGTCAGGGCCTGGGCGGCTGAGAGTCCGGCGATGCCGGTGCCGATGATTGCGATAGGTACAGTCATAGGGGCCTCGTTTACCTTTCTGTACAGACTACGCCGTGGTTCAAACCTGTACAATATTGTTTTTTGGTATAACTTTTAGCGTCCTCGTTCTGACAGCTTGGCCTATTGTTAAGCACAGAGCCTGCCCAATACCAAAGATCCCTGCTTATAAAAATAGACTAGTGATCAGGGTAAAACGCCACGCGAGGAAGATGTCATGCACATATTGCTGACCGGCGGTACTGGTTTGATAGGACGTCAACTCTGCCAACACTGGTTGAGCCAGGGACATCGCCTGACGGTCTGGAGTCGCACGCCTGCAAAAGTCGCCAAAGTCTGTGGCACTCAGGTACGTGGAATCGCACGACTTGAGGACCTGGGTCAAGAACCGGTGGATGCAATTATCAACCTCGCGGGCGCACCGATTGCCGATCGGCTCTGGACGCACAAACGCAAGGCGTTGTTGTGGAGCAGCCGGATCACCCTGACCGAAACCCTGCTGGCCTGGCTCGAAAGCCGCGAGCAGAAACCGCCGGTATTGATTTCTGGCTCCGCGATCGGTTGGTACGGCGACGGTGGTGAGCGGGAGTTGACTGAACAATCTCCACCGGTCATTGATGATTTCGCCAGCCAGTTGTGCGTCGCCTGGGAGGAAACCGCGCAACGCGCCGAAGCCTTGGGCATTCGCGTGATCCTCATTCGTACCGGGTTGGTGCTGTCCGCCGAGGGCGGCTTTTTGTCGCGGCTGTTGTTGCCGTTCAAACTGGGGCTGGGTGGGCCGATCGGCAATGGTCGGCAGTGGATGCCGTGGATTCATATCAAGGATCAAATCGCCCTGATTGATTTTCTTCTGCACCGCAATGAGGCCAGTGGTCCATATAATGCCTGCGCGCCCAAGCCGGTACGCAATCGCGAATTCGCCCAAACGTTGGGTAGCGTGTTGCATCGTCCGGCGTTCATGCCGATGCCAACCCTCGTGTTGAAGGTGGGCCTGGGCGAGTTGTCATTGTTGCTGCTGGGTGGCCAGAAGGCCATGCCGGCTCGCTTGCTGGAAGCGGGTTTCACATTCCAGTTCACTGATTTGCGCGCGGCGTTGGACGATCTGTCCAGCCGCCTTTAGAAATAGGACGTTGCATGACCGATCACGCGTTGCTTCTGGTCAACCTGGGTTCACCCGCTTCCACCTCGGTGGCGGATGTGCGCAGCTACCTCAATCAATTTCTGATGGACCCGTATGTGATCGACCTGCCATGGCCGGTGCGGCGTTTGCTGGTGTCGTTGATTCTGATCAAGCGCCCGGAACAATCGGCTCACGCTTATGCGTCGATCTGGTGGGCGGACGGCTCGCCATTGGTGGTGCTCAGCCGTCGTCTGCAACGGGCCATGACCGCGCAATGGAGCCACGGGCCGGTGGAGCTGGCGATGCGCTACGGCGAGCCATCCATTGAGTCGACGCTGGTTCGTCTGGCGGCTCAGGGGCACAAAAAAATCACCCTGGCGCCGCTCTATCCGCAATTCGCCGACAGCACCGTGACCACGGTGATCGAAGAAGCCAAACGGGTGGTGCGGGAGAAGAAACTCGACGTGCAGTTCTCGATTCTCCAGCCGTTCTATGATCAGCCGGAATACCTCGATGCCCTGGTGGCCAGCGCTACGCCATATTTGCAGCAGGATTACGATCATCTGCTGCTGAGCTTTCATGGTTTGCCGGAACGGCACCTGAAGAAGCTCAATCCAGGTCACAGCTTCGAAGGTGGCGGCGATTGCTGCGCGGGGGCGCCGCCGGAAGTGGTTGCGACCTGTTATCGCGGTCAGTGCCTGCGCACCGCGGCAGAGTTTGCCAAGCGCATGGGCCTGCCGGATGGCAAATGGTCGGTGTCGTTCCAGTCGCGTTTGGGCCGGGCCAAGTGGATCGAACCCTACACCGAAGCGCGCCTCGATGAGTTGGCCAAAAGCGGCGTGAAGAAAGTCCTGGTGATGTGCCCGGCGTTCGTCGCCGATTGCATCGAAACCCTGGAAGAGATTGGTGATCGCGGGAAGGAGCAGTTCCGCGAAGCGGGAGGGGAGGAGTTGGTGCTGGTGCCGTGCCTCAACGATGATCCGCAGTGGGCGAAGGCGTTGAACGCATTGTGTGAACGGGCGCCGTTGGCCCTTTAAAAGCTTCGCGGGCAAGCCTCGCTCCTACAGGTATTGCGCGGACCTTGTAGGAGCGAGGCTTGCCCGCGAAGGCATTCTTGAGGCTGGTTTACAACAACGGCTCATCCGCCTTTTTGTGTTTCCAGCTGTCATGGCCCGGCAGCAACAGGTTCAGCGCAATCGCCACCACCGCGCACAGCGCGATGCCTTTGAGGCCGAAATCATCCGGGCCGGTACCGGTGCCGACCAGTACGCCGCCAATCCCGAACACCAGCGTCACCGAGACAATCACCAGATTGCGTGCTTCGCCCAGATCGATCTTGTGGCGAATCATGGTGTTCATCCCCACCGCGGCAATCGAACCGAACAACAGGCAGAGAATCCCGCCCATCACCGGCACCGGGATGCTTTGCAGCAGGGCGCCGAACTTGCCGATGAACGCCAGGCTGATAGCAAAGATTGCCGCCCAGGTCATGATTTTCGGGTTGTAGTTTTTGGTCAGCATCACCGCGCCAGTCACTTCGGCATAGGTGGTGTTGGGCGGGCCGCCGAACAGACCGGCCGCGGTGGTGGCAATGCCATCGCCGAGTAACGTGCGGTGCAGGCCGGGCTTCTTCAAATAATCACGACCAGTCACGCTACCCACGGCAATCACGCCACCGATGTGCTCGATGGCCGGGGCCAGGGCTACCGGAACGATGAACAGGATCGCCTGCCAGTTGAATTCCGGCGCCGTGAACTGTGGAATCGCAAACCACGGTGCAGCAGCAATCTTCGCGGTGTCGACCACGCCGAAATAGAACGCCATCGCGAAACCCACCAATACGCCGGAGATGATCGGCACCAGGCGGAAAATGCCTTTGCCGAACACCGCGACAATCAGAGTGGTCAGCAGCGCCGGCATCGAGATCAACATCGCTGTCTGGTAAGGAATCAGTTCAGTGCCGTCGCCAGCCTTGCCCATCGCCATGTTGGCGGCGATTGGCGCCATGGCCAGGCCGATGGAGATGATTACCGGGCCAATCACCACCGGTGGCAGCAAACGGTCTATGAACCCGGTGCCTTTGATCTTCACGGCAAGACCGAGGAAGGTGTAGACGAAACCGGCCGCCATCACCCCACCCATGGTCGCCGCCAGGCCAAACTGGCCCTTGGCGAGAATGATCGGCGTGATGAAGGCAAAGCTCGAAGCGAGGAAAACCGGCACCTGACGCCCGGTGACGATCTGGAACAGAATCGTCCCCAAACCTGCGGTGAACAGCGCAACGTTCGGGTCGAGGCCGGTGATCAACGGCATCAACACCAGCGCGCCAAAGGCCACGAACAGCATCTGTGCACCCGACAGCACCGTGCGCCAGAGCGGATCGTTGAACTCTTGCTGCATGCTCAAGCGTCCTTCTGCTTGGTACCGAAGATCTTGTCACCGGCATCGCCCAAGCCTGGGATGATGTAACCGTGTTCGTTGAGTTTTTCGTCAATGGAGGCGGTGTAGATCATCACGTCCGGGTGAGCTTTGCCTACAGCGGCGATGCCTTCAGGAGCGGCTACCAGCACCATTGCGCGGATGTCTTTGCAGCCTGCCTTTTTCAGCAAATCAATGGTGGCGACCATGGAACTGCCGGTGGCGAGCATCGGGTCGATAATCATCGCCAGGCGTTCGTCGATTTCCGGCACCAGTTTTTCCAGGTAGGTGTGGGCCTGCAGGGTTTGTTCATTGCGGGCCACGCCCACGGCGCTGACTTTGGCGCCCGGGATCAGGCTGAGCACGCCTTCGAGCATGCCGATACCGGCACGCAGGATCGGCACCACGGTAATTTTCTTGCCGGCGATTTTCTCGACCGACACCGTGCCGCACCAGCCTTCGATGTCGTAGCTTTCCAGCGGCAGGTCTTTGGTGGCTTCATAGGTCAGCAGGGCACCGACTTCCTGAGCGAGCTCACGGAAATTCTTCGTGCTAATGTCGGCGCGGCGCATAAGGCCAAGTTTATGACGGATCAGCGGATGGCGGATCTCAAGGATGGGCATGGGGAAAGGCTCCGGCGGCGGGCAAAAAAACCGGCCTAGATTAATCTATCCGAGGGTGTTGTCCTATAGACATACAGAACGTTAGTCCACAAACGCTTGATCTGGCCTCGCTTGATGCGTACCTTTGCCCGCTTTTCCGAATCCGTCCCTCCCCCTAAAACCCCTTGGAGAGCGCCATGTCCGCTGATCTCGAGCATATCCGTCAAATCATGCGAGAGGCTGACTGCCTGTACACCGAAGCTGAAGTCGAGGCGGCCATCGCCCGCGTCGGTGCGCAAATCAACGAACAGCTGGCTGAAAGCAATCCGGTGGTGTTCTGTGTGATGAACGGCGGGCTGATTTTTTCCGGCAAGCTGCTGACCCATCTGAGCTTTCCGCTGGAAGCGTCTTACCTGCACGCTACCCGTTATCGCAACGAAACCAGCGGCGGCGACCTGTTCTGGAAAGCCAAGCCGGAAGTTTCGTTCATTGACCGTGACGTGCTGATCATCGACGACATCCTCGATGAAGGTCACACCCTGGGCGCGATCATCGACTTCTGCAAACACGCTGGCGCCCGCGCCGTGCACACCGCCGTGCTGATCGACAAGGACCACGACCGCAAGGCTCGCCCGGACCTGAAAGCCGATTTCGTCGGCCTGCCGTGCATCGACCGCTACATCTTCGGTTACGGCATGGACTACAAAGGCTACTGGCGTAACGCCAACGGGATTTTTGCTGTTAAAGGCATGTAAGTCCGGCCACATATCCCCCTGTGGGAGCGAGCCTGCTCGCGATAGCGGTCTGTCTGACAACGTTATGTTGGATGTGTCGACGCTATCGCGAGCAGGCTCGCTCCCACAATGGATCGTGTTCACAGGTCTACTTTCTTGCACCCATGCTAGAGTGCTCGGCCCCGCCCCCGGAGCCTGTCATGAGCCTTTTGATCCGCAGCTGCGCCGCCCTGTTGCTGACCCTCAGCCTGCCCCTGGCAGCCGCCCCGTCGCCGATGCACGCACAGTTTTTGCCCCCGGACGACCTGACCCTGCGTGACGCTGAGCCCGAGCAGCAGCAACTGTTGCAGGTCACCGAGTATTCGGTGGTGATCGGCAGCCAGCGTCAGTCCAACCAACAGCCGATCCCGGTCACATCACCATTGCTGATCCGCCTCAAGGGCAAATCCTTGAACAAGGGCGCGACCATCAGCCAGGTGCTGGTCAACTTCGATGGCGAAAGCAAAAGCCTGAAAAAGCCTATCTACGACGAAAATCGCAAGACCCTGACGCTCTTCTACCCAATGGCCCAGTACCGGGTGGTGATCGACTTGTTGCGTAACGACACGGTGTATTGCCAGTTCCTCAGCTACGCCAACGGCCATATCTGGGCCGATCTGCACACAGGTAGCGTTCGTCCGCGTTGAGCCCCATGCCATGGCAGGGGTAAACTGCCCGCCCCGTGAAATGTCTGCGAGCTGGAGTCGGCAATGCGTAAAGATAAGAAGCAAGTGATTGGTGACGAGATCGGCGATGAGCAGATCAAGCTGTTCCTCGATTTTGAGCCGGTCGATGCCACTTCACCGTCGCTGCACAAACTGATCAAGGCGTACCGTGGCCTGCGTATCGATGACTTCGAGCGTTTTCTGACGTTCTTTGTTGAAGCCGGCCATGACCTGAATGGCAAGGATGAGCACGGCAATGACTTCGTCGCCCTGATCAAGGATCAGCGTAATGCGGCTGAGTACATCGAGTTGATCGACAAGGCTCGCGGCTGATCCTTTCTGGGAGGAATCCTATACCTGTGGCGAGGGGATTTATCCCCGTTGGGCTGCGAAGCGGCCCCGAACTTTGTGACCAGTCTGTTGAATCGGTTGGCGACTGCTTCGCAGCCGAACGGGGATAAATCCCCTCGCCACAATGATTGTTTCACCGCACAAAAAAACGCCCCGCCCTCAATGAGGACGGGGCGTTTTTTATGCGGCCGAATCAAGCATAGCTTTCGGTCTCGTTACTGGCTTCAACCAGTTCCAGCGCGACGTTGTTGTGCGCATTGATCTTGCGATACAGCGCAGCGTCGGTTTCCAGAACCTTTTCCCGAGCCGGGAAGATTTCCGCCAGTTTGGCAGCCCATTCACCGGACGCTTTGTTCGGGAAGCATTTTTCGATCAGCTCAAGCATGATCGAAACAGTCACCGAAGCGCCTGGCGAGGCGCCGAGCAGGGCCGCAAGGGAACCGTCCTTGGCCGCGACCAGTTCGGTACCGAACTGCAGGACGCCGCCTTTCTTCGGGTCTTTCTTGATGATCTGCACCCGTTGACCGGCCACTTCCAGGCGCCAGTCTTCGGCTTTCGCTTCAGGGTAGAAACGACGCAGGGATTCCAGGCGCTGTTCCATCGACTGCATCACTTCGCTGACCAGGTACTTGGTCAGGTCCATGTTGTTTTTGGCCACGGCCAGCATCGGGCCGATGTTGCCGGCGCGAACCGACATCGGCAGGTCCATGAAGGAGCCGTGCTTGAGGAACTTGGTGGTGAAGCCGGCGTAAGGTCCGAACAGCAGGGACTTCTTGCCGTCGACCACGCGAGTGTCCAGGTGCGGCACGGACATCGGTGGCGAACCCACGGCGGCCTGGCTGTAGACCTTGGCCTGGTGGTGCTTGACCACTTCCGGATTGTCGCAACGCAGCCACTGGCCGCTGATCGGGAAGCCGCCGAAGCCTTTGCTTTCTTCGATGCCCGAGGCTTGCAGCAGCGGCAGTGCCGCACCGCCAGCGCCGAGGAACACGAACTTGGCGTCGACTTCACGGCTGTTGCCGGTATTGACGTCCTTGATGCTGACAGTCCAGCCACCGTTGTTACGCTTCAGGCCAGTCACACGCTTGCAGTACTTGACCTGGGCATCGGGTGCGCTGGTCAGGTGCGTGAGCAGTTGATTGGTCAGGGCGCCGAAGTTGACGTCGGTGCCGTTCATCACGCGGGTGGCGGCGAGGACTTCGTCAGGCGCGCGGCCCGGCATCATCAACGGCATCCACTCGGCCATTTTGGCCTTGTCTTCGGTGTATTCCATGTCCGAGAAGGCGTGGTGCTTGCTCAGCGTCTTGAAACGTTCCTTGAGGAAGGAGACGCCGTCGTCGCCCTGCACGAAGCTCAGGTGCGGCACCGGGCTGATGAACGACTTGCACGAGCCGAACGTGCCTTTCCTGGTCAGGTAGGACCAGAACTGCTTCGACACCTCGAACTGGGTGTTGATGTGCACGGCTTTCTTGATGTCGACGGTGCCGTCGGCGGCTTGTGGCGTGTAGTTCAGCTCACACAGCCCGGCGTGACCGGTACCGGCGTTGTTCCACGGATTGGAACTCTCCGCGGCACCGGAATCCATCAGCTCGACGACTTCCAGCTTGATCGCGGGGTCGAGCTCTTTGAGCAGTACAGCAAGGGTGGCACTCATGATGCCGGCCCCAACCAGTACTACGTCGACTGCTTCGTTATGCGCCATTTAACGCGTCTCCAAAATCTGCAGCACCAAATTGTCGGCATAGCTGCCAGGCGTTCCGGGGCGATGTCAGTGATGCCCCAGGTATCCATGGCCAGGATCGCCATGTCCGAATCTTCGCAATTTTTCGCAACTTCGACGGATGCATGCGGCTTGGCCTCAAGAGTCACATGAACTCATTTCGGCACGCGGCTGGCAATTCGACTTATGGTCGAGACATCCGTTTGTGCAACCAAATCCGTAGCGGACAGGCTTCAGGCTCCGGTGTTCGAGGAATACTCGGTCCTGTGTCGTTGGGCTGTTGTAGACGCTAATGGTGCATGTTCAGACGCAAAACTATTCATTTGCTCGCCACACTCTTGTGAAGTTGTGAAAACCCGTTTTTTTCACGCTCTTTTGAAGACGTGAACCTCAAAAAAGGGCTGTCCCAGCCTGGCACTGTGCCCGGATGGATTGCCGCCATGGGGTACATGACAGGCAAAACGGGCAAACAGCTCAGTAACCGAGCGTAATGACAGCTCTGCAGATTCGCGAAAAGTGGTGTTTTTGCTTAGGGAACAGCAAGCGCGCCAGCTTCACTCGATCTGTGTGGGCGGCTCTCTGTGGGCGGTGCGGGGGTGTCAATACCGAGGCATTGACGATGCTGCGAGGCCCGATCAGGAGACGTCCTTATAATCGGGGGGAGATTGTATCTAAGAAACGCAGGGAAATGGTCGTGTTTAATGACTTTTATTAGGCGTCCGGTCAGGTGGTCAACAGTTGTTGCGCACGCGCACGTGGCTGGCGCTGGCTGACACGGGCGCTGGCGGGCAGGGGATGGTGCAGCCAGTTGAGGCGGATTTCTTCGATTTCGACCCAGCCATCACCCATGGGCTGCAGGCTGCACTGTTTGAACGCCTGGCAGCGACCATCGCGGTCGAGCAGGGCAAAGCAGCGATGCAGTGGGCGTGGCGCGAACATTGAGATGAGAAAACGCATGGCAAAGTACCTTGTGGGGTGACTACTGTGAAGGTTGCCAGTGAGCGATGACGTGCATGTGTAAGGTCGGTGACAGATGTGTGACAGGAACCGCGCTGCGACGGGTTTGTCAGAGATTTTAGTAATCGTTGTGCGAAGCTAGTTCGCCGCAGTGGCGCACCGCTATACTGCGGGTCTGTTTGTGCCTGATTCTGGAGAGAAGAGCATGTTGCAACGCCTGTTGTTCGGTTTGATCACTGTGACCAGTTTGACCCTCGTCGGCTGCGCCCACAGCCCGCAACAACTGAACCCGGAGCCCAAGCTGACGGCTCAGCTGGCGCCGGTCGGCCGTGGTCAGCCGGTGGTGGTGCGTGTGGTGGACGGTCGTCCGTCGCCAACGTTGGGGACTCGTGGTGGTCTGTACCCGGAGACCAGTGCGATCACCGTGCAGGGCGCGCAGATTTTGCCGAAGCTGCAGGCTCAGGCTGAAGCGGCCGTGCGCTTGCTGGGCTTTACCCCGACGGCCAATGCGCTGAATGCACCGCAATTGACGGTGACCCTGGCTGAGCTTAAGTATCAGTCGCCCAAGGAAGGCCTGTATGTGACTGAGGCAACGATTGGCGCGACGTTCCGTTCGGATGTGCAGAATGCCAACCGTCGTTACAGCGGTCGCTACGGTGCGTCGCTGGACCAGCGTTTTGGCATGGCGCCGAATCAGGAAACCAATACCAAGCTGGTCAGTGATGTGTTGAGTGATGCGTTAACCCGCTTGTTCAAGGACCCGACGATTGGTCAGGTGCTTGCCGAGTAACGGTTTGCTTCTTGTTTAAAGAACCCGGTGTCAGTGATGGCGCCGGGTTTTTTTGTGTCCGCAGATTCATTGTGGAAGCGAACGTGCTCACGATTCACCTGTAGGAGCGAGGCTTGCCCGCGAAGGCGGCCTGACAGCCAACCAATCCCTTGCAGATGCACGCGATTCAATTGTGGGAGCGAGCCTGCTCGCGATGGCGGTGTGTCAGGCAACATCCACGTTGAATGTGAGAAAGCCTTCGCGGGCAAGCCTCGCTCCTGCA
>NZ_AKJK01000086.1 GCF_000282375.1 Pseudomonas sp. GM50
GGGCTTGCTCGCGAAGGCGGCAGATCAGGCGCCACATCAGCCCCAGGCTAGCCGCCACCGCCCATTCGCCGTAGCATCGCGCCATTGTTTAGCCGAGGTGCCTTATGCTGATCCCCCACGACCAACTTGAAGTCGATACCCTGACCCGTCTGATCGAGGATTTCGTGACCCGCGACGGCACGGACAACGGCGATGACACACCGCTGGAAACCCGCGTCTTGCGTGTTCGTCAGGCATTGACCAAGGGCCAGGCGCTGATCGTCTTCGATCCGGAAAGCGAGCAATGCCAGTTGATGCTCAAGCACGACGTGCCCAAGCACCTGTTCGACTGAGGTTCTTAACGGGCTTTGGCTTTGGCCTGTTTGATCTGGATGCGCTCATAAACTTCGGCGCGATGTACGTTGACCTGCTGCGGCGCTTCAACACCGAAGCGCACGCTGCTTCCGTTGACGGCGAGAACCCGCACGGAAATGTCGTCACCAATGGATATCAACTCGCCCACAACGCGACTAAGTACAAGCATGGCATTCATCCTTCAGGGTTACCGGCCCTTGAAGATGCCCGGCGCGTAGCGGGTCTTCAATGCAACAGCAGCAAAACAGTCTCGCCCTACGGCACAGGATGCCTAACCCTGAAGGACATATCCGACAAACCGGTTTGAATGCAGGACCGATCCTTCAGGAAGCGGAAAAACGCGGGCCGAACAGGATGACGCTCGCCCCGATCACACACAGCGCCACGCCAATCCAGTCCGAGCCCAGCGGACGAATCCGCTCGACCACCGCCAGCCAGCCGATCGACGCAATGATGTAGATGCCACCGTAGGCCGCATAGGCGCGGCCGGCATAGCTCGCTTCGACCCGGGTCAGCAACACCGCGAACAAGATCAGGCTGAGCAACGCCGGGATGATCCACCAAGCGCTTCTACCCTGGCGCAACCACATCCAGAAGGCGAAGCAGCCAGCGATTTCGAACAGCGCGGCGAGGAAAAACCACAGGTAATTGAGCATGCAGATGTCTCGTGAGGATGGCCGGTTGCGGCCACCCTAACGACGGTCTTGCGCACGGGCAAGTTCAGCCTGCGGATTGTTTGGCCTTTGCGCGCATTTTGTCGGCCATCACGGTCATTTCGTTGTAGAGCACTTGCGGGTCTTTTTGTTTGATCGCCCAGGCCATGCGGCCCTGTTCGTGAGGCAGAATCAGGAATACGCCGGCGGCGACCTGCTGATAGATGTAGTCGGCAATGTCGGCAGCGGTGATCGGCGAACTTTCCAGCAATTTGCCGACCTGGGCTTTCATGGCCGGGGTCGGGCCGCGGAAGGAGTCCAGCAAGTTGGTCTGGAAGAACGACGGGCAAACGACATGCACGCTGACTTCCTCGTGAGCCAGTTCGATCAACAGACTTTCGGACAAAGCCACCACACCTGCCTTGGCCACGTTGTAGTTGCTCATGGCCGGACCTTGCATCAGTGCCGCCATCGAGGCGATGTTGATGATCTTGCCTTTGCTTTTCTCCAGCAGCGGCAGGAAGGCCTTGCAGCCCTTGACCACGCCCATCAGATTGATCGCGATCTGCCAGTCCCAGTCTTCCAGCGACAATTCACTGAAGAACCCGCCCGAGGCCACGCCGGCGTTGTTAACGATGACGTCAATGCCGCCGAACTTCTCTTCACAGGCTTGGGCGAACGCCGTTAGTTGGCTGTAGTCACGCACATCACAACGCTGAATGAAACCATCACCGCCGGCTTCGCGAACCAGCTTCAGGGTTTCTTGCAGGCCGGGTTCACTGACATCCGACAAGGCCAGTTGCCAGCCTTCACGCGCCCAACGCAGCGCGATTTCGCGACCCAGGCCTGAGCCCGCGCCAGTGATCATCATGCGATTTTGCATAGCAAACAGCCTTGTTGTTCCGGGGAAGATGCTCCGAGTGTAGCGAAGGATAATGCGCGACCCACGCTCCATCAGAGTGCTGAATGGCCGACGATGAATCATGGCGCGGTTCGGTTGTTTCAACGTTGAGACGCAGTAAAAGAAATAAACGTGCTTTCCAAATACATTAAAAAAAACTGGAATTTTTCTTCATATCCATGAGTCGGATTTTGTAAGCAGCTAGGATTAATAAAAACGTCCAGCTGATGGCTAAAACGCCAAGTCAAATCCACAACGCTTCCAACAAGGAAACAGACATGGGCACAATTCTTATCGTTATTCTTATCCTGTTGCTGATAGGTGGTCTGCCGGTCTTCCCACACTCCAGAAGTTGGGGTTATGGCCCGTCCGGTATCATCGGCGTGGTGTTGGTGGTGCTGTTGATCCTGCTGCTGCTCGGCAAGATATAGAGGTTTAACAGGCAAAAAAAAGAGGCCCTTGAAAGGACCTCTTTTTTATTGTGCCAACTCTTAGTCTGGCTTGCCGTCAACCACACCGGCGGTGTTGTCGATCAGGCTTTTGGTGGCCGTCTGGATGAACGACTCGAGCTTCTGCTTGAGCGCCGCTTCGTCAGCCGACGCCGGGATTAATTCACCTTTCGGATTAGCGCCCAGTTCGTATTGATACAACTTCGGCGGCATCTCTTTGGGCAGTACCAACACGCGATCCGCGGTGAGCAATGCGACCGTCTGATCGCTGCCCGATGGCTTGATCACACCAAAACCCTTGTCGCCTTCCGGCAGGTTCAGCAAGTCGCGTCCCCAGCATTGTTGAATCACGTCGCCACCGATGCGGCCCATGATGGTCGGCACGATGTCGATCTGGGTGCCCACGGTGTGGTCGACCTGACCGAATTTTTCCTGGACACCCGGACCGATCAGCAGCATCGGCACATTGAAGCGGCCCAGGTCCATTTCGGTGATCTGTTGTTCATTACCAAAACCGTGGTCGCCGACGACCACGAACAGAGTTTCCTTGAAGTACGGCTCTTTGCGGGCCTTCTCAAAGAACTGACCCAACGCCCAGTCGGAATAGCGCATGGCGGTCAAGTGTTCGTTGAGGCTGCCGCGATCGGTCACGCGCGCAACCGGCAATGGCGTCGGCAAGGCGTACGGCGTGTGGTTGGACAGGGTTTGCAGCAAGGCATAGAACGGCTTCTTGTCCTTGCCATCGCGTGCCTTCAATTCTTCCAGGCCACGGTTGAACATGTCCTGGTCGGACACGCCCCAGGTCGGATCGGAGAACACCGGGTTGACGAAGTCATTACGCCCGATGAAATTGGTCATGCCCTGGTTGCTGAAGAAGCCTGACTGATTGTCCCAGGCAAAATCGCCGTTGTAGACATACACATCGTCGTAGTCACGAGCGCTGAGCAACTGCGGCAGGCCGGACAGTTTGTGGCTGCCTTCAGGCGTCTGCATCAGGTATTCGAAACCCGGCAGGTTCGGGAAGCAGGCCATGGTGGCGAACATACCCTGATGGGTATGGGTGCCATTGGAGAAGAAGCGGTCGAACAACAGGCCTTCTTTCGACAGTTTGTCGAAGTACGGCGTGACTTCACCCGGACGACCCAGAGCGCCCACCGAGTGACCGGCGAAGCTTTCCATCAGGATCACCACCACGTTCTTGATCGGCAGTGTCTTGTTGGCATCGGGGGTGGAGTTGCGGCGCACCGCGGCGGTCTCGGGATCGACCAGCTTGTCGCTTGGGGTCAGCAACATATCGCGCACGGTCTGCTGGGCCAAAGGCTGCGGCAGTGTGGCTTTCCAGATGTTGTCGCGATCTTCGGACATCCGGCTCTTCGCCGCCGCGATCAGCGACAGCGTGCCGTTGAGGCCCAACTGGTTGGCGAAGTTGGAGTCGGTGGTGTAAACGTCACCCCAACGCAGCGGCGGGCCTTGACGCAACGTACCGCGAGCCGCGACCACGCAGACCAGCAGGCAGACCACGAACACCACGCCGCGCGCATACCACGGAGCCACCTGCCGCGTACTAATGCTGCCACCGCTGAACGGCCCGCGAGGACGCGTGGCGCGGTCGGCGCCCTTGAACGCAAGGGTCAGAATCAACGTCCCCACGGCCCAGGCCAACAGGTAACGAACCACCGGAAAACCGTACCAGAGCATGCTCATCACGGTTTTCGGGTCTTCTTTCACGTACTGGAAGACCAGACCGTTGAGGCGCTGGTGGAACTCGCGGTAAAAGTCCATCTCCATCAGGCCGAGGAACAGCGCGATGCTCGAGACAACGGTCAGCCACAACCGGAAGAACCCGCGGGCGGCCATGGCCCTGGCACTGAACAGGGCCAGCAGCAGCGGAATGCTGAGGTAAACCACCAGGCGCAAGTCGAAACGCAGGCCGTTGGCGAACGCTTCCAGAAAGGTCGAGGCCGGTGTGTCGAGGATCATCGAGCTGTTGTAGACCAGCAGCGCCACGCGCAGCAGGCTGAACATGACCATCATGACCAGGGCGCACAATAGCGTGTAGGCCAGATGCGATTTGACGGTCGGTTGCAGCAGGCGACTAGAAGCTCGCTGCTGACTCAGGGCGTCCGGGTTTGCCATGTCGTTTTAGGACCCATTGGAAGTTGAAGTTTCAAAAATACAGCGGCGCCTTGCCTGATGCTGATCAGTTAAGCGAGCAGAACCTGTGGGAGCGGGCTTATGTGGCGAGGGGGCTTGCCCCCGTTCGAGTGCGCAGCGCTCGCAAATTTTTGGGTCCGCTGCGCGGCCCAACGGGGGCAAGCCCCCTCGCCACAAACCCGCTCCCACATGGATTGCATTTAACTGACCGGCATCAGCTGTCTCGCCCTCTGTTGGCCATCCTCGGCCCCGGGGCTTGCGCGGTGCGCAAATGTTGCACGATCAACCGCGGCATTACCATTGATTACTGACCCGCAGGCCCGACTGTCGCTTGTAGCGTTGTGGGACAAGAGACGTGGTGCAAAGTTGCGGGCTGACTCATTGGGACGCGGGTGAATTGTCTTGGAGGCTTTGTGAAAATTTCGTTCAACGCATATCCAGAAACAAAATAAAGCCCCGCCCTTGGTAAAAAAGCAAACGCCCCGATCAAATCGGGGCGCTGCCCAACAGGCCATATCAAAAGAATACGCGGTTACTTCTCGGCGCGTTCTTTCAGGGCTTTCAGGGTATTGAACGGCGCGTCGACCACGAACTTGTTGGCCAACCACGACGGCACGCTGCCTCCGGGTTCGGTATGGGCCTGATAAGTCACTTCGACTTGATCGCCCTTAGGCACGAGTTTCCAGAAACCTTTGACTTGGGCCACCCGTACAAAACCTTTTTCTTCCGGGATGTACTTGGGCTGCCCTTCCAACTCGCGGGTCAGGCTGCCATCGGCGCCTTCAACAGTGGTGACTTGCAATACGGAGTCGCGAGGAGTGACCGGCCAAGGGGTATTGAACTGGGTGTAGGTCCAGCTCTGGTTACCTTCATGTTTGAGCAACTTCTGAGTCTTGCACTCGTGAATCCATGCACAGGCACCCGGCACGTCTTCCTGCAATGCACGCAGTTTGGCCATGGTGGTCTTCATGACGGTCACGCCACGGTAAGCCTTGTATTGGGAACCGGCCACTTCACTCAAGGACACCTTGATGCCCTCTTCTTCCTTGGCGGTTTTCCATTCTTCGGCCTGGGCCGTGGAGGCCAGCAAAACCGTCAAACCACACAGCACAGCCATACGATGCAGCGAACCCATAGTCTTATTCCTTATTGTTGAAGTTCCGTTCGTTGAACACATCACGCGGCCGTCATTTGCTCCCACCAGCCCAGCAACTTGATCGCTTCGTCGCTGCTGCTTCCGCAGACCTCGACATCGGCTTCAAATGCCGAGCACACCGCAGGACGTTCCGGCTTGCCGAAAATGCTGCACAGGTTATCGGTAGACAGCTGTACGCAACGTTCTCCGGCGGCTTTGCCATTAGGCATTCCGGGAATCGGCGAACTGATGGAAGGGGCAATGCAACAGGCGCCACAGCCTTCACGGCATCTCATGACGACAAGCTCCTCGCGACGAGTAAAGGGACGTGGCACAGAGTAACGGCTAAAACGACTGTTTAAAATTACCTGAGCCCGGGTTTTTTCGCTCAAACGAACGTGACTGACCAGTCTCCGACAAAGCGTCTGGTCCGCGGGTCACGAATGGGAGGGATTTACTGCTTGAACTCGAACTCCAGCGCCGCGCCTTCAACTTCCCGACGCTCTTCATTGCGCAGTTGCAGCTGCATTTCGTTGCTGAGCAGGCGTCCGTTGAGCTGGAACGGGCTGCTCTTTTCACCGAACATTTGTGGCAATAGCGCATCGCGTCGGGGCAACCGTACCGTGCCGACCGGCTTCAGTTCTTCGACCATGTCCTTGGGCAAGCTCAAGTCGAGATTTGCGGAAGGGAGTTTGGTTTTCACGACTTCACTGGCCGGTTTCGACTTGGAAGCAATGGGCGAACGTTTTTTGACCGCCGCAGCCTTCTTTTTGGCCGGTGCGGCCTTTTTGACCGCTGCCGTTTTTTTCTCGGTGGTGCTGGCTGTCGGTTTTTCCTGAACGGAAGCCGCCATGACGCCTTCCGGGTGACAGGTCAATAACAGGCAGATCAACAACCCGGCGGCAGGAAAAATCGGCTTCATGGACCCAACGGCGTGAACGGCAGAAGGCTATATGCTCGCCTGTTGGAGACGACAAGACAAGCGGGCAGTTCAGAACTGCCCAGCCGCTCAAAAACCGCTCGCCGTCTCCTGACAAAGTTGCGTCGCCAGCAACCCCAACGTCATCAATGCACGCTCGGCCTCGCGGTTCCAGGGGATGCCACAGTTCAGGCGAATGCAGTGATTGAACTGCTCGGTATTACTGAAAATCAGCCCCGGCGCAATGCTGATGCCTTGCTGCAACGCACGCACATGCAGTTCCTGCGTGTTGACCCGCCCCGGCAGGCTCACCCACAGAATGAAGCCGCCGGTGGGCCGCGTCATCTGCGTGCCTTCCGGGAAGTACTGCTGGACCGCCAGCTGAAAAGCGCTGAGGTTCTTGCGGTACTCCTGACGGATGTAGCGCAAATGCCGGTCGTAGCCACCATTCTCCAGATAGGCCGCGATGCCCATTTGCGTGACGCTGCAGGCCGAATGGGTGCTGAAGGTCTGCAAGCGCTGGATTTCCTGCTGGTACTTGCCGGCGATCATCCAGCCGATGCGCACACCGGGCGACAGGGTTTTGGAGAAACTGGAGCAATAGATCACCCGATCCAGCCGGTCATAGGCCTTGAGCGACTTGGTGCGACCCTGCTCGAACATCAGTTCGCCGTAAATATCGTCTTCGACCACCTGGATATCGAAATCCGAGGCCAGGCGCAGCAGTTGTTTCTGCCGCTCTTCGGGCATGGTGCCGCCCAAGGGATTGCTCAGGCGCGTGGTCAACACCAACGCCTTGATCGACCACTGGTTGGCCGCCAACTGCAGGGCTTCGAGGCTCATGCCGGTGGCTGGATCGCTGGGAATTTCAATGACTTTCAGCCCCAGCAGGTCGGCCAGTTGCAGCAAACCGTAATAGGTCGGCGATTCGGCCGCGATCAGATCGCCCGGCTGGGTCAACACGCGCAGAGACATCTGCAACGCATCGACGCAGCCGTGGGTGATTACCACTTCCGACGGATCGACCACCACGCCGGCATCGCGCATGCGGATCGCCACTTGCCGACGCAACGGCTCGAAACCGGGGCTGAACATGTAGCTGAACGCCCGCGGACTATGGAAACGGGTGACTTTAGCCAGTTGCTGATGCAGCGCCCGCACCGGCAGATAATCGACGCTCGGTACAGCCGCGCCCAACGGGAAGACGCCTTCGCGACGGGATTCGACCAGGACTTGCTGAATGATGCTGCTGCGGGTGACGAGGCCAGGTCGCTCGACCCGTGCGATGTCCGGGGTTGGCGCCGTGAGCGCTGGCGTCTGGTGCACGTAGTAACCGGATTGCGGCCGGGCACGGATCAGCCCCTGATCCTCAAGGTTGGCGTAGGCCTGCAACACCGTTGCATGGCTGACGTTGAGCTGCGAGCTCATCTTGCGCACCGAAGGCACGCGCTCCCCCGGTTGATAAACACCGCGGCGGATATCTTCGGCCAGTTGCTGAGCAATACGTTGGTAGAGCAAGAGATTGGTCATGACGCAGCACTCGATTTCACGGGCATTTTATTCTTGTGTGAAACATTACCGGAACAGTTTGGAAGTGTACTGGGACAGTTGCCACAATAGTCGACCGTACAGTGCATTGTCAGCAAAAACTGTACTGTTTTCAGGAAGAGTATTGGCTCATTGGCAGGCACAAAAAAACCCGGCACTGCTGACAGGCCGGGTTTCCAGTAACGCAGCCCTTAGCGGGCGGCGCCGAGCTGGCCTTTTTCGTCGGAGAACACAATTTCCACCCGACGGTTCTGCGCACGCCCGCGCTCGGAAGCATTCACGTCCACCGGGTATTCATCGCCATAGCCTTCGACTTTGATACGTTTGTCGTCGATGCCCAGGTCCATCAGCACATCCGCCACCGATTGCGCACGGTCGCGGGACAGCTTGAGGTTTTCCTGTTTACCGCCAGTGCTGTCGGTATAGCCTTCGATCCGCACCACGCGTTTGGGATTGAGCTGCAAGAACTGGACGATCTTCAGCACCACGCGGTTTGCCGAGCTTTTCAGCTCTGCTTCACCGGTATCGAACAGCACATCGCCCAGGGTCATCACCAGGCCACGGTCGGTTTGGGTGGTCGCCAGCGCCACGATCTGCTCTTCGAGCCACTTGCCCTGTTGCTGCACGCTGAGCAACTTGGACTCACGCAGGGCCAATTGCAGGCGCTGACGCTCGAGTTCGAGCTTCGCCGCGCGTTCCTCGTTGAGCACTTGATTGGTGTGTTCCCGGGCGATTTCGCTGTAGCGCTGGCTCAAGTAGGCGTAATGCACAACGTCCGAACCGCTGCCCCAGTAGCTGGACAGACGATCGGCGCGGGCCAGGGACTCGCCGGCACGAATCACGTCTTTGGGCGCAATGCGCAGCACGTTGGAGTCTTCCTTGACCTTCTGGAAGTCAGTGCCGGCCTGCTGCAATGCGGCTTCGCTATGTTGACCGGCGCAGCCATAAAGGCTTGCGCAGCCGGCCAGGATCAAGCCGCCGAGTGCTTTGGTCTTCAGGCTCATTGGGCATCTCCCAGTTGCTTGCGCAGGCGAGTGATGCGGGTATTGAGCACGTTCAACTGCTCCTCGCTCTTGAGGGTCAGAATCCGGGCTTCGGCCAGGCGTGCGTCCAGCTCGGCCTGCTCGGCCCGCATGCGCGCGTTCTTGAAGGACTGGTCGGCCATGTTGCCCTTGGCACGCTTGAACTTGTCTTCAGCCAGCTTCAGTTCTGGTACTTCGTCGACGGTAGCACCCACGGCCTTGGCTTGTTCGAGTGCCTGTTCGGTCAGGCGTATTTGTTCATTCGGCGCCGGATCGGCTGCACAACCCGCCAGAGCCAGAACGGCCAGGGCAGCGAAAAGAGGTCGAATACTCACTAAGAATCCCTACTGTTTTGGGGTACTGACAGGTTGTGGCTGCGGTTGTGAGAGTTGCGCTTTCCAACGCTCGATATTGCGCAGCAGTGCAGCTTCTGTCAGTCCGGACGCGGGCAATTCTGTCATCTTTTTGGCCAGCTGTCCGCGCAACCAAGGATCGTTGCAGGCAGAGTTATGGGAAACGGCGAGATACAGGCCAGGTTTGTCGATGGGTTGTGGGTGGGCCATCAAGTCATCGGCCATCCCCAGCGTTTGCACCATGGCCATGCCCGAGTAGCGTCCGGCGAGGACAAATTCCACCTCGTTCAGCAGCAATTTCTGAAAGGCCTGGGTCAGATTGGGCGTGCGCACCAGGGTCAATTGCTGCTCGGCGAAAGTGCCAAATGAGGGGGTTACTCGAGCCTTTTCCGACAAGGCACCGGGATGACCGTGAAGGTCCTGCGCTTCGTTGTAGACCAGTAACGAGTCGTTGCGGGTCCAGACCAGATAATCGTTTTCCAGCAGCGGTGGATGGATGTAATCCAGATTTTCCAGCTCACTGATCGTCAATGGCGCGTCGGCCAGCATGTCCATGCGCCCGCTACGCACTTCGTCCAGGGCCTGGGAGCGCTTGCCGGCATAAAGCAGTTCGACCTTGATGCCCAACTCCCCCGCCACTTGCTGCAACAGGTCGGCGCTGGCGCCTATCAGGTACTTGGGGTTTTGCGGGTCTTGCCACAGGTACGGCGGCGCGTCCGGGCTGCCGGTCACCACCAGGCGCTCGCATTTGCCTGCGGCTACGGACAGCCCCGGCAACATCGTCAGCCCCAGCAGTAATGACCAGCCACACACGCGGCGAAAATCCATGGGGACACTCCCTACAACCTATTATTTTCGCCCGTAGGAGCTCCTACAGAAGCACAAAAAAAAGCCCGACCAAAAGGTCGGGCTCTTTATAAGTCAAGCCGCCGGATTAGACCAGCTTCTCGAACTCGGGGATGGCTTCGAACAGGTCTGCCACCAGGCCGTAATCGGCCACCTGGAAGATCGGCGCTTCTTCGTCCTTGTTGATCGCAACGATCACCTTGGAGTCTTTCATGCCGGCCAGGTGCTGGATCGCGCCGGAAATACCGACGGCGATGTACAGCTGTGGAGCAACGATCTTGCCGGTCTGACCGACCTGCATGTCGTTGGGTACAAAACCTGCGTCGACCGCGGCGCGGGAAGCACCGACGGCAGCGCCCAGCTTGTCGGCCAGGGCGTACAGGTGTTTGAAGTTGTCGCCGTTCTGCATGCCGCGACCGCCGGAAACGACGATTTTGGCAGCGGTCAGTTCCGGACGATCGGACTTGGCCAGTTCTTCGCCAACGAAGCTCGAAGTGCCAGCGTCGTGAGCAGCCGCAACCGCTTCAACGGCAGCCGAACCACCTTCAGCTGCAACCGGGTCGAAACCGGTGGCACGCACGGTGATCACTTTGACCGCCGCGTTGGACTGTACGGTAGCAATGGCGTTACCGGCGTAGATCGGGCGCTTGAAGGTGTCGGCGCTTTCGACCGAGATGATCTCGGAGATCTGGTCAACGTCCAGCTGAGCGGCAACGCGCGGCAGGATGTTTTTGCCGTTCGAAGTAGCGGCAGCCAGGATGTGGCTGTAAGCCTTGCCCAACTCTGCGACCAGCGGAGCAACGTTTTCCGGCAGTTGATGAGCGTAGGCGGCGTTATCGGCCACCAGCACTTTGGCCACACCAGCGATTTTCGCAGCAGCTTCAGCCACGGCGCCAGCGCCCTGACCTGCAACCAGAACGTGGATATCACCGCCGATCTTGGCAGCAGCAGCCACAGTGTTCAGCGTGGCCGGAGCCAGTACTTTGTTGTCGTGTTCAGCAATAACCAAGATAGTCATTTAGATTACCTTCGCTTCGTTTTTCAGTTTCTCGACCAGTTCAGCCACCGACTTGACCTTGATACCCGCGCTGCGTGCAGCCGGCGCTTCGACTTTCAGGGTCTTGTTGGTGGAGGCGGTGGAAACGCCCAAAGCGTCCGGAGTCAGCACTTCGAGAGGCTTCTTCTTGGCTTTCATGATGTTTGGCAGAGACGCATAGCGCGGCTCGTTCAAACGCAGGTCGGTGGTGACGATGGCCGGCAGTTTCAGGGAAACTGTCTGCGCGCCGCCGTCGATTTCGCGGGTCACGGCAACAGTATCGCCGCTGACTTCGACTTTCGAAGCGAATGTGCCCTGACCGTAGCCGCTCAATGCAGCGAGCATCTGGCCAGTCTGGTTGTTGTCGCTGTCGATGGCTTGTTTGCCGAGGATCACCAGCTGAGGCTGTTCCTTGTCGACAACAGCTTTCAACAACTTGGCAACCGCCAGGGAAGTCAGATCTTCAGCGGATTCGACGAGGATGGCGCGGTCGGCACCCAGAGCCAGCGCAGTGCGCAGTTGCTCTTGAGCGGTGGACGGGCCGATGGAGACGACGACGATTTCAGTCGCAACGCCTTTCTCTTTCAGACGTACGGCTTCTTCCACTGCGATTTCGCAGAACGGGTTCATCGACATCTTGACGTTAGCGAGGTCGACGCCGGAATTGTCCGCCTTGACACGAACCTTGACGTTGTAATCCACAACGCGTTTGACAGCTACAAGAACCTTCATGGATTCCTCGTTACTCTCCGGTGAAAAGAAAGTCGCCTAGGCGAACCTGGCGGTTGATGCTCATCGGCGCAAGGGCACCTCTAAAAACGCTGGCAGGTGTATCGGGTGAACGTTGCTCACGAGGCTGATAACCGTTCGTCAGTGGTGACCGACGAGTCATTCATTATCGCGGCGTGTAAACTGCGCGCCTGACCTGCACTGCGCATCACCTTATACTGCCATCGCCCTGTCTTTAGAGGTGCTCTTGAAACCAACAGTCAGCCTACGGCGAGCGCAAAACCGCCCGTATCTTGACCGGAACGCCTATTCCGGTCAATACGGCAAAATAGCCGTTCATAAGCCGCGTGACTTTGATTTCTCTGGGTTTGAGCCAATTCAAACAAACGTTTGTATTGGACGCTAGGAGTGGTGTAGATATAATGCGCCACCCTAGAGAGAAAGGTGGCTCATCGATTGTCCTCTCCCCCGCATTGTGGGGGAATTCATGGATGCGACACCAAACCTCCAATTAGAAAAAAACTGTTGAGCCTTGAGTAGGAGATAGCCTGTGGAACGCGAATACATGGAATTCGACGTGGTCATCGTCGGTGCCGGCCCCGCTGGCCTGTCCGCCGCCTGCCGTTTGAAGCAGAAGGCCGCCGAAGCCGGTAAGGAAATCAGCGTCTGCGTGGTCGAAAAAGGCTCCGAAGTCGGCGCTCACATCCTGTCCGGTGCCGTGTTCGAACCACGCGCCCTGAACGAATTGTTCCCGGACTGGAAAGAACTCGGCGCGCCGCTGAATACGCCAGTCACACGCGATGACATCTTCGTTCTGAAAAACGCCGACAGCGCGCAGAAGATTCCTGACCTCTTTGTGCCCAAGACCATGCACAACGAAGGCAACTACATCATCTCCCTGGGCAACCTGTGCCGTTGGCTGGCTCAACAGGCCGAGAACCTGGGCGTGGAAATCTACCCGGGCTTCGCCGCCCAGGAAGCACTGTTCGACGAGAACGGCGTGGTTCGCGGGATCATCACCGGCGACCTGGGTGTTGACCGCGAAGGCAATCCGAAAGAAGGCCTGTACACCCCGGGCATGGAACTGCGTGCCAAGTACACGCTGTTCGCCGAAGGTTGCCGTGGCCATATCGGCAAGCAACTGATCAAGCGTTTCAACCTCGACAGCGAGGCCGACGCCCAGCATTACGGCATCGGCCTGAAAGAAATCTGGGAAATCGACCCGGCCAAGCACCAGCCAGGCCTGGTGGTCCACACCGCCGGCTGGCCGCTGGACATCATGGGCACCGAGAACACCGGTGGCTCGTTCCTCTATCACCTGGAAAACAACCAGGTGGTCGTTGGTCTGATTGTCGATCTTTCCTACAGCAACACCTTTCTGTCGCCGTTCGACGAGTTCCAGCGCCTCAAGCATCACCCGGTGCTCAAGCAATACCTGGAAGGCGGCAAGCGCATCAGCTACGGCGCGCGTGCGATCTCCAAAGGTGGCCTGAACTCGCTGCCGAAAATGGTCTTCAAGGGCGGCGCGCTGATCGGTTGCGACCTCGGCACGCTGAACTTCGCCAAGATCAAAGGCAGCCACACCGCGATGAAGTCCGGCATGCTTGCCGCTGAATCGGTAGCTGACGCACTGTTCGCTGACAAAGACGGCACCGAAGAGCTGACCCCTTATGTCGACGCCTTCAAGAAGAGCTGGCTCTATGACGAACTGTTCGCCAGCCGCAACTTCGGCCCGGCGATCCACAAGTTCGGCGCCATCGTCGGCGGCGGTTTCAACTGGCTTGATCAGAACATCTTCGGCGGCAAACTGCCGTTCACCCTGCACGACACCAAGCCGGATTACGCGTGCCTGAAACTGGCGGCCGATTGCAAGAAGATCGACTACCCGAAACCGGACGGCAAGATCAGCTTCGACAAACTCAGCTCGGTGTTCATCTCGGGGACCAACCACGAAGAAGAGCAGCCTTGCCACTTGAAGCTGACCGATCCGAGCATTCCAATCGCCAAGAACCTGCCGATGTACGATGAACCTGCCCAGCGTTACTGCCCGGCCGGCGTGTACGAAGTCGTCACCCAAGAAGACGGCGAGAAGCGCTTCCAGATCAACGCCCAGAACTGCGTTCACTGCAAGACCTGCGACATCAAGGACCCTGCGCAGAACATTACCTGGGTGGCACCGGAAGGCTCTGGCGGCCCGACTTACCCGAACATGTAAGTCGAATCGCTGAACATCAAGGCTCCCGACATGGGGGCCTTTTTGTTGCCCGATGAAAGTTACAGCGGGCGTAATCTTCAAGGACGCCTTCGCGGGCAAGCCTCGCTCCTACGGTGATGTGTCGTCCACAAAACCCTGTAGGAGCGAGGCTTGCCCGCGAACACCGCGAAGCGGTGCCAGACATCAAGCAGCTCGCTCATCCCCGGGATTACGTTCGAAGTAACGCTTGTACTCACGGCTGAACTGCGACGTGCTCTGATACCCCACCCGATGCGCCACCTGGGCCACGCCCAAGCCTTCGCCCAGCAACAACTGCTGGGCCCTGAGCAAGCGCAAACGCTTCAAATACTGCACCGGCGACAACAAGGTGCTGCGTTTGAAATGCTCATGAAACGTCGACGCGCTCATGTTCGCGCAACTGGCCAGGGTCTCGACGTTCAGCGGCTCGGTGTAATGCGCATGCAGATGACTCAGGGACGCCGCGATCCGGGCGAACTGCCCCTGTTGTTCCACCAACGCTCGCAACACATCGGCTTGCGGCCCCCGCAACGCCACGAACAACAATTCACGCAAACGCGCCGGGCCCATGATCTGGCATTCCAGCGGATCGTGCAGGCAGCGCAACAAGCGTTCCACACAACCGCGCATGGCATCGTCGAGCACCGCCGAGGTCATGGACTCGGGCGTCTGCGCGGGAACAGTGCGCCCCGGCGACAGCCCCATGGCCAATACCAATTCACCGAGCATCACCCGGTCAATGGCGATGGAAACGCCCAGCATCGGGCCATCCGGCGCCGAAAACGTCTCGCATTCGAAGGGCACCGGCAACGCCTGAATCAAATAATGCCCGGCCCCGTACTCAAGCGTACGCGGGCCCAAATACGCCAACTTGCTGCCTTGGGCGATGATGACCAGGCTTGGCTCGTAGATTTGCGGGCCACGGGCGACATCACAACTGGCGCGCAGAACCTGCACCCCCGGCAACGCTGTGGAAGCGAAACCGTCGCGATTAGTCAAAGGCTGAATCAGCGAAACCAGCGTGGCATTGGCATCGAGATGACGGGTCAACAACATGAGGAGCTCTTCAAAAAAAATCGCGAAAAAAGGGATGAAAGCATCATCGCAGGTCTGAACGCCAATGCGACCAATCAACGGTGCATGCCGGAGGATTAGGCATGACACCCGGAGGAATCGCCATGGCCGGTCACCCGTGCGGCGCCCAGAATGGCTCGCCTCACCTGTCACTGCTTTTGCGAGGTTCACCATGTACACCGCCATCGGATACGCCGCTCAATCAGCCACCACTCCCCTCGCCCCGATGAAATTCGAACGCCGCAGCCCACGTGCCGACGACGTTGCGATCGACATTCTCTACTGCGGCGTCTGCCATTCCGACATCCATCAGGCGCGCAACGAGTGGGGCATTGCTGTTTACCCACTGATGCCCGGCCACGAAATCGCAGGCAAAGTGACCGCCATCGGTGCGAACGTTACTAAACACAAGGTCGGCGACCTGGTCGGCGTCGGCTGCATGGTCGACTCGTGCCGCCACTGCGAAGCCTGCCAGGCGGATCTGGAGCAATACTGCCTGGAAGGTCCGACAATGACCTACGCCACCCCGGACCGGGTCGATGGCAGCAACACCATGGGCGGTTACTCCGACAGCATCGTGGTCAGCGAGCACTTTGTCGTGCGTATTCCGGAGAAACTCGACCCGGCCAGCGCCGCGCCGATTCTGTGCGCCGGCATTACCACCTACTCGCCGCTCAAGCACTACGGCGTCAAGGCCGGCGACAAGGTCGGGATTCTTGGTATGGGTGGCCTCGGCCACATGGGCATCAAGTTCGCCAAGGCGATGGGCGCTGAAGTGACGTTGTTCACCCGTTCGGCGAGCAAGGCTGAAGAAGGCCGTCGTCAGGGCGCGGACCACGTGATCGTGTCCACCGACGCAGAACAGATGAAAGCCGCCGCAGGACATTTCGACTTCCTGCTGGACACCATTCCGGTGCAGCACGACCTCAATCCCTACCTCGATACGCTGCGTTTCGACGGCGTGCACATTCTGGTGGGCTTGATCGAACCGATCGATCCACCGGTGCACGCTGCCAAACTGGTATTGGGTCGTCGCGTGTTGGCCGGCTCGCTGATCGGCGGCATCGCAGAAACCCAGGAAGTACTGGATTTCTGCGCCGAGCACGGCATCACCTGTGACATCGAAATGCTCGACATCCGCCAGATCAACGAGGCTTACACCCGCATGATTGCCGGTGACGTGAAGTACCGCTTCGTGATCGACATGGCGACGCTGAAGGTTTAAACCTTCAAGCCAAGCTCCGCCGACAGCCGGGCCGTGACCCCTTTGATCAGGGGAATCAGCTCGGCCATTTTTTCCAGAGGCATGTACGGCACGGTGCTGGCGATGCTGATGCCGGCGACGATGCGCTTGCTGGCATCGCGGATCGGCGCCGCCACGCAGCGAATCGACGGTTCGTTGTCTTCCAGGTCGAAAGCGTAACCGCCGGCCACGTACTCGATCATGCGCTGCTGAAACTGCTCCCAGGATTGCTCCGGGTGCTGCGGCCAAAACTGATTTTTCCCACCCACCGGCAAGCTGATTTCGTACAGCCGTTGCCATTCTTCCTGTGTGTCATCGAGCATCAGCGCCTTACCGATCCCGGTACGCGCCAATGGCATGCGATGACCGACCCGCGAACGCATCTCCGGACCGTTGCGCCCCGGATTCTTGTGCAGGTACAGCACCTCGTCGCCTTCACGAATCGCCAGGTGAATGGTGTCGCCGGTCAACGCCGACAACTCATCCAGATACGGCCCGGCCAGCGTCACCAGCGGCAGCTCTTCACGTGCCTGGAAACCCAGCTCGATCAGTTTCGGCCCCAGCAGATAACCGACTTGCGGCACCACCCGCAAATAACGTTCGTCCACCAGGCAACTGGCCAGACGATGGGTGGTGCTGCGCGTCGTGCCGATCAGCCGGGCGATTTCCTTGAGATCGCGGGCGCCGCTGGCCACGGCCTGAACCACACCCAAACCACGAAGCAGTGTCTGGGTGCCGGTCGGCGCGGCGTCCTTGGCGATTTTTGGGGCGTCTTCCTGCATATCCAGCCTTTACCGTTGAGCGAGTGAACGGGCGGCATTATGGTCGCCCGATGGCCGCGACTACAACTTGATACGCTCGACCTTGCCCACCAGCAACACGTAGGAAAGCGCACCCAACAACGCCAGAACCGAGATATAGGTAATCGCCGGGGCAAACGAATCACCGGAGGCGAGAAAACCGATGACGATCGGCGTGGTAATCGCCGCCAGGTTGCCGATGAAATTGAACACGCCACCGGTCAATCCAAGCAAGCGTGCCGGGGCCAGGGTCGACACCAGCGACCAGGTGATCGAGGCCAGACCGTTGCCGAAAAAGGCCAACGCGAGGAAGGCAATCACCAGCGGCGTCGATTCAACGAAATTGGCGCCGATGATCGAGGTGGAAATCAGCAGGCCGCCAATGATCGGCAACTTGCGGGCGAAACCCACCGTGTAGCCGCGACGGATCAAAAAGTCCGAGAAGAACCCCGAACACAGCACACCGACGAAGGCCGCCAGAAACGGTAGCGACGCCAGCAAGCCAGACTTGATGAAGTCCATGCCGCGATATTTCACCAGATAGGTGGGGAACCACGTCAGAAAAAACCACAAGGTCGAATTGAGGCAAAACTGGCCCAGGTAGATGCCCCACAACTTGCGTTTGCTCAGGACAATCCCAAGGTCGATCCAGCTGAATTTCGTCTTGGCCTTGGCGGCCTCGGCCTGGATATCCACCAGCCCGCCACCCTCGCGGATCAGTTCGATTTCAGCGTCGTTGGCGCCCTTGAAATCCCGGGGCTCGCGATACACTGCGTACCAGATCACCGCCCAAATGATGCCCACCGCACCGGTGCTGACAAACACCATGTGCCAGCCATATCGGTGTTGCAACCACGCGAGTACCGGCGTGAGAAACGCCAGCCCGACGAACTGCCCGGAGGTGTAGAAACCAATGGCCGTGGCGCGTTCGCGCTCAGGAAACCAGGTCGTCACCACACGGCTGTTGATCGGATACGCCGGTGCTTCCAGGGCACCGACGGCCATGCGCAGCACGAACAGCGCGATGAAGCTGGCAGCGAAGCCGAGCATCACCGTGGCCAGCGACCACAGCAACAATGCGACGCTATACAGGATGCGCGGCGGCACCCGGTCCACCAGCCAGCCGCCGGGGATCTGCATGGCGGCGTAAGTCCAGCCGAACGCGGAAAAGATCAAGCCGACATGGATCGGATCGATGCCCAGGTCGCTGGTCAGCGCCGGGGCGGCAATCGACAGGTTGCTGCGGTCCAGGTAGTTGATCACCACGGTGATGAACAACAGGACCATGATGAAAAACCGCTTGCGGCTCGGCGTCACCAACGACGCCTGCCCGGTGAGGGTTTGCGGTTGCATGAGAGGTGCCTCTTCTTATGTTTATTGAGGTCGATGTGAAATCGGGTTTGCCGCAAATCTCCCTGTCCATGGAGATCAAACTGTGGGAGCCAGCCTGCTGGCGATAGCGTTGTGTCAGTCACCAAGAATGCTGGGAGTGCCGACCAAATCGCCAGCAGGCTGGCTCCCACAGGGATTTGCGGTGGGTCAGGGAGAACTCACCACTCGGCAAAGCTGCCGTCAGCATGGCGCCAGATCGGGTTGCGCCAGCGGTGGCCGACAGCGGCGCGTTCGATCACGTATTCCTCGTTGATCTCGATGCCCAGGCCCGGGCCGTTGGGGATCTTCACGAAGCCTTTGTCGTAGTCGAATACCCGTGGATCTTTCACATAATCGAGCAGGTCATTGCTCTCGTTGTAATGAATGCCCAGGCTCTGTTCCTGGATGAACGCGTTGTAGCAAACCGCGTCCAGTTGCAGGCACGCCGCCAAGGCAATCGGCCCCAACGGGCAATGCAGCGCCAGTGCCACGTCGTAGGCTTCGGCCATGTTGGCGATCTTGCGGGTTTCGGTGATGCCACCTGCGTGGGAGGCATCGGGCTGGATGATGTCGACGTAGCCTTCGCTGAGTACACGCTTGAAGTCCCAACGCGAGAACAACCGCTCGCCGAGGGCAATCGGGGTGCTGGTCAGCGGTGCCAGTTCTTTCAGCGCTTCGTAGTTTTCGCTGAGCACCGGCTCTTCGATGAACATCAGTTTGTACGGGTCGAGTTCCTTCATCAGCACCTTGGCCATGGGCTTGTGCACCCGACCATGGAAGTCCACGCCGATGCCGACATTCGGGCCGACCGCATCGCGTACGGCGGCGACGTTGGCCAAGGCCAGGTCGACCTTTTCGAAGGAATCGAGAAATTGCAGTTCTTCGGTGCCGTTCATTTTCACCGCCGTGAAACCACGGCTGACCGCTTCTTTCGCGGCACGTGCAGTGTCCGCTGGACGATCACCACCGATCCACGAATAAACGCGAATTTTGTCGCGCACCTGACCACCCAACAGATCGCTGACCGACACCCCCAGAGCCTTGCCCTTGATGTCCCACAACGCCTGGTCGATGCCGGCCAGGGCGCTCATGTGGATCGCGCCGCCACGGTAGAAGCCGCCGCGGTAAAGCACGGTCCAGATGTCTTCGATGTTGCGTGGGTCTTTGCCGATCAGGTAGTCGGACAATTCCTCAACCGCAGCGGCGACGGTGTGCGCACGGCCTTCGACCACCGGCTCGCCCCAACCGGTCACGCCCTCGTCGGTTTCGACCTTGAGGAAGCACCAGCGCGGCGGAACGATGAAGGTAGTGAGTTTGGTGATTTTCATCTATTGCCTCTCTTATTAGATGCAGCGCTCACAGCGCCAAAAAGTCTTAACGCAATGCATTCCATGCAGCGACATACGCCTTGGCGTTTACTGCCACTTGCTCAGGTGTCATGCCCGGTTTGAACAACCCGGAACCGAGGCCGAAACCTTTGACGCCGGCCTCGACAAACACCTGCATGTTGTCCGGCGTAATCCCGCCCACCGGCACCAGCACCGTCCCTGCCGGCAACACCGCCAGCCAGGCTTTCACGACGGCGGGGCCCATCTGTTCGGCCGGGAACATCTTCAGCACATCCGCCCCTTCGGCCAATGCAGCAAAGGCTTCGGTCGGCGTCGCCACGCCCGGCGACAGGAACAGCCCCGCCGCTTTCGCCGCGCGCAACACCTTGGCATCGCTGTGGGGCATGACGATCACTTGGCCGCCCGCCGCTTTCACGTGCTCGACCTGTTCCGGCGTCAACACCGTGCCCGCACCGATCAGGCAATCGGCGGGTAAGGTACTGCGCAGGATGCGGATACTTTCGTACGGTTCGGGGGAATTAAGCGGCACTTCGATGACGCGAAATCCGGCCGTGTACAGGACTTCGCCGACGGCTGCCGCTTCTTGCGGACGCAGGCCACGCAGGATCGCGATCAGTCCGTTTTGTGCCAATGCTTGCTTGAGCATGTCAGACCTCCAGTCAGGTTTAACGGGATGGGGGTGTCGTGATCAGTCCGGCGGCGACCGCCAACTGCCACAACCCGCGTTCGGTGGCCTGCTCGGCCAGAGTCACCCGGGCAAAGCCGCAAGCGTCGAGTGCCCGGTTGTAGCGGGCGCAGAGTTGGGTGTTGCCGATGAGGATGATCGAAGGCAGGTGCACGCTGTTACGCCGGCGCCGCTGAACGTTGGCCAGCGCCGCCAGTTCATGACCAATCAGCAAGCCCGACAGATAGTCCGGCTGCGCGACGGCGCTCAGTTCACCGGTCAGCCCCAGACTGCGAGCACTGAACAACGTCGACAGCGGTCCGATCTCGCCGTCCGCCGACAGAGCCACCCGTACGCCGCGATCAAACGCTTCGCCATCGAAAGACCCGCCGCGCTGCTGAGTGCGCCCCAGAATGCTGTGTTCGCTGAGGACGGCGAAGACTTCGCCCGTCATGAAAGTATCGAAATGCACGATGCAGCCGTCGGCCACTTCCACCCATTTCGAATGACTGCCCGGCAAGCCGATCAACAGATCGTTGCCCGCCCCGCCCGGCAGATTCTGCAACACGCCGAGGACCTGGGTTTCCTCGCCGCGCATCACGTTCGGCAAGCGCGAACGCTGAATCACGCCCGGCACGATGTGCACATCGACACCGCGAAGACTGCGAACTGTTTGTAGGGAAGTTCCGAGATGGGCGACGTTCGCCGGCGTGTCGCAGTAGGCCGCTTCGCGCCAGCCCTGAGCACTGCCGACCATGCCGCAAGCAATCACCGGCAAATCGGGCTGCGCGTCGAGCCAGTCACCACACGCCTCATCGAAGGCCAATTCAAAACCGTCGGCACATTCCTGGCCGGCGATGATTCGCGGCGTCCTGGGCAGCTGCATGATCCCGGACGACAGCGAGCGCTGTTCCAGCACCTGGCCACCGAAGCCGAGTTTGTAAGCACGTAATGAGGTTGTCCCCCAATCGAGCGCGATCAATTGCGCCAGCATCGCTTCACCTGTTTTGTTTTTTGGCAGTGAGTGAGCAGGACTATAAACCTGGACGCAGATAAATCTCAATATATAAATATCACTCCCACATTATGGGATATGCAGACACCCTTCCAGGCCAAAGCCCTGCAACGCAGCCTCACTCACCGTGTGGGTGAAACCGCCGAGATTGCGGATTTCAGTCAGGGGTATACGTACTGGAAAACGGCCTTCGATGAAGGTAAGGCCGGGGTTTTCAAGATCACCGTGAGGCAGGCAGTTGATGGTTTGCTCAGTGGTAACTGGGAAGCAAGTGAGTAATAAGGCTGCTTGCTTTCTGACAAGAAGCCTCACCGTTCGCTATTACTCTTGAGTAGCCGCCCTCAACAGATCTGCTGTCGGCACGCGCATAACATTTGAGAAGTATGTTTTATAGCTAGTGGTATGAACTCTGAACGTGCAAGCCATGAACTCTCGCTTATCGAGAATCTCACGCAGTGCTTGATCGGTGAGAATAGTCTCCTTCCCTTGCAGCTCTCCAGCCTCGCGAAAGAGGATTGTTGAAATATAATGCTCACCTGAAGAGTCTTTCACAAATTCGACAGCCCCTCTTCCTGAGCGTTTTATGTAATGCCCGACGAAAAAGTCAAGATCATCTTCTAGCGCACATACCAACCCCTCACCGATCTTGGACTTGAATAACCCCAATAGCTCGACATCACTGGTAAAACTTATCAGATAGGTGTTACCACTCGGTGCAATTTCCACCTTCTTGTAATAAAGCGTCGCGATGGGTCTTCCGTGATTTGAAGAGCACGAAGCGCACAACACCACAAGAAGACAAAAAACAAAACTGCGCATAGCTATTTCTCTTTAAAGTAGCTGAGTATGGACTCCGCCAACAACTGGCGAGCAGACTTCCCACCGTCTAACGGCTTCGCGAACATAATGTTCGCATCGGCATGATTGACATCTACCCTGCCACTTACATTCGGACCCGACGAAATCTCCCATTGCTCACCAAAATCCGCAACAAAGTCAGACACGTTCCGGTCTTTTATTTTTGCAGCTCGGACATTGATCCAGAATTCTGCTTTGGGTTTAGGAGTCAGCCTGTAAATATTGGAGATGCCATAGACAATTTTCCCTTCGCCCACTGGGTCCAGAGTAATCAACATCCTTATTTTGTAACCTTTATCCGTCAACACACTGGAGAGATGCGCACCGTTCCAGCCACCCAAGCTGTGTCCGACAATATAAACCGCTGTGGAGGTATCAGGAATTTCGCTCAGAACATTTTTTGCCAAATCTTCATCAGTTATAAATTTGTTGTAGGCCATTGCCCGTACAGGGCACCTACAGAGATAGCTCAGAGCATCTGCATCCGCTAATACGTCGTCGCGAACATAACTGACGTTCCAGTTTGGGCCACTCAAGTAGTAACTTTCCTGATCCCCAGCCCCACCAATAAAAAAGATAAATATTTTCTTTACCGCAATGGCAACCTGCTTCACTGACGTGTCTTTCGGGTCTGTAAGTGGATGATCACAAACCTGTCTTTTCGGCAATTCTTCCTTCGCTGCCGTACTTTCGCCTGTCATCTCCAATCACTCCACAAACAATTTAATAGTTTCAGCCAAATGCGAACTGACGGTATGGGTAAACCCGGACGCATCCGTGATGCCATGCTCTTCGCTGCCGTCACCACGCTGAATGGTGTAGGGGTGATAGGGAACGGGCTCTCCAGTTGCCTCATTGACCACTTGCAACCTGTCCGTGAAATGTACCGGCATTGGCAGCAACCCACTAAACGCCGCCCCTCCGCCACTCTGGCCAATAATTACCGTGCCAGAGCCGCCAACCACCACGTTGCCATGCCCGCCCGTACTGTCGAGCGTTGCAGCGTTGAGGCCGTTGATGAATACCGTGCCGGAGATGGCGCCAGTGATCGGGCTGCCGCAGGCGGATTTGTCGGTCATGCGAGCGGCGGCAAGGCCATCGAAGAACACGTCCGGGGAGCCGGATGCGATCGGGTTGGTGCCATGGCCCGGCAACGGGCATGCGGTCGGGTCGGTGACGCGCGCAGCGGGTTTTCCACTCAAGTCAAAGCTCCTTGCTTCTGAGATTCAGGGTGAGGCTGATGGATATCGATGTCGGTCGCGGCAAAGCGCCAGCGGTTATCGACCGGGTCGAACAGCGCGTGGCAATCGTCATGGCTGTCGGAGGATGAAACGTTGTGAAGGGTTTGCCAGGCCTCGGCGACTTGCCATTCCAGAGCCGCACCCGAGACGCTGTCGAGGTCGTTGAGCACGGCGTTGTAGTTCCGCAGCCCGATCCGGTCATAGGACGCCTGCAGCAGGCTGGCCATCTGCGGGCCGAAGTCGATGTAATGCTCTGCGGTCCATTGGCCGATGTCGGAATAGACGTACCAACCCATGGGCAGCAACGTGCCGTCGTTCAATAACGATTGATCCGCCTGGGCAACGAAGCCACAGCAGACGTGCAGCGTCAGCCAGCCCTGATGTTCCTGGATAAACGGGTTTGGATCGAACGTTCGAAGCGGTACGACGCGGTACTCCTCAAAACCACGACTGCGCGTCATCAACTCGGCGTCCAGACGCGAGACGAACGCCCGGATCGCCTTACCGCCCGTGCGGTTGAGGGTGCAAAGGATGTCCACCGGCTGGCGATGGAGGTCGTCCGTGGAGCCGAGGTTTTTCACCAGGCCATACAAACGCAGAGTCGCCCGAAGTCCGCTCATCGCCGGTCACTCATTGACGCGGCGAAGGCTCCACGGGCGTGGAGAAAGAGTGCCAAAGGCATTGCAGGTGTCGTCCGTGAGCGCGCAAAGGGCGCACAGAATGCCGGACTAAAGCGGTGCGAACAACTGATTCATATCAGATTGCCAGCAGCGATTACCGACCCTCGGCAAACTCCCTCAACACCGCCCCATCCATCCGATACCGAACCCACTCCTCCTGCGGCTGTGCGCCGAGGGATTTGTAGAATTCGATCGCCGGTTTGTTCCAGTCCAGCACGCTCCATTCGAAACGGCCGCAGTCGTTGGCGCAGGCGATTTTCGCCAGGTGGCGCAGCAAGGTTTTACCGGCGCCGCCGCCCCGTTGTTCGGGAGTGATATAGAGGTCTTCGAGGTACAGGCAGTTGCTGCCCAACCAGGTGGAATAGCTGAAGAAGAACACCGCGAAGCCGATCGGCTGGCCATCTCGCAGGCAGATCAGGCCATGGGCGGTGGCGCCTTCGCTGAACAGGCTGCGCTCGATGTCGGCGACGCTGGCGATGACTTCGTGGCGGGCACGTTCGAAGTCGGCCAGTTCAGTGATGAACGCGAGGATTTGCGGAGCATCGCTGGGGGTTGCCGGGCGGATTTCGATCGTCATGAACGTGCCTTGTGAAAAGTTGAAAACGCCATACTAAGTCCGCGCGCGGCGCTCGTCACATCTGATAGCAATGTGGCGAGGGCGCTTGCTCCCGTTCGGCTGCAAAGCAGTCGCAAAACTGGCGACGCCGATCTAACTGAAATACCGTGTCGTCTGGGGGTGGGGCTGCTGTGCAGCCCAGCGGGAGCAAGCTCCCTCGCCACAAAAGCGTTTCCACACTAAAGGACTTTTATGACCGCTATCGCTTTTGCGCCTCTGCACAATCTGGCCTCAAGCCTGCTGCCCCACGCGCTGGAACCTGGCGAGGATGGCGCCCATGATCTGTCGCACTTGCAGCGGGTGTGGCACAACGTGCGCACGCTTCATGCGCAAGAAGGCGGTGATCTTGAGGTGCTGCTGGCCGCCGTGCTGTTGCACGATTGCGTGGCGGTGGAGAAGAACTCGCCGCTGCGCTCACAGGCATCACGACTGGCGGCACAGAAAGCTTCGACAGTACTGGTAGCCATGGATTGGCCTCGCGCAAAAATCACAGCGGTCGCCCACGCCATCGAAGCCCACAGCTTCAGCGCCAACATCATGCCCATCACCCTCGAAGCGAAAATCATCCAGGATGCCGACCGTCTCGACTCCCTTGGCATGCTCGGCGTGGCGCGTACTTTCTACATCGCCGGGCGCATGGGCAGTGCGTTGTACGACCCGTTGGACCCAGAGGCAAAAGAGCGGGACTACGACGACAAGCGCTTTTGCCTCGATCATTTCCAGACCAAGCTGCTGCACCTGGCGGACGGTTTCCAAACGACTACCGGTCAACGTCTGGCACAGATTCGCCACGAACGCCTGAAGGGTTTCATGGAGCTGTTCAAGGAAGAAATCGGCGTCTGCTGAAAGCATTACTCCGGCCTCCACTAACCCTGAAATCGGTAACCACAGACCTATCATCGGTACCTTGCGTGATAGATAGATGACATTCACTTCTATCGGGTCAAGGAACCGCCTCATGTCTATCGCCGCCCCACCTGTCTCAAGCAGGTTGTTCAGCCTGTTCTGCCTCGCCAGCTATTTGTTGTCGTTGTCTTATGGCTCGACTTTTTTACTGTCGCTGCTGATCGGCTCTCGCGGCGGCAACGAACACGATGCCGGCAGCGTGATTTCGGCGGCGATGCTCAGCACCTTCGCGGCAGTGATTGTCTCCGGTCACTTGTCCGACCTGCTCGGCGCGGCGCGTTCCATTGCACTGTTCAGCCTCTTGCTGGTGCTCGCCAGCCTGGGATTTGCCTTGACGCCAGGCTTTGGCAATCTGCTGCTGTTTTTTGGACTGATGCTAGGGTTGGGCTGGGGTGTTTTCTACACGCTCGGGCCGATCATCGTCGCGAGTCTGGTGACGCCTGCGCAACGGGCAAAATACTTTGCGCTGCTGTCGGGCAGCATGATGACCGGGATCGGCAGCGGTCCATTGTTGGGCCGTGCTGCCAGTGCTCTCGGGTATCCGGTGACGGCAGCGTTTTACCTCGCGGCGCTGGCCAGCCTGATCGGTGCCTTGCTGTTCTGGCGGCTGGATGTCCAGCTCAAAAAGACGCCCTCGGCATCAGCGTCAATCGCACGAATATCCTGGCGCGCAACGGCTCAAGTATTGTCCTCCAGAGCTGTGTTCCCGATCATCATGGTCGGCCTCGGCGGGTGTGTATTCGGTGGTCTGTCGAGTTTTCAAACCAGTTACGCGGCGTCCCGTTCACTTGATTATTCGCTGTTTTTTTTCGGCTTCATGGGCGCGGCGATCAGCAGCCGAATGTTGATTGCCGGGTTCGTGGTCAAACGCGATCCATTGCGTGCCTCCTGCCTGTTGTCGGGCCTGATGATGGTTTCGATCCTGATGTTCGGTTTTGTCGTCGACGACGGGTTCAGCTACGTGCTGGCGGCGATGATGCTCGGGGTGGGTTATGGGCTGACGTATTCGGTGATCAATGGCCTGGCGGCGAACGAAGCGCCGTCCGGCACCACCTCGCAGTCCTTGCTGTTGTTCAGCCTGTCCTACTTCGTCGGCGTGTTCGGCTTTCCGTTGCTGGCCGGGAGAATCATCGTCGAACACGGGATGCTGAAACTGTTGCTCACGTTACTGACGGTCGCCCTGCTGAACTGGCTGATCACCGTAGGTCGGTTGATCTGGCGTCACGTCAGCAGGATCACCTGGACCACTCGTCGTTCATCAGGCACCAATCCAGGTCAGGAAGGACCAATATCGGGTAAGGGCTCGCCGATGTGAGCGAGGAGCAACACTCGTCCATCCCAACCAAGAGGTAACCATGAACGTCGATAAAAACCTGGAAAAAGAAGTCCTGACCCGCCTGCTGCACGCCCACCCGAATGGCTTGGGTAAGGAGGTGCTGGACAATTACCGGGGGGAGAGAGTCGTGGCCAGCACCCTCGCGACTCTGCAGGAACGCGGGCTGATCCAGCACGGTCATGTGATCTGCAATGAAGCCGGCGAGCACTCGCTGAACCTGCCGATCAAACTCAGCGCCGCAGGGGTTGAAGCGGCGCGCAAGCTGGATATCTAACCGAGTAGGCGCTGCAACAGGTTGCGATCTTTTGCCTGTGAATGTTTGAAGAGCAAAGATCGTCCGAACGCGGCCCGAGCCTTCGCCAGCGCCTGCAACCAGGAGAAATCCCATGCCTCGTGGAAGCAAAGACAAATACACCGCCGAGCAAAAACGCAAGGCCGAACACATCGAAGAAAGCTACGAGCACAAAGGTGTGTCGAAAGATGAAGCCGAAGCTCGCGCCTGGGCCACGGTGAACAAGCAGTCAGGCGGAGGTGAACGCGCCAGCGGCTCCGGGCGCAAGAAGCCGGCCAGCGCCAAGTCTGCAGATCGCAAGGAGTCAGCCCGACGTGCAGTGGCTACCCGTGAAGGCAAGCCGCGCAACAGCACAGCTTCGCGCGAGACGCAGACGGTAGACAGCCTGAAGAAAGAAGCCCGGGCGAAGAAGATTCCGGGGCGCTCGAGCATGCGCAAGCAGGAGTTGATCGAGGCGTTGCGCAGGGCGGGTTGAAGGTCAGGATTGAGGGTGGATTCTAGGGCCTCATCGCGAGCAGGCTCGCTCCCACAGTTGATTCGTGTGAACCGCAATATTGGCGGCTGGCATAAATCCAATGTGGGAGCGAGCCTGCTCGCGATAGCGGTCGATCAGGCGCCGTAGGTCTCCCGGATCAACGCATCCACCTCAACCGCCCCCGGCGAAGTCGCCGGCCCCCAACGAGTGACGGCCAAAGCAGCTGCCGCGTTCGCCCGCCGCGCCGCGTCTATCGCCGACAAACCTTGCGCCACCCCCGCAACCAACACTCCGGCATGGGCATCCCCCGCACCGTTGCTGTCGACGGCCACGACCTTGAATCCCGGCACATGCTGACGGTCACCATGCTGGCTGATCCAGCACCCCTGCGACCCATCGCGAACCACCATCAAGGCGTCCGCCGGCAAATGATCCGCCAGCCCATTCAACGCCTCGGCAATGTCCTTCGCCCCAATAAATCGCAACGCCTCAACACGGTTGCTGGTCCACAGATCGATGCGAGGCAACAAGGCCTTCATCAGCGGCGCGTCCGGCGAATCCACCAACGGCCCCGGATCGAACACCACCTTGACCCCGTCTGGCAAATCCAGCACCCAATCCACCAGCGCCTGAGCCTTGCCGCCATGCAGCAGGCTGTAGCCGCTGACATAGACAAAATCGCCCGCCTCGGCCGGCACACTCGCCAGGTCTTCGGCGGTCAATTCGCCTTCGGCACCGATGCTGGAAATGAACGTGCGCTCGGCCGAGGCTTCGGTCAGCGCGACACACAGCCCGGTGTCGCGCTCAGTGCTTTGATCGATGCCGATCCGAATGCCTTCAGCCGCCATCGCCTCTCGGGCCAGGTCGCCGAAACGGCCCTTGCCATGGCCACCGAGGTAGACCACCGGCAAGCCGTTTCGCCGGGCCGCAGCCATCACATTGAAGCCACCGCCAGCCTCGAAACGGGCGGATTGCGCCAGCACGTCACCGCCCGATTGAGGCAATTTATCCACGGCCATGACCAGGTCGATCATGACCTGGCCGGTGTGTAGCAGATTAGGCATGAGCCGGCTCGATCAACGCAGTGCGACGGTCCTTGGCACCGCCGAGTACCCAGTAAATGCCACCGGCCACCAGGAACGTCACTATCCAGCCCAGGCCGTTGTGGCCCAGCCAGGAGTCGGACAAAAAGCCCCGGAACCAGACATCTTGTTCAGTGGTACCAATGGTGGTGAAGCTGAAACCCAGCACAATCGCCAGCGCCCATGCACCGAAGGCGCGCCACTCGACGCCACCGCGATACCAGTAGGCGCTGCTCGGGCTGACGTCCAGCAGGTCCTTGGGGCTGTAGTAATGACGATGAATCAGGTCGACCACAAAGATCCCGACCCACGCCGTGATCGGCACCGCCAGCAAGGAAATGAAGGTGATGAACGGGCCGTAAAAACTCTCGGCTATCAGCATGAAGTAGATCGAACCGGCGAAGATCGCAATGATATCGAGCACCACCGCATACACGCGCTTGACCTTCAGGCCGAGGGTCAAGGTGGTCAAACCGGCGGAATACACCGACAGGTTATTCGACAGCAGCAGCCCGCCGAATGCGGTGATCAGGTACGGCACGGCCATCCAGGTCGGCAGCATGTCGCGGATCGCGACGATCGGGTCAGTGGCCGAGGCCAGATCATTGTTGCCCACCGACAGCAAACCACCGAGGGTGATCAGCAGCACCAGCGGAATCCCCGCACCGAACGCCGCCGACGCCACCAGACGCACGGCCTTGACGCTGCGGTGCTGGTAGCGCGACATGTCGGCACCGGCGTTGGCCCAACCGATCCCGGTGCCGGCGGCCATGGTGCCGATGCCGATGATCATTGCGCTCAGGGGCGCGGGCGTCGCATTGAATACGGCGCTCCAGTCGATGGTCGCGCAAAGGAAACCGCCGACCAGAATGTTCAACGCACCGAACACGTAGGTCGCCCATCTCTGGATCACCAGCAACGTGGCGTGACCGAGGCCGGACACCGACAACGTCAGCAGTACAAATATCGCGATAAAGACCAGGGTCAGCAGCGGCGCGCTTTTGGCTTCCACCGGCGAGCCGAACAGAATCGAGCACAACGACAACAAGACGAATGCGGCGGTTGTGGTGTTGACGGTTTCCCAACCCAGTCGCGACATCAGCGAGACCAGCGTCGGGCCGATATTGCCGCGCACCCCGAAGATAGCTCGCGACAACGTCAGGCTCGGTGCGCGACCACGACGACCGGCAATGGAGATGATCCCGACCACTGCGAACGAACCGGCGGCACCGAGGATGGCGACGATGATCGCCTGCCAGATCGCCAGGCCGCGGAAGGCCACCAGCGTGGCGCCCAACGGTAAGCCGAGGATGGAGATGTTGGCCGCAAACCAGACCCAGAACAGTTGCTGTGGGTGACCGTTGCACTCCCCTTCCGGCACCGGTTCGATGCCACGGGTTTCCAATTGCCCGGCACTTTGCCCGGCGCTCGATGAACTCATAAAAATGCTCCTGTTGCCATTGTTGTGGTTATGGGCAATTTCGGAAGTCGAGATAACATTCCGGCGATCCTTGCCATATCAGTGCGTTCCATTGCGGGTGAAATTCTAAATAGGCGGCGCCCCTATCGCGAGCAGGCTCGCTCCCACAGGGTATGGTGCAATCTCAAGGCACACGCCGTACCTGTGGGAGCGAGCCTGCTCGCGATGGCGTCAGCGCGAATAACGCAAGGCCAAAAGCCCCTGCACCAACGGTTCCAGCTGCAAATCATTTACCGCTTTAACCTGCTCGATCATCGCCACAGGCCAGCTCTCAAACCCCAGACAAGCCCCAAGCATTGCACCAAGAATCGCCGCGATGGTGTCGGTATCACCGCCCAGACTGGCAGCCATGCACAACGCTTCGAAGGCCGTCATTTCCCCGATGGCCACTTGCTGGGCCAGCGCGAACGACACCACCACCGATTCCTGCGAGGCCACCGACGTGCCGATCACGTCGTACAGCAAGTCCGCCAGCAACGCTTTGTCGCTGTCGACGCTGATGCTCCGCGCCCAACTGATGCGCGAGGCGATACGTCCGCCAGCGATCCAGTGGCCATGACCCTCGGCTTGCTGAGCGATCTGCTGGCCAAGGTTCAATGCTTCGCCCAAGTCCATGCCGTTGATCCCGGCAGAAACCACCGCCGCCACCGCCGCCGCACTGGCAATTCCCAGCGTGGTGTTGTGGGTCACCTGACAGGCTTGCACCACGGCGCGGATGAAACGCTCGGGATCGGCAACATCGGCCGCAATCCCCACCGGCGTGATGCGCATGGCCGCGCCATTGGTGGTGCCGTGGCGGCCTGCCTCTTCCAGCGAGTGGCCGGCGAGGATCATCTCGATCGCACGTTTGGTCGAGGGGCCGAGCAAATCCTGCGAGCCCTTGGCTTGCATCGCGGCTTCCCATTCGATCAAGCGCTGGGCCAGCACCTGCGGTTCGATCCAGCCCTCGCCTTCAATCAATAACTGACCGACCAGGATCGCCTGCTCCGTATCGTCAGTGATCGAGCCTTTGGGCATGTTTGCAGCGATCGGTTGATCCGGACCAGCGTCTTGCAGATCGGTGATCTCACCGAAGCGCGCCTTGATCTCGGCGCGGCTCAGGGATTGTGTCGGCATGCCCAACGCATCGCCCAAGGCCAGTCCGTAGAACGCGCCGAGGGCACGGTCGAGTTTGGTCACTTTGAAGCTCCAATTTGCAAATGCAGACGAAAGCGCACCGGATCGAGCAGGCTTTCGACTTGTTCCATGAAGCGGTTCTGACGGTCGTAGGTGGTACGCAGGGCCTTGAGGAACACCGTGCCCTCCGGGCGCCCGAGCAGCTTGGCGTCTTCGGCGTTCAAGGGTTCGGCACCGATCCACTGATCGCCATGCTCGCCAATGTAGCCGTAGGCGGCCAGAGTGATGGTCAGGGAATCATCGATCAGCCCCACTCGCGGGAGACTTTCCAGGCCGCCAGTGGCAGGCATCAATGAGCGCTCAAGAGACACCAGGGTGCCATCGGTGCCACGGCGGCGACGGTCGAGGGTGATGAATTGATCGGTACCGAAACGCGCCAACAGGTCCGGACGAGTAACCGCCTCCAGCCGCAGCACTTCGGTATTGATCAGCGCCCCGTTGTCGGCCAGCGCCTGGGCCCAGCCGTTGCGCTGATCGAGCACCACACCATCGAACGTGACGATGGAACCCACTGCGCCTTGCGTAACGATGTCGTGGCGCCGCTTCAGTTCGACCAGGGCTTCACGCAGCGTGCCACGGCTGACCTTGAATTCTTGAGCCAACTGATGTTCGCCCGGCAATGGAACACCGTCCTCCATGAGGCCGTTTTCGATGCGTCGGGTGAGCTCGTCGACCACCTGTTGTTTCTTGTCTAATCGTACTGGTCTGATCATGTACACCTCGGGTGTACCGTCATAGCTGAAACGGGTTGGGGCGAGCAAGGGATATTTTGTGAAAGTGGGTGAAGGATCCCGGTTCAAAATCCACCGCTGCGCGATCAATCGCGAGCAGGCTCGCTCCCACAGGGGATTTGCCGTGTAGATAAATCTTGTGCGCGACACCGATCAACTGTGGGAGCGAGCCTGCTCGCGATGGCGCAGGCACATTCAAGCTCAATGTGTCAGACAGCCCACTCCCACAAGGAAAATCAGCGCTGTTTCAACCGGTCAATCACCACCGCCAGCAACAGGATCGAACCACGAATCACGTACTGATAAAACGTATCGATATTCTTCAGGTTCATCGCATTCTCGATGATCGCCAGAATCAGCACCCCGGCAATCACATGCCGAATCATCCCGATCCCGCCGCTCAGCGACACCCCGCCAAGCACGCAAGCCGAGATCACCGTCAGCTCGAAACCCTGGCCGATCATCGGCTGACCGGACGTCATGCGCGACGCCAGAATCACCCCGGCCAAAGCACCAATCACACCGTGCACGGCGAAGATGATGATCTTGGTCCGGTCAACGTTGACCCCGGCCAACAGCGCCGCTTCCTGGTTGCCGCCGATGGCCATGGTGTTGCGCCCGTAGGTGGTGTAGTTCAGCAACCAGCCGAAAAACAGGAAGCAGACGATGGTGATCAGAATCGGCACTGGCACGCCGAACAACTGACCGTTACCGAAGATGAAGAACTGTTCCTGCGAAACGCCTACCGCTTTGCCGTTGGCAAAAATGTAAGCCAGGCCACGCACGATCTGCATGGTCGCCAGCGTGGTGATCAACGCATTGACCCGCAGCTTGGCGATCACGATCCCATTGATCAGCCCGACGATAAGCCCCATCACCAGCGCCGCACTCACGCCGAGGAACACGCTGTCGGTGTCGCGCATAACCACCGCCGCGACTACGCCGGCACAGGCAATCACCGAGCCCACCGACAAGTCGAAATGCCCGGACGCAAGACAATACAACATGGTGCACGCGGCAATCCCGGTAGTGGAAATCGCCAGGCCCAGACCGCGCATGTTCAGCGGCGACAGGAAGTTATCGATCAGCAAGGTGCAAAGCACAAAGATCCCGACGGCCGCCAGCAGCATCACCCAGTCATCGAGAAAGCGCCGCAAGTCCAGAGGTTTTCGCGGGGTTGGCAGAGCGTTGTTTTGGACGGTCATAGTCACCTCTCAGTTCGCCACGTCGGCAGCGCGTTGGCGTGGCAACGCCAGTTGCAGCAGGTTGGATTCATTGGCTTGTTCGCGGGTCAGTTCGCCGCGCATCGCGCCTTCGCAGAGCACCAGGATGCGGTCGGAAATGCCCATGACTTCCATCAGGTCGCTGGACACCACAATCACCGCAATACCGCTGGCCGCCAGGTTATGAATGATCTGGTAGATCTCGGCTTTGGCACCGATGTCGATGCCCCGGGTGGGCTCATCGAGCAGCAGGACTTTCATCGGCATCGACAGCCAGCGACCGAGAATCGCCTTCTGCTGATTGCCGCCAGACAGGTACATGATTTTCTGCGCCGCGTTGGGCGTCTTCACCTTCAGCGCCTTGATCTGCTTGTCGGCATTGTCCTTTTCCCACAGGCCACGCAACAGGCAGCCGAAGGTGGAATGGGCGCCGCGAGCGCTGATGTTGATGTTCTCGGCGACGCTTGCCAGCGGCAGGATGCCCTCCTTCTTGCGGTCCTCGGGGCACAGCAGAATCCCCGCTGCAATGGCATCGCGCGGCGAATGCAGCTTCAGTTCACGACCGCGCAACTCCAGGCGCCCGGCGGTGTTGCGCGTCAGCCCGCTGAGCATTCGAAACAGCTCGGTGCGCCCGGCCCCGACCAGGCCGAACAGCCCGAGGATTTCACCCTTGTGCGCCTCGAAACTCACCGGTTCACGCAAGCCCGGCCCCAGTAACCCGTCGACCTTGAGCGCCACCGCGCCACGCGGACGACTGCGGTAATCGTAGATGTCCTGAATGTCGCGACCGACCATGCACGTCACTAACTGATCATGGGTCAGCGCGCTCATGTCCTCGAAGGTGCGCACGAAGCGACCGTCCTTGAACACCGTCACCGCGTTGCAGATGCGGAACACTTCTTCCATGCGATGGGAGACGTAAAGCACCACTTTGCCTTCGTCGCGCAGGCACCCGATGATCGCCATCAAGCGATCGATCTCCCGCGCCGACAGACTGCTGGTGGGTTCGTCGAACGCAATCACATGCGCACCACGGGACAACGCCTTGGCGATTTCCACCAGTTGCCGCTGGCCGAGGGACAAGCGCCCGACTTTCTCTTGCGGATCGATTTCATCGGCCAGGCCTTTAAGGCAGGCCAATGCCTGTTGCCGCAAAACGCCGCGATTGATCAGACCGAAACTCGCCGGCAGATGCCCGAGAAACAGGTTCTCGGCGACGGTCATTTCCGGCACCAGGTGCAGCTCCTGATGGATCACCGCGACCCCGCTGCCAATGCTGTCGGCGGTGGATTTGAAGATCCTCTTCTGCTCGCCGATCTGCAGGTCGCCGCTGCTCGGCGTGTAAGCACCGCCAAGGATTTTCAGCAGCGTGGATTTACCGGCACCGTTCTCGCCCATCAAGGCGTGAACCTGCCCCGGATGGGCGACGAAGCTGATGCCGTCCAGCGCCTTGACCCCGGGAAAGGTTTTGCCGATCCCGTTGAAGCGCAGGCTGCCGCCGATACTCTGTTCATGTGTTTGTACGTGTGCGTGCATAAACCCACCTCATCACACCGATCAGGCAGCCCTGTCGCCAGGGCCGCCGATGAAATCAACCGCGCCTCAGTTCCACAGGCCGATTTTTTCCAGTTCCTGCTTGAAGTTGTCGCGCGTGATCAGCGTAACGTCATCCATCGCGGTGTATTTCGGCGGTTCTTTGCCGGTGGTGACCCACTCGTACATCATGCTCGCGGTGTTGTAGCCCTCGATGTGCGGGCTCGGCAGCATCGAGCCGAAGAAGCCGCTGTTAGGCTTTTTCAGTTCGCCGATGGCATCGGTGCCGTTGATGCCAATGCCTATCACGTTGGCCGCGGCAAAACCGGCGCTTTCGGTGGCGCGCACGCCGCCCAGCACGGTGTTGTCGTTCATGCCGCCGATGATCAGGTTTTTCGCCGCGCCCGGCAGTTTCACCAAGGCCGAGTTGGTGGCGTCCATGCTGCCCGGTACGTCGAGGGTTTTCAGCGCCGAGAAGAGGATGTGGTCTTTTGGCATACCGGCGTCTTCCAGCGCTTTGACGGAACCGTCAGTGCGCTTCTTGCCGGTGTCGAGTTCGTTGTAGGTATTGATCACCGCGTAGGTGTCTTTCCAGTCCCAGCCGCGCTTTTTCGCTTCGGCGGCCATGGCGGCGCCCTGCTTCTGGCCGACTTCGAAGGCAGCCATGCCGAGGTACGGCACATCCTCCATGAACTTGCCGCCGGCATCGACGAAACGGTCATCGACGGCGATCACTTTCAAACCGTTGAGTTTGGCCTTGGCCATGATCGCCGGGCCCAGAGACACGTCCGGCGGGCAGATCACGAAGCCCTTGGCGCCGTTGGCCGCCAGGCTGTCGATGGCCGAAAGGGTTTTCTCGCCGTCAGGCACGGCGATCTTGATAACGGTGAAGCCCTTGTCCTTGCCGGCCTTTTCGGCGAAGGCCCATTCGGTCTGGAACCAGGGCTCTTCCGCTTGCTTGACCAGAAAACCGATCTTCACTTCCTCGGCCGCCAGCAATGTACTGCTGAGGCTGACCGCGGTGACCGCCAAAGCGGCACAGCACAGGGAACGGATCCCACGACGACGTTTCATAAGCTGACTCCTTGTTATTTTTTTTGAGCGTTATTTGAAAGCCTTCAAAGCATGCAGCCAATAGTCATATCGTATGATGATTGGATTTCAGACGTAGTTTCACGCTTGGAACCCGAGTTATTCAGTCGTGGTACATGACCGAGCGTCCACCATCGATGGTGATGCATGAGGCGTTAATGAACGGCGCTTCATCGCTGGCCAGGAACACAGCGGTCATCGCCACTTCAATCGGCTGGCCTATGCGCCGCGGTGGATGCAGGTCGAAGGCCCGCTGACGTTCGGCATGGGGGTCGGCAAAACCATTCCAGTAATCGACGTTCAGTTGAGTTTCGATGTAGCCCGGCGCGATGGCGTTGACGCGAATGCCCTTCGGTGCGTATTCGATACCCAGGGCGCGGGTCAGGCCGAGCAAACCGTGCTTGGCCACCGGGTACGGGAAGCAGCCTGGAATGATGTGAGTGGAATGGGTCGAGGCGATGTTGATGATGCTGCCAATGCCCTGCTCGATCATTTGCGGCAACACGGCCTTGCAGCCATACCAGGCGCCGTCCAGATCGATGGCGAAGCAGCGACGCCAGTCTTCCTCGGTCATTTCCAGCGGGTCGCGGAACACGTTGACCCCGGCGCAGTTGACCAGCACGTCGATTCGACCGTGAAGTTCGATGGCTAATCTGGCCATGGCATGCAGGTCTTGCTGGCGCGATACGTCGGCCTTGATCGCCACGACATCCGCGCCTTGTTCACGCCAGTGCGCCGCGACTTTTTCGACTTTTTCGTCCTGGATATCGCTGATGACCAGCCTGGCCTGCTGAGAGGCGAAGGTCGCGACAATCGCTTCGCCGATACCCTGAGCCGCGCCGGTCAGCAGCACGACCTTGTTCTTCAGGCGCTCACCCTTGGGCGGTTCGGGCACCGGTGGCAAGGAAAGAGGTTCAGCCATGGATCAACACTCCTGTTTGAAGGCACGACGAAAACCGGACATCTGTCGATGTCCGGTCAAAAGGCTTTGGGGACCAGGCAGGCAGGCGCGAAAACGCCCGGGCGCCGAGGCGGCCTGAAGCACTGACTCCGTAAGGGAGTGCGGTGGAATATCGCTGCATCACTTCACCTGTTTTGTTTTTTTAAGTGTGAGTGCGTGTAACTGATGGGGCCGACTATAAACCCGACCACCAAATAATCTCAATATATAATTTTACATCCCATATTTTGGGATTTATCCAGCGAACCGTTGACAAGCTTTTCCGGGCACATCCATTCGAATCGATAACAGCGCGCCGTCCAACGGGTGATTGAGCGGGCTTGCGGCGCTGGTGATGTACAGGGTTTTGAAGTCTTCGCCACCGAATACACAACTGGTGGGACGGCTGACCGGCAGTTCGATTACCCGATCCACATAACCGTCCGGGTTCAGCCTGAGCAGACAACTGCCGTCCCAACGGGCATTCCATATATAGCCCTCGGCATCCATCGCCGAGCCGTCGGGGCCGCCACGTTCGTGGGGGCCAAGCCAGACATAGGCGGTGTCCAGGTTGCCGTCGGTATGGATGAAATGCCGGTAAAGCGTGCTGTCGAGGCTGTCGGCGAAATACAGGGTTGTGCCGTCGTCGCTCCACAGCAACGTGTTGGGAATGCCTAATCCTCGAAGCAGCGGCGTGACCCGAGCATCGCGGTCAATGCGAAACAGCCCCCCCGAGCGACGCACGACGGGTAAATCTTCGCCCTGCTCGCCGATGTTGTTTTGCATGGTGCCCAGCCAGAGCCGGCCCTGGGCATCGCAGCGAGCTTCGTTGGGGCGATTACCGGGTTGCGGATCGGCCACGCAGAACAAGGTCAGCCGAGGTTCCAGGCCTGGGGAATCCAGATCCAGCCGATAAACCCCACTGCTCAATGTCACCAGGGCATCGCCGCTTTCGCAGGGGATGAACGCGGACACGTGCTCCGGCATCTGCCAGATTTCCACGTTGGCGCCGATCAGCCGGAGCGCTTGTTTACCGGCAATATCTACCCAATACAGCGCCTGGGTCGGAGCATCCCAAAACGGGCCTTCGCCGAGTTGCGCACGGTGTCCGGTAACCGCAGTCCACGTCATGAAACCTCCTTTCACTTATTGCTTTGTGTGGGAGCGGCTTATGTGGCGAGGGGGCTTGCCCCCGTTCGGCTGCGAAGCAGTCGTAAAACCAGTCACCACTGTCTAAATTCAAGATCGTGGTGACTGTTGTTAGGGGTGCTTCGCGCCCCAACGGGGGC
>NZ_AKJK01000087.1 GCF_000282375.1 Pseudomonas sp. GM50
GTGACAGACAACATCGATGTTGGATGTACTGACCTCATCGCGAGCAGGCTCGCTCCCACATTGGATCTTCGCCAGGCGCTGTATTTGTGTACGACCTCAATTACCTGTAGGAGCGAGGCTTGCCCGCGAAGGCGGTGTGACAGACAACATCGATGTTGGATGTACTGACCTCATCGCGAGCAGGCTCGCTCCCACATTGGATCTTCGCCAGGCGCTGTATTTGTGTACGACCTCTTCCCCCTGTGGGAGCGAGCCTGCTCGCGATGGCATCTAGGCGGACGCCACTTTCTTCTCCTGCTGACGCAACCCCACCAGGTCTCGATAACCGGCACCCGGATGGCTATCCGGCAATCGCGCCCCTTCGCCAAACAACTTCTCGCGCAAGGTCCCCGGCGCATAGTCGGTCTTGTACGCCCCACGCTTCTGCAACTCCGGCACCAGCAACTCCACGGCGTCGATGAAGGTTTCGTGAGTCAGCGCATAAGCCAGGTTGAAACCGTCCACATCGGTCTCCTCGACCCACTCCTGCAGCAAGTCGGCGACGGTCTCGGGGCTGCCGACAAACAGCGGTCCGAAACCACCGATCCCGACCCAATCGGCCAGCTCGTTCGGCGTCCAGACCTTGTTCGGGTCCGCCGTGGAAAACGCCTCCACCGCCGATTGAATGGCATTGGTGTGCACGTGCTTGAGCGGTTCATCCGGTTTGAACTGGCTGAAGTCGATCCCGGTCCAGCCCGAGATCAACGCCATGGCGCCCTCATAACTGACCCAGGTTTTGTATTCTTCAAACTTGGCTTTGGCCTTGGCGTCGGTCTCGCCGAGGATCACCGTTTGCAGGTTGAAGATCAGGATTTTCGACGGATCACGCCCCGCCTCCGCCGCCCGGCGACGAATGTCGGCCACGGTTTTCTTCAGCAGCACTTTCGACGGCGCGGCGACAAACACGCATTCGGCATGTTCGGCGGCGAACTGCTTGCCGCGACTCGAGGCGCCGGCCTGATACAGCACAGGCGTGCGTTGCGGCGAGGGTTCACAGAGGTGAATCCCTGGCACCTGGAAGTGTTTGCCGACGTGCCGGATCTCGTGGATTTTGCTCGGGTCGCTGAAGATCCGCCGCTCGCGATCCCGCAGAATCGCGCCCTCTTCCCAGCTGCCTTCCCACAGCTTGTAGCAAACCTCCAGATACTCTTCGGCGAAGTCATAACGGGCGTCATGTTCGGTCTGGGCTTTCTGGCCGAGGTTCTTCGCACCGCTTTCCAGGTACGACGTAACAATGTTCCAACCGGCGCGGCCCTTGGTCAGGTGATCGAGGGTCGACAGGCGCCGGGCGAACGGGTACGGATGTTCGAAAGACAGCGACGCGGTCAGGCCGAAACCCAAGTGCTCGGTGACCAGCGCCATCGGCGGGATCAGTTGCAATGGATCATTGACCGGCACCTGCGCCGCCTGACGAATCGCCGCGTCACCGTTGCCGTTGTAGACGTCATAAATGCCCAGCACATCGGCGATGAACAAACCGTCGAACTTGCCGCGCTCAAGGATTTTCGCCAGATCGGTCCAGTACTCAAGATCCTTGTACTGCCAGGATCGATCACGCGGATGCGCCCACAAACCCGGCGACTGGTGGCCGACGCAGTTCATGTCAAAGGCGTTGAGACGAATTTCACGGGCCATCAAACGACACTCCGAACGCTTGGGGGATGGATGCCGTTGAGGCGGAAGTTGCCAATGAGATGGAGTTTCCAACGCAACGGATCATCCAGCGATCCAGGCAACGCGGTGCGTTGGCCGGTGAGTTCGAATTCGGCATTGCTGACGGCATTTAAAGCATCCGCGCTGGCCAGGCGCGACTCGGCGATGGCGACGCTGATTTCCGTGTCGTCATCAACGCTGTGCAGAAAGTCTTCGGCGCGTTCGAGCAGCGCGGCGGCGACTTCGATGCGGATGTGCAAGTCGCCAAAGCGGCTGATGACGTAAGGATCATCCGTGGCTTGGGTCTGCTGCCGGACGAAACGCAACGTCGCATCGAGCAAGCTGCGAGCGTTGTGCAGGTCGTGCTGAGGCTTGGCCAGGGGCTGTCCGGTAACAATCGGTTGGGTCAAGGCGTTCATGGGTTGCTCCTCAGTTCCAGGCGTGGCGCGCAGGCTTCACGCCGTTGAGCAGGTAGTTGCCGATCAAGTGATATTTCCAGCGCGCCGGGTCGTGCAAGGTGTGCGTCCGGGCGTTGCGCCAGTGGCGGTCGAGGTTGTACTTGCCGAGCACCGAGCGGGTGCCGGCCAGTTCGAAGAGTTTGCTGCTGGTGAGCAAGGCGATTTCGGCAGAGAGGACCTTGGCTTGGGCGACCACGACCGAGGCGTGAGCCACAGTATTTTCACTGGGCTTGAGCAACGCCTGGTCGATGGCCTGGCCGGCCTTTTTGAGGATGGCTTCGGTACCGTGGACCCGCCATTCCAGATCGCCGATCGCGGCGATGCTGAACGGGTCCTGCCAGCCGTGATCCTGCTGGCTGTCGATCCATGGCCGGGCTTCACGGGCGTAGCGCTTGGTTTCTTCCAGGGCACCGACGGCGATGCCGGTGTCCACGGCCGCCTGAATGATTTGCGAGATCGGGCCGTCGGCGGTGGGTTCGTCGAACGCCTTGTGGGCCGGGATCACCGCGCTCAAAGGCACGTTCACCGCCTCCAGAGTCACGCCGCCGCTGGCCGTGGTGCGCTGGCCGAAACCGTCCCAACTGTCGATAACGGTCAAACCGGGTGTGTCGCGCTCGATGAAGGCGATGAAAGCCTTGTTCTCTTCATCGACCGCCACCGCCGGCACAATGTGCGCGAACAAGGCGCCGGTGCAGTAGAACTTCTCGCCGTCGATTTGCGCAGAGTCTTTATCGAAGCGGATACGGGTTTCAAAAGCGCCGGCATTCTTGCTTTTCGATTCGGAGAAGGCGTTGCCGAAACGGTAGCCCTGCAGGACTTTGCCGAAGTAATAGCGCTTCTGCGCTTCAGTGGCGGTTTGCAGCAGGATGTCGAGCACGCCCAGATGGTTTTGCGGGATCTGGCCGAGGGACGGGTCCGCAGCGGAAATGATCTTGATTACTTCGGCGACTGTCACGTAGGACACGCCGGCACCGCCGTATTCCTTGGGAATGGTGATGCCCCATAAACCACTGGCGGAGAACTCGTCGAGTTCGGCAACCGGCAAACGTCGCTCGCGATCACGAGCGCTGGCCTCGATAGCGAAGCGTGCGGCGAGCTTGTGAGCGACGGCGATGGCCTCGGCGTCCGAGTGGATCACATGGGCGGTGCGAGGGGGTTGGGCTGAGGCTGTCATGGGCCGACTCCGGGATTCTGGTGAATGCCCCAGAGCTTTTGCAGGAGTCGTGCCTGAAACTAAATTTGTTTTATTTCAATAACTTAATTAACTATCCGAGAAACACTTGCAGCTTCAAAACAGCAAAGTGCTTATCCAGTGTTGGTCGGTAAACAGTCAGATCACCACATTACGCACAAACCGCGCCGCCACTTCCCCATCGTTGCGATAGGAATGCGGCTGATTACTGGCGAACATGAAGAACTCACCGGCAGCGATTTTCTGCGGCTGATCGCCGAGCATCAGAGTCAGGCAGCCTTCGAACACGTAGATCTGTTCGCTCCAACCCTCCGCATCCGGTTGCGACGGGTAAATTTCGCCCGGTTGCAGGCACCATTCCCATTGTTCCACTTCACGGGTGGCGGTGGCTTTTGACAGTAAAACGGCTTTGCTGCCGGGGATCGTTCCAGCCCAGGCCACTTCGTTGATGCGGCTGGGGTCGCGGGCATCCGGGGCCTGGATCAGGTCGCTGAAGGCGACGTCCAACGCTTCGGCCACGCGGTCGAGGGTGGTCAGGCTGACGTTTTTCTCACCGGCCTCGATGGCCACCAGCATGCGGCGACTGACCCCGGACTTTTCGGCCAGGGCGGTCTGGCTCATGTCGGCGGCGTGGCGCAGACGTCGGACGTTCTGGCTGACGTGCTGGAGGACCGAAGCCCGTTGGGTGGAATCTTTGTGCACTATATTGCTCACTGGGTGGTGTTGCGCAGTATACTGCCCAACTTCCGGCGCATTGTGCGTCTCCCTCAGGTAGCGCGCAAGGTCATGACGTCGATGAACTCCTCCCCTGCTTCCTCCCGCTTCTCACGGTTCAGCAAAGCTGAGTGCGTGTTGGTGCTGATCACCATGGTCTGGGGCGGGACCTTTTTGCTGGTGCAACATGCGATGACCGTCAGCGGGCCGATGTTTTTCGTCGGCCTGCGTTTTGCGGCGGCGGCGAGCATCGTGGCGCTGTTCTCCTGGCGTCATTTACGTGAACTGACCCTGTTCGAACTCAAGGCCGGGGCGTTTATCGGCGTGGCGATCATGCTCGGTTACGGCTTGCAGACCGTGGGTTTGCAGAGTATTCCCAGCAGTCAGTCGGCGTTTATCACCGCGCTGTATGTGCCGTTCGTGCCGTTGCTGCAATGGCTGGTGCTGGGGCGGCGGCCGGGGTTGATGCCGAGCATCGGGATCATGCTGGCCTTCACCGGGTTGATGTTGCTGTCGGGACCGGCCGGTGCGTCGTTCAATTTCAGCCCTGGTGAAATCGCCACATTGATCAGTGCCGTGGCGATTGCGGCGGAGATCATTCTGATCAGCACCTATGCCGGCCAGGTCGACGTACGCCGGGTGACGGTGGTGCAACTGGCGGTGACGTCGGTGCTGGCGTTTCTGATGGTGGTGCCGACTCAGGAAGTGATTCCGGGGTTCTCCTGGCTGCTGTTGTGCAGCGCATTGGGTCTGGGCGCGGCGAGTGCGGCGATTCAGGTGGCGATGAACTGGGCGCAGCAGAGTGTTTCGCCGACTCGGGCGACGTTGATCTATGCCGGTGAGCCGGTGTGGGCCGGGATTGTCGGGCGAATTGCCGGGGAGCGGTTGCCGGCAATTGCGTTGGTGGGCGCGGGGTTGATTGTCGCGGCGGTGATTGTCAGTGAGTTGAAGACCAAGGGTAAGGTTGCTTCGCCTGAAGAAGAGTTGGAGCAGGAAGCACAGGGTTAAGCCGCATTATCTGCGTTGCTTGATAGACAGCCATCGCGAGCAGGCTCGCTCCCACATTTGGAACGCATTACCCCTGTGGGAGCGAGCCTGCTCGCGATGGCGTCCGACGGGTTGACCTCCGTCCATTGAAACAACATGAATCCGGATTTTTCCGTCTATCTTGTAGGATTCTGCGACAGCTTGGCGTTTGGTGATCTGGGGGCTGGCACGTATGATGCTTCACAAACTTCCGCAGATTAGAAGCCTATGTCTCTGATAGTTCTACTGCTTCTGCCTTTTATCGGCAGCTGTCTGGCAGCCTTGCTGCCGCACAACGCGCGTAACACCGAATCGCTGTTGGCTGGCCTGGTTGCCCTTATCGGCACCGTCCAGGTCGCCCTCTTGTACCCGCAAATCGCCGATGGCGGCGTGATCCGCGAAGAGTTCTTCTGGCTGCCAAGCCTGGGCCTGAACTTCGTTCTGCGCATGGACGGTTTCGCCTGGCTGTTCTCGATGCTGGTGCTGGGCATCGGCACGCTGGTTTCGCTATACGCCCGCTACTACATGTCGCCGGACGATCCGGTGCCGCGTTTCTTCGCGTTTTTCCTGGCGTTCATGGGCGCCATGCTGGGGTTGGTGATCTCCGGCAACCTGATCCAGATCGTGTTTTTCTGGGAGCTGACCAGCCTCTTTTCATTCCTGTTGATCGGCTACTGGCACCACCGCGCCGATGCGCGACGTGGCGCCTACATGGCATTGATGGTCACCGGTGCCGGCGGCTTGTGTTTGCTGGCGGGGGTCATGCTGCTCGGGCATGTGGTGGGCAGCTATGACCTGGACAAGGTCCTGGCCGCCGGCGAGCTGATTCGCGCACATGCCCTCTACCCTATTCTGCTTCCCCTGATCCTGATCGGCGCCCTGAGCAAAAGCGCGCAATTCCCCTTCCACTTCTGGCTGCCCCACGCCATGGCGGCGCCGACACCGGTTTCGGCGTATCTGCACTCTGCGACCATGGTCAAGGCCGGGGTGTTTCTTCTCGCACGCCTGTGGCCGTCGCTGTCCGGCAGTGAAGAATGGTTCTACATCGTCAGCGGGGCTGGCGCCTGTACGTTGTTGCTCGGCGCTTACTGCGCGATGTTCCAGAACGACCTCAAGGGCCTGCTGGCCTACTCGACCATCAGCCACCTGGGCCTGATCACTTTGCTGCTGGGCCTGAACAGTCCGCTGGCCGCCGTAGCCGCGGTGTTCCACATTCTCAACCACGCCACGTTCAAGGCCTCGCTGTTCATGGCCGCCGGGATCATCGACCACGAAAGCGGCACCCGGGATATTCGCAAACTCAGCGGCCTGATCAAACTGATCCCGTTCACCGCCACCCTGGCCATGGTCGCCAGTGCCTCCATGGCCGGCGTGCCACTGCTCAACGGTTTCCTGTCCAAAGAGATGTTCTTCGCCGAAACGGTGTTCATCAACGCGACGGCCTGGATCGAGATGACCCTGCCGATCGTCGCGACCATCGCCGGGACGTTCAGCGTGGCCTATTCCCTGCGTTTCACCGTCGACGTGTTTTTCGGCCCGACCGCCACCGACCTGCCGCACACCCCGCACGAGCCGCCACGCTGGATGCGCGCGCCGGTGGAGTTGCTGGTGTTCACCTGTCTGGTGGTGGGGATCTTCCCCGCTCAAGTGGTCGGCCCGTTGCTCGCGGCGGCGGCATTGCCGGTGGTGGGCGGCACGCTGCCCGAGTACAGCCTGGCGATCTGGCACGGCTGGAACGCACCGATGATCATGAGTCTGATCGCCATGTCCTGCGGCATCATCCTCTATCTGCTGCTGCGCAATCAGCTCAAGCGCGGGCGCTTCATGCACCCGCCGGTGATCAGCCACTTCAACGGCAAGCGCCTGTTCGAGCGCAGCCTGGTGATCATGATGCGCCTGGCCCGTCGTCTGGAGCGGCGGGTCAGCACCCGGCGCCTGCAAACCCAACTGTTTCTGGTGGTGCTCGCCGCGGTGCTGGCGGGGTTGATCCCGATGCTGCACAGCAGCCTGAGCTGGGGCGACCGACCGAAGATTCCGGGCTCGATCGTGTTCGTGATCCTCTGGCTGCTGGCGATTGCCTGTGCCCTTGGCGCGGCGTGGCAAGCCAAGTATCACCGGCTCGCGGCCCTGACCATGGTCAGCGTCTGCGGCCTGATGACCTGCGTGACCTTCGTCTGGTTCTCGGCGCCGGATCTGGCGCTGACGCAACTGGCGGTGGAAGTGGTGACCACGGTGCTGATCCTCCTCGGCCTGCGCTGGTTGCCGCGACGGATCGAAGAGGTCTCGCCATTGCCGAGCAGCCTGCGCAAGGCACGCATCCGCCGTATCCGCGACTTGCTGCTGTCGATCGCGGTCGGTGGCGGCATGGCGTTGCTGTCCTACGCGATGCTGACCCGCCAGACGCCCAACCACATTTCCTCGTTCTACCTCAGTCGCGCCCTGCCCGAAGGCGGCGGCAGCAACGTGGTCAACGTGATGCTGGTGGACTTCCGTGGCTTCGACACCCTCGGCGAAATCACCGTGCTGGTGGCGGTGGCCCTGGCCGTGTTCGCCCTGCTGCGACGCTTTCGTCCACCGAAAGAAAGCCTGCAACTGCCGGCCCAACAGCGCTTGCTGGCGCCCGACGTGGTCACCGACCTGGTCAACCCGCGTCATGCCAGCGACACCGCGCTCGGTTTCATGATGGTGCCTGCTGTGCTGGTTCGTCTGCTGCTGCCGATTGCGTTTGTGGTGTCGGTCTACCTGTTCATGCGCGGGCACAATCAACCGGGTGGCGGTTTCGTCGCCGGTCTGGTGATGTCGGTGGCGTTCATCCTGCAATACATGGTCGCCGGCACCCAGTGGGTCGAGGCGCAAATGAGCCTGCGACCGCTGCGCTGGATGGGCACCGGGCTGTTGTTCGCCACGGTCACCGGGCTTGGGGCGATGGCCGCAGGGTATCCATTCCTCACCACCCACACCTGGCATTTCACATTGCCGCTGCTGGGCGAGATTCACATCGCCAGCGCGCTGTTCTTCGACATCGGTGTGTACGCCGTGGTGGTCGGCTCGACGCTGTTGATCCTGACCGCCCTCGCCCACCAATCGGTACGCGGTCATAAAACCAGCGCGCAACCCAAGCCCATGGCCAAAGCGGCTGCCACGCAAGGAGCCATCTGATGGAAGAAGTCATCGCAATCGCCATCGGTGTGCTGGCCGCGTCCGGCGTGTGGCTGTTGCTGCGGCCACGGACGTTCCAGGTGGTCATGGGCCTGTGCCTGCTGTCCTACGGCGTCAACCTGTTCATCTTCAGCATGGGCAGCCTGTTCATCGGCAAGGAGCCAAACATCAAGGATGGCGTGCCGCAGGATTTGCTGCACTACACCGACCCGTTGCCGCAAGCGTTGGTGCTGACCGCGATCGTCATCAGCTTCGCCATGACCGCGTTGTTCCTGGTGGTGCTGCTCGCCTCCCGGGGCCTGACCGGTACCGACCATGTGGATGGCCGGGAGCCTAAAGAATGAATCCGATGGCGCACCTGATCGCAGCCCCCATTCTGCTACCGCTGCTGACCGCCGCGGTGATGCTGATGCTGGGCGAGAAACACCGCCCGTTAAAGGCCAAAATCAATCTGCTCTCCAGCCTTCTGGGGCTGGGCATTGCCGTGATGCTGCTGCAATGGACGCAAACCACCGGCGTGCCCGGCTCCATCGGCGTGTATCTGCCGGGCAATTGGCAGGTGCCGTTCGGTATTGTGCTGGTGGTCGATCGCCTGTCGGCGCTGATGCTGGTGCTGACCGGGATCATCGGCGTCAGCGCCCTGCTGTTCGCCATGGCGCGCTGGGACGGCGCCGGTTCGAGTTTCCACGCGCTGTTCCAGATTCAGTTGATGGGCCTGTACGGCGCCTTCCTGACGGCGGACCTGTTCAACCTGTTCGTGTTTTTCGAAGTGCTGCTGGCCGCCTCTTACGGGCTGATGCTGCACGGTTCGGGCAGGGCGCGGGTGTCGTCGGGTCTGCATTACATCTCGATCAACCTGCTGGCCTCGTCACTGTTCCTGATTGGCGCGGCGCTGATCTACGGCGTCACCGGCACTTTGAACATGGCCGACCTGGCGCTGAAAATCCCGCTGGTGCCGGAAGCCGATCGCGGCTTGCTGCACGCCGGCGCGGCGATTCTGGCGGTGGCGTTCCTGGCCAAGGCCGGTATGTGGCCGCTGAACTTCTGGCTGGTGCCGGCCTACTCCGCGGCCAGTGCTCCGGTGGCGGCGATGTTCGCGATCATGACCAAGGTCGGCGTCTACACCTTGCTGCGTTTGTGGACGCTGCTGTTCTCCGGGCAGGCCGGGGCATCCGCATATTTTGGTGGCGACTGGCTGATCTACGGCGGCATGGCGACCATCGTTTGCGCCGCCGTGGCGATCCTCGCCGCGCAACGCCTTGAACGCATGGCCAGCCTGAGCATTCTGGTGTCGGCAGGCATTCTGTTGTCGGCCATCGGTTTCGCCCAGCCGAACCTGATCGGCGCGGCGCTGTTCTATCTGGTCAGCTCGACCCTGGCCTTGAGCGCGCTGTTCCTGCTGGCCGAGTTGATCGAGCGCTCGCGTTCGGCCAACGAAATACCGCTGTTCGACGACGGCGAGCTGCTGCCACGGCCCCTCGAATCCTTGCAGCCGCCCAAAGGCTTCAACCTCGATGACGAACAGAAAGCCGTGGTCGGACAAGTGATTCCCTGGACCATGGCGTTCCTCGGTCTGAGCTTCATCGCCTGCGCCCTGCTGATCATCGGCATGCCGCCGCTTTCAGGGTTTATCGGCAAACTCAGTCTGCTCAGCGCCCTGCTCAATCCGCTGGGTCTGGGTAATGGCAGCGACGAACCGATATCGAATGGCGCGTGGGCTCTGCTCGCCCTGTTGATCTTGTCCGGGTTGGCCTCGTTGATCGCTTTCTCGCGTTTGGGCATCCAGCGTTTCTGGACCCCGCAAGAGCGGCCGTCACCCTTGCTGCGGCGCCTGGAATGCGTGCCAATCATCGTCCTGCTGGGGCTGAGCATTGCGCTGACGTTCAAGGCCGAACCGCTGCTGCGCTACACCCAAGCGGCGGCCGATGCATTGAACAACCCGCAGCAATACGTGATGGCGGTGCTCGAAACCCGTGTAATTCCAGGCCCGCAAGCCAAGACAGCGCTGCTGGAGGTGCAACCATGAAGCGTCTGTTTCCTGCACCGTGGCTGTCGTTGGCGTTGTGGCTGCTGTGGCTGGTGTTGAACCTGTCGATGAGCCCCGGCAATCTACTGCTGGGCGCCATGCTGGGGTTCTGCGCGCCGTTGATGATGCGCAAGCTGCGGCCGCTGCCGATCCGCATTCGTCGGCCTGGGGTGATCCTGCGTTTGTTCTTGCTGGTCGGGCGCGACGTGATCGTGTCCAACCTCGCCGTGGCCTGGGGCGTGCTCAACGCAGGCCGTCGTGCGCCTCGCTCGCAGTTCATCAAGGTGCCGCTGGATTTGCGCGATGCCAACGGCCTGGCGGCGCTGTCGATGATCTGTACGGTGGTCCCCGGCACGGTCTGGTCGGAATTGGCGCTCGATCGCAGCATTCTGTTGCTGCACGTCTTCGATCTGGATGACGAAAGCCAATTCATCCAGCACTTCAAGACGACCTACGAGCGCCCCTTGATGGAGATCTTCGAATGAGCGCATTGCTGTCGAACGCGATCCTGCTGAGCCTGTTCATCTTTTCGATGGCGATGATTCTGACCCTGATCCGGCTGTTCAAGGGCCCGTCGGCCCAGGATCGGGTTCTGGCCCTGGATTACCTGTACATCATCGCCATGCTGATGATGCTCGCGCTGGGCATTCGTTATGCCAGTGACACTTACTTCGAGGCGGCGCTGCTGATCGCCCTGTTCGGCTTCGTCGGCTCGTTTGCCCTGGCCAAATTCCTGCTGCGTGGCGAGGTGATCGAATGAGGCCTGAACTGTCTTTGTGGGTGGAAATAGCAGTGGCGATTCTGCTGGTGCTGAGCAGCCTGTTTACGCTGATCGGTGCGGTCGGGTTGTTGCGGATGAAGGATTATTTCCAGCGCATGCACCCGCCGGCGCTGGCCTCGACCTTGGGCGCGTGGTGCGTGGCATTGGCTTCGATCATTTACTTTTCGGCGCTCAACTCGGCGCCGGTGCTGCATGCCTGGCTGATCCCGATTCTGTTGTCGATCACCGTGCCGGTGACCACGCTGCTGCTGGCCCGGGCGGCACTGTTTCGCAAGCGCATGGCGGGGGATGATGTGCCGGCTGAGGTGAGTAGTCGGCGCACCGAAAGCGGGAGTTGAATCCATAGGTTTGCGTTGAATTGCAGGACCTCTTCGCGGGCAAGCTTCGCTCCTACAGGTTATGCGCAGACCTTGTAGGAGCGAGGCTTGCCCGCGAAGCTTTTCAGATCCAGGCCACTGCCAGCAATCCAGCCCCCAACACCACACACAACGGCGAATACGCCCACGTATCCAGCCGGGCAAACCTCGAGCCCTTCTCCTGCTTGAAAAACCCCACCAAATTCGAATCGCCAATCGCCCGGGCGAACATCAGCATCGCGATCGCGCTGATCACCCATTGCAGCGACCAGTGATGCACCGTGGGCAGATACAGCCCGACCCGCAGGCACACCAGCATCGCGATCAGCAGTAAACCCACCGCCACCAGCAACGTGGCAAAGCCCGACGGCTTGAACGCAGGCCTTGATGCCTCACCGCCCTCCCCCGGCACGCGCGGCACCGCCGCCTCGCTGCCCCACTTGCCACCTACTGCCCAATACAGGTGGACCAGGCTGATCAATAAAAAGATTGCAGCAATCCATTGCGCGACCAATAGGCTCATATTCAGACATCCAGTGTGAAATGTCGCAGCAGGATGAACTTCCTTGCGCGTTTTTGTAAGGGTATTCGTCATTGACGCAATTCCCCTTGTGGGAGCGGGCTTGCTCGCGAAGACGGCGGCACATCCAACCTGGAGGTGACTGACAAACCGCTTTCGCGAGCAAGCCCGCTCCCACACTGGATTCGCGTCGGCCAGAAATACCGGGATCAATCCAGTCCTCTGCCCCCTCTATTTCAGGGCGGCAGAAACTTTGTCCGCCACATCCTTCGGCACCCAGGCCCGCCACACGTCCGGGTGCGCCTTCATGAACGCCTCCGCCGCTTGACGTGGCGGGGTGTGTTTTTCGCTCATGTCAGCCAGGGCCATGTTCAACGCTTCGATCGGTAAATCGACCTTGGTGAAGAACTCGGCAATCTGCGGGTACTGTTTCTGAAATGGCGTGGACACGCCGATGGACAGCCTCGAGGGCAGCGAGCGAGTCGGTTTCGGATTGGGGTTGTCGGCGTCGGTCAGGGTTTTCCAGGCTTCGGCGTCGAACGGTGGCTCTTGCAACTGAATCAGCTTGAAGCGACCGAGCAACGGTGTCGGCGACCAGTAATAGAACAGGACCGGCTTGCCGCGACGAATCGACGAACTGATCTCGGCGTCCAGTGCCGCCCCCGAACCACTGCGAAAGTTCACGTAGCTGTCGTCCAGCCCATACGCCTTGAGCTTCTGCTTGTTGACCACTTCCGACGTCCAGCCGATCGGGCTGTTGAGAAAACGCCCCTTGCCCGGGGTTTCCGGGTCTTTGAACACGTCCTTGTAGCGTGGCAGATCGCTGACACTGCGCAGGCCCGGCGCCAGCGGCTTGATGCCCTTGGCCGGATCGCCCTTGATCACATACTCCGGCACCCACCAGCCCTCGGTGGCGCCTTTGACCGTGTCGCCCAGGCTCGCAACTTTGCCCTCGGCCTCAGCCTTGACCCAGACCGGGCTGCGACCGGCCCATTCTTCGCCAATGACCTGAATGTCATTGTTGGCCAATGCGGTCTCCAGGGTAATGGTCGTCCCCGGTAAGGTGTCGGTCGGCAAGCCGTAGCCCTTCTCGACGATGATCCGCAGGATATCGGTGATCAGGCTGCCGCTTTCCCAGTTCAGGTCGGCGAAATGGATCGGCGCCTGGGCAGCGAACACCGGAACGGGTGAAGCCAATAAACCGAACGTGGCCAGGGTAGCGGCCAGTAACCGTCGAAATCCCTTCATGCTTTTGCACCTCGTGCTGTTCACAGCAATAGCAGGATGGCCTGACAAAGAAGACCGCAAGCCTCTGGATACTCAGTCAATTGACTGTAGTAGAGGTTCCTGCTTTCGAGGGGACTGGATTACTTTTCGCAAGGTTCCTGCAAGCGCGCAAGCTCTCTTCTGACCATGCTGGCGTACGCCGCCGGACGCAACAGGTAGATCTGTGACGCCACCCAATTCAGCCAGCCCCCCTGCAGAACGGCCTTTTGAGCCAACAGACGCTGCGCCTCGGCGTGGGCACTGGCCTGGTTCTGTTCGTGGAAATCGGCGCGGGTCAGGGTCATTACTCGCTGGCCTTGAAGGTCACCAGTTCGCCCTTGCGCCACTTGGCGGCCTTGGCGGTCACGGCTTTCAGGGTTTTGGTCAGGCCTTCCTGCAATTGTTGATGGGCCGCAAACACCATCACCACGCTATGACCTTCCTTGAACACAATGCCGTGGCCATCGGCGGTGGTCACGAACGCGTAATCCCCCAGCCCGTACACCGTCAGCTTGATTTCGCGGAACTTGATGTCCAGCTTGCCGCCTTCGCGACTGGGCAATACGGAGGCGCTGAAATGATCGCCGACCTTGAGTTTAAGCCCTGGTTTGTCATCCACCACCAGCGCTGATTCAGTGTCGAGCTCGGCAATGTAGATGCCTTCAGCGTTCTGTTCGGTGATGTAGACGAAACGTGACTGGAACTGTTTAACCAGCTTTGCGCGCAAATCACCCAGTACGAACAAAGCATGCATATCGAGATTACTTACTGCCAAGGAAACATCCCCACATCTGAAAATGACGCCGTACGCGGGAAACGCGCACAGCAGAAAAAAGCGGCAATGCCGAGGTGTAGCCAAATGACCCGGGTCGAATCCTGGAATGAGCAGAGGGCCCATTCATCGCGAGGTTTGAGAAGATTACTGGAACATCCCTCACGTCGTCTTGCCTGGCGGTCGTCAGATGTTGAAGGAAAACGCCCTTCTGACGGCCAGATAAAACCGGATTACCAACTTTAGGGAAAATTCTCTTTAAAAAAAGCACTTTTCCGACATATCGCCAGTAAAAAATTGCTTTAGATGGGCACCAATCGCCAACCATTGATGGCGATTCTAGAGCAGCCATGCTCACCGAGACTACCCATAACAACGTACACACGTCGGTAAAACCACGAAAAGGACTTCATATGTGCACACTGACTCACTTTGCCCAGGCTCATACTCGGCACACAAACGGCTCGTCACCTCTGCATTCGATGGTGCTTTGCCAGCAAGACTTCCTGCCCGAAGAGCGTCTGCTTCCACGTTTTCAGGTGGTATTGGCCGGAAACGCCTTTTTTCACATCAGGGAAATATCCACCGGACGTGTAAGAGGTTTCCGCGGCAATCATAACGAAGCCTGCGCCCTTGCCCGTTCACTCGAGGCACGCAGCTGAGGCACCTGCCGCTTTCACTTCTATAGACGTTTCGTCATGCCGGCGACTTAACTCAGCCGCCGGCAGGCAACTACTGCCATACTGCCCGACCAATGAAACCCGTCCACAGGGCGGACGGCGTTCAACACAACAACTATTTCCAAGGGAAGACTGCTACGTGACGGAATTTGATATCGGTGAATTTTTTATCCGGGGCGAAGCCAGAGAGGTCGAAGGCGAATTCCAGGCGGTCATTATCATGCGCGCCAAACCGCCGTTGACCACTGTGACATATCACCAGGTCGAAAAGGATCGCTGGTTCAAGACCGCGGATGTCGCGGCCGTCGCCGCCCAGGAAGCCGCGAAAGCCCTGAAGCTTGCCGTCGATGATGGGGCATTGAAAGCCTGAGATCGGAGGGGGGGAAGAGAGAGGTTTGCGGCGTGCCACCCTTGCACAGATAGCACGCCTTCATTCGATAACCGGTCAGATCAGTTTGCGCTTGACCGCTTCATCCAGCGTGTTTTGGGTCAGGTGCTTGAGCACCGCGTCCCCACGTTCATTGAACGGCAAGCCGACAACCAGCAAAATCTGCATCCAGGTACGCGTGCTCTCCTGTTTGACGATTTTGCCCAACACGTTGCCTTCACGATCCTTGAACACCGTTTCCAGCGTGAAGGTGTTGCTGAACGTTGTCGGAATCACGAAGAACGTGAAGCCGGTCAGCCAGGCACTCGCGACATTCCCCTGCTCGTTGTTAGTCAAAGTACTCGTCACGTACAGGTTCGAGTCGACCTTGTCCGTGGTCACGCTTTTGAACTGCCCGGACTCCTTGAAGGTTTCCAGCATGTGCTGTTCCACCAGCGCCGGATTGCCGACGCCACCCGACAGTTCGCCGTTGAATTGCTGCTGGGTGGTCACGTGCAGATAAGCGCTGGGCTTGTCCTGCCGGGCCTGCGCTGGCGGCCATTCGCCCACCGGCGCCAATTCATGCTGGGAATAAGAAATGCAGCCTGTCAGGGTGCTGCTGATCAACAGCAGCAAAGTCAGAAGGTATTTATTCATGGGCAGCCAGTTCCTTTGAAGGTGTACGCAACTGAGGGGTGGCACTGGCCAGCAATTGAGCGATCAGGGCACGCAACTGGGAACCGCCCAGACGCGGATTGAGATAGTCGGCGTTCCACATGCCGACATTTTTGTCGAGCTTGACTTGCTCGACCGATCTGGCCAGTTGCTTACCTTGACGGTCTTCGATGATCAGCTCGCCCGCGAGGTCATACTTATCGACATAAATCGGCCCATCGACCCAGATCCAGATAGTCAACGTCACCAGCGCGCCAGGGATGTACGCCGGATGCATGGTGCGTTTGCCTGCCAGTGAGGTCAGGTTGAATTTGAGCACCACGTCGTCTTCGCCCACCTTGGCCGGGAACGCCACAATGCGCTTGAAGTAGTCGCTCTTATCGACATAGGCGCTGACCTGCTCGGTCAGTTGCCGGCTGCCGTTGACACGCACCTTGTCGTCCAGGTCCGGGGCAGAAATCACCACGTCGCGGATCTCGGCACTACGATCGAGGGTGGACGGTGCGGGGCTCAAGGGCTCGCCAATGGGCCCCAGCGGCGTGAAAGACACACAACCAGTCAACGACAGGCCTAGTGCGATAGCCATCAGATAAACAAGACGCTTCACTGCTTACATCCTTTTCATGCGGGATCGGGGGCGGGTCGGCTCGAAAGACATCGCGCAAGGAATGGGCAGATCAGCACCGCAAGGCGCTAAACCGGAACAACGACATCCCTGTACGGATTCTTTGAATGACAGCTTGGTGACGCCAAAAAAATGCGATGGCATCGTAAGCGCTGAAACAACAACAGGCAATAGCCTAGTGCCATCATTGGTGGCGAAATCGCAGAAAGCTGCTAAACCCTATCGAACTCTTGAATCCCGCAAGGAGACAAAGATGGATTCCCCCACACATGATTTGAAAGGCTTGTTCGACCAGCTCGGTCTGGACTCCAGCGAGAAGGCCATCGACGATTTCATCGCCTGTCATTCGCCCTTGGCCGATGACAAGAAGCTCATCGATGCCGAATTCTGGACCCCGCAACAAGCCGGCTTCCTCAAGGAACAACTGCGTGAAGACGCCGACTGGGCCCATGTGGTCGACGACCTGAACCTGCGCATGCACCAGATCCACTAGCCAGATTCACTCTGTAGGAGCGAGGCTTGCCCGCGAAGGCGGTGTGCCATTCAACACTGATGCCGACTGACACACCGCCTTCGCGGGCAAGCCTCGCTCCTACAGGTAATGCTGTTCACTTAAGCTCAGCGAGATTTTTGCGGTTTGTAACCCAACCGCAAACCACCCCAATGCCGGCCCTTGAGCATGATCGGCACCGACAGGTCATGCATCAGTTCACCTGTATCGCGGGTGTAGGTCTGCAACAACACGGGTTGCTGATGGCTGCCACAGCGAATCCCGGTGCGGTCGGCGAATTTGCGCTTGGTGCGGTTTTGCAGGGTATCGACCTGCACATCACCGGTCAGCGGCTGACTGAACACGGTGTTGTGGGTCGGCACATAACCCTGCTGCGTGCAGGCGATGGCAAATACCAGGCCCTCATGACGCGGCAACAACGGCTCTTGAATCGCCGGCAATACCTGATCGGTGTAACGGTCGAAGCGGGTCTGGTATTTGGCCGGGCTGGTGTTGGGGATCGCCTGGTAATTGCGATCAAACAGGTCATCGAGGCTGATCCGGCCCTGATCGATATCCGCTTCGAAGCGTGCCGCAATCTGACTCGCCCCTTCGCGGGCCAGGTCATAAATCCGCTGGTGATAGTCATCCAGTCCGACTTCGGCCAGGCGTTCGCTGATGGTTTCGGCCTGCCCCTCCATCTGCACCGCAGCCTGGGCGAGCCGCTGAGTCTGCTGGTCGCTGATCGCCAGATCGCTGCGCATCTGTTCGATGGCGTGGAACAGACTGTCGAGTTGTTCGCGGTTGGTGTCTGCGCCCTGAGCGATTTCCCCGACCTGCCTTTCGACGCCGGCGGCCAGGCGCGCGATGTTTTCCAGGTGCTGCCCGGTGTGCTCGACTTGCGCAACACCGGTATTCAGATCGCTCGCCAGTTGACGAATCTGTTCCACCACTTGCGCGGTGCGCTGCTGAATGTCGGCGACCATCTCCCCGACTTCACCGGTTGCCGTCGCCGTGCGCGCGGCCAGCCCGCGAACCTCATCGGCCACCACCGCAAAGCCGCGACCGTGCTCGCCGGCCCGCGCCGCTTCGATGGCCGCGTTCAGCGCCAACAAATTGGTCTGGCTGGCGATGGACTGGATCACCAGCGTGACCCGCTGGATATCGTCGCTGCGCAGGCTCAGGGCTTCGATCAGTTCGCGGCTGCTGCTGGCACGCTGACTGAGTTGATGCATACGCGCAATGGACTCGACCAGTTCCGTACGCCCTGCCGCGCTGCTCTGATGAGCTTCACTGGCTGCGCTCAAGGCTTCCCGACTGAGTTTCGACGTAGCGTGTTCGGTGGTGATCATCACTTCAGCGCTGCTGACTATCTGCGCCGCGGCGTTGAGTTGCGATTGCAGTTTGTCTGCCAGTTGCTTGACCGAATAGGCCACGCCGGCGGCCGACAAGGCGTTATGACTGGTAGTGTAGGAGAGATCGCGAGTCAATCCGGCGATGGCGCTGGAGCTGTCCGCAGCAGTCGCCTCGGGGAGAGTGCGCGAGCGCAGGCGCGGCAGCCAGATAATCAGCACGGCCAATGGCAGGCCAAGGTAAAGCGACCAACCAGCCAATGCCATGCCGCACAGCAATAGCATCAGGGCGATGCTTTGCAGGGTCGGCGTCAGCCAAAGGTTTTTCGGCAAAAGTACTGGTGCAGGCATTGCCTCAACCAGAGATCCGTCCCTCGTCATCTTCGTCACCCCACGCGTCTTCTAGTTGTTGTGATCGCATTAAACGCCACTACAAAGCCATTATCTATGGTCCGTTAGTAGTGGGGGGTTGAAGCAGATCAATAGACGTGCGTGAAATTTTTTTGGACGACAAAAAGCTTCGCGGGCAAGCCTCGCTCCTACAGATCATATCCGTAGGAGCGAGGCTTGCCCGCGATGGGGGCGCTACTGAATCAGGCCTGACGCTGGTGCTTGTCGATCTGTTCGTGACGCTCTTGAGCTTCGATGCAGTACTTGGTGGTCGGGCTGATCAGCAGGCGTTTCAGGCCGATGGCCTCGCCGCTGTCATCGCACCAGCCGAAGCTGTCTTCCTTGATGCGTTCCAGGGCTTGTTCCAACTGAGGCAGCATGCGCTGGTCGCGATCGATCGCGTTCACCAGCCAGGTGCGCTCTTCTTCGACGGAAGCCGCGTCAGCCGGATCGGCCGGGGTGTCCAGGCTCTCGATGGCGATGCGATTCTGCTCGATGCGCTCATGGGTTTCGACTTTCATGTTCTGCAACAGCTCGGAGAAAAAAGCATGTTGCTCGGCATTCATGTAGTCATCCGCCGGCATGGCCAGCAACTTGTCCTTTGTCATTGATATCTCTATAAAAAAACGTGCATTAAGGCGAATTAGGGAGCGATCCGTTGAACCTGAAGCGGTCATTGGAAAGGCGCCGTTTATTCCAAGCGCCACCCGGCACTCAATTTACGAGGGGCGGCAGTCTAAGGCCGACTTGAGGCCTCAGCAACTGAAAAGACAGCAAATCTGTCCGACAAAGTCCTGAAAATGCTCTATGGCAGGCTTTGAGGCGGTTATCGGAGTGCGTTTATAGCAAGAAATTCAGTCGAGCGGCTGTATATAGAAGACAAACGGCTGCGCCACGCGGGTCAGGCGTGGCGCATTTTCGCGTTTCGTCCGGCTTCAGCGCTTGAGTTTGCGCTTGTTGCGGTACTGGTCGATGACCACCGCCACCACAATAATCAGCCCCTTGATAATGTCTTGAATATAAGCATCAACACCGACAAAGGTAAAGCCGCTGGCCATGACCCCGAGGATCAACGCGCCGATCACGGTGCCGGTGATCCGCCCTACGCCACCGGCCAGGCTAGTGCCGCCGATGACCGCCGCGGCAATAGCATCCAGTTCATAAGACATGCCCATCCCGGCCTGCCCGGTCGCGGCCCGTGCCGACGCCACCACCCCGGCCAGGCCTGCAAGCAACCCGGCGATGCTGTAGACGATCACCAGATGCCGCTTGACGTTGATCCCGGAGGTGCGCGCCGCCTGCATGTTGCCGCCGATGGCGTAGGTGTACTTGCCGTACTTGGTATAGCGCAGGGCGATGTGAAAGATCACCGCCACCACCAGAAAGATGATCACCGGCATCGCGCCGTGTCCGATGGCCGTGTAGGAATCCGAGAGCATGCTCACCGGCTGACCTTCGGTGTAGTAGCGCGCCAGGCCACGGGCCGAGACCATCATGCCGAGGGTGGCAATGAATGGCGGAATCCCGGTGATCGCAATGATGCTGCCGTTGATCGCCCCCGCCAGCAATCCCACCCCGAGCCCGACGATTACTGGAATCCACACCGGCAAGTCAGTCAGGGATGGAAACACCGCCCGGGCAAAGTCCGAGGTCTGGGCCAGGCTGGCGGCAATCATCGCCGACAGCGCCAGCACCGAACCGGAGGACAGGTCGATACCGGTGGTGATGATGACCTGGGTCACCCCGATCGCCAGCAGGCCGATGATCGACACTTGCAGGATCATCAGCACCAGACGCTGAGAGTTCATCAGGAAGCTCTGGTCCCGCACGATCCAGCCGAACATTTCGAAGACCAGGCCGATGCCGATCAGCACCAGGAAGATACTCAACTCGGTCGGAAAGCGCCGGCGACTCTTGACCGGTGCCACTGCAGGCTTGTTTTCCAGTATCGCGTTCATAACCACTCACCCTTCTATTGCGTCGCGACGGCGGCCATGGCCACCGCCAGCATCCATTAGTGAACCGCGGACATGCCCGAGGCCAGTTGCATCACCCGTTCCTGGGTCGCTTCGCTGCGGTCGAGGGTGCCCATCAGGTCGCCCTCGTGCATGACCATGACCCGGTCGCTCATGCCCAGCACTTCCGGCAGTTCCGAGGAAATCATGATCACCGCCATGCCTTCGCTGGCGAGGTAGGAAATAAGCCGGTAGATCTCGGCCTTGGCGCCGACATCGATGCCCCGGGTCGGCTCGTCGAGAATCAGGATGCGCGGATTGGTCATCAGCCAGCGCGCCAGCAAGGCCTTCTGCTGATTACCGCCGGACAGCGTGTCGATGCATTGCTCCAGCGAAGGGGTTTTCACCCGCAGCTTCTTGCACATGTCTTCACACAACGCCCGCAGGGCTTTCTGCTGGATGAAGCCGTTGCCGACGTAATGGGGCAAGACTGCCATTTCCATGTTTTCCAGCACCGACAGGCACGGGAACAGGCCGCTGAGCTTGCGATCTTCGGTCAACAGCGCGAAGCCCTTCTCGATCGCCATGTGCGGATCGCTGATGCGCACCACCTCGCCGTCGAGGCGGATTTCGCCACCGTCACTTGGGGTGATGCCGAAAATCGCTTCGGCGACATTGGTCCGCCCCGACCCCATCAACCCGGCGATGCCAAGGATCTCGCCGGCATGCAGGTCGAAGGAGACGTCCTTGAAAATGCCGTCCAGCTTGAGGTCGCGTACCGACAGCAACAGATCGCCGATCGGCTTCTCGCGCACCGGGAACAACTGGCTCAGCTCGCGGCCGACCATCATTGAAATCAGGCTGTCGCCGTCCATGCTGTCGGCCCGCTGCAAGCCGATGTAGGCGCCGTCACGGAACACCGCCACTTCATCGGCGATGCTGAACACTTCGTTCATTTTGTGGGTGATGTAGATGATGCCTTTGCCCTGGCTCTTGAGGTCGGCAATGATCGAGAACAGATGGGCAACTTCCTTATCAGTGATGGCCGAGGTCGGCTCGTCCATGATCAGGACGTCGGAATCGTAGGACACAGCCTTGGCAATCTCGACCATCTGCCGTTCGGCGATGCTCAGGTTGCCCACCAGCTCTTCCGGGTCGAGGTTGATCCGCAGACGCTCCAGCAGTTTGGCGGTGCAACGGTGCATCTCGCGATGGTCGATCATGTGCAGGCCGTTGAGCTGTTCGCGGCCGATCCAGATGTTCTCGGCGATGCTCATGTACGGCATCAGGTTGAGTTCCTGGTGGATCATCGCGATCCCGGCCTGGAGCGCAGCCAGTGGTGTTTCAAAGACCACCGGTTTGCCCCGCAGGCGCAACTCGCCGGCGTCCGGCTGGTAGATGCCGGCAATGATTTTCATCAGGGTGGATTTGCCGGCGCCGTTCTCGCCCATCAGCGCCAGCACGGAACCGGGACGTACCCGCAGCTGTACGTCGGACAAGGCCACCACACCGGGAAACCCCTTGCTGACGTTGATGATCTCCAGCAGGTACGGCTCATCGACAGGTGTTGCAGTTGGCTGGACACCCATTAACGGGGTGCTCGAAGCAGTCGCTGAAGCGAACATGATCAGGTACTCCATCAGCAAGGTCGCGTTGCAACCTTGCGTGCTTATTGTTGTTATCGAACGGACGGACTATTTGAAGGTGTCGACGTTTTGCAGCGTGATCAGGCGATACGGCACCCACACGGCCGGCTCGACCGGTTCGTTCTTGGCCATTTTCACCGCCGTGTCGATCGAACCGTCCGCCTGACCCTTGGCGTCCTGGAACACCGAGACCAGCAGAGAGCCCTTCTTCACCGCGTTCAAACCGTCGGGCGTACCGTCGACACCGGCGATCAGCACACTGCCTTTGGCGACGCCAGCCTGTTGCAGGGCCATTGCCGCGCCAATCGCCATCTCGTCGTTGTTGGAGACCACCGCGTCGAATTTGCGGCCCTGGGTCAGCCAGTCGTTGACCAGGGTCATGCCCTTGTCCCGTGACCAGATGCCGGACTGCTCTTGCTCGATCTTGATGTTCGGGTACTTGGTCAGCACCTCTTTTACGCCCTTGGTGCGGTTGGTGGTGGAGTTGTTGGCCAAATCACCGAGCAGAATCACGATGTCGCCCTTGCCGCCCATTTTTTCGGCCAGGTACTGCATCTGCATCTGGCCGGCCTCCAGATCGTTGGAGGCGACAGTGACCACGCCTTTGGGCAGGTTCAGGTCATCGGGACGACGATTGACGTACACCAGCGGAATACCGGCCTTGACCGCCGCTTCAGTGATTTTTTTGGTGGCGGCGGTATCCACCGGGTTGACCACAATGGCGTCGACTTTCTGGCTGATGAAGCTTTCTACCTGGCTCAACTGCCTGACCACGTCGCTACGGGCGTCTTCGAACTGCAGCTTGACGCCATCGGGATAGGACTTGGCTTTGGTGTCCATGGATTCGCGCAGGTAGGTCAGCCAGGTGTCATCGAACTGCGACATGCTGACGCCGATCTTCATGTCAGCGAGTGCGGCGCCGCTGGCGAACATCAGGGACAAGGCCAGCGAGGCGAAACGGATCTTGGTCTTCATGAAAAGTCTTTCTCCACATTCTTGTTGGTTTTATGGATAAGGGGTGACGATTTCAGTGAACGGGCAAGCGGACAATCGGTGCACCCGGAATACAGCAGACCAGGGCGCCGTTGCGTTCGACGCAAAGCAAGCGAAAGAAGGAATGAAACGAGACGCGAGGCAGGTCGCGAGAGAGGTGCAGCGCGGAACGTAAAGCATGCAAAGCAGAGTTGAAGGTTTTCATCGACGGTACCTGGCTTTTGTTTCTTGTTTTTGGTGCGTCCTTCACCCGTTCAAGGCCTGCTTGAGCGTGATCGGACGTTGATAGTCGGCAACCTGGAAATGACTTTATTGGAAAATAATTTCTATATCAACTCATTTTAGAATTTTATTCTGATTTTATTCCATGACTGTCGAACGGGCTCAGTGCCACCACTTGATGTCGCTCGAAGCTGAGCCGCGCAGCGTCTAGCACGCGGGTGGTCGCCAGTGCATCACGGGCCTCGACCGGCAGTGGGCCACCGCTCTGTAACGCGGTTTGTAGCTGCAAATAGAACTGATTCCAGCAGCCACGCTCGGACGGCACCCGCTCACGCACCTCGCCCTGCTCGAACCAGCCCCAGCGCCGGTGCTCTTCGACACCCCAGCGCTCGCCTTCGGATTTCGGCGTGAGCCCGGCGAGAGTCGACGCCTCTTGCCCGTCCAGACCGTCGACGCTGTAGCAGCCCTGGGTGCCGGTCACGCGAAAGCGCGGGCCGGGGGTGTTTTGCAGGCAACTGCCGCCCAGGTGCGAGATCACGCCGTTGGCATGGGTCAGGGACATAAAGAAGCCGTTGTCGAATGCCTGGCCTTTTTCGAGGTAATCCAGTTCGGCGTACACCTGGGTGACGGGGCCGAACAAGAGTAGCGCCTGATCCACCAGATGGCTGCCCAGATCGCGCAGAAAACCGCCGCCGCTGCCGTTGTTCACCGACTGCGGCGAATAGCGCTCGATCCGCGATTCGAAACGGGTGACCTGGCCCAGCGCACCGGACTCGATGAGTTTGCGCACGGTGAGAAAGTCCGAGTCCCAGCGCCGGTTCTGGTAGACGCTCAGTTGCACGCCCTGACGCTCGGCCATGGTGATCAGGGTTTGCGCCTGTTGCGCATCAGCAGCGAACGGCTTGTCGCTGACCACCGCCACACCGTGTTCGATGGCGTCGAGCACCAGCGCCGGGCGCCCCTTGAGCGGTGTGGAGATCACCAGCACATCGACCCCGGCTTCGACCAGTTGGCCGATGCTGTCGAAGGCCGGCACACCGGGATGTTCCGCCGCCAGCAGTTGTCGGCGATCGGCGGAACGGGTGACCACGCCCACGAAGGTCGCCGCCGGCAAACTGCTGATCAGCGGAGCATGAAAAAACCGGCCGCCATGGCCGTAACCGACTAGTCCGATACGCATGAAAGTATTCTCCTTATAGAACGCAGCCCCTGTGGGAGCGGGCTTGTGTGGCGAGGGGGCTTGCCCCCGTTCGACTGCGAAGCAGTCGTAAAACCAGTCACTGCTTTCTAAATTCAAGATCGCGGTGATTGGTTTTAGGGGTGCTTCGCGCCCCAACGGGGGCAAGCCCCCTCGCCACACAAGCCCGCTCCCACAGGTTTTGTGTATGCCGGGGTTATTGGCAGAGTTCGCGGGTCACGCGTTCGAGCATCATGCGGTTGGACTCATCCGGCCGGTCTTCCCAGGCGAATACCGAGACGGTCGCGATGCCGTCGAACTTGATCTCGCGCAAAGTGCCAAAAAACGCTTCCCAGTCGACCTCGCCCTGGCCGATGTCCAGATGCTGGTGCACGGTGGCGGTGACGCCCGGCGGGTTGACGATGTAGCGCAAGCCCGAGGACGCCTTGTGGTTGTAGGTGTCGGCGATGATCAGGTGGCTCAGCTTTGAGCCGGCGTACTTGAGCATCGAGGCGATGTCACCGACACCGTCGTCATAGAAAAACGTGTGCGGCGCGGCATAGAGATAGTTGATCCAGTCCCGGTCCAGACCGCGAATGATGTCTACCGACTCGTTATTGCGCTCGCAGAAATCGTAAGGATGGGCCTGGATATCGAGCTTGATGCCTTCGCGTTCGAACTCGGGGATCAGTTCGTCCATGGAGCGCATGAACTGGTTTTCGCACACCAGCGGGTTGTCCGACTGGCCGGTGAACTCGGTGTTGACCAGTTCGCAGTCCATCTCCACGGCAATCTGGATCGCGCGCTTCCAGTTACGCACGGCGGCCACACGCAAACCTTCATCGGCGGCAGCCCAGTGGTACATCGGTAACAAGGAAGAGAGTTTGACCCCAGTGTCGCTCAAGGCTTTGCGAAATTCCTTGATCCGCGCCTTATCGACCCGTGGGGCTTTATAGAACGGCAAGAAGTCTTCCCGGGGCGACAGTTCGATGTGTTCGTAACCGAGCTCGGCGACCTTGTCGACCATCTTGCCCAGGGACAGGTTGCGGTACATGTAGGGATCAAGTGCGATGCGCATGTTTTTTGTTCTCCTTAACCAGAATCGACACCATCCCCTGTAGGAGCGAGGCTTGCCCGCGAAGAGGCCCTCAAGATCGCTAAAAGCTTCGCGGGCAAGCCTCGCTCCTACAGGGGGACGGGGTTAGCCGTAGAAACGGGGGCGGTCTGGCAGGCCGACTTTTACGATCTGGCCGCTGTTCTGTGCTTCGATGCAGGCATCCGCCGCCACCGCTGCCGCAAAACCATCCCATGCCGACGGCCCGCCGACCTGCCCGGCCCGCACGCCATCGATAAACGCCTGCAATTCGACGTCGTACGCGGCGATGAACCGGTCCTTCCAGTCCATCAAAATTGCATTGGACAGCTTCGCCCCGCTGCGCAATTGAACCTGCGACGGTTCCGGCAGTTTGGCGATACCGGTCTCCCCCACCACTTCGCACTGGATGTCGTAGCCGTACTGGCAGTTGACGAACACTTCCACATCGATGCGCGTGCCCTTGGCGGTTTCCAGCAGCACGATCTGCGGGTCTTTCAAATGGGCGTGGGCCTTGCTGGTCTTGCGCGGGAACACCACTTGCACCGACACATAATCGTCATCGAGCAACCAACGCAACACGTCCAGCTCATGAATCAGCGTGTCGGTGATCGCCATGTCGGTCTTGTAGTTTTCACCCACGGTCGGGTTGCGGTGGGCGCAATGCAGCATCAACGGCTCGCCGATCTGGCCGCTGTCGATCACTGCTTTCAACGCCCGATAACCTTCATCGTACGGGCGCATGAAACCGACCTGCACCAGCCGCTTGCCGTGGGCCACTTCGGCCTCGACGATCTTGCGGCAGCCTTCGGCAGTAACCGCCAGCGGTTTCTCGCAGAACACCGGTTTGCCGGCGGCAATCGCTGCCAGTACAAATTCTTCGTGGCTCGGGCCCCAGGAGGTCACGAGGATCGCTTCGACTTCCGGCGCCTTGATCAGCGCATGACCGTCGGGATAGACCTCGGCAGTCAGTTTCAGATCGGAAACGACCTTGGCCGCTTGCTGCAGATTGATATCGGTGACCGCGACGACCTGGCTGTTGAGCAAGGTCTGGCTGCAACGACGGATGTGATCCTGGCCGATGGCCCCGGTGCCGATGACGCCAATGCGCAACGAATTTGAAAGCGAAGACATATAAACACTCCTGTTTGTTCGTTTCAGGGCAATCAGTATTGACGGGCCTTGGCCAGTCGTTCGTTGAGGGTCTTGGCCACCGCATCGGTGCGGGCGCTGGTGGAGACTTGCGCCACGCCGACCCGCCACCACGACAGGTATTTGTGAATCATCGTCTTGGGCAAAACCTTGATATCGATCAGCGTCGACACCGTCTGCAACCGCGCATCCGCCAGGGCGTCTTGTAGTTGCTCGACCGTGTTCACTTTGTAAGTCTTGCAGCCATAAGCCGCCGCGCTCATGGCGAAATCCACCGGCACAAAGCCGCCATCGAGCTTGCCGGTTTCCGGATTACGGAAACGGAACTCGGTGCCGAAGCTGTCCATCCCGTGTTCCATTTGCAGGTTGTTGATGCAGCCGAAGGTCATGTTGTCCAGCAGCACCACGTTGATCTTGCGCCGCTCCTGGATCGAGGTCGCCAGCTCCGAGTGCAGCATCATGTAGGAGCCGTCGCCCACCAGTGCGTAGACCTCGCGCTCAGGCTCGGCGAGCTTCACGCCCAGTGCGGCATTCACCTCGTAACCCATGCACGAATAACCGTACTCGACGTGGTAGGTGTTCACGCCTTTGCTGCGCCAGCTGCGCTGCAGGTCACCGGGCAAACTGCCAGCGGCGGCGACGATCACGGCATCATCGGCCAGGGTTTCATTGAGCACGCCAAGCACCCGGCTCTGGGTCAGGCAGGAGCCGGTCAGCTCGATGAATTCGCGCAGCACCGCCGGGTCCATGTGGTCGTTGATTTCCGGGACGAAATCTTTCGCCTGGTATTCGACCTGATAAATGCGATCGACTTCCTCATCCAGTTGCGTCTTGGCCTGACGGGGCTGATCGCCCCAGCTCGAGCGATAATCGCCCAGTGCTTCGGCCAATGCCTGCAAGCCGGTTTTGGCGTCTGCCAGCAGTTGCACGCCGTCGAGCTTCAGCGCATCGCAAGTGCTGATATTGAGGTTGAGAAATTGCACGTCCGGGTGTTTGAACAAGGATTTCGAGGCGGTGGTGAAATCGCTGTAGCGAGTGCCGACACCGATGATCAAATCAGCGTCCTTGGCCAGCAGGTTCGCCGCCAGGCAACCGGTTTCGCCGATCCCGCCTACGTTCAGCGGATGGCTGGACACCACCACGCTCTTGCCGGCCTGAGTTTCGGCAAAGGGAATATCGAAGCGCTCGGCGAACGCCTGCAACGCTGCATTGGCGCCGGAGTATTTGACCCCACCGCCGCAAATGATCAGCGGCTTGCGCTTGCCTTTGAACAATGCCACGGCATCGCCCAGCATCGCTTCGGTGGCCGGGCGGCGCTCGATGCGGTGTACGCGTTTTTGCAGGAAGTAATCGGGATAGTCGTACGCCTCGGCCTGCACGTCTTGCGGCAAGGCCAGGGTCACCGCGCCGGTTTCGGCGGGGTCGGTGAGCACGCGCATGGCGTGGATCGCCGCGGTCATCAGCTGCTCGGGACGGTTGATCCGGTCCCAGTATTTGCTCACGGCCTTGAACGCATCATTGGTGCTGATGCTCAGGTCGTGGAACTGCTCGATCTGTTGCAGCACCGGGTCCGGTTGACGGCAGGCGTAGACGTCGCCGGGCAACAGCAGCAAAGGGATGCGGTTGGCAGTGGCCGTGGCGGCAGCGGTCAGCATGTTCGCCGCCCCCGGCCCTACCGATGAAGAGCAGGCGTAGATCTTGCGCCGCAGGTGTTGCTTGGCAAAACCGATGGCGGCGTGGGCCATGCCTTGCTCGTTGCGACCCTGATGCACGATCAGGTCGCCGCTGTCCTGCTCCAGGGCTTGCCCCAGACCCAGCACATTGCCGTGGCCGAAAATGGTAAAGATCCCGGCGACGAATTTGCTCTGGACCCCATCGACCTCGATGTACTGGTTATCGAGGAATTTCACCAGGGCCTGGGCCATGGTCAGTCTTGTTGTGGTCATGTCCGATCCTTCAATACGTGAAGAAACCCTGTGGGAGCGAGCCTGCTCGCGATTGCGGTGTATCAGGCAATATCAATGTTGAATGTGCCGCCATCATCGCGAGCAGGCTCGCTCCCACAGTTGATCTCCATCAGTTCGATAACGGTGTCAGGCCAGGGATTTCTGCAGGTGATCCATGCTCGCGCCAATCGCCGTCTGGATATCCGCCAGGCCATGGACGCTGTCAGCGAACGGTTCGAACGACAGGTAGCCGCTGTAGCCGGTCGCGAGCAAGGTCTCGATCTGCGCCGCATTGCCGAGGATGTCGCCCTCGCCCACCAGCACCCGGTGGCCGTCGCGGATGGTCGCCAGCGGCGCCTCGGCATCTTCGACGCCGGAGATGTGCACCAGCCCGGTCAGCTCGGGGAAGAATTCATGTTCGCTGGCCAAGTGATGGTGAAAGGTGTCATGCACCAGACGGAACACATCCAGCCCACCGATGGCCTTGATCGCGTCGACTGCGGTGCGTTTGCGCCGCAGCGAGCATTCTTCGAAACCCAGCGGCTCGATGAAACCGAGGATGCCGTGATCGCGCAGGATCGGCGCCAGTTCACTCAACGCCGTGCGCAGCCCGGAAGCACGCTGCGCCTCGGTTCGTGGATCGGCACGGTCGTTCAACGGGCACATCACCAAACCCTGCGCGCCACAATCACGGGCATAAGCGGCGAGCTTCAGAGCGTGTGCGCGGCGCTCGTCATTCCACACATCGAACGGATACAGCGCGTTGATCGACAGCACGGTAATGCCTTTGGCCGCGCACAGCTCACGCACGTGTTCGGGCGCGGTGCCGTCCTCGATCTCGACACCCTTGAGGTCGTTGCGGATCTCGATGGCGTCAGCCTTGAGGGTCACCGCCAACTCGATGAACGCGGGCAGGGACAAACGTGGGGCGACCATACGGTTCAGGGCGAAACGCAGGGGTTTGCTCATTTTTTGTTGTTCTCCGCACAAGTGAATTATTTGGCTGTCGGCATGCTGAATTCAGGGCCCTTGGCAATACTGTCGGGCCAGCGCTGCATCACGCTTTTGTAACGGCTGTAGAAGCGAATGCCTTCTTCGCCATAGGCGTGGTGATCACCGAACAGCGAGCGCTTCCAGCCGCCAAACGAATGCCAGGCCATGGGTACCGGAATCGGTACGTTGATGCCGACCATGCCCACCTTGATGTTGCGGGCGAACGAGCGAGCAATGCCGCCATCGCTGGTGAAGCACGACACGCCGTTACCGAACTCATGGGCGTTGATCAGCGCCACGGCACTGGCGAAATCCGGCACGCGCACGATGCCCAGCACCGGGCCGAAGATCTCTTGCTGATAGATGCTCATCTCGGTCGTGACGTTGTCGAACAGCGTCGCGCCGACGAAGAAACCATTCTCGGCCCCCGGCACCTTGAAGTTGCGCCCGTCGACAATCAGCTGCGCGCCCTGGGCCACGCCTTCGCCGATAAAGCCCTCGACCTTGGCCTTGTGCTCGGCGGTCACCAGCGGCCCCATGTCGCTGTCGCCCTGCATGCCATTGCCGACCTTCAGTTGATCGATGCGCGGCAGCAGTTTGGCAATCAGTTGGTCGCCGACATCGCCGACGGCCACGGCAATCGAAATCGCCATGCAGCGCTCACCGGCCGAGCCGTAAGCGGCGCCGATCAATGCATCTGCCGCTTGGTCCAGATCGGCGTCGGGCATGACGATCATGTGGTTCTTCGCCCCGCCCAACGCCTGTACGCGTTTGCCGCGCGAGGTCGCTTGCTGGTGGATGTACTCGGCAATCGGTGTCGAACCGACAAAGGAAATTGCCTCGATGTCCGGGTGTTGCAGCAAGGCATCGACCGCGGCCTTGTCGCCCTGGACCACGTTGAACACACCGTCCGGCAACCCGGCTTCGGTCAATAATTTCGCCATCAGCAAACTGGCCGACGGGTCGCGCTCGGAGGGTTTGAGGATGAAGCAGTTACCGGTGACCAGCGCCAGCGGGATCATCCACAGCGGCACCATCACCGGGAAGTTGAACGGCGTGACGCCGGCACACACACCCAACGGCTGGCGCAGGTTCCAGTTGTCGATGCCGCCGCCGATGTTGTCGCTGAAATCGGTTTTCAACAGATTCGGTGCGCCACAGGCGTACTCGACGATTTCGATGCCGCGCGTCACTTCGCCCTTGGCGTCGGAGAACACCTTGCCGTGTTCGCGGCTGATGATTTCCGCCAGCTCGTTGTGATGACGGTCGAGCAATTCCTTGAACTTGAACATCACCCGCGAACGGCGCAGGGACGATTGCTCGGACCACGCCGGGAACGCCTTCAGGGCTGAGGCGACGGCATCGTCCACGGTCTTCTGGCTAGCCAGCCCGACCCGCGCCTGTACTGCGCCGGTGGCCGGGTTGAAGACATTGCTGAAGCGCTCGTTGCCGCTGTCTTGCACCTGACCGTCGATGTAATGGCCTATTACCGGGGCATCGCTCATTGTTCTTGTTCTCCCTTTGAATGTTGAAATTCAGAGATCCAACAGCCAGCTGTGCTGCGGATCGTTGTGGAACTGCCAGACGCGTTTCGGCCCGGCCATCACGTTCAGGTAATACGACTCGTAGCCGTAGGGCACGCTGACCGGGTGATAGCCCTTGGGCACGACGACCAGGTCGCTGTTCTCCACGGCCATGGCCTGGTCAATGCTGCGATCGTCGGTGTAGACCCGCTGGAATACGAAGCCTTGGGGCGGATTGATCTGGTGGTAGTAGGTTTCTTCGAGAAAGCTCTGGTGCGGCAGATCGTCGGTGTCGTGCTTGTGCGGCGGGTAGCTCGACGAGTGTCCGGACGGTGTGCGCACTTCCACCACCAGCAGCGAATGGGCTGGCTCGGTGTCTGGCAGGATGTCGCAGACGTAACGGGTATTGGCACCCTTGCCACGCACGCTGCGTTTCATGCTGTCGGGTTTGATCAGCCGTGGGCTGTGATTTTCGGCGGTCGAACCGGGCGCGGCGCAGACGGCGATCTGCACGTCGCTGAGTGCGACCACTTGCGCCTGACTGCCCGGTGGCAAGTACGCGGCGAACGGCGATTTGTCTTCGAACACCGACTGGCGATCGCCGATGTTGTCCCAATTGAATGCTCCCTGCCCCGGTGCTTCGCCCTTGATGCTGACCCGACCGCTGAGCAGCACCAGACACAGTTCCTTGTCACCGGCGCTGACCGGCAGGGTTTCGCCGAGGCTCAGGCGGTACGCGGCGAAGCCAACGTATTCCAGCGCTCCCTGCCCCAACTCGACCATGGTCCGCCCGCGAGCATTGCTTTTGACCAAAAGGCTCATCACTTAATCCTCTCGTCGAGCAGCGCACGCAGCGTGTCGTAGCCTTTTTTGGCATAGACATAACTCGGTGCTACCGCCGGATCCTGCTCGGCCTCGACCACCAGCCAGCCGTGGTAATCGGCGCCCAGCAGGACGTCGAGCAAGGCGCCAAAATCGATGTCGCCATCGCCGGGCACGGTGAAGGTGCCGTTGATGATGCAGTCCGGGAAGCTCCACAGGTTGTTGCGCGCCAGTTGCACCACCGGTTTGCGCACGTCCTTGAAATGCACGTGGCAGATGCGTTCGATGTGTTTGCGCAGCACCTGCAAGGGTTCACCGCCGCCCATGTAGCAGTGGCCCGAATCGAACAGCAGGCCGACTTCGCTGCCGGTCAATGCCATCAGTTTGTCGATGTCCGTCGGGGATTCGACGTAGGCGCCCATATGATGGTGATACGCCAGACGCACGCCCTGGGACAGGGTGAAGCGTGCCAGTTCGGTGAGTTTGTCGGCGTATTCCTGCCAGGCCTGCTCGGTGTGAAAGCGCGGGCGCTCGACCAGTGGAATGCGCTGACCTTGAATCGAGTCGGCGACTTCGCCATAGACCAGCACCTTGGCGCCATTCTTCGCCAGTAGCTCGACATGGCTGGCGATGGCGTCGATTTCCTCGGCCACGGAGCGGCGGGCCAGACGGCTGGAATACCAGCCGGACACCAGCGCCAGATCGTAGGGCCGCAGCACGTCACCGACGCCTTTGGCATCCTTGGGGAATTTACCGTTGAGTTCGAAGCCTTCGTAGCCGATGTCCTTGCCTTCGCTGAGGGCGGTGCTCAACGGTGTCTCGCCACCGAGGGACGGCAAGTCGTCGTTGCTCCAGGAGATCGGGTTGATGCCAATTCGGATAGCGGGCATGGCTGCACCTTTTATTGTTTTACATAACCATTGAATGCGGCGCGAAACCCTGTGGGAGCGAGCCTGCTCGCGATAGCGGTGTGTCAGGCGACTTTAATATTGACTGTCAGTCCGCTATCGCGAGCAGGCTCGCTCCCACAGGTTCAGTGTTCACATATTGAAAATATTCAACTCCGGGCCGTGCGCCAGGCATCGATCAATTCGACGAACGTGTCCTGCACCTGGCGGATCAGCGTTTCGTCGTCGATTTCACCGGCCATCCACGCGCGGCTCGGCTCCTGGAAAATCGTCCGGCCTACGGCGAAACCACGGCAGGTCTGGCTCTGGCTGGCCTGCTGAAACCCTTCGGCCAACGCTGCCGCCGGTGCATTCAAGCCCAGCAGCACGACACCACGGCAATACGGATCGCGTTCCTGAATCAGCTCGTCGAGTTGTTTCCATTCCTCGGCGCTTTGCGCTTCGATCTTCCACCAAGCCGGGTAGATGCCCAGGTTGTAGAGGCGTTTGAGGGCGCGATACAGCACGTCCGGATGCTGTGATGGGTGATCCTTGGGCGGAATAATCTCCAGCAGCAGTTCATGACCGCTGACTTGCGAGGCCTGATACAAACCCTTGATCTGCGCTTCCTGCTCCAGACGCAACAGCGGCTCGTCATCGGGATGAAATTGCACCAGGCACTTGATGATTTGTTCCTGCGGCCAGGCGATCAGGTTGCTGCCGATCGAGCGACCGTGCTCGAACGCCAATGGCCGCGAGCCCTGCACTTCCACCGGCCGTGCCACCCACCAGCCGCGACCGGTGGCAGCGTTCAGCGAGTCCTGACCGAAACGTTGATCGGCCAGCAAGCCGACGTCGGCGTCGACGCCCTGCTCACGCAAATCCGCTTCGACCCGTTCCACGGCTTTGATAAAGAGTTGTTTGAGTTCGCCAATGCTGCTCAGGTCGCGACCGCCCTTATGGGCCAGCTCCACCAGTTGCCCGCGATGATCGAAGGCAAAGATGAACAGCTGCTTCCACTGTTTGCGCGGCACGCTGACCTGATGCAGACGCTGCAACACGGCGTCCTGATCCGGCCGGGTGATTGGCACCGGGCTGCTGAATAGATAGTCGAGTTCGGCACGGGTCGGCATCGCCGGGGCGCAAGCGTGGCGCGACACCACCAGCCCGCCGCAGGCATTGGCCAACTGGCAGCAACGCTCGTCGCTGGCGTCCTCCAGCCAACCGCTGAGGAAACCCGACATGAAGGCATCGCCGGCCCCCAGCACATTCAGCACTTCGACGCGCACGCCGGGATAGATCGCGCCGTCTTCGAGACGCGCCGGAATCGCTCCATGAATCACCGTGCAGCCTTGCGGGCCGAGCTTGACCACCAACGTCGCCGCGCTCAGGCGCCGGACGTTTTGCAATGCAGTGAGCAAATCCTCGGAGCCCCCGGCAATCAGGAATTCTTCTTCGGTGCCGACGATCAGGTCGAAGCGCGGGAGGATTTTCTGCACGTGCTGGCTGACGTTCTGATCAGCAACGAACCGGGTTTCGCCGTCCGCCTTGCCGGCCAGGCCCCAGAGCACCGGGCGGTAGTCGATGTCCAGCACCCGTTTGACGTTGTGCTTCTCGGCATAGTCCAGCGCCTGGATGCTCGCCTTGTAGACGCCGTCGGTGGAGAAATGGGTGCCGGTGATCAGCAAGGCTTTGCTGGAGGCGATAAAGGCTTCGCTGATGTCTTCGGCACGCAACGCCATGTCGGCGCAGTTTTCGCGGTAGAACACCAGCGGAAAGGTTTCGCGGTCCTTGAGGCCCAGCAGGACCATGGCGGTCAGGCGTTCCGGATCGACCTTGATGCCGCTGACGTCGCAGCCTTCGCGGGTCAGCGATTCAACGAGGAAGCGGCCCATGTGGTCGTCCCCTACCCGGCTCAGCATCGCCGATTTCAGACCCAGCCGAGCGGTGCCGAAGGCGATGTTGGCGGACGAACCGCCGAGGTATTTGGCGAAGCTGCTTACATCCTCCAGCCGCGCCCCGACTTGCTGCGCATAGAGGTCGACGCCTAGGCGCCCCAGGCAAATCAGATCCAATTGACGCCCACTGGCAAAACGAGTCTGGCCCATGCTGGCTCCTGTTATTTTTATCAGCCTGCGTTCGGGGCGATGAAGGCGCCGAACACTCTTGGTGGATGCAGACTAAAACGACCGGGACCGAACAATCAATAATTATTCTAAATATTTTTTACGTGGAATATTTTTTCCAATAAACTTTTACACAAGCGTTCCAGACACAGTGCATCGTTTCAGCAGACCCCATGGCGGGCGCAAGCTCAAGATTTTATTCCGGCCTACCCTGTAGACTGCGCACAGCCAACCTATTGTCAGGGGATGACGCGACCTGTCATCTCTATAAGCACAAGCCAGAAGGATTCCTTATGTCCCGCACCGATCAGCCGGCTACGACCGAGAGCACGCCCGACAGCGATCTCGCCAGCCCTCCGATCAATGCCGAGCGTTTGTTGCAGCTGATCACCGATGAATACGAAAGCCTGCCGCGCCAGCTCAAACGCATCGCCAGCTACATGAGCCAGCAGAGCGACCGGATCATGGTCGACCGCATCAGCGACATCGCCCGCGAATGCGAAGTGCACCCGTCGGCCATCGTGCGGTTTTCCCAGCGCTTCGGGTTCAGCGGTTTCAGTGAAATGCAGGCGCTGTTTCGCGAGGCGTACACCCACAAGACCACGCCGGTACAGAACTACCAGCAGCGCATCCGCAGCATGATCGCCAACAAGTCGCAGAAAGCCAGCGGCGGCGACCTGGCGCGCGAATGCATCAATGCCACCCTGTCGGGCATCGAACGGCTGGGGCTGGAACTCGATGACCAGGCCTTCGACAAGGCCGTGGACCTGGTGGTGAATGCCGACAACATCTACGTGGTCGGGGTGCGCCGCTCGTTCGCGGTGGCCGACTACCTGGTCTACAACCTGCAACACACCAACAAACGCATCCACCTGGTCTCGGGCCTGGGCGGCAGTTACCGCGAGCAGATGCGCAGCGTGCGCGCCAATGACCTGGTGATCGCCATCAGCTTCACGCCCTACGGCAAGGAAACCCAGCACTGCCTGCGTATTGCCCAGCACCATCAGGCGAAAACCCTGATCATCACCGACAGCAACCTTTCACCTTTGGCCAAGCGCGCCAACACCGTGCTGCTGGTCAACGAAGGCAGTTCGTTTGCCTTCCGTTCGTTGAGTGCGACCTTGTGCCTGTGCCAGGCGCTGTTTATCGCCGTGGCTTACAGGCTGGAATTGAAGGTTGATGAGATTCATGAGCAGGTAGGCTTTGAGGATTAGCCTTTGAGGATTAACGCGAGGCTGTTTGCGAGTTGCTGAACCTCAGCTAAGGTTGTCCATCCCCCAAGGACCGTCGAGGAGAGGCTCAATGAAACTGATCGGCATGCTGGATTCGCCCTATGTGCGGCGCGTCGCCATTTCCGCCAAGTGCCTGGGCATAGCGCTGGAGCACGAGTCGGTTTCGGTGTTCAGAAACTTCGAGCAGTTCCAGCAGATCAATCCGGTGGTGAAGGCGCCGACCCTGGTGCTGGATGATGGCGAGGTGTTGATGGATTCGACGCTGATCATCGACTACCTGGAAGCTCTGGCCGCGCCGGGTAAAAGCCTGATACCCAACGATCTGGAGCAGCGCTTGCGCTCGCTACGGCTGATCGGCCTGGCGTTGGCGGCATGTGAGAAGTCGGTGCAGCTTTACTACGAACGCAACCTGCGGCCGGCGGAGATTCAGTACGCGCCTTGGGTGGAACGGGTCGAAGGGCAATTGGCCGCGGCATATTCGGCGCTGGAGCGGGAGCTGGAAAAACAGCCGCTGAAGACCGACGGTTCGATTGCGCAGGACGGGATTAGCCTGGCGGTGGCCTGGAGTTTTACCAACCTGGTGGTGCCGGATCAGGTAGAGGCTGCGCAGTTTGCGCGGATCAGCGCGTTCACGGCGTATGCCGAGGGGCTTGAGGTGTTTGTCGGTACGCCGATCGATTGAGAGCTGTGGCGACAGGACCGTAGCCATCGCGAGCAGGCTCGCTCCCACAGAGGGCTGCGTCGGATGCAGAAATATGCGACCGATGGAGATCAATTGTGGGAGCGAGCCTGCTCGCGATAATGGCCGTTCAGTCGATGGAGATGTCGCCTGACACTCCGCCTTCGCGGGCAAGCCTCGCTCCTACAGGTCATGCGCCAATCATGCGGGCACTGATTAACTGTAGGAGCGAGGCTTGCCCGCGAAGGCGTCCTCAAGCCATTTCCATTGCCTTCGGTTCAACCTCCGGCACCCCTGCAAACCGATCCGCCAGAAACGGTGTGATGTCCAGCGGCAACGGCTCGTTGTTCACCAGTTTGTCCAGCAACACGCCGGTGATCGCCGACGTCAGGATGCCGGTGCGGAAATGTCCGCAGGCATTCAGGTAACCCTCCACCCCTTTCATCGGCCCGAGAATCGGCAGCTCGTCCGGCGAGCCTGGACGCAACCCGGCCCAGCAGCGCTTCAGGTTGATGTCGGCGAGCGCCGGAATGCAGCGCACCGCGCCTTGCACCAGACCGCTGATTTCCGGGTAGGTGGTGGTCACATCGAAACCCTTGTCTTCAGTGGTGCTGCCGATCAGGATTTCGCCGTTGTCTTTCTGCGCCACATAGCAGTCGCTGGTGGTCAGGCACCCGTGCAGGATCTTCGGCATACGCTCGGTCAGCAGGATCTGGCCCTTCACCGGGTTCACCGGAATGCGAATGCCGGTGGCCTGCTCGCTGAGGTCAGCCGCCCAGGCACCGGCGGCGTTGATCAGCGTGTCGCAATGGAACACTCCAGCCTCGGCGGTCTGCACGCCGCTGACCCGCGAGCCGTGGTGCAACACGCCGGTGACGTTGGTGTTGAAATACAGATCCACACCGTTCTGCCGTGCGCCTTCGGTGTAGGCATCGGCCAGGCGGAACGGGCTGACCTGATGGTCGCAGAGAAACTCCAGCGCCCCCCTCGCCTCATGGCTGACACTCGGCTCGGCTTCACGCAACGCAGCTTGATCGAGCCAGCGCACCTGATCCGCCAGGTGCGGAATACAAGCGACGATGTGTTCGGCGTAGAGGCGGTCTTCATCGTCATAGATCACGAACTTCAATCCGGTCTTTTCGAACTTGAAATCCATCCCGTGATTCTCCTGCAACTCCCGATGCAAGTCCGGGTACATCGCGTTGGACTGCAAGGCGAAATCGAAGAACGACTGCGGCAGGATGTGCGGCGTGCTGGAATCCACCGCCACGGCCGCGCCCTGGGCTTCGCGCTTGCGATTGGCCGACATCATGCGGAAGAAAATCACCCCGCAGCCCAGCCCCACTGACTCGCCGATCGCCCACAGACCGCCGGCCGAAGCGCGGGTCGCGTTGCCCGGACGCTTGGCGTCGATCAACGCGACTTTCAGGTGTTTGTGCTTGGACAATTGATAGGCGCAGGACGCCCCGATTACACCGCCGCCGGCGATGACCACGTCGTAGAACTTACTCATGGCTTGCGGCCTCCGTGCCGACAGACTGGAACGCGGAAAAAGGAATGGGGTCGACGGGAAAACGCGGTCGCAACCAGCCCACGTCCTGCCGGCCGGTGGCTTCGCGCAAACGGTCGGTGCAATAACCCACGCACATCCGCCCCTGACAATCGCCCATGCTCACACGGGTGCGCATTTTCAGGCTGGCCAGGTCTTGCACGCCCTGCTCCAACGCCCGATCGATATCGGCGCGGGTTGCGTGTTCACAGCGGCAGATCACCGTGTCGGCAGCCGGCAATGCGGTCTGCCCGGCGCCGCGTTCGGTGTAACGGTCGACGGCGGCGCGAAAGCGCACGATGGACTTGAGTTTCGACAGGTAACGGTCACGCCTGACAAGCGCCAGTTCCGAGCCCAGCACATCGCGTTGCAGCAGGATCGACACCGCCGCGATCCGTCCCGCGAGCATGGCCGCCTCGCCACCGCGAATCCCGCCCATGTCACCGGCCAGGTGCACGTGGGGTTCGCTGCTTTGCTGCCAGACATTGGCGCTGGCCCGCAGATAGCCGTCGTCGCTGAAACCGTGATTCAGGCCCATTTGCTGGCTGAGTTGGGTGCGTGGAATGAAGCCGTAACCGACCGCCAGGGTCTGCGCGGCAACCTGCTCGGCGCGACTCAGGTCCGGCTCCCAAGTGCTGGAGTATGGCGCGACGGTCACCGCATTCAACTCGCCCTCGCCCTGTGCCTCGACCACGCCCCAGCCATAGTGCATGGGGATGCCATGCAGTTTCAGGTACGCGAGCATGCTCAAGCCATCGAGAAACAGCTGTGGCTTGTTCAACAGCGCGAGGCTTTCCCGAGCGATTTTGCCGAACGCGCACGCCTCGTAAACCCCGGCAACGCTCACCCCGGAGGTGTGCAGCTGGCAGGCCACCAACGGCAACAACGGACCGGTGCCCGCGATCACCACCGGCCCTTGCGGTTTAACCACGCCGCTCTTGATTTGCAGTTGCAGACCACCCAACAGAATCACGCCGGGCAAGGTCCAGCCGGGAAAGGGCACGCTGCGTTCATGGCAACCGGCAGCCAACAGCAACTGTGAATACTCGATCTCCTGCAAGCGCTCATCAGCGTCCAGCGCCACCAGTGCCCGCGTCCCTTCGGCCCCCACCACGCGGTGGTTCAAGCGCACCTCGATCAGGGCCGACTGCTCCCGGAACTCTCCATGCAGTTTGGCCAGCGCTTCTGAATAGCGTGGCCCCAGATAATCCAGTTGAACGTTATCGCGCAAAGGGCCGCGATACACCACGCCGCCAAGCCGAGAGGCTTCTTCAAGCAAAGTACAGCGCACACCGTGCCGGGCCAGTTCAATGGCTGCAGCCATACCCGCCGGCCCACCGCCAACGATTACCGGATGCAGACTCATAACACCTCCTGCCCGGTGATGCGGTTTACCCGGGTTTCGACGCTCATGCCCTCACGCACGATCGTCTGGCAGGCACGACGCTTGTGTCGACCATCTATTTTCACCAGGCAGCATTGGCACACGCCCATGCCGCAATAGGCACCGCTGACTTGATCGTGATCGTTACGGGCCACTTGGCGAATGCCCAGTGATTGAATGACCGTCAGGACGGTTTCGCCGATGGCGGCGTTGACGGTTTGGCCATTGATGCGCACAGTCATGTCTGCCTGCACCAGTGGCTGGATATCGAAGGTTCTGTCTTGGCGTTGCATGGCGAAGTTCATCCTTGAAAAGTTCAGGTAAGGGTTGTTCAGCTCCATGTTGCACTTGCACCCTGCCGGCCAACCGGACAGCGCAATCGTTGCGCGGTGAAGCACTGTAGCCAATGCTGCAGGAGGGCCTGGATCTTTTATGTTAGGGAATATCGCCAAGGGAAATATTGATCCAGGCCAGTGAAAGCGTGTCCTTTCACCCTGAGTGCCTGACAGAAAGCTTTCATCGAATCGCTACCGGAGCCCAAAAGCAAAACGCCGCTTCTACCTGAGATAGAAGCGGCGCAGGCAAGTGCCTCAAAGGGCTCACGTCAGCAAGGCAATCAGAATGATGATCGGGATCGGTACGCCAAGAAGGAACAGCAATATAGAGCGCATGGGGGTTCTCCCGGGTTAGCGAACAGGTGGCAGCATCGTGGTTGTGGTGGTGGTCACGTAGGCATCGGTTTCCAGGTACTCCACGGCATCCCGGCGACGACCGCCGAAGATCGCGGCGAGGCTGGCAAAAAATGCACCGGCCAGCAGCGCGACGAACATCCACAACGCCGTCAAGGCTGCTACTTTGGCTGCGGTATCGGCCGCTTGTTGCGCGGCCAGTTTGGCGTCGGCGACGGCTTTTTGGGTGCGGGCATAGACTTCATTGACACGGCGTTCGGCGTCCGCTTGAGTGAGGTTGGTCCGCTGCGCGACCAGTTGTGCCAGGTAAGTCCGATCCTCGGACGCCAGTTGACCGTCGTTGCGCAGGCTGCGCGCGAAGATTCGGGTGACGGTGCCATTGACGGCGTCCTCGCTGACAGCGACTGGCCGATCATCGCGAAACAGGCTGTCGACGAAGTAACCGTACGGGTCATTGTCGGTATTACCGACCGCGCTGCCGGCAGCCTGGGTCATGGCGCTGGCGGCACCGCCGGCGACCGTTGCACCGGCCTGCACGCCGCCGCTGACGATGTTGCTGACCGAGCCGACCACCAGCGTCGCAGTCACCAGCGTCGCGATACACCAGGCCAGGAAGCCATGGGCGGTGTCACGGAAGTAGACCTCATCGCCGTGCAGGTAGGCCCACCTCACCCGTAGGCGACCGGCGATGTAGCCGCCGAGCCCGGACGCCACGATCTGAGTAAAGGCCAGCCAGACAATCGTCGAGATACCCAGGCTTTTGGCGCTGACGCCTTCATGGGCCCACGGCGAAACCGCCGAAAAACCCAGGCCAAAACCAAGCAGCACGAGGATCAGCGACAACGCCGCAGCCGCCGCGGCCCCGGCGAAGATCGCGGCCCAGGACACGCCCGAGAGCGTGCTGAACTCATCTGCGACAGGATAAAAACCATCAGAGGATCTGTTCATTGTTGTAGTGCTCCAGGCAGGTGTTACAACTCGTCAAACGAGCAATTGCAGTCAACGTGCCAGTCGCACTACTTAGATAAATCTTTCTATTTCAATGAGTTGAAAACAATGAACTTCTCAGGGTCATGCAGTTTGCAAGGAGCCGGCCATATCGGCGGGTTTTATGCATTGCGCTAAACGAATTACTTGCGCTTGTAGCTCTTGTTGCCGCTGGGCGTCAGGCAATACACCCCGCCTCTTGGCCCGGTGCAGAAGGTACCGGTGCCGCAGGCGCAGCCATCGGAATCCTGTAACAGCGTCTGCGGACGTGCCTGGCTTTCACCACCAAACATCGCCGAGCAGCTTTTCTTCGAACCACTGATGGAACCGTCATTGCACAGGAACAGATCGCCGTCGCAACGATCGATTCCGCCCTTATTCCCCGAACATGGCGTGTTGGCAGCCCAGGCAGATGAGCCGAACATGCACAACAACAGCAAAAACATCGGCATCCAGCCACGAACCAGTAAAGTGCGCACAGTGCAGCTTCCCTTTAGAGTTATGGCCGGATGATATCAACGTTCCAGCCAGGCTCACGAGGCAACATGAAAGTTAATTTAAAAAGCCGCGCGTAATTCTTGGCAAAATGAGCCCCACTTCGCATTGAACCGATTATCAGGCAAGCCCTATGACCCGCATCTTGACCATCGAAGACGACGCTGTGACCGCCCGGGAAATCGTCGCCGAACTGAGTAGCCATGGCCTCGACGTGGATTGGGTCGACAATGGCCGTGAAGGCCTTGCGCGCGCGGTCAGCGGTGACTACGACCTGATCACCCTCGACCGCATGCTGCCGGAGCTCGATGGCCTGGCGATTGTCACCACCCTGCGCACCATGGGCGTGGCCACTCCGATCCTGATGATCAGCGCCCTCTCCGATGTCGATGAACGGGTTCGCGGCCTGCGCGCCGGCGGCGACGATTACCTGACCAAACCGTTCGCCACCGATGAAATGGCCGCCCGGGTAGAAGTCTTGCTGCGCCGGCAAAATACCGTGACCGCCCAGGCCACCACATTGTGCGTGGCCGATCTGGAGCTGAACCTGATCAGCCACGAGGCCAGCCGCGACAGCCAGTTGCTGACGCTGTTGCCCACCGAGTACAAGTTGCTGGAATTTCTGATGCGCAACACCGGGCAGATTCTGTCGCGGATGATGATTTTCGAAGAGGTCTGGGGTTATCACTTCGACCCCGGCACCAACCTGATCGACGTGCACATCGGCCGTCTGCGCAAAAAGATAGACCCGCCCGGCAAAGTCCCACTGATTCGGACCGTGCGAGGCTCGGGTTATGTCATTGCTGAACCCCTCTAAGGGCTGGCGCTCCTCCAGCAGCCGCTTGCTGGCGCTCTACAGTTCGCTGTTCGTGGCCTGGAGCGGGATTCTCATGGGGGTCATGTACTACGAGGTGTCCAGCTACCTGGACACCCTGGCCAAGCATTCGCTGATGCAACGTCAGCATCTGTTTTCTCGCTTCCAGGGCGAGCAACTGGAGGACGCCCTCGCCGCCAGCGTGACCTTCGACATTCGCGGCATCGATGCCTATGGCCTGTTCGATGACCAGCGGCGTCACCTCAGCGGCCCTTTGCGCCAGATCCCCCAAGGCCTGCCGCTGGACGGCAAGATTCACATCCTCAGCGATTGCGTCGACGCCGACGACCCGACCTTGCCCGCCGACAGTTGCGATGCCGCTGCGACCCGGACCCTGGACGGACGCTGGCTGGTGCTGGTGCGGGACAACGGTTCGTTGTTTGCCGTGACCCGGATCATCCTCCACGCGCTGCTGTGGGGCGTGTCGCTGACCATTCTGCCCGGCATCGCCGGCTGGCACTTATTGCGACGGCGCCCGCTGCGGCGGATCCGGGCAATCCAGGCCAGCGCCGAAGCCATCGTCGCCGGTGACCTGACCCGGCGCCTGCCGCTGTCCAACCGCCGTGACGAACTGGACATGCTCGCCGCCATCGTCAACGCCATGCTCGAACGCATCGAACGCTTGATGAACGAGGTCAAGGGCGTGTGCGACAACATCGCCCATGACCTGCGCACACCGCTGACGCGCCTGCGGGCGCAGCTGTACCGGATTCAGCAACAGGCCGATGACGGTTCGACGCTGGCCGTGCAACTGGATTCGGTGCTCGGCGAGGCCGATACCTTGATGGCGCGCTTTCGTGGGCTGTTGCGGATTTCCGAACTGGAGGATCGCCAGCGCCGTTCGGGTTTCGTGCAACTGGACCCGGTGCCGTTGCTGCAAGAGTTGCATGACTTTTATCTACCGCTGGCCGAAGAAGGTGAACTGACCTTTGAACTGCAACTGCCCGAGTCCCTGCCCCGGCTCAACGGCGACCGGGCGCTGCTGTTCGAAGCGGTGGCGAATTTGCTGAGCAACTCGATCAAATTCACGCCACCGGGTGGCAAGGTGATTTTGCGTGGGGTGAATGATGCAGGCCATACGCGAATCGAAGTACTCGACTCCGGCCCCGGCATTGCGCTGGCCGAACGTGAGGCGGTGTTTCAGCGTTTCTATCGCGCCGAGGGCGGTAACCCGCAAAGCGGATTCGGGCTGGGCCTGTCGATCGTCGCAGCGATTGTCAGCCTGCATGGGTTTACGCTGGAAGTGGGCAGCAGCGAACTGGGTGGGGCGTTGTTGGTGCTTGATTGCCGGCAGAGTTTGATTCCTCAGGCCTGACCCTCATTCACTGACTACGAAGCCCCCTGTGGGAGCGAGCCTGCTCGCGATAGCGGCCTTCCAGTCAACATTGATGTTGTCTGACACTGCGCTATCGCGAGCAGGCTCGCTCCCACAGGGGATTTGTTTGGGCCGGGAATTGGTGGAATTCGACTCAATACCCCGGAACCTCGCTCAGAAATACCGGCAGATCTGTGATCGGCGGCAGGGCCGGAATCTCGACGTACATCTGGACCACCCAGCCTCGGTGATAACTGGCGTGGTTGACCACATGCAACAGCATCGCGCCGGCGCTCATGACCCCGCTTTCCCCCGCGACGGAGGTGAATTCGATGGGTTGATCCAGCGAGTCGTCGGTCTGGGCCGAGCTCCACCCACAGAACCATTGATCGATCTCCTGTTGCGCCATTCGCAGTTCGGGGAGTTCGGTATGGAGCAGGTCATGGGAGGTTTTGAAGTCGTGGCCTCGGCCCTCCAGGTGGGCTTGCCAGATGCAGTCCACCACGTAGATGTGGTTCAAGGTGCCGATGATGTTGCTGAACACCGACACCCGTTTACGGTTGAGCTCTTCCGGTGGCAGCGCCATGAGGCTGTCGAAGAGTCGCTGATCGGCCCAGCGCCTGTAATCGGCGAGCATACGGGCAGTGCGTACGTTGATCATCAGAGGTCTCCCATGACGATGGGCGCATTGCCAAGAATAGCCCCCCGCTGATCATCGGTCACGCCGTACGCGACCTTGTAGCCGCAGGCCCAATGTGGGAGCGGGCTTGCTCGCGAAAGCGGTGTGTCAGGCAACATCATTGTCGACTGACAGTCCGTATTCGCGAGCAAGCCCGCTCCCACATTGGGCCAGCGGCTACAGGATTTCGTCGCGCATCAAATCAGGATCAGACGCTGCACCACCCGGTCGGCCAGCGCCAGGCAACTGGTCAGCCCCGGCGATTCGATGCCGAACAGGTTGACCAACCCCGGCACGCCATGCACATCCGGGCCGCTGATGACGAAGTCAGCGGCGGGCTCGCTCGGTCCGGCGATTTTCGGGCGAATACCGCTGTAGGCCGGTTGCAGGCTGTTATCGGGCAACGCCGGCCAGTAGCGCCGGATCGCCTGATAGAAACCTTCGCTACGGCGGGGATCGACGCGGTAATCGACCTGATCGACCCATTCGACATCCGGCCCGAAACGCGCCTGACCGCCCAGGTCCAGGGTCATGTGCACGCCCAGCCCGGCGCTTTCCGGTGCCGGGTAAACCAGATGCCGGAACGGTGCCGGACCGCTGAAACTGAAATAACTGCCCTTGCACAGCCAGGCCTTGGGAACGTGCTGCGCGGGCAAGCCTTCGACCCGGCTCGCCACTTCAGGCGCGGACAATCCCGCGCAGTTGATCAACTGACGACAGCTCAACATCATCGGCTGAGCGCCACCCATGTGCAGTTCGAAACCGTGCCCGGTACAACGGGCCGATTCCAATGGCGTGTGAAAGGCTATCGAAGTACCGCACGCTTCAGCATCTGCCTGAAGCGCCAGCATCAGGGCATGGGAATCGATGATGCCGGTGGACGGCGACCAGAGCGCGGCAACGCAGGACAACGCCGGTTCAAGCGCCCGCGCCTGCCCGGCATCCAGCCATTGCAGATCATCGACACCGTTGCGCCAGCCCTGCTCCAGCAACGCCTGCAAGGCAAGGCGCTGACGGTCATCGGTGGCCACGATCAGCTTGCCGATACGCTGGTAATCGACGCCGCGTTCATCGCAGAAGGCGTACAGCCGATGCCTGCCCTCCACGCACAATTGCGCCTTGAGACTGCCGCTCGGGTAATAGATGCCAGCGTGGATCACTTCCGAATTGCGCGAACTGATGCCCACGCCAATCCCCTCGCCTGCCTCGACCAGAATCACTTCTCGCCCGATCCGGGCCAGGGCCCTGGCCACCGCCAGCCCGACCACGCCAGCCCCGACCACCACGCATTCGATATCGACGCTCACCTGCCCTCCACCCACTCAAGCCATCCCTCGTTTCCGATGATCGATCAGGCTGAAGAAAATCACCAGCCATGACGATTGCATACGGTCTGCTGCGTTTCATCCAACAGCCATCAAAACGGCAATTAACTGTCTATTAGCTGAACCACTACACACTTCAATAACCGAATCCCGTTTAACCAACCATTAAGCGGACTTTTACGATTGACTTCACAAGCCTCGCTGAGTAAATTGCCCGGGCCGGTAACAACGGCCTTTTATCAACTCACAAAAGAATCCAATGGACACAGTATCTAGTCGCTGTCGGATGACTGCAGATAGGCAGGATCTGGCACATAACCCAGACAATGACGGGACTCGACTTTTCGGTCCGGTGAGCTGCGCTAGAGCCTGAGGCTCCACCGTAACTTGCCTCACCGGAATCAGTCCGGCCCAGAGGCATGTTATGAACTTCAAAACCACTGTAATGCCAGGCGTACGCGCCTTTGCATCGACCATGCGGGTCAAGCTTTGCCGTGAGCGTCTGTTGACGACTCGGCCCAGTGCCCCGTTTTCCGCCCCCTCTGCCCACGCCAAGGCACAGCCTCGTGCCAACTGGCGCGTCTGCCCGACAACGGGCCGGCTTCAGCAACGCTGGAGCTTCGACGAAAGCCAGGACCCACCGAGTCGGCGCATCGCGCGCCTCTTCCAGCAGGCGAGCCTGATGCTCGGCCTGTCCGTTGGGGTACGCACTTTCAATTAATTTGAAGGCGCTTTTGATTTTAAGGAGCGTCCAAAGTCCTTCCTGAACGGTTTTCCTAAAACGAAATCCGATAACTTCTTATTGCCTGTTAAAAACAATTTTATTGGAATCAAGTTATGGACGAGGCCAGTAGTCGGTTCGCTGCCTGTCACGTGTTAGTTGATGGACAGCGAACGTTAAAACATCAAAACACAACTATCCGACTCGATCGCTTATTGGCGGCTCGACATACGTGCGCTCGTCTTTGATTAGCTGAGTACCTGTGTGTCGTGCCGCAAGACTGCGGCAGGAGCACAGCAATGACCTTAGTAAAAACCGCAAAGAAAACCACCCGCGGCGCCTCCAGCGACAACGCCAAGCTGTCGATGCGCGCCGCCCGGGAAGCGCAAAACGGCCTGGCCGTCACCCTCACCAACCTCAACGCCACCGCTGACGGTTTGACCGAGCTGGAAGCCGAAGGCCGTCTGGCTCGCGGGGGTTACAACGAAGTTGCCCACGACAAGCCGCCTCACGCCATCGTTCAACTGCTCAAAGCCCTGAACAACCCCTTCATCTATGTACTGCTGACCCTGGCCGGCATCAGCTTCTTCACCGACTACTGGCTGCCGATCAGCCAGGGTCAAGGCGACGACGCCGACCTGACCAAGGTCATTATCATCATGACAATGGTCAGCCTGAGCAGCCTGCTGCGGTTCTGGCAGGAATACCGTTCAGCCAAGTCCGCCGAAACCCTTAAAGCCATGGTACGCACCACCGCCACCGTTCTGCGTCGTCAGCAAAAGGACCGCCCGCCAGTGCTGCGCGAAGTGCCGATGCGCGAACTGGTAGCCGGCGACATTGTGCAGCTCAGCGCCGGCGACATGATCCCGGCGGACATCCGCCTGATCGAATCCCGCGACCTGTTCATCAGCCAAGCCGTGCTGACTGGCGAAGCCTTGCCGGTCGAGAAGTACGACACGCTGGGGGACGTGGCGCAGAAGTCAGCGACCGGCAGCGCGACCGATCAGTCCAACCTGCTCGACCTGTCGAACATCTGCTTCATGGGCACCAACGTGGTCAGCGGCACTGCCAAAGCGGTGGTGGTCGCTACCGGTTCGCGCACCTACTTCGGCTCGCTGGCCAAAGCCATTGTCGGCTCACGGGTGCAAACCGCGTTCGACCGTGGGGTGAACAGCGTCAGCTGGTTGTTGATCCGCTTCATGCTGGTCATGGTGCCGATCGTGTTCCTGCTCAACGGCTTCTCCAAAGGTGACTGGAGCGATGCGTTCCTGTTTGCACTGGCAGTGGCGGTCGGCCTGACCCCGGAAATGCTGCCGATGATTGTCAGCGCCAACCTGGCCAAAGGCGCCATGGCCATGGCCAAGCGCAAAGTGGTGGTCAAGCGCCTCAATGCGATTCAGAACTTCGGTTCGATGGACGTGCTGTGCACCGACAAGACCGGCACCCTGACCCAGGACAAGATCATTCTTGAGCACCATGTCGACATCAATGGTCAGCGCGACGATTCGCTGCTGGAACTGGCCTGGCTCAACAGCCATCACCAGAGTGGCCTGAAAAACCTGATGGATCAGGCGGTGGTGCAGTTTGCCAATCGCAACCCGACATTCCGCGTGCCATTCGCCTACAGCAAGGTCGATGAATTGCCGTTCGACTTCGTGCGTCGGCGCCTGTCGATCATCGTCAAGGACAGCCGTGACGATCACCTGATGGTGTGCAAAGGGGCGGTCGAGGAAATGCTGACCATCGCCAGCCACCTCCATGAAAACGGCACTGTCGTGGCGTTGGATGATCAACGTCGCCAGGCGCTGCTGGCCCTGGCCAACGAGTACAACCAGGACGGCTTCCGGGTGCTGTTGGTCGCCACCCGTGAGATCCCGAAGGCACAGGCGAAAAACCAGTACGCAACCACTGACGAACGCGAGCTGGTGATTCGCGGCTTCCTGACCTTCCTCGATCCACCGAAGGAAACCGCCGGCCCGGCAATCGCCGCGCTGCGTGATATGGGCGTGACTGTCAAAGTGCTGACCGGCGACAACGCCGTGGTGACCTGCAAGATCTGCCGCGAAGTCGGTCTGGAACCCGGCACACCGCTGCTCGGCCAAGACATCGAGAAGATGGACGACGCCACCCTCCAGGCGCGGGTCGAGGAACGCACGGTGTTCGCCAAGCTCACCCCGCTACAGAAATCCCGGGTGCTCAAGGCGTTGCAGGCCAACGGTCACACCGTGGGCTTCCTCGGTGACGGCATCAACGACGCCCCAGCCCTGCGCGATGCCGACGTTGGCATTTCGGTGGACAGCGGCACCGACATCGCCAAGGAATCGGCCGACATCATCCTCCTGGAAAAGAGCCTGATGGTGCTCGAAGAAGGTGTGCTCAAGGGCCGCGAAACCTTCGGCAATATCATGAAGTACCTGAACATGACCGCCAGCTCCAACTTCGGCAACGTGTTCTCGGTACTGGTGGCCAGTGCGTTCATTCCGTTCCTGCCGATGCTGTCGATCCACTTGCTGCTGCAAAACCTCATGTACGACATCTCTCAGCTGGCACTGCCGTGGGACAAGATGGACAAGGAATTCCTGCGCAAGCCCCGCAAGTGGGATGCGAAGAACATCGGCCGTTTCATGCTGTGGATCGGGCCGACCTCGTCGGTCTTCGACATCACCACCTTCGCGGTGATGTGGTACGTGTTCGCCGCCAACAGCGTGGAAATGCAGGGCCTGTTCCAGTCCGGCTGGTTCATTGAAGGGTTGCTGTCCCAGACCCTGGTGGTGCACATGCTGCGCACCCAGAAAATCCCGTTCTTCCAGAGCACCGCCGCCTTGCCGGTGATTCTGATGACCGGGCTGGTGATGGTGTTGGGCATCTACATTCCCTTCTCGCCACTGGGCACGCTGGTCGGTCTGCAACCGCTGCCGTGGGCGTACTTCCCATGGCTGGTCGGCACCTTGCTCAGCTACTGCGTGTTCGCGCAGGTCATGAAAACCCTCTATATCCGCCGCTTCAAGCAATGGTTCTGATGGCCTGAACACCGTAATCCATGTGGGAGCGAGCCTGCTCGCGATAGCGGACTGGCAGGCAACACAAGTGTTGAATGTACAACCGCCATCGCGAGCAGGCTCGCTCCCACAGGTTTTTGTGTTCGCCGCATCTTTGCACCACCCTCCGGCTTCCGGGCCGTCAATAAATGCAACACGCAAAAAGGGAGAGTCCTCATGTCGGGAACTACTCTACTGATCAACCTCGCAGGCTCCATCGCCCTGTTGTTGTGGGGCACCCATATGATTTCTTCGGCGCTGTTGCGCGGCTTCGGCACGCCATTGCGTCAGTGGCTGGGCCACAACCTGAACAACCGCTGGATGGCTTTGCTGTCCGGCATCGGCATCACCGGCGTCCTGCAAAGCAGCACCGCCGTCAGCCTGATGGCGACTTCATTCACCGCTGCCGGGACGCTGGGACTGGCGCCGGCACTGGCGGTGATGCTCGGCGCCAACATCGGTTCGACCCTGGTGGTGCAACTGCTCAGCGCCGATGTGTCGATGCTCACACCCATTGTCTTGCTGGCAGGCCTGATCGTCTTTCGGCTGCGTGATGACTCGCGCTACGAAAGCGTCGGTTGTGCGTTGATCGGCTTGGGGCTGATGCTGCTGGCCCTGCACATGCTCGGTTCGACACTCGCCGAAGTGGAAGGCACGCCGATCTTCCAGCTCATCATGCAAAGCCTTGATGGCGACCTGCTGATTGCACTGCTGGTGGCGCTGATCCTCACCTGGCTCTGTCACTCCAGCGTGGCCGTGGTGCTGCTGATCGTCTCGTTGGCCGCCACCGGCATGCTCTCGGCCAGCACGATTGTCGCGCTGGTACTGGGGGTGAACATCGGCGGTGCGCTGCCTTCGGTCATCAATGCCGGTTCGAGCGTTGGCCGACGCCTGCCGCTGGGCAATCTGCTGGTGCGGGTGGCCGGTGCCCTGGTGGTCTTGCCGTTTGCCGGGTTGCTCGCTCAGGCGCCGCTCGCGCCCTCGACACTGGTGGTGTGCCTGCACACCGGTTTCAATCTGCTGCTGGGGTTGGTGTTCATCGGCCTGACCGATGTGCTCGCCAATGCCCTCACCCGACTGTTGCCGGCGCCTGAGCGGGATGTCGACCCTGGCATGCCGCACTACCTGGATGAGGCCGGTCTGGAAGTGGCCAACATCGGTTTGTCGAATGCCGCCCGCGAAGCGTTGCGCATGGCCGACATGCTCTCGGCCATGCTCGGCCGGATGCTTCAGCTGTTCCACACATCGCTACCGAGCTGCGCCGATGACGTGCGGCGCATCGATCAATCCCTGGACCTGCTCAGCGCGGCGATTCGGGCTTATCTGGCCGACATCGGCAAGGAAGGCATCAGTGACAGCGATGCCGATCGCTCCCAGGAAATCCTCACGTTCGTGATCAACCTCGAACATGCCGCGGACATTCTTTCCAGCAGCCTCGCGCAGCTGGCCATGCGCCGCTTGCGCCGGGGTGAACAGTTCTCGGCCTTCGAACTGGGCAACATCGCCCCGCTGCACGACGCCGTGCTGGAGAGTTTGAGCCTGGCGATCACCGTGTTCCTGCGCGAAGACATCGGCGCCGCGCACCAACTGATTCATCGCAAGGAGATCGTCAGAAGGCTCGAAGCAGAAGCCAGCCGTGAGCACTTTCGCCAGTTGCAGGAAGACAAAAGTACCTGGGCGGAATCCGGCGATATTTTCCAGCGGGTGCTGCGTGATTACCGGCGTGTGCATCACCACATCGCCGCGCTGGCGTATCCGCTGCTCGAACGTGCCGGTGAGCGCTCGATCGAGAGCATCGACCAGGCAAAGGAAAACCCGTCATGCGCCTGCTGATCTGTGCCGGGCGTCATTACGCCGACAGCCGTCTGTGCCGACGGGTACTCGACGCCTTCCAACGCATGCACCCGGTGCATGTGCTGATTCATGGCGGCAACCGCTTTCTGGGTGGCGAAATTGAAGAGTGGGCCCGGGAACAAGGCGCCGACATCGTGCGCTACCCGCCCAATTGGCAGCGACACGGCAAGTCGGCCGAACGCCTGCGCAACCACTTCATGCTGCTCGACAGCCGACCGGACGTCGTGATCGCCCTGCCCGGCGGCGAAGACACCGAAGAACTGCTCGCCCAAGCCCGGGTGGCCGGTTTGCAAACTTTATCGGTAGGAGATCGGAGCTGACCCGCTGCCTGCCATCGAAGACTTCAAGGTAAACCTCATGCAAAAACCAACACGTCACTTCATGTCCCTTGTACGCAGCCTGCCGCCATCGCAAGGCCGGAGGGTGCGGCGCAATCTGTTGTTCATCAGTATCACCCTGGGCCTGATCACCCTCCTGACCGTGATCTCCAAGGCCAACGCGGCCGGCGGTGCGTACGTGGTGGACGACGCCGCGATCAATGCGCCGGGAGAATGCAACATCGACGCCTGGTACCAGAGCGGTCGGCATAATCACTCATCCAGCAACGCAGTGCTGTCCCAGGACTGCACGCTCAAGGGGCTGCCCAACCTGCAACTTGGCGCGGCCATACAGCACAGCCGCGATGACGGGGATTCGGAAACTCAACTGAGCCCGCAGTTCAAAACCCTACTGTTCTCCCGCGAAGACCTCGGCATTCAATTGGCGCTGGCAGGGTCAGCGCATTTTGCCTTCCATCGTGACCACACCTTCGATGGCGCCGACCTGAACCTGCCATTCACCTACCAACCGATTGAAGCATTACGCCTGAACGTCAACGCCGGCTGGGCCCACGCCTATGACGACGGCGAGCAAAACCATCGCTGGACCTGGGGCACCGGCGTCGAGTATGACCTCGCCAGGTCCTTGACCCTGGTCGCCGAACGCTACGGCCAGCAAGGGGGCGAACAAGCCTGGCAGGCCGGGCCGCGTTTGCACATTGGCGAGCGGGTCGATGTCGATCTGGTGGTCGGCCGCGACCTGGCGGGCGAGCGTGATCAGTGGCTGACCACTGGGGCTACCGTACGGTTCTGAGCGCTCGCCTGTGCCTATATCGAATCGGCAGGGAACTCCTGAGCACCGTCAGGCATCCTAAATTATGTGTTACTTCCTTTACGCCTTAGGAGGACGCCGTCATGCGCCGTCTGTTGCTCATATCTTCACTAGTGCTTTGTTTGCCCGTTGGTTCGGCCATGGCCGATGTAGATGCAAAAGATGTCGCCACTTCGGCCGGGGTCTCCGCATCGCTGTACTCGACGTTCAAGGACGACAAAATCGTGATTCCCGCACGGGATGACGCCTCTAGCTTCGTGGCGAGTGGCGGTACGATTCGCGGCGTTTACCTGGAGTCGGTGTTGAAGGAAATTCGACAAAATCATCCCGACCTCAAGGCAAGCGACGAGGACCTGGCCAAAGCGATCCTCGCTCAATAAGGTCCAGTCGCTGAACCTGTAAAAGTCAGCCGTGGGGCTCGCAACACCGAGAGGGTGTTCGAGCCCTAGGTTGCTTGCGCCCCAGCCGACAGGCGTGCCCAGCCGGCGACCAATTGCGCGCTGATGCTGACACCGCCGCACACCACTATCACCACGTCATGGGCCTCGGCAATCGCCGGATGGTCCAGGTACGCCACCGCCAATGAAACGCCACACGCCGGCTCGACCAACTGACGCAGGTCGTTGGCGTAACGAACCACGCCCATGATCGCCTCATCATCGCTGAGCACCACGCATTCGTGGGCAAAGTCGAGAATGTGCTGCACCGGCCAGGCCGCCACCTGCGCCGCGCCAAGTGACGTGGCGACGGTATCGATGCGCGGCAATCTGACCGGGTGGCCGGCACTCACGGCGGCCGCGAAAGACGCTGCGCCCTGGGTTTCGCACGCAACGATTCGACAATCCATGCGCTGATGACGGATCAGTCCAGTGAGCAGGCCCGCCAGCAAACCTCCGCCGCCCACCGACGTCACCAACACATCGACCTGAGGACAGTCCTCGAGGATTTCATCGACCATCGTGCTGTGCCCTTCCCACAATACCGGATGATCGAAGGCTGGCACGTATTCGGTGTCCGCGCCCTTTGCGAGCTCTTTCGCCCGTTGATTGGCTTCGTCCCAGACCTTGCCGTGGACGATCACCTCGGCACCGGTTTTCCTGATCCTGGCGCGGGTGGTTTCCGGGGTGGTGTTCGGCACCACGATGCAGGCTTTCAGCCCAAGGCTGGCGGCGGCCACGGCGGTGGCCAACCCGGCGTTACCCCCGGAAGGACAAACCACTTTGCGCTTGCCCTGCTCCGCCGCCTGACTGCACAGCAGACCCATGCCGCGCAGTTTGAACGAGCCGCTGGGTTGCAGGTTTTCCAGCTTGAGCCAGATCCGTCGGGCCGGAGTCGACAGGCCCGGGTGCAGAATCAGCGGCGTTCTGATGTGAAGCATCGTGTGCTCCTTGTGACGCTCCCGGCTCGTCGAGATGTTCAGCGAGCAGGGAGTGGATAGATAGAATCATCCTTATCCAAGCTTAGTTCACCCTGCCCCGCGGCTGTCGTCCTGGCGATAACGCGCCGCCCCGCGCAGGAGCTGCCGCAGGCTGCGATCTTTTGATTTTGATTGACCCATCATTTAAAGATCAAAAGATCGCAGCCTGCGGCAGCTCCTACAATGTTTCATATGTCTTTTGGCGAAGTCAGTCATGAAAATCTCGGCCAAACTCGCGTTTTTCACCCTTGTCAGCACCCTTGCCTACCTCGCTCTCGCGGTGTTCGGGCTGGGCGGGTTGGAAGCTTTTTTCTCGCACCCACCGTTGGTGGTCATTGCGCTTGCAACCCTGGTGATGGCAATCGTGTCTTTGTTCAGCGAGGGCAACCTGAGCTCTGGCGAGCGCGAAGACCGCGCCAATCGCTGGGTGCTGCCGGTTTTCGGGGTGCTCGGGTTGTTGAGTGGGTATCTGCCAGCCTATACCGACCGGATCGACTTCTGGACCTTCGGTGGCGAGGGCGTGCGTTGGCTGGGCGCGCTGCTGTTCATCGGCGGCGGCGCGCTGCGGATGTGGCCGGTGTTTGTGCTGGGCAAACGCTTCAGCGGCCTGGTAGCGATTCAGCCGGGGCACCGCTTGGTCACCGACGGGATTTATCGGACCTTGCGCAACCCCAGTTACCTGGGGCTGCTGATCAATGGCGTGGGCTGGGCGCTGGCCTTTCGTTCCGGGGTCGGGTTGCTGCTGGTGGCGCTGATGTTGATCCCGCTGATCGCCCGCATTCGCTCCGAAGAAGCGCTGTTACTCACGCAATTCGGCAGTGAATATGAGGCTTACTGCGCCCGTAGCTGGCGATTGATTCCGGGGATTTACTAACCACCTTCGCGGGCAAGCCTCGCTCCTACAGGAATCACCGCTACCCCTGTAGGAGCGAGGCTTGCCCGCGAAGGCGGCGGCACATTCAGCATTGATGTGACTGAAAGCCCTCCCACATCAGAGTGCGTACAGGCTGATTTGGCTATGGAGATCCACTCGCGCCTCGACCGAGTCATAACTGGCCAAAGTGGCATGCGGGGTCTGGAGCGGATGAACGTGTGTCGCGGTGATGACCATGACATTGGCACCCGCCGCTTCGCCCGCACGAATCCCCACGGCGGCATCTTCAAAGATCAGGCACTCGGTGGGCTCGACCCCTAGCCGACGAGCGGCCAGTCGATAGCCCGCAGGGTCGGGTTTGCCGGCACTGACATCTTCGGCAGTGACCATCACCAAAGGTTCGGGAATGCCTGCCGCCGCCATTCGGCGCAGGGCCAGCGCCCGTGGCGCCGAGGTGACGATAGCCCATTGATTGGCGGGCAGCGACTTGAGGAAACTCGCCGCGCCGGCCACCTCGACAATCCCTTCCACATCCTCGATTTCCGCCTCGGTGATCCACGCGGCTTCAGCTTCGGCGTCCACCCCGGGCAAGGCCAGACGAGTGATAGTGTCGATCGCGCGTACGCCGTGGATGGTCGGCAGGAAGGTATCGACATCGACCCCGTGGCGCAGGGCCCAAGTGGTCCAGATCCGTTCGGCGGCAGCGATGGAATTGAGGACAGTTCCGTCCATATCGAACAGAAAGGCGCGGTACGACGTGTTGAACACGGAGGCTTGAACGGACAAAGGGCGATTTCCAGAACCAGGCGAATGTTGTCAGGCAATGTACATCACCCACGCAGGAGCTGCCGCAGGCTGCGATCTTTTGATCTTCGTTCTAAAAGCAAAATCAAAAGATCGCAGCCTGCGGCAGCGCCTACGCGGTCCGGTTCGAATGCAAGGCATTTTGCACACAATCGAGCAACTGCCCCACCGCCCAAGGTTTCTTGATGAACGCAACCCGATGCTTGACCCCGGAGCTTTTCGGGGTTTCGAAGCCGGACATGATCATGATCGGTTTGTCCGGCCAACGGTCACCGAACTGATTGGCCAGATCCGCGCCATTGAGTTTGCCCGGCATAGTGATGTCCGTCAGCAACAGTCCTACCTCCGGCGCGTGCTGCTCCAGAAACTGCGACGCGGCGTCCGCGCTGACCTTGGGTTCAACCGAAAAGCCTTCCTCCTGAAGAATTTCACACAGAAACTCCAGGATCAACGGGTCGTCCTCAACCACAAGAATCAAACCGTCAGACAAGTGCGCGCCCGCCGTCGATACTGGACCCATGACTGTGTCACTCCCTGATTACGTAAATGATTTCGCGGGCTGAAATCCCCCACCTACAGGTATGAACAGCGGACTTCGTGGAAAATTCATTTTTGATACACCTGACGTGGACATTCTCCGTCCAGGCGGACAAATACGACCGTTTGTCAGCGCATAATTGTGGTTAAAATGCCGCCCCCCCATGCATGGCCGACTTTGCCCGATGAACCCAGATGCCCTCTCCGTCCTCCACGACCATTTGCTGACAGCGCTTGCGGCTGCGCCGGCAGAAACCCGTCGGCTGTTCCACGGCCGTGGCCGCTGCTGGCCGGGGCTGGAGCAATTGACTGTCGACTGGCTGCAGGGCGTGGTGCTGGTCTCGCTGTTCAAGGAGCCAGACCCTGCGCAGCTGGAGGAGTTGAAGCGGTTGCTGATGGAGATCACTCAGGTGCCGGAGTGGAAACAATCCGGCGCGCACACTCTGCTGCTGCAACATCGCTATTTGCTGCAAAGCACTACCGAATGGCTGCTAGGGGAGCCGATAGAGGAGATGACGATCACCGAGGGCGGCCTGCATTATCGCGTGGACCTGGGCCGCAAACAGAACACCGGCCTGTTCCTCGACATGCGCTACGGCCGCGATTGGGTGCGGGCCAATGCTCAGGGCAAGCGTGTGTTGAATCTGTTCGCCTACACCTGCGGCTTCTCGGTAGCCGCCATCGAGGGGGGCGCGTTGCATGTGGTCAATCTGGACATGTCCAGCCCGGCCCTGAGCCGTGGCCGCGACAATCACCGGCTCAACGGGCATGACTTGAGCAAGGTGAGTTTTCTCGGCCATGACCTGTTCAAGTCCTGGGGCAAGGTGATCGGCAAGGGTCCATACGACCTGGTGATCATCGACCCGCCGTCCTTTCAGAAAGGCAGTTTTCTGCTTACCAAGGATTACCAGCGCGTGCTGCGCCGCCTGCCGGAATTGCTCAGCCCTCAGGGCACGGTACTGGCCTGCATGAACGATCCGGCGTTCGGTGCGGACTTTCTCATCGATGGCGTCACCCGCGAAGCGCCAAGCTTGCGGTTTGAGCAGCGGCTGGAAAATCCGCCAGAGTTCCCCGATGCCGATGTTGAATGCGGGTTGAAGGCGTTGGTGTTCACGCTGAAAAACTGAGTCACCGCCCGCCCCTGTGGGAGCGAGCCTGCTCGCGATGACGGTGGGTCAGTCGATAGCCGTATTGAATGATAAACCGCTATCGCGAGCAGGCTCGCTCCCACAAGGTATCAACGCGGCTGCAACACCAGCGCAAACAGCTCCCCATGCCCATTCACATTAAGCTTGTGATAGAGATTGCGCCGATGCACCTTCACCGTTTCCGGGGAAATACCCAGTTGCTGGGCGATGGCTTTGCTGGAAAAGCCCTGGAGAATCAGCCGCGCCGTCTCGACTTCGCGCACCGTTAAACGCGCGTCGAAGCGATCCAGCAGGGTCGCCAGATCGCCGGCCACGGCCTCGGCGGTCGGCCCTTCCGGGGGCATCAGTTGCAGGTGACGGCGCATGGCAGCCAGCACCCAGTCGCGCACGCAGAGCAGACGGCCCTGCTCCTCAAGGGTGAACGCCGTCGAGCGGCCCAACGATAAACCGAGCACCGCGCCGTCGACGTTGACCATGAACTGCAACTCGTCGCTACCCACCACCGAGCGGAAGTAGCTCAGGTAATACTCGCTCTGCTGAAACTGGTCGGGAGCCACGGCGGCCAGGCTGTGCAAGCCATCGGCAATACCGGCACAAGCGGCCTGGTAGAACGGATCGAGCAGGTACATGCCGGCGCTGTAGTCCGCCAGTTCTTCATGCTCGTCGGCGCCACCCTTGGAATCGAAATCAATCAGCAGCCGTGGCACTCGCCCCGATCGCATTACCGCGACCAACGCGTTATCCAGTGGCACCAAAAGCTGTAGCGTATCCACCAGCGCACGCCAGAACCCGTCCTGACCCAGCGCCGCAAAGACCCGCGCCAACCCTTGGTGCACCGGCAATTCTTTGAGCAACGCGTCCACGCCCTACCCCTTTCGAGTAACCCATGATGGGAATGGGTGAGTCCCCCGCCTGCCGATACGCTGCAAGCACCTGATCATCACCGGCCTGCAGCAGGCCAGGAGTGCCGCATCATGAGTTGTCATCGCTCGCATATCAACCTGGGACTGGGCGCCTGTTTGTGCGCTTCGCTTTCGGCGGTCGCCGCTGACGCCCCCACCGTGAACGTCTACAACTGGTACGACTACATCGGCCCCAACACCTTGCAGGATTTCAAGCGCGACACCGGGATCCAGCCGGTTTACGACACCTTCGACAGCGCCGAAGTCCTGGAAGGCAAACTGCTGACCAGCCGCAGCGGCTACGACGTGGTGGTGGCCAGCAACTTCAGCCTGCCGACGCTGATCAAGGCCGGGGCACTTGCACCACTGCCCCGCGCGCAAATGCCTGACTACAAAAACATGGATACCGCGCTGCTGGCGAAACTGGCCAACAACGATCCGGGTAACCAGTACGCTGTGCCGTATCTGTGGGGCACCAACGGCATCGGCTACAACGTCGACAAGGTACGCGCTGCACTGGGCGACAAGGCGCCGGTGGATTCCTGGGAGCTGGTGTTCAATGAAGCGAACCTGGCCAAGCTCGGCGAGTGCGGCGTGGCGATGCTCGACTCGCCTTCGGAGATGCTGCCGGTCGCGCTGCATTACCTGGGCCTGCCACCCAACAGCACCAACCCCGAGGACTACAAGAAAGTCCAGGCGCTGCTGCTCAAGCTGCGCCCGCACATTGCCTACTTCAATTCTTCAAAATTCATCAGCGACCTGGCCAACGGCAACATCTGCGTGGCGGTGGGTTGGTCCGGCGCGATGCTGGAAGCCAAGACCAACGCCGAACAAGCAGGCAATGGTGTGAAGATCGCCTACAGCCTGCCGAAGGAAGGGGCGCCGGTGTGGTTCGACACCTTGGTGCTGCTCAAGGACGCGCCGCATCCGCAGCAAGGCCTGGCGTTCATCGACTACTTGATGCGCCCCGAAGTCATCGCCCCGGTCACGGACCATCTGTCCTACCCCAACGGCAATCGCAGCGCGACCAGCCTGGTGGCCGAGGCGACTCGCAACAACCCCGCCGTTTACCCATCGGCCGAGGCCATGGCCAAGCTGTTCACCCTTGAACCGCTGCCCAAGGCGACCGAGCGCGTCCGCACTCGCGTCTGGAGCACCGTGAAAAACGGTCAGTGATCCTGATGCCTCTCAGCCAAGCGCAATCCCATGTGGGAGCGAGCCTGCTCGCGATGACGGTGGGTCAGTCGATATCCGTTTTGAATGATAAGCCGCTATCGCGAGCAGGCTCGCTCCCACAGGTTCCGCACCTGACTGGCATTAGTCAGTAAGCCCCTTTTTCTGCCACGAATTGAAGATGAGAGAAACGATGAAACCACGTGCCCGCGACCTGAACATTCAGTTCGGCCAACTGCAACCCGGCCCCCTCAACGCCATCACCGATGTGCCCGGCGTACGGGTCGGCCACAGCAATGTGCGAGGACAAACCGCCAGCGGCCGCGACATCTACACCGGTGTCACGCTGATCGAGCCCCGTGCCGGTTCCGCCAATCAACAGCCATGCTTCGCCGGCGTCCATGTGCTCAACGGTAACGGCGATGCCACGGGGCTTGAGTGGATTCGCGAGGCCGGCCTGCTGACCAGCCCGATTGCCTTCACCAACACCCATAGCCTGGGCATCGTGCGCGACGCGCTGATCGTTTTGGATCGTCAGGAGCAACCCGACGAAGGGCGCCTTTACTGGAACATGCCCGTGGTGCTGGAAACGTTCGACGGCTTGCTCAACGACATCAACGGTTTTCATGTACGTCCGGAACATGTGGCCGAAGCTCTGCGCACAGCCGTCGGCGGCCCGGTCATCGAAGGCGCGGTGGGCGGTGGCAGCGGGATGATCTGTCATGAATTCAAGGGCGGGATTGGCACCGCATCGCGCCGGCTGAATGGTGCTCAAGGAGGCTGGACCGTCGGCGCAATCGTCCAGGCCAACCACGGCATTCGTCACGAACTGCGCGTCGACGGTTACCCCGTGGGGCGTTATATGGAGCAGGTCGACTCGCCCTTCCTCAAGGCCTCCCTGCCCCATCCGGGCATGGGCTCCATCGTCGTTTGCCTGGCCACCGACGCGCCTCTTTTGCCACACCAATGCACGCGCCTCGCACAACGTGCCAGCCTCGGCCTGGCTCGCACCGGTGGCGGCAATGAAGACCACAGCGGCGACATTTTCGTCGCCTTCGCCACCGGTAATCAGCACGTGCCGCCAGCCGCCTATGAAGGCAAAGGCGCGCCTACTTGCGATCACCTGAGGATGGTCAACAACGACCACATCAGTGAGCTGTTCCTGGCCGCCACCGAAGCCGTGGAAGAAGCCATCATCAACGCCCTGCTGGCCGCGAACACCACCGAAGGCAACGGCCATACGGTGCCGGGCCTGGATGCCAACACCTTGCTCAAAGCACTGCGTCAGGCAGGCTGGCCGGGGGGATTAGACTAATGGTACTTGAGTGCCAGCCACCGGCTTCTTACGATGTTGATACGTAGCGGTTGGAGGTTTAAAGCCGTTGCGTAGGTGGTGAGTGAACTGAACCCCAATAAGCTCACCACTTGTTTCATGCGCATCTTGAGCCTCTGGGCTCTACTTCCTCCCCATCAAAGAGCTTTGAGGCTCTTTTTTTGCCTGTAAAAACTCCAGCCCGGCATCTGACCGCAACGCGAGTCAGGACTTTGTAGGAGCCAGGCTTGCCGGCGAAGGCGTCCTTGAGAGTGCCTTCGCCGGCAAGCCTGGCTCCTACGAAAGCTCGCTTACTGACGCCGACTGCAAAACAGCCCGTCCAGACTGAGCCCCCCCCGCCAGGACAGCGGCGTAATGCCACCTATACTACAAACCACCTTCCCCCACGGGGGTCTGCGCTACCAACAATAAAAAGCAGAGGTGGAACATGGTCTGGCAGCAAATCTACGACCCCTTCGGCAACCCGTTGCTATCAACCATCATGGCGGCGGTGCCGGTGGTGGTGATGCTGGTCTCCCTGGCGTTTTTCCACATCAAGGCGCACCTGGCGGCATTGTTGGCCCTGGGCTCGGCTTTGCTGATTGCGATTTTCGCCTTCGGCATGCCGGCGGACATGGCGGGCTCGGCGGCGCTTTACGGTGCCGCCAACGGTCTGCTGCCGATCGGCTGGATCGTGCTTAACATCATCTTCCTGCATCGGCTGACCACCGAGAACGGTTCGTTCAAAGTGCTGCAGGATTCCCTGGCGCGCATCACCGACGATCGACGTCTGCAACTGCTGTTGATTGCCTTCTGTTTCGGCGCCTTCTTCGAAGGGGCCGCCGGTTTCGGCACCCCCGTGGCGGTGACCGGGGCCATTCTGATCGGGCTGGGCTTCTCGCCCCTGGCCGCGTCGGGCCTGGCACTGATCGCCAATACCGCACCCGTGGCATTCGGCGCCCTGGGTACGCCCATCATCACCCTGGCCAAAGTGACCGGGCTGGATGAAATGGAACTGTCGATGATGGTCGGTCGGCAACTGCCATTTTTCTCGGTGATTGTGCCGTTCTGGCTGATCTGGGCCTTCGCCGGCTGGCGCAAGATGCTGGAAATCTGGCCGGCGATTCTGGTCGCCGGGGTCAGCTTCGCCGTACCGCAATTCCTCGTGTCCAACTACCACGGGCCGATGCTGGTGGACGTGATCGCCGCGCTGATTTCCATGGCCTGCCTGACCGCTTTCCTCAAGGTCTGGAAGCCGGCCAGCGTGCACACCTCCGCCGCCTTGTCGGGGCGCACCGACAACTCCAGGGTCGAGGCAGACGCGGACGAGAAACCCAGCGCAACCTTTGCCAGCGACGCCAAACCTGCCGTGATGCGGGCGTGGATGCCATGGATCATCCTCACAGTCTTCGTGTTTGCCTGGGGCACCCAGAGCTTCAAAAACCTGTTCGACACCCGCCCGGTCATGGATCCGCAAACCCACTCGGCCAAGCTCGACCCCCAAGGCAAGCCGATGCGCGAGGCCAACCCGATCTTTGCCCCGACCTTGACCTTCGCCACGATTCACCAACAGATCGAAAAGGTGCCGCCCGTGGTACCTGCACCTAAAAAAGAGGACGCGGTCTACAAGTTCACCTGGCTCACCAGCACCGGCAGTGGCATCTTGCTGGCGGCGATCCTCGGCGGGCTGCTGATGGGTTATTCGATCCCGCAGCTGCTGCACCATTACCTGCGAACGCTGTGGGTGGTGCGCTACTCGCTCATCACGATTGTGGCCATGCTTGCCCTGGGCTTCCTGACCCGCTACTCGGGCCTCGACGCCACGATGGGTCTGGCCTTCGCCGCCACGGGGATTTTCTACCCCATGTTCGGCACGCTGCTCGGCTGGCTCGGCGTTGCCCTGACCGGTTCGGACACGGCCTCCAACGTGCTGTTCGGCGGCTTGCAACGGGTGACCGCCGAGCAACTGGGCCTGAGCCCGGTATTGATGGCCGCGGCCAACAGTTCCGGCGGGGTCATGGGCAAGATGGTCGACGCCCAGTCAATCGTGGTCGCGTCCACCGCCACCCGCTGGTACGGCCATGAAGGGGAAATCCTGCGCTACGTGTTTTTCCACTCCGTGGTGCTGGCGATTCTGGTCGGCGGGCTGGTGACGTTGCAGGCGTATGTGGCGCCGTTCAGCCATATGGTGGTGGGCGGGCATTGATCGAGGCGAATGCTGTTGGCCATGGCCCGGGTTCACGACCCGGGCCATGGTTCAGGCCGGATAACCGCCGTTTACCTCAGGCCGAAACTTGCGCATGGCAACAGTAGGCTAAGCTTTCAGCAGCTCATTGCTCACGATGCTCGATTCTGCAGGTTTTGGTTTTTTCTGGAGAGCGTCAGCAACAGCTACTTCAGACAGGCCCAAACTTTTCACGCAGGACTGACGTGATGACCGAGCCCCTCCTCAGCTTTGATGCACTCAAGCGCGCCGCTGCCTCCGGCGAGATCGATACCGTGTTGGTCTGCATGGTCGACATGCAAGGACGACTGGTCGGCAAGCGATTCCAGGTCGAGTTTTTCATCGACAGCGGCCATGAAGAAACCCACTGCTGCAATTACCTGCTGGCTGACGACATCGACATGGAGCCGGTGCCGGGTTACGCCGCGGCCAGCTGGAGCAAAGGCTATGGCGACTTTGTCCTGAAACCCGACATGGCCACCTTGCGTCGCGTGCCCTGGCTGGAATGCACGGCGCTGGTGCTCTGCGACGTACTCGATCATCACCATCGGCGCGATCTGCCGCACAGCCCGCGGGCGATTCTGAAAAAACAGGTCGAGCGCCTGCGCGAACGCGGCTATACCGGCATGTTCGCCTCGGAGCTGGAGTTCTATCTGTTCGACGAGAGCTATGAGGCGATCCACGAGCGCAACTACCACAAGCCGAAGACCGCCGGCCATTACATCGAGGATTACAACATCCTGCAGACCACCCGCGAGGAGCCGGTATTGCGGGCGATTCGCAAGCATCTGCAGGCCTGCGGCATTCCCGTGGAAAACTCCAAAGGTGAATGGGGGCCGGGGCAGGAAGAGATCAACATCCGTTATGCCGACGCGCTGACCATGGCCGATCACCATGTGATCATCAAGCACGCCTGCAAGGAGATCGCGCAACTGCAGGGCAAGGCGATCACGTTCATGGCCAAGTGGCGCTATGACGCCGCCGGTTCCAGCAGCCATGTGCACAATTCGCTATGGGACAAGAATGGCAAAAAATCGCTGTTCTTCGACCCCAAGGCCGAGTTTGGCATGTCGAAACTAATGCGCTCCTGGGTGGCCGGACAGCTCAAATACGCCAACGACATCACCTGTTTTCTGGCGCCCTACATCAATTCGTACAAGCGCTTCCAGGCCGGCACTTTCGCGCCTACGCGGGCCGTATGGAGTCGGGACAATCGCACCGCAGGCTTTCGCCTGTGCGCGGAAGGCAGCAAGGCCATCCGCATCGAATGCCGCATCGGTGGTGCCGACCTCAACCCTTATCTGGCCTTCGCTGCCTTGATCGCCGCAGGCCTGGCCGGTATCGACGAAAAGCTCAGTCTTACGCCGCCCTTCGAGGGCGATGCCTACGTCGACGAGCACTTGCCCGAAGTGTCGAAAACCTTGCGTGATGCCTGCGCCGCGCTCAAGGCGTCGAGCATGTTGCGCGAGGCATTCGGCGATGAAGTGATCGACCACTACGTGCACACCGCCGAGTGGGAACAGAAAGAGTACGACCGGCGCATCACCGACTGGGAACTGCAGCGCGGCTTCGAGCGCTATTGAGCACGCCATGACTGAGATCGTTCAACTCATCTCCCCGGTCGATGGCCGGGTCTACGCTGAACGCCGCCGTGTCGACGCGGCGCAGCTCGACCAGGCTCTGGCGGCGGCCGCAGCCGCCCAGGCGCAATGGCAGCGCCGGCCACTGAGCGAACGCGCCGCGTTTTGCAGCGCCGCCGTGGACGCAATGCTGGCGATGAAGGCCGAGATCGTGCCGGAGCTGGCCTGGCAGATGGGTCGCCCGGTACGCTTCGGCGCCGGCGAGCTGCGCGGTTTCGAAGAGCGTGCGCGGCACATGATCGCCATTGCGCCTGAGGCGTTGGCAGCGATTGAACCTGCGCCTGTCGCCGGTTTTCGGCGCCGTATCAAACGCGAGCCGCTGGGTACGGTGCTGGTCGTCGCACCGTGGAATTACCCCTATCTGACGGCGGTGAATACGATCATTCCGGCGCTGATGGCGGGCAACAGCGTGATCCTCAAGCACGCCACACAAACGCTGCTGGTCGGCGAACGGTTCGCCGAGGCGTTGCGCCGCGCCAATCTGCCCGAAGGCCTGTTCCACAACGTGCTGCTCGATCATCAGCAGACCGCCGCGATCATCGCTTCAGGACGCGTGCAGCAGGTGAACTTCACCGGTTCAGTCGACGCCGGCAAAGCCATGGAAAGCGCCGCCACTGGATGCTTCCTCGGCGTGGGCCTGGAGCTTGGCGGCAAAGACCCCGCCTACGTCCGGGCAGACGCCAACCTTGAGCATGCGGTGGAAAACCTGGTGGACGGCAGTTTCTTCAACTCCGGGCAGAGCTGCTGCGCCGTCGAGCGTATTTATGTCGATGAAAAAATCTACCCGGCGTTTGTCGAGCGCTTCGTCGCCTTGACCCGCCAATACGTGCTGGGCAACCCGCTGGACGAAGCCACTACCCTCGGCCCGCTGATTACGCCGAGCGCCGCTGAATTCGTTCGCGGGCAGATCGCCGATGCGCTGGCACAAGGGGCCAGGGCGTTGATCGATCCAAAGGACTTTCCCGCCGATGCACCCGGCAGCGCCTATCTAGCGCCGCAGGTGTTGGTGGACGTCACCCACCAAATGTCGGTGATGCGTGAGGAAAGCTTTGGCCCGGTGGTCGGCATCATGCCGGTGGCCAGCGACGACGAAGCCATCGCGTTGATGAACGACAGTGAGTTCGGGCTCAGCGCGTCCATCTGGACCCAGGATCTCGCTGCCGCCGAACGCATCGGCGACGAGATCGCCACCGGCACTGTGTTCATGAACCGCTGCGATTATCTGGACCCGGCCCTGGCCTGGACCGGGGTGAAAAACAGCGGGCGCGGCATCACGCTGTCGCGCCTTGGCTATGAACACCTGACTCGCGCGAAATCCTTCCATCTGCGCCACGAGATCTGAGCCATGAGCCTGACCGCGAACTGGAACTACCCCACGAGCATCCGCTTTGGCGTTGGCCGCATCGCCGAACTGGCCGAAGTCTGCCGCAGCCAAGGTATCCAGCGACCGTTGCTGGTCACTGACAGTGGCCTGGCGCGTGCCCCGATCACCACGGCGGCGGTGGAATCCTTGCGCGCTGCCGGCCTTGGTGTAGCGCTGTTTTGCGACCTCAAGCCCAATCCGATTGAAGCCAATCTGGCAGGAGGCCTCGACGCCTGGCGCGCCGGCAAACACGATGGAGTGGTCGCCTTCGGCGGTGGCAGCGGGCTGGACATGGGCAAGCTCATCGCGTTCATGAGCGGCCAGACCCGACCGGTTTGGGATTTCGAAGACATCGGCGACTACTGGACACGCGCCGACGAAAGCAGCATCGCCCCGGTCATTGCGGTGCCGACCACCGCCGGCACCGGTTCCGAGGTGGGCCGTGCGGCGGTGATCATCGACGAGCGTACGCACACCAAACGCATCATCTTTCACCCGAAAATGATGCCGCGCGTAGTCATCAGCGACCCGGCCCTCACCGTCGGCATGCCGGCAAAAGTCACCGCTGGCACGGGCATGGATGCCTTTGCCCATTGCCTGGAATCGTACTGCGCTCCCGGCTTTCATCCGATGGCCGAAGGGATTGCGGTGGAAGGCATGCGCCTGGTGGCCAATGCCCTGGTACGCGCCGTACACACCCCCTCCGACCTCGACGCGCGCGCGCAAATGCTGGCGGCTGCGGCGATGGGTGCTACCGCTTTCCAGAAAGGCCTGGGTGGCATGCACGCACTCGCCCATCCGGTGGGCGCTCTGTACGACACCCACCACGGCATGACCAATGCCACGTTCATGCCCTATGTACTCAAGTTCAATCGCCCGGCCATCGAAGAACGCATCACCCGCCTGGCGGCTTATTTGCGTCTGCCCTCCCCGGGCTTCGACAGCTTTCTGGCCTTCGTCCTCAAGCTGCGCAAAGACATCGGCGTGCCGCATACGCTGTTTGAACTGGGGGTGGATGACAAGCAGGCCGATTTGATCGCGGACATGGCGATTGTCGACCCCTGCGCCGGCGGCAACCCGTTGCCGTTGACACGAACTGGCGCGGCAGAAATTTTCGACGCGGCGTTTCACGGCCGTCTCTAGAGCAATCGTCTGTCCATGGCCAACGTGTGAGCACGCAACCTGGATGGATTTCAACCGTTAGAGGCAGGAGCAGTACGACAGGGGGTTGAAGACAAACCCATTCGGCAACGCACCACGCGGATGGATGTGGATCAAAACCTGAACAAGAGCACACGTTATGAGTCCAGTAAGCCAACCCGGCGCCACCGCGCCACAAGACGACGACCTCAAGGTGTTGCACAACATGGGCTATGCCCAGCAACTCTCGCGACGCATGGGCGTTTTCTCCAACTTTGCCATTTCCTTTTCGATCATTTGCATCCTCTCGGGTGGCATCAACTCGCTGGCGCAGGGCACTTCGGGTGCAGGCGGTGCAGCCATCGGCATCGGCTGGCCACTGGGCTGCCTGATCTCCGGGGTTTTCGCCATGGCCATGGCACAGATTTCCTCGGCCTACCCAACGGCTGGCGGCCTCTATCACTGGGGCTCGATTCTCGGTAACCGCTTCACCGGCTGGCTGACGGCCTGGTTCAATCTGTTGGGGCTGATCACGGTGCTCGGCGCGATCAACGTCGGTACCTATTACTTCTTTTTCGGTGCCTTCGGACCGGCCCTGGGAATGGAAGACACCATCACCACACGGATCACTTTCCTGGCGATCCTGACTGGCCTCCAGGCTTTGTGTAACCACTTCGGCATCGGCCTGACGGCAAAGCTCACCGACTTCTCGGGTTACCTGATCTTCGCCACGGCGCTCGCGCTGACCATTGTCTGCCTGATCTCCGCGCCCAGCTTTGAGTTCGCCCGGTTGGTGACCTTCGGCAACTACTCCGGTGAGGCCGGCGGCAGCGTCTGGCCACAGGTGTCGAACGGCTGGATATTCATGCTCGGCCTGCTCTTGCCGATCTACACCATCACCGGCTATGACGCCTCGGCGCATACCTCCGAAGAAACCCATCAGGCATCCGTGTCGGTACCGGTCGGGATGGTCAGCTCGGTGGCCTGGTCGTTGCTGTTCGGCTGGGTCATGCTCTGCTCGTTTGTACTGATGCTGCCGAGCATGGACGAGGCGGCGAAGCACGGTTGGAATGTGTTCTTCTGGGCGATGGACACTCAGGTGAACCCGGCGATCAAAATGGCGCTTTACCTGGCGATTTTCATCTCGCAGGTTCTCTGCGGGCTGGCGACCGTGACCTCGGTCTCACGCATGATCTTCGCGTTTTCCCGTGACGGCGGCCTGCCCTTCTCCAAAGCATTGGCCTCGGTCTCACCGACCCATCGCAGCCCGGTGGCGGCGATCTGGACCGGTGCCACGCTCGCGGTGTTGTTCGTGTGGGGATCGTCCCTGGTATCGATCGGCGAAACGCCGGTTTACACGATCGTGGTCTCCTGCACGGTGATCTTCCTGTTCTTCTCTTTCATCATTCCCATCGTGCTGGGCCTGTTTACCTACGGGACTGCGAAGTGGCCGACCATGGGGCCGTGGAACATGGGGCGCGGGTTTTACTCGTTGTTCGCCATCCTCTCGATCCTTTCGATGGTGCTGATCTTTGTCATCGGCATCCAGCCACCGAACGATTGGGCGCTGTACATCACGCTCGGCTTTCTGATTCTGACGGCAATCATCTGGTTCGCCTTTGAAGCCCGGCGCTTCCAGGGCCCGCCCGTGGGCGACATGATCATCAAGCGCCAGGCAGAAATCGCCGCGGCTGAAGAGGCGTTGAACAAACAGGCTGGGAGCTGACATGTAGGAGCCAGGCTGCCGGCGAAGGCGTCCTCAAGAGCGCCTTCGCCGGCAAGCCTGGCTCCTACGAAAAGCGTATCAACCAACAGGAAGCACAAGGTGCGTGTCTTGATTAATCAAATACGAATAATGGCGATAAGTAACTTGACGCTTATGAAGAAGTAACTGAACAGCGCTTCCTTCATCGCCAAACTTAATATTGAACACACCACTTCCTAACCCATCGCGATTAATAAAATAATATAAAAAATTACTCTTCAGTTGCCCATTGCATATTTATCCGCGCCTGCTTAACTGCAAAAACTGCTGATGACAGCAGTGCCCGCAAAACACCACGGAAGGAATCGTTATGAGCAGTTCAACCCGCCATAGCATGCCCCCCTATGGGGTGGCCATCCAAAGCGCGATCAAGGCAGGCAGCCTGCCGGAAATGAAGACGCTATTGAAACAACGCGATGCATCCACACCAGAAAACAAAGAGCTAACGACCGCTTACGAGCAATTGGCAAAGGAAGTCGCACGCCTGGAAAAGCACTAACCGCTATTTCCGCTCCCCTTATTGCAATGGAGGCAATAACCATGTCTGGTTCTAATCAACAACCTGTCGGTTTGTTCCCGCTCGGCTACCGAATTGGTACTTCGGCACCGGGTGCACAAAGTCTGGCACTTAATCTTTTGGTCTTTACTCCTGACGAGACTGTCAACGGCACCGCCGCAATCACTCAGGCGACCAACCCGCCTCTGGATGTGCACTCCGATGTGTGGGGCGAATACACCTACCTGACGGTCATGTCACCCGGCGTCAGCAAAATCCTGATCACCGCACAAGGCAATCACGGCGGCTCAGGCTCGAATTCCATCGTGAATTTCAAGTTGCAACTGGTGGTGGGCACCGACTGGAAAGAAGGCGTCGCCAACTACTCGTACTTGAATGGTCAGCAGTGGGTCGAGGTCAACAATGCTCCCGCCCATCTCATTGAGGCGGTGCCGTCCCACGTATCCCCGCTGCCGTTGGAACCCGGGCCGGTGATTCCGCCGGAGTCATCGTATCCGCCAATCATGCCGCTGTACGCCGCACCGATCCAAAGTGCAATGGCCAGCGGTGACCTGGCCCAGATGAAAAACCTGTCGCGCCTGGCCCAGCAGCAACTCGATCAGCAACCCCAACTGCAGAGTGCGCTTGAAACGGCCAAGGAAGAAATCAGCCGACAGGAACGCCGCTGACTCGCCCACGACACATGCCCGACTTGTCTTGAATACAAATAAGGGAGCAGCACCATGTCAATCGGACTTTTTCATACCCGCCTCAATGTCAGCAATCACCTGCTGGGCGCACCGGTTTTAACCCTCGATCTGCTGGTGGATACCACAAAGAAAAAAGTCAGCGGGATTGCCAGTATTTTCCAAAGCACCTACCCACCCCTCAACTTCCGTGCCCGTGTCTGGGGTGAATACTCCGAAGCCAAACTGGTGCCGACGGCGGAGAGCCACATCATCCTCACCCTGGCCGGCAGCCCGAGCGGCCCTCTCAGTCAGATCGCCCAGACCTTCGGTTTGAAGGGCATTTTAGGCGGCGATTGGGCGAGCGGTTATGCCGACTACAAGTACCAGGAACAGGGCGTCTGGCATTACGTGAAACACGCAGCGGTCAGCCAGGCTCCCGTTATTGTGCGCCCAGAGCATCCGCACCATCCGGTGCCGCTCTACGCCGTCGCGGTCCAGCAAGCGCAAACCAGCGGTGACCTGGCGCAACTGAAGGCCGTGGTCAGCCAGGGTGAACAGCAACTGGCCCATAGCGGTGCGCTGCGCAACGCGCTGGACCAGTTGAACGTTGAAATCAAGCGGCTGGAGGCTCGCTAACCCGCACTACCGGGCTTGCCCCCAACCTGTGGGAGCCGAGCCTGCTCGCGATGAGGGCGGTACATTCAGCGCCAACGTTGGCTGACCCAACGCCATCGCGAGCAGGCTCGCTCCCACAGGGCTACGGTGTTCAGTCCTTAACTGACTGGCATTAGCCGAGCCCGGGTTCTTTTCAACTTCAACAGGTAAATCCGGTCGCGCCACTGCCCCAAGGAAGGCGCGAACACTTCGATGGATTCGTGCCGCGCACGCGTTGTGCGCAAGGATTTTCCATGTCAGACAGTCGCCCTGCCCGCTACCTCAGTGAAACCGACCTCAAACGCTACGTGCCGGTGCATGTGGTCTGGGAAATCACCCTGGCCTGCGACCTCAAATGCCTGCATTGCGGCTCACGCGCAGGCCATCGACGCCCCGATGAATTGAACACCCGGGAATGCCTGGACGTCATCGATTCACTGGCCGCCCTCGGCACCCGCGAGATCACCCTGATCGGTGGTGAAGCCTATTTGCGCAAGGACTGGACGCAACTGATCCAGGCCATCCACGATCACGGCATGTATTGCGCCATACAAACCGGTGGACGCAACCTGACACCGGCAAAAATGCAGGCAGCGGTGGATGCCGGGCTCAATGGCGTCGGTGTTTCACTGGATGGACTGGCCCCGCTGCATGACGCGGTGCGCAATGTTCCGGGCTCGTTCGACAAGGCGGTAGACACCTTGCGACGCGCCAAACAGTCCGGGCTTGCGGTGAGCGTCAACACACAGATCGGCGCGGCCACATTGCCCGATCTGCCTGAGCTGATGGACCTGATCATCGGCCTCGGCGCCACTCACTGGCAGATCCAGCTGACGGTCGCGATGGGCAATGCCGTCGATCACCCGGAGCTGTTGTTGCAGCCTTATCAACTGCTGGAAGTGATGCCGTTGCTGGCGCGTCTGTATCGCGAAGGTGTCGATCGCGGCCTGCTGATGAACGTGGGCAACAACATTGGTTACTACGGTCCTTATGAACACATGTGGCGTGGTTTCGGCGACGAGCGCGTGCACTGGAGTGGCTGCGCCGCCGGCCAGACCGTGCTGGCGCTGGAAGCCGACGGTACCGTCAAGGGTTGCCCGTCATTGGCAACCGTGGGGTTTTCGGGCGGCAACGTTCGCAACATGAGCCTGCACGATATCTGGCACTACAGCGAAGGGATGCACTTTGGCCGACTGCGCGGCGTCGAAGACCTGTGGGGTTACTGCCGAAGCTGTTACTACAACGACGTTTGCCGTGGCGGCTGCACCTGGACGTCGCACTCCCTGCTTGGCAAACCCGGCAACAACCCCTACTGCCATTACCGCGCGCTGGACCTGCAAAAACGCGGGCTGCGCGAGCGCATCGTCAAACTCGAAGACGCGGCCAAGACGTCCTTCGCCGTCGGACGTTTTGACCTGATCACCGAACGCATCGATACCGGCGAGACGGTCAGCAGCGTCAGCGACAGCGGCCAGGTGATCAAACTGGCCTGGGCAAACCAGGGCCAGAAATCACCGGACGAAGGACGTATTCCACCGCAATTGGCGCTGTGTCGAGGTTGCTTGCAGTACATCCATGCGCACGAAGTGACCTGCCCTCACTGTGACGCCGATGTCGCCGCCGCAGAAGCCGTGCACCAGACAGACCGTGCCCGGCAACAAGCGATCATCAACACCCTGACCGGCCTGTTGGGGATGCCGCAAAATACCTTGATGTGACTTCGTCATGCCCATAAAAACGCCCATGTAGGAGCCAGGCTTGCC
>NZ_AKJK01000088.1 GCF_000282375.1 Pseudomonas sp. GM50
CCCCGTTGGGCTGCGAAGCAGCCCCAAAATCTCTGATACACCAAAGATATTGTGAGTGCTACGCACTCAAACGGGGGCAAGCCCCCTCGCCACAGAACCGGCATGCATGTGATCCTTGCGTCTTTTACCCAAGGCCAATGACGATCCATGACGCTTTCATCCGCCACTTCGCCTCGCCTCATCCGCATTGCCGCCGCCCTGCTGATCGGCCCTGACGGTCGCACACTGCTGGTTCGCAAGCGCGGTACCCAGGCGTTCATGCAGCCAGGGGGCAAGATCGAGGCCCATGAAAAGCCGGTCCATGCCCTCGCTCGTGAGCTGGAAGAGGAACTGGGGCTGGTTATCGATCCGGCGCATGCCGCCTACCTGGGGCAGTTTTCGGCACCGGCCGCCAATGAGCCGGGTTATGTCGTACAGGCCGAACTCTTTCAGCTGACCATCGATTCGTGCGTTTCCCCAGCGGCAGAGATTGAAGAAGTGCGCTGGATCGATCCGGCCACCGACGGCGATGTCACGCTGGCGCCATTGACACGGGACCTGATCTTGCCGTTTTATCGAGCCTCACTGATCGAAACTGCCTGATCGTCCAAGGACGGAGGATGCCCATGATCCCGCTTCAAGATTTGTTGATTTTCGCCGCCGCGGCGTTGCTGATGGTGCTCACGCCCGGGCCCAACATGATCTACCTGATCTCTCGTTCAATCTGCCAGGGGCGCAAGGCCGGAGTGACTTCGCTGCTCGGCGTGGTCGCGGGATTTTTAGTGCACCTGTTCGCGGCCGCCGCAGGTTTGACCGCGGTGTTCGTGGCAGTGCCGATGGCCTACGAAGTATTGAAATGGGCCGGCGCGCTGTACTTGCTGTGGCTGGCGTGGCAGGCGGTCAAGCCCGGAGCGCGTTCGCCGTTCGAGGCGCAGCAGTTGCCGGCGGACTCGTCGCGCAAGTTGATCACCATGGGCTTTCTCACCAGCGCTCTGAACCCGAAGATCGCGGTGTTTTACCTGTCGGTGTTTCCGCAGTTCATTACCCCTGAGCACGGTTCGGTGTTCACCCAGAGCATCATCCTCGGCCTGACCCAGATCAGCGTGAGCTTCAGCGTCAACCTGTTGATTGCGCTGTTTGCCGCGGGCATCGCTTCCTGGTTCGTCAACAACCCGAACTGGCTGGCGATGCAGCGTTACTTCATGGGCTTCGTGCTGTCCGGGTTGGCGGTGCGCTTGATGCTTGAGCAGCGGCGAGCGGCCTGAAGATGTGGATTCAACGGCTTGATGCCAGCCATGCCCTGGATTACCGGGCATTGATGCTTGAAGCCTATGATTCGCATCCCCAGGCGTTCACATCCAGCGTGCGCGAGCGCGCCGTGATGCCGCTGAGTTGGTGGGAATCACGCCTGACCAGCAAGTTGGACGTCGTGTTCGGGGCGTTCGAGAAGGGTGAACTGGCGGGCATCGTCGGCCTGGCCTTCGAGTCTCGGGAAAAGGCCCGGCACAAGGCGACGCTGTTCGGCATGTACGTTTCGGGTGAGGTTCGGCAGCGCGGGCTCGGCTATCAACTGGTTCAGGCAGCATTGGCTGAAGCACAGACCCATCAGGGCCTGAGGCTGATCCAGTTGACCGTCACCGCCGGCAATGAGTCGGCATTCAGGCTGTATCAGCGCTGCGGCTTCGTGCAGTTCGGTCTGGAGCCGCTGGCGGTGCGGGTGGGCGAGGACTACTTCGACAAGATCCATATGTGGCGAGAGATCACCTCTGAGACTTTGGCATAAGGGCTGTTGTGGCGAGGGGGCTTGCCCCCGTTGGGTTGCGAAGCGACCCCAAAACCAATCAACCCGGTTGTATCTGATAAACCGTATTCACCGTTTTTACGACTGCTGCGCAGCCGAACGGGGGCAAGCCCCCTCGCCACAGGTTCTTCGCCAGCATCGGGGGCGCCAAGCCTGTGCCATGAGATCTGAAACCACCCCGCTCCCACATTTGATCATCATTGCCCCAGCCATTTCGGGCGACAGGACATTAGCGGACAGCGCTGACGCCATCCAGCGTCGAAAACGACGTGTCCTTGGCCGTCAGCAAAAAATCTCGCATGTACGGTGCATCCAGCATGTCGGCGCGAATCCCGGCATACAGCGTCGCGAACAAGCCTTTCTCGCCCAGTCGCTTGGCCTTCACATAACCCCGTGAACTGTATTCATGCAGCGCCCAATGAGGCATGCCGCAGACGCCACGACCGCTGGCCACCAGTTGCATCATCATCACCGTCAGTTCCGAGGTGCGGACCTGGGCCGGTTCGATGTCGGCCGGTTCGAGGAAGCGGGTGAAGATGTCCAGCCGATCACGCTCCACCGGGTAGGTGATCAAGGTTTCCGTCAGCAGATCTTCGGGCACGATGTACGGCTTGCTCGCCAGGCGGTGTTGGTTGGCCACCGCAAGCATGGCTTCGTAGGTGAACAACGGCACGTAAGTGATCCCGACCAGTTCCAGCGGGTCGGAGGTCACCACCAGGTCCAGATCGCCTCGGGCCAGCGCCGGCAGCGGGGCGAAGGAGAAGCCCGAGGCCAGGTCCAGCTCGACTTCCGGCCAGGCATCACGGAACTGGTCGATGGTCGGCATCAGCCACTGAAAGCAACTGTGGCACTCGATCGCCATGTGCAAACGTCCCGCAGTGCCACCGGCCAATCGCGCAATGTCACGTTCGGCGCCGCGCAGCAACGGCAGGGTGGCGTCGGCCAGTTGCAGCAGGCGCAAGCCGGCGCTGGTGAAGCGCACCGGTTTGGTCTTGCGCACGAACAGCGGCATGCCCATGCGCTCTTCCAGCTCCTTGAACTGGTGGGACAGCGCCGACTGGGTCAGGTGCAAGCGGTCGGCCGCATCCACCAGGCTGTCGGCTTCGCGCAGGGCGTGCAGGGTTTTCAGGTGACGGATTTCAAGCACCGGGGGCTCCATGAGGAAAACTTGTGATCAACACGAAAAGGTTGAGTTTGTCTCATGTTGGGTGAGCTGTCGACAATAGCACCATGTTTTACAGCATCTTTTATAGAGAGAAATTTCACCATGGCTAAGGCCCACACACTTGGTTTTCCGCGCATCGGCGCCGACCGCGAATTGAAAAAAGCCCTCGAATCCTACTGGAAGGGCGATCTTCACCAAGACGCGTTGAAAAGCGTCGGCCGCCAATTGCGCGCTACCCACTGGCAACTGCAGAAAGACGCCGGCATCGACCTGCTGCCCGTGGGCGACTTCGCCTGGTACGACCAGGTACTGACTCACTCCCTGACCTTCGGTGTCATCCCCGAACGTTTCGACAGTGCCAAGGATTCCCGCGGCCTGCCGACACTCGACACTCTGTTCGCCATGGCCCGTGGCGCTACCGCAGCCTGCTGCGGCGGCGAACATGGCAAGGCGCAATATGCTCAGGAGCTGACCAAGTGGTTCGACACCAACTACCACTATCTGGTCCCGGAATTCACCGCTGATCAACAATTCAAACTGAGCTGGGAACAGCTGTTCGACGAAGTCGACGAAGCCAAGGCCCTGGGTCATAACGTCAAACCGGTGATCATCGGCCCGTTGACTTACCTGTGGCTGGGTAAGGCGAAGGGTGATGGCTTCGACAAACTCGACCTGCTGGAGCGCCTGTTGCCGATCTACGGCGAAATTCTCGGTCGCCTCGCTGCCCAAGGCGTGGAGTGGGTGCAGATCGACGAACCGATCCTGACCCTCGACCTGCCACAGGCCTGGAAAAATGCCTTCGAACGCGCCTATCACATCCTCCAATACTCGCCGCTGAAAAAACTCGTGGCGACTTACTTCAGTGGTCTGGAAGACAACCTCGGCCTGGCTGTCAGCCTGCCTGTGCAAGGCCTGCACATCGACGCGGTGCGCGCGCCGGAGCAACTTGGCCAAGTGCTGGATCGTCTGCCGACTTACAAAATTCTCTCGGTGGGTCTGGTTAACGGTCGCAACGTCTGGCGCTGCGAACTGGAGCAAGTGCTGGCGCAACTGCAGCCAGCCCAGGAACGCTTTGGCGATAACTTGTGGGTCAGCAGTTCCTGCTCGCTGCTGCACAGCCCGGTGGACCTGGACCGTGAAGACAAACTCGACCCTGAACTGAAAAGCTGGCTGGCGTTTGCCGTACAGAAGTGCGGTGAAATCGCCGTGCTGCGTGATGCCCTCAACGACCCGCAAGCGCCGAAGGTGCAAGCCGCCCTGGCCGAAAGCCGCGCCATTGCGGCCAGTCGCGCTCAGTCTCCGCGTATCCACAAAGCGGATGTTCAGGCCCGAATCAATGCCATCGGCGCAGCGGACAGCCAACGCCTCTCACCGTTTACCAAACGCATCGCACAACAACAGGCACGGCTGAAACTGCCGACGTTCCCGACCACCACCATCGGCTCGTTCCCACAGACCGCATCGATCCGTCTGGCGCGCCAGGCCTTCAAGCAAGGCAAGCTGTCGGCCAACGATTACACCGACGCCATGCACAGCGAAATCCGCCACGCCGTGCAAATCCAGGAACGCCTGGGCCTGGACGTGCTGGTGCACGGTGAAGCCGAGCGCAACGACATGGTCGAGTACTTCGCCGAGCAACTGGACGGCTACGTGTTCACCCGGTTCGGCTGGGTCCAGAGCTACGGTTCGCGCTGCGTCAAACCGGCGATCATCTACGGTGACCTGAGCCGTCCGAAACCGATGACCGTCGACTGGATCACCTACGCCCAGAGCCTGACCGACAAGGTCATGAAAGGCATGCTCACCGGTCCCGTGACCATGCTGATGTGGTCGTTCCCGCGCGAAGACGTCTCGCGCAAAATTCAGGCGCAGCAACTGGCCCTGGCCTTGCGCGATGAAGTGGTGGATCTGGAAAACGCCGGCATCAAAATCGTCCAGATCGACGAAGCCGCGTTCCGTGAAGGGCTGCCACTGCGTCGGGCGCAATGGCAGGAATACCTCGACTGGGCGGTGGAAGCCTTCCGCCTGAGCGCATCGGGCGTGCGCGACGAAACCCAGATCCACACCCACATGTGCTACAGCGAATTCAATGACGTGATCCAGTCCATCGCCGCCATGGACGCCGACGTGATCACCATCGAAACCTCGCGCTCGGACATGGAGTTGCTGGAAGCCTTCGAAGCGTTCGACTACCCGAACGACATCGGCCCGGGTGTCTATGACATCCACTCGCCACGGGTGCCGGACACGGCCGAGATGGTGAAGTTGATGAGCAAAGCCGTGAAGCGCATTCCGGCCGAGCGGCTGTGGGTCAATCCCGATTGCGGGTTGAAAACCCGGGCCTGGCCGGAAACGGAAGCCGCGTTGGTGAACATGGTCGCGGCGGCACGTCTGCTGCGCAGTCAACTGGCCTGACATCAAGCGGTTATTGACTGACAACGGAGCGCTTGGGGCGCTCCGTTGTCGTTCTTCATAGCTGTGGAAAGTGTTTGAGCGCCAGCGGTTTGCCGATGTCGCCCCGCCAGATCGACTCCACCTGAGCGCCGCTGTGGGCTTGAGCCTGTTGCCATTGCAGGCCCAGGTTGCGTTGTTCAGGCAATTTCAGGTGACCTTTGACGAAGTCATTGAACGCAGGCTTTGCCGAGGTGTAGTGAAAGTGCGCATACCACAAGGTTGGCGCCGGCTCGCTCGTCAGATCGCGTACCTCATATTCCTGTAGAAAATCCCGTCGACCGTCCGGGCGCTTGCCTATATCCCGTAATGCGCCTTCCTTGCGAATGTCCACCACTCGTTGCTCCAGCAGGTAGTCCAGATAACCCTCGGTGGGGGTTTTGCTGTTCATGGACTGTTCGATGCGCAGGGTGCGTCCGGCACGCGCAAGGTCTCGAGCCTGATCGGACAATTGCCGTACCAGCGGATCATGGGGCGAGAGGCGTTCGATGGCTTGGGCGCGCATCGATAATTCCCCGGCCTCGAAACTCATCATGTGCTCCAGATCCACTGGCAGCATGTCTTGCTGGGCATAACCGTCGACTTTGCTTTTATAGGTGGGCACCGCCGCGAGTCTTTTTCTGGATTCGGCCAGCAACGGCTGAACATCCGAGGTGAGAGGCGGCTGTGACGGCGCGGTGGGTTCGCTGAGATGGTATTTGCCGCTGGAGCGCGGTAACCAGGTTTCCGTGTGACCGTCGATGCCTTCAATAGTGAAGCGCTTTTGCCGAGTGGCGGCGTCCGTGTGCTCGACGCCGACGAGCAGTCGATTGTCTTCGGTTTCAAAGAGCTTCTTGCCGGTTGTGCCCTCCGTTGGCGTGATCGAGGCTCGATTGCGAAGTGCGTTTCGCGCGTACTCTTCGACCTTCGCCAGGTTGTCCAGGAATGGCGCGATCTGCTCCAGATCCAGATGTTGCGGGTAACCCAGTGTCCACGCCTTCAGGTTGCGGCGGAACTCGGTGTAAGTTGCCAGGCAGTCTTCGAACACCCGGTTGCGCTGGGTCAGGCTGGCGCGTACTTGCGACAGATTGTGCTGGGTGAAGAGAGCACGCCCGACCTGGGTGCGGGCCTGTTTCAGTTGCATGTGGAAATAGACCCAGGTGGTGTCATCGATGGCATCGACGCGGCTGATGATTTCCAGAAGGTGGGCAGCTTTCAGGTAACGGTAATTGGTCTCGCTTAACGTGTTGTTCACTGTTGCCACGTCAGCGGCCATCCTGGCTTTATGATCCCTGTTGGTGATTCGGCGGTTCCAGAGATTGACCTGTTCCACCGCGGTGTGCGCCTGATCCAACTCCTGGATGAAGGCTTTTCGCACGTTCTTGCGTTGTCCCATCAGGCGCAAGTGGGCGCGGGTGTCGCTGACGGGGGTGGTGTCTGAGCGGATGAGGAGTTCTTCGATCCGGTCGAGGTGTTCCAGCAGGCGTTCTTTGCCGAACTGTATCCGGTGTACCGTCCGATCGACCACCACCCAGGCACTGCAGCTTTTCAATTCCTCGATCTGGGTGCGTTTTCTGCCATGGCTCAGGGGCAGCAGGTCAGCCAGGTTCTGGTAGCAGTTTTGGGCGATATCGATGTCAGTCAGGCAGGCGTTTTCCAGGGGCGATCGCAAGGCCTGACGCTGGCTCGGTGTGCTGGCGTAGTAGCGTTCCATGGCAACGTTGGTGCTACGGGTCTGAGTATCGAGCCGCAGGGTATAGGCGTCTGCGGTATTGGTCAGGGTCAGTTGGCGACGCAAGTTGCGATCAGTCCACCAGCGGGGCAACCAACGCCTGATAGCGGCTGGCCAGAGCGGATCCATGCCGTCGGCCAGATGCCCGAGTGCCGCACCGCCGCCCACGCCACCGCCCTCCATCAGGGTTCCGTACACGGCGTAGTGGGTGTTCCAGTTGCCGGCTTCATCGAGGGCGATGGGCTGTTTGTAAGATCGGGCCCAAGTACCGTACAAACGCCAGCCACGAGGAGCATCGCTCAACTCGATCCGGTAGATGCGCCCATGGCTGATCATGAAGTCGCCGTCGGCATGCCGGTAGACATTGCGATAGACACCGTGTGTAGCCGGTTGCAGGCCCGCCAGCGAGATCTCGTGTTCGTACTCGTAGCCTTTGAAGTAGTCGTGGACCCTGCGGGCCTGTTGCCGCGAGGTCACTTGCATGGCCCCGGCTTTTCGGGCCAGCGCTCGCAACTGGCGATGGCGGGTGACGGTACGGACCGCGCCGGGCGCCACAGCGGCGCCAGGGAGAAGATCCATGGCCGCGTCGATCAATGACAGCAACACCGATTCAAGGTCTGCCAGACCATGACCGACGTCGCCACGCAGGAAAGCGGCGACCGCCAGGTTGGCGCTGCCCCAGGCGTCATACAGCGCGACCGCCGTACCCACGAAAGGCACCATGCCCAAGGCCATTTTCAGGTAATTGAACATCGCGCCGGACTGCAGTGCACAACGCTCCAGGTAAAACGCGTCATTGGAGCGGGAGGTACTTCGATGGGCTTCCAGGAGACGCCCCATATGCACATTGAGCAGGTGCGCCGCCAGGGACGTGCTGGCCGGCCACGCCAGGCCAACGCCGATCAGTGCATTGAAGTTTCGCAGCAAGGCCTGATTGATCCGACTGACATGAAAGGCGAAGTCGCCCTGCAAGGCACGCCCGGCCAGATAGTTGACCATGCCGGTCTGCAGGCACAGGTTGAACAGGCTTTGGCGCGCCTGCTCAAGGGTGTCGTACTGGCGCAGGTAGATCCCGTCCGGGCTGTCCGGTAGATAGAGCAGTGTCAGGCCGCTGAGCTGTTCCTCGATGAAGGTGACACCGGACAACGTGCTCGGACCTTGATGCGGGGTATCCTCACCGCCCACAGTCAGATGGGCCGGCAGCAGCACGATACGCTTGCCCTCAGCCGCAAAGGCTTCCCGGGTATTGGCGTCAATGGCGATATCCAGCACTTGCCGTCCGTGGGCATCGATCTGCCGTTGCAACAAAGCAAACTCACCTTGCAGTTTCAGCATCAAGCGCCAGGGCTCGGTCAGGCTTTCACGGCGATACTCAAGGTTGAAGACCGAGGCGCCGGGAGCGCCAAGAAAAGCGTGGCGGATCTGTGTCTCATAATGTCCGGCCAGATCCAGCTCGGTCACCAGTTTGCGCAGGTAAGGCGGGGTGATGCCGGTTTTCAGCGCCTTGCGTTCTGTCTCGGTATCCGCTGTGACGTCGACCTGCATGAACGACAGGCGCCACCACAGGGGCTGATCGATGTTCGATTGCGTCAGCTCGACGAGGGACAGTTTGCTGCGGGATTCACTGGCCATCAGCACATTCTCTTGGGGCGTTCCCGGTGCGGCGCCTTCCATCACGACCTTCTGCCATTGCGTCGAGTCCGGCAGATCGATCGTCACCGCAAAGCCTTGCGTGAGGGAAAAGTCCTGGCGCAGGCGAGCGTCGATGCGTTTTTCGCTGAAATCATCCCGTGGCGGCAGATCCCTTTCGAGCAATTCATGGGAACGCTTCATCGCCGCAATGTAGGTTTTGAACAGATGTTTGAGCTGCAAGCGCCGAGCATCGGCCAGCGTGCCGAGCCACTGCGGCAGCGCTCGAGCCAGGGCACTGCTGTGGTTTTGTTCGAGAAATTGCGCGAAGGCCAATTCCCGGGCGGCGGGCATTGGCACGGTCAAGCGGGCGAGGGTGTGTTCCCGCAGTTTTTCCAGCGCCACCGTCCGCTGCCTGGCATGGGATGGCACGGGGTTGTCGGCAATCAGTTGTGCAGCCTGCTGTTCGCAGCGATAGAGCTGATTTTGCAGGGCGTATTCGAACGGGTCACCGGCCAGCTCGCTAAGGTGCAAGGCCAACACGTCGTCGTTGGCGCTCAGCTTGAACAGCGCTTGTTCCAGCGCTCTTCGAGAGTCGAAACGCTGCAAGCCACCGAACCGGCCAGGCCAATACAGCAACAGGGTGTGGGAGGCGGCGCCGTGTAGCACGGATGGATGGGTGATCAGCAGCGCGCCTTCCAGTTCCTCGGTTTGGGGGTTGCCGTCGTCACCTTCGGTGGCCGACAGTGTCAGCCGCGCGACTGCAACCTCGGCATTGCGCTCCGCTCGAACGGGAGCATCCAGTACAACCTTGAGCATCTGGTGCTCTTCGGCGCTGATCTGGTCCAGGGTCAGCTGAATATCTGCCTCGCTGCGCAATCCCGTCAGCCGTGCCTGATACAGCGCGGTGTAGTGTTGATTCGGTGAATGACGCAGTTCCAGCATCTTCAGCGCGTTGCGGGCGTTCAGCAATGTGGACGCGGCGGTGTGGCTGGCCTGTTCTGCTGCCGCCAGGGCGTCGAGGTGGTTTTTCAGATTCTGTAGGCGTGGATCATTCAGATCGCCCTCGAAGTTTTTGCCAAGCAGCGTTTCCAGCGCTGCGCAATGCAGGGCCATGGCTCTCTGGCGGGTGTCCAGCGCAATATCGGGGTTGAGCAAGCCGAACTGCGGAACACTGTCGCCGCTTTGCCCCTCGCTACCGATGTCTGTCGGCCGTTCTGCAGGCTCGGCAAAAACCGCCTGCTGGCGATGTTGTCGATCCAGCCGGTCGGCGGCGTCCAGCGCGGTGGCACCGTGCTCGGCGATATCACTGCCGTTGCCCTGACGAACACTGTTCATCCAGGCGACCGATACGCGAGCGATCAATTGTTCGGCAGCCATCTCCAGCGGCGTGGTTTCGATCCGCGTGTATTCGAGGCTGACGTCATTGAGCCGGGACATCCCGACAGCGTTTTGCGGGTGTGCGATCAGCCAGTTTTCGACTTCATGACGCTGCTTGAAGTGTTTCCAGGCCGGCTGCTGCTCTGGCAAATACAGCAACTGCGCGGCCGGTTGCTCGGTACTGATGAGTAAAACCCCGGGCAGCTCGACACGGCGGCCATCAGTGAAGCGGAGTGCCATTTGGCTGACAACCACCCGAGGGGAATCGACAGCCATGCTGTCGCTGGGTGCATCGATCAACGCCAGCAAGGGTTTCATCTGTTCGGCCGTCAAGGTGCGCAGGGCATGGGCGACCTGGCTGGAGGCTTCGAAGTGCTGACGATACAACCGGGAGGCCAGCGCTCTGCGTGATATCGCCGTGCCGGGCGCCCGGGCATTCCACCAACGCTCCCAGGCGTGGTTGAGCAGACGCTCCGGGTTCAGGCTTTTGAGCTGTTCGAGCAGTTCGGCGGGGGACTTGCCGTAGAGGCGGTGTTCCTGTGCAAGCCCGATCACCACGCAACGCGCGTTGAGTGAAGTCTCGACCGCAGGATGTTGCAGCACAAAGGCGCAGGCGTGGCTCAGGCTGACAAAGTGTTCTGGCCGGTTGGCGGTGGCGAAGAAACCGAGACCGACCTGGTGGCCGTCAAGGTCCCAGTGTTTCTTGAGCAATTGGCTGATCGAGGTGCGTGCCCCCGGGCTTTGCGCCATGAGTTCGAGCCACTGTCGGCGACAGTCGCTCCAGCGCTGCGAGGCGGTCAGAAGCAGGCTCTGATCCGGGTTGGGCGTAAGAGGGTGGGTGAGGCCGAAATCGGCCTGTATGGGTTTTGGGACGTCGGGCATGGCAACTGGTCTCCAGAGGCAAAAAAGGCCCAGGCTGTCTGGGCGTTCAGGCCATTAGAGGTCAGTTGCTGGAGGCGTTGGTGGTACATAGTTATAGGCTGACGTCTTGCCTGCGGAGGGTGCAAGCAAGACTGTTTCGGCACCCGCGCGGGTGAATCAGTCGGTCTCGCAGTCGGCACCCTGGGTGCTATCGGCTCGGAGGAAAATGCAGCTTCAAGGTCAGCCTGATGGCCCAGCCCTTTTTTCACTGGATCGCCTGATCCTCGGGATGAAACTCAAACCGCGCATTTTTATTCTGTGGAGAGGTCGGCATGATCAATTTGATGATCGGAACAACTTTATTTGTCGTCTGGGTATAAAAGTCCCGTTGGTTGTATTGAGCCACCCCCAGGCCACCCGCTACATAGAAGAATGCCTCAATGGGAAGTTGGCGTGGGATGCCAGGGGACCACGTCTGGATAATGACTTCGCTGAAGTCATTGATTGTCGGAAGTCCGACAGGCTTCAGTCCGATAGCGCGAATGACTTGGTAAAAAGAATCTGAGGCAAGTTCGTTCATCGCATCTCGCACATCAAAGCTGCATTGGTAGCGAAACGAATCAACCCCAGGCGTGAAGGTATGGCGGACCCACTGTTCTGCGGTGGTGATCCCCATGGTCTGGCATCGCTTGCTGTTCAAGGGATAAGTTACGGAAGCCCCGCAGCCTGGTTTGTCCCTCCCCCAGGTAGCGCCGTCGATGGGGAACACACACAGCACCATTGTTTGCAGGCTGCCATCGGGACGGCTCAATACGGGGTACAGGATGTAGCCATTGGTTCGGTCCCAAGGCAGGCGTTGGAAACTTGCGTCGACCCTGAAAAAGGAAAATGACATGCCGCCCAGTTCAATGGCCGTAGGGCTGGGATCCCAGACATGGAAGCCGTTCGGGGTGTCAGTCGCTCGTAGTAACACACCGGAACAAAGGAATGCCGGCTGGCTTGGGGAGCCATTGCATTTATCAATTGTTTCGTCGTAACGCTTTTGAAGTGATGCGGCAACGCTGGCGCCCGAGGTCGTGTGGCTGACGTTAATCACCGGGCTGCTGCAGCCCGTCAGGAAAACCAGAAGAATTAAAAACACTAAATTTCTCATAGGTCACCCCTTGGCTTTCCTTCGATGGATAGCGAGCCTCAATGTAATGAATAGGTGGGTGTCGCGGTAACTATCACTTTTGACAGTTACGACAAGCGGTAGGGCAATTCGAACCGCACTGTGAGCATTCGACGAAACGACCACTCGGCAATCTTCATCAAACTGTCACGTAACTGTGGCAGCGCGCTTGAACAAACTTCATCAGACTCGCGCTCTACTGGAGTTCTGCGTTTCGGTGTTTTTCATGCGTGCTTTATTTTTATCGGCGACCACTTTTCTGGTCGCTTTATTGTTCAGCCTGCCGTCCCTGGCGGCTTCGCGATGTGATGTCAATGTTCCGACCGAGCGGGTCGATCTGGCGCAGGTGAGCCTGGCCTACCAGAGCATTGGCCGTGCCTCGGACCCTGCGTTGTTGCTGGTCATGGGCTTGGGTGGGCAGTTGATTCACTGGCCGGACGAGGTGGTGGTTGCGCTGTGTCAGCAGGGTTTTCGGGTGATTCGCTATGACAATCGCGATGTTGGCCTGTCGACCTGGCGACAAACACCTGCCGATGCCAACCTGACCTTTGAAGTGCTGCGTTACAAACTCGGTTTGCCGGTATCGGCGCCATACACCCTGACCGACATGGCGGACGATGCGCTTGGGCTGATGGATGCCTTGCACGTCGAGCAATTCCACGTGTTGGGCGCCAGCATGGGCGGGATGATCGCCCAACATATGGCGGCCATGGCGCCACAACGTGTTGAGAGCCTGACGTTGCTGATGACCAGCTCGGGCGCCGAAGGTTTGCCGGCACCGAATGCGGCGTTGGTGCAGTTACTCGCGCGACGCGGTGCGCCGAATCGCGAAGTGGCGCTGGAGCAGCAGGCTGATTTGCTGGCGGCATTGGGTAGCCCGGCGGTGAGCGATGACCGGCAGGCGTTGTTGCAGCAGGCGGCGCAATCCTATGACCGGGCGTTCAACCCGGAGGGCGTGAAGCGCCAGATCATGGCGATCCTCGCTGAACGGAGCCGCGTGGCGCTGCTCAACCAACTGCGGGTGCCGACGCTGGTGGTTCACGGCACCGCCGATCCGTTGTTGCCGGTGATGCACGGCGTGCACCTGGCGGCGCATATCCGCGGCAGTCAGTTGAAGCTGATCCCGGGGTTGGCCCATCGTTTCCAGGAGGCATTCAAAGCGCCGTTACTGGCGGCAGTGTTGCCGTATTTACAGGCCCATCGCGAAGACACCTCGCATTGGGCGCAGATCGATCCGGTGGCCGAACGCAATCTCCTGTAACCCCCCAATCCAATTGTGGGAGCGAGCCTGCTCGCGATGGCGGACCAGCCAGTATTGATGTAGCAGACAGACCGCTATCGCGAGCAGGCTCGCTCCCACAGGTTTTAGGTACAGGTTCAGGTTTTACGTTGGAACGAAGTTATCCAGCATCCGGTTCACCGCCAGTTCACCCAACATGACGGAGTTCTGGATGCCGAGCACGGTGTTGCGCTGCGGGCCGTTCAGCTGCCCCGCGAAATCACTCAACATCACGCTCGCCGCTGCCAGCGATTCGCAGGCGTTGACCAGCAGGGTTTCGTTATTGGCGTCGGGGGCGATCAAGTAAAGGGTGCTGGGTTTGCGTGGGGTGTCTTTGGGAATGACCGGTTTGAGGTAGTAATCGAGGGCGCGGTCGGCGGCTTCGTTGAGCTTTTTGGAACTCGGGGTTTCGTAGGGGGAAACGTCGTCGGTTTCCGGTGGATTTGGAGTGATTTTGAACATTGAGGGATACACCTTTTAGTAGAGCTACAACCCGTCTCGCTACTAAACGGAAGGGGGGCAGCTGTGCGCAAGTTAGTAGACCGGAGTACCCCTCAAACCCGGCGCACCCGAGGGTGCCATGCGCACAGCCACCATCAAGTGCAGGTGAAAACCTGACTAAATGACGCTTGTGCAACCGTCTTGAGGGGTAATCCGGGCTACTAAACCCGATCACTGGAAATCAGTGACAGGAACCAAGTTACCGACGGGCCTCCAGACGCACAAGCCGGCGGATTCTGACGTGGTTGTAGGCGATGGCGCAAGGCGCTGTAGCTTTCAGGAAGTAACGCTAAACAGAACTAAACACCATCCCCAAAACACCCGAAATCCCCCTGTGGGAGCGAGCCTGCTCGCGAAAGCGGTGCATCAGCCTATGCAGATATCAACTGACATGACGCCTTCGCGAGCAGGCTCGCTCCCACAAGGGAAATAGTGGAACGGCTGCCACACGGGCTTAGTCTTCGGGTGTATCGTTCGAACTTTCCGGCGCGATTCAAGCCTGCGAGGTAAATGATGAGTACCCCCCTGAAAATCGATTTCGTCAGCGACGTGTCCTGCCCCTGGTGCGTTGTCGGTCTGTATAGCCTGACCCGTGCCCTGGATTTGCTGGGTGACGAAGTCCAGGCCGAGATCCGTTTCCAGCCGTTCGAACTGAACCCGAAGATGGGCCCCGAAGGCCAGAACATCACCGAACACATCAGCGAAAAGTACGGCTCCACGCCTGAGCAATCGCAGAAGAACCGCGAAATGATCCGCGCGCGTGGCGCCGAGGTCGGGTTTGCCTTTCGCACGGACGGCAGCAGCCGTATCTACAACACGTTCGATGCTCACCGCTTGCTGCATTGGGCGGGGCTGGAAGGGTTGCAGTTCAACCTGAAAGACGCACTGTTCAAGGCGTATTTCACCGAGGGCGGCAACCCGTCCGATCACGCACAGTTGGCGCAGATCGCCGAAAGCGTGGGACTGGATCGACAGCGGGCCGAGGCGATCCTGGCGTCCGACGAATTCATCAAAGAGGTTCGCGAGGAAGAACAGTTGTGGTTATCGCGCGGCGTGAGCTCAGTGCCGACGGTAGTGTTCAACGGGCAGTACGCCGTCAGTGGCGGGCAGCCGGTGGAGACGTTTGTCGGTGCGATTCGCCAGATCATGAGTGAAGCCAAGGGCGGAACGGTCAACGGCTAATGGCTCGATCTGCGGCAGCTCCCACCAAAAATATATCAATGTGCCACTACGGTTTTTGCCGGTGCTGCCGACATAAGCAGCATCGTTAATAATCATAGGGACTTGATCCATGAATCTTCACGTTCTCCGCACCTGGGCAGCGCTGACGTTGCTCGCCTGCCTGACCCTCACTGGCTGTGCCCATGTGCAACCTCCAGTACCGCTGGACCACCAGTTCTGGGATGCCAAAGAGCCGACTATCGGCGTGGCGATCACCGTGGTGCCGGAGCCGGTACTGGCGTTGACCGGGAATCAGGGGCTGCTGCAATTCGCTATCAACAAGGGCGTTAACAGCAAGCTCAGTAGCAACGTCGAAAAATGGCAGGTGCGTGACCTCAACACCTTGCCGGATGCCATCGTCGCCAAGCTGCAGGCCAAGGGCTACAAGGCGAAGCGGATCAACGAGCCAGTCGACCTGTCGGTCTACAAGCAAACTGACTTCCGCGAAGGCTACATGACCCGGGACCTGAAGCCGGTCAAGGCGACCTATGGTGTCGATCGTCTGCTATTGGTGAATATCTATGCCACCGGTGCCACCCGCAGCTACTACAGCGTGGTGCCGACCAGCGTGCCGATGGCGCAAGTGGGCGGGCAGGGGATGGTGATCGATCTGGCGGACAACAAACTGCTGTGGTTCAAACCCTTTGTCGTGACGCAAGCCGCCCAGGGCGAGTGGGACGAGCCGACCTATACCAACCTGTCCAACGCGTTCTATCAGGCTGTGGACAATAGCCGTCAGCAAATGATCACCCCGTTCGCGCAATGAAGCGTCTGCCTATAGTGGCGGGTGCGCTGGCCCTGTTGATGCTGACGGGGTGTGCGCAAAAACCGGCCCCCGAGGCCGGTTTCAAGGACCAGAGTGCCTTGCCTTACGTCCAGGCCCACGGGCTTAAGGTCGATGTGCAGTTGCCGCAATCCTTTGTCGGTGCCAGCACCGTGATTGACTCCCAGGCAGCCTTGAAGGCTGCGTCGTCGAGTCATAATCTGGTGGCGAGCTCGGGCAACACTGCCGGGCTTGCCGGTTTGCTGGTGGCGAGCCTGATCAACACCCAGATGGGCAGCGGCAGCTTGCAGCGCGATGCGGAAAAAACCGCGCTCGACGAGGCGCGACCGATGGCCGACTTGCTTGCAGGCGTTCCGTTGCAGGAGCGCCTGCAAAAGCGTTATCAACAAGCTTCGCAAGTGGCCGGGTTCAAGCAAGGAGAAGGGCAGGTTACCGCACGCCTGGTGATTGAACCCAAACTGATGCTTACTCCTGATCGCGGCAGTTTCGTGCTGGTCAATCAGGTACAGGTCCAGGACATTGCCGGTTCGGCGCTGTATCGCATGCGGATCGAAGTCGTCAGCCAGCCGATTCGGCGCTGTGGCAAGCAATGCATCGACGACGGCGGCCTCGATTTGGCGAAGGTCACGGCCGCGCTCGACGAGTGTATCGACGAATCGATGCGCGTTCTGGCCACCGACCTGATGCAGCCGGCACCGCCAGCGGCAGCCCAGGAAACCTTGCGTTATGTCCTTGATGGCCAGCGAGTGGTCGAGCGCGGTTATCAACTGGCCAATAACGGTAACTATTGGCGTTATCGCAACCTCTACGGGGCGGTGAAGTCAGTGCCGGTGCCGTTTGAAGATGCGTTGACACAATCGCAGTTGCAGAAGGTTTACGGACAGTAAGCCCAATGCCAGTCAGTTAAGCGAGTAAACCGCTTTTCTGTAGGAGCCAGGCTTGCCGGCGAAGGCGCTCTCAAGGACGCCTTCGCCGGCAAGCCTGGCTCCTACAGGGATTGTGGTCAGGATTGAAAGCGTACCCACACCGTCACCAGCACCGTTGCCGCCATCAACCACGCCACCGCCGCCACTGCCAACGAAGCCTCCAGCCGCATCCGGTCGACCATCACATACAAGGTTGCCAGGTAGACGAAGTACGGAATGATCGACCACATGCCAAACACGATGGTGGTTTTCAGATCATCCAGCGAACGCCCCTTGCCGACGATGTAATGAGCGATCAGCGCAAAGGTGGGGAACAGCGGCACCAGGCCTGCGATGTAATAGTTTTTGGTCTTGGCCAGCATGGCGAGAATCACCACCACCGCCGCGCCCAGGGTCGCTTTGAAAATCAGGTCCATCAGTGGCTCAGCCCGTATTTCTTCACTTTGTCGAACAGCGTGGTCTTGGCCATCCCCAGTTCCAGGCTGGCCTGGGTCAGGTTGCCGCCGCTGCGCTGCAAGGCGTCGCTGAGCAGGTTGCGTTCGAAGGCTTCCACCGCTTCGGCGAAGGCCAGGCCCTGGTTGCTGCCGCTGGCGCCGGTTTTTTTGAAGGCCGGCAGGCCCAATGCGAAACGCTCAGCGACGTTGCGCAATTCGCGCACATTGCCTGGCCAGTCGTGGCTCATCAGGTTCGACAGGGTCTGGTTGTCCAGCTCCGGCACCGCGCGGTCGAAGCGCAGGGATGACTGCTGCAAAAAGTGTTCGAACAGTTGCAGGATGTCTTCGCGGCGTTCGCGCAGCGGCGGCAGTTCCAGGGTTACCACGTTCAGGCGGTAATACAGGTCGCTGCGAAACTCGCCGGCCTTGCTCGATTGATCCAGATCGGACTTGGTCGCGGCGATCACCCGGCAATCCACCGCCACGCTCTGGTTCGAGCCGAGGCGTTCGAGGGTGCGTTCCTGCAACACCCGCAGCAGTTTGATCTGCAAGGGCAGCGGCATGCTTTCCACTTCATCCAGGAACAGCGTGCCGCCGTCGGCGTGTTCGATCTTGCCGATCCGCCGCTTGCCGGCACCGGTGAAGGCGTTGGCCTCGTGGCCGAAGATTTCACTTTCGAACAGGTTCTCCGGCAGGCCTCCGCAGTTCAGCGCGACGAACTGTTTGGTGTGCCGGCGGCTGAAGTCGTGCAGGCAGCGCGCGACCAGCTCTTTACCAGTACCGGTCTCGCCTTCGATCAGCACGTTGGCCGAGGTATCGGCGACGTTGGCGATCAGTTCCCGCAGGTTTTGCATGGCCGGTGAGCGCCCGATGATCCGGCCTTCGAGGGAGTCGCGCTCGAACAGTTGTCTACGTAACGACGACACTTCCCGCGCCAGGCTGCGTTGCTCCAGCGCCCGGCGGGCGACGTCCACCAGACGTTCGGGGGAGAAGGGTTTCTCCATGAAGTCATAGGCGCCTTTTTGCATTGCGCCGACGGCCATCGAGATGTCGCCGTGGCCGGTAATCAGCACCACCGGCAGGCTGCGATCGCGGGCCTTGAGCCGGGTCAACAGTTCCAGGCCATCGATGCCCGGCAGGCGGATGTCGCTGATGACGATGCCGGCGAAGTTATCACCGACCCGCTCCAGCGCTTCTTCGGCGCTGCCGACGCCCACGCAGGGAATGTCTTCCAGGGTCAGCGCCTGTTGGCAGCCGAGCAGGACATGGGGGTCGTCTTCGACGATCAGCACACTAAGGTCGTTGTTCATATTGGCTCGGCGGGAGTGGGGCTTACCAACGGTAAACTGAGGACGAAGGTGGTGCCACCGCTGGCCGGGTGTTCGACACCCAGGTGCCCGCCAGTGGCGGCGG
>NZ_AKJK01000089.1 GCF_000282375.1 Pseudomonas sp. GM50
GCAGGCTCGCTCCCACAGGGTTGAGTGATCGCCGGACAAAAAAGCCCCGCCTGATCAATCCATGCGGGGCTTTTGCGTTACCGCAGGTTCAATTTAGTTCGAGCTGATCGCCGAACGCGGGACGACAGGCTGGTTGTCATTGGAAATGGTCACTTCCACCCGACGGTTCATCGCACGGCCCGAGACGCTGGCGTTCTCCGCAACCGGGTATTCCTTGCCATAACCCTGGGCCACGATGCGCGCCGGGTCGACACCCATCTTGATCAGGGCCACTTGCACCGAGGTCGCGCGACGCTCGGACAGCGACTGGTTGTACGACGCCGAGCCGGTGCTGTCGGTGTAGCCTTCGACAATCACTTTGCGGTCCGGGTTTTCCTGAAGGAACTGCGCCAGTTTGTTGATATTCACCAAACCGTTGGACTTCAGGTCAGCCTTGTTGGTGGCGAACAGCACATCACCAAACGTCACCAGCGTGCCGCGATCGGTCTGTTTGGCATTCAGACTGTCTTGCAGCTGTTTGATCTGCTGGTCGCGGGCATCCAGACGAGCCTGGGCCCGTTGTGCCGCGGCATTTTTCAGGTTGTTTTCAGCGGTGCGCAGGGCGATGGTCTGCTTGGCCACTTCAACACGCTGATTGGTCAGGTAAGCCAGTTGGTCGACCTTGGCCTGGTCTTCCCTATCCAGGTAAGCCTTGTTGGCCTTATCCAGGTATTCGCTGGCGTCTTTGGTTTCCAGCGCCGCGACTTTGCTGGCTTGCGGGTTGGCTTGCAGGCCGGTGTAGTTGGTACGGGCTTGCTCCAGGTTCGCGTTGGGCGGTGTGGAGCAGGCAGCCAGTGCAACACTTGCGGCCAGGAGGGCGGGGATCATCAATTGTTTGCGCATAATGGTTCGTCCTTTCTATCGATAAGAGTTTCAGGTCTGAAAGTCGGGATGCGCGCTTACTGCACGGTGCGCTGACTTTCCTGACGCAGTTCCTGAACACCTTTCTGAGAGTCCTTCACAGCTTGTTCGGCTTTCATCGCCTGGGCCTTGCGCTCGGCGACACGGGCGTCCCACTCGGCTTGCTCGGCCAGCATTCTGGCTTCGTCGTACTTCTTGTCGTGCATGGCGATTTCGGCTTGTTTGAGCTTGTCCTGAGCGGCCTTCATTTCCACGGCGGCGAATTCGGTACCGCCAGCGCTGACGGCGCTGTTCACGGCGGACTGGGTCACAGCGTATTGCTCGCTCGGCGGGTTACCGGCGCAACCGGCCAGAACGAAGCTGCTGCCGATGGCCAGGGCCGCCAGTTTGAGACCGCGCAGAGGGGGGAACGAGAATGATGCGGTGCTGGTCTTCATGGTCTTCAACTCCATTGGATAACTCCTGAAAAACATCTGAATCCATCCTGGGCAAGGAGCCGCAACCATCAATTTCCAGATCATTTTGAAACGGCCGTCCCAGGCATGGTTACTGGGTGTGACCCGAGGCGTTTTTTAAAAGTTCAGAGAAGATGGCTTATCGCCCGAAAAAACCTGATCGAGAGGACAGGGCTCTAAATCGGGAACTTTCGGGTGGCACAGGGGTATCCACGGGGCTTTAAGTGACCCGCAAGTTCACCGTTCAGCAGGAGGAATGCGATCAAATTGTGGGAGCGAGCCTGCTCGCGATGGGGCCATGTCATTCAACATCAACGTTGACTGTTAAACCGCTATCGCGAGCAGGCTCGCTCCCACAGGAATCAGTGTTTCTGCTTGTCGTTATCGCCCGACAAATCGTGCAAATGACGACGGGACAAGGCGAGAAAACGCGGGGTCGGACCGACATCTTCGTACAGCGGATCACCTTCTTCATCGGTGGCCACCACCGTTGACCCTTTCACGTACGGAAAACTCGCTTCGAGTTCTTCCAGGGCGGCGCCGATCAACTCGCCGAGCAGTTCTTCGGGGTGCCGTTTAGGGTACATGTCGATAATTGCCGCCAGCCGTGCGGCGGCTTCTACGTCCAGATGAATCGCGTAGCCAGAGTCGGTCAGACGACCCTTGGCGTTTTCTTCCCAATGCTTGGCGAGCTCGCGGATTTTCATGATGACCTCGTTGCGCACCTGCTCGTGGCAGGCCGGGTGAGTGTCCGGCGGTGGCCGGTGATACGCCGTTGGACGGCTTATGGTTGAGATTAGCGGTAACGCTCGGTGTTTGAAGTCCTCGGCGTCGTCTGCTTGTAAGAACCGCTTTACGACGGCACTCTCTATGACAGAGCTTCTAACAACAAAGCATAGCCGCCAATGCCAGTGTAGGAGCCAGGCTTGCCGGCGAAGGCGTCCTTGAGAGCGCCTTCGCCGGCAAGCCTGGCTCCTACACTGGCGTTGAGCAAGCCGCCCGGATTTTCGCTGGAGAACTGCTGATGACTGACATTGATGCACGCTTGCGCGAGGACGTTCACCTGTTGGGTGAGCTGTTGGGCAACACCATTCGTGAACAGTACGGGGACGACTTTCTCGACAAGATCGAGCAGATCCGCAAGGGCGCCAAGGCTGATCGTCGCGGTTCGATGGACGCCGAACTCAGCGCCAGCCTCAACCAGTTGAGCGAAGACGAGTTGCTGCCGGTGGCGCGGGCGTTCAACCAGTTCCTCAACCTGGCCAATATCGCCGAGCAATATCAGCTGATTCATCGCCGTGAAGAATCGCAGCCCGCACCGTTCGAGGCCCGGGTATTGCCGGAATTGCTCGCTCGCCTGCTGACTGCGGGCCATGACGCCGAGTCCCTGGCCCGGCAATTGGGCCGGCTGGAAATCGAACTGGTATTGACCGCGCACCCCACCGAGGTGGCGCGTCGCACGCTGATCCAGAAGTACGATGCGATCGCCGCGCAACTGGCCGCCCAGGACCATCGCGACCTGACCACCGCCGAACGCGAGCAGATCAAGACGAAGTTGCAGCGCCTTATCGCTGAAGCCTGGCACACCGAAGAAATCCGCCGTACCCGCCCGACACCCGTGGACGAAGCCAAGTGGGGCTTTGCGGTGATCGAGCATTCGCTGTGGCAGGCGATTCCCAATTATTTGCGCAAGGCCGATCAGGCCCTGCATGCCGCCACCGGCCTGCACTTGCCACTGGAAGCCGCACCGATTCGCTTTGCCTCATGGATGGGCGGCGACCGCGACGGCAACCCCAACGTCACTGCCACCGTGACCCGTGAAGTGTTGCTGCTGGCGCGCTGGATGGCCGCCGATTTGTACCTGCGCGATGTTGATCACCTCGCCGCCGAATTGTCGATGCAGCAGGCCAGCGACGCCTTGAAAGCCAAGGCCGGCGACAGCGCCGAGCCTTACCGCGCAGTGCTCAAACAATTGCGTGAACGCCTGCGCGCGACCCGTAATTGGGCCCACGCATCCCTGACGGCAAACACGCCAGCGTCCGCCGATGTGCTGCAAAACAACCGCGACCTGCTGGACCCGCTGGAGCTGTGCTACCACTCGCTGCATGAATGCGGCATGGGCGTCATCGCCGATGGCCCGTTGCTCGATTGCCTGCGCCGTGCGGTAACGTTCGGGTTGTTTCTGGTGCGCCTTGATGTGCGACAGGACTCGTCGCGCCACACGGCGGCCATGACCGAAATCACCGATTACCTCGGTCTGGGCCGTTATCAGGACTGGAGCGAGGAAGAGCGCATCGCCTTCCTGATGCGCGAACTGAACAATCGTCGTCCATTGCTGCCCGCGTACTTCAAGCCGTCTGCCGACACCGCCGAAGTGCTGGCGACGTGTCGGGAAATCGCCGCGGCACCGGGGGCTTCCCTCGGTTCGTATGTGATTTCCATGGCCGGTGCCGCTTCCGACGTGCTGGCCGTGCAATTGCTGCTCAAAGAATCCGGTGTATTGCGGCCGATGCGCGTGGTGCCGCTGTTCGAAACTCTCGCCGACCTCGATAACGCCGGCCCGGTGATCGAAAAACTGTTGCTGCTGCCGGGCTATCGCTCACGCCTGCAAGGGCCGCAGGAAGTGATGATCGGTTATTCCGACTCGGCCAAGGACGCCGGCACTACAGCGGCGGCCTGGGCGCAGTATCGGGCGCAGGAGCGTTTGGTCGACATCTGTCGCGAGCAGCAAGTGGAGCTGCTGTTGTTCCACGGTCGCGGTGGCACCGTGGGCCGTGGTGGTGGTCCGGCACACGCGGCGATTCTGTCGCAGCCGCCGGGATCGGTGGCGGGGCGTTTCCGCACCACCGAACAGGGGGAAATGATTCGTTTCAAATTCGGCCTACCGGACATCGCCGAGCAAAACCTCAATCTGTACCTGGCAGCGGTACTGGAAGCGACCTTGCTCCCGCCGCCACCACCCGAGCCTGCCTGGCGCCATTTGATGGACGAATTGGCCGCCGACGGCGTCAAGGCTTACCGCGCCGTGGTGCGGGAGAATCCGCAATTCGTCGAGTATTTCCGCCAGTCCACCCCGGAACAGGAGTTGGGGCGGTTGCCGTTGGGCAGCCGCCCGGCCAAGCGCCGCGCCGGCGGGATTGAAAGCCTGCGCGCCATTCCATGGATCTTCGGCTGGACCCAGACGCGCCTGATGCTGCCGGCCTGGCTGGGCTGGGAAGCGGCATTGAGCAAGGCGCTGGAGCGCGGCGAGGGTGAGTTGCTGGGACAGATGCGCGAGCAGTGGCCGTTCTTCCGTACCCGCATCGATATGCTGGAAATGGTACTGGCCAAGGCCGACGCCGATATCGCCCAGTCTTACGATGAGCGCCTGGTCGAGCCGGATCTGCTCCCTTTGGGTGCGCATTTACGCGACCTATTGTCGCAGGCGTGTGCGGTGGTCCTGGGGTTGACCGGTCAGTCGCAGCTACTGGCACATAGCCCAGCTACGCTGGAATTCATCCGCCTGCGCAACACTTACCTCGACCCGCTGCATCTATTGCAGGCCGAACTGTTGGCACGTTCGCGGCAACAGGATGTGGCCCAGGGCAGCCCGGTAGAACAGGCGTTGCTGGTGTCTGTGGCGGGGATTGCCGCCGGTTTGCGAAATACCGGCTAAGGTTTTCATCGTGGGGGACAGGCACCCGGCGCGAGCGTCGGGTGCCTGCTGGCGAGCGGTCGAAAAGGTCTGTCACGCGACAGTTAATGATGGGGTTGCGACTTGGGTTACCCCTTCGCAAGGTCTCATCAGGCTCGGGTTTCTCCGACTTTCGGCGGCTTGTGTGGGCCGGGCCTGCTGTGTATCTTGATCAGCCTTTGACCGTTTGGGCGGTCACGACCCTATTTCTGAGATTGGCCCCACGTGGCGAATCCATTGTTTTGTTTAAGTTATTCTAAATAAAAAATTGAGGAGCACATCTAATGCGCGTCATTCTGCTGGGAGCTCCCGGGGCCGGTAAAGGTACTCAGGCTAAGTTCATCACCGAGAAATTCGGCATTCCGCAAATCTCTACCGGCGACATGCTGCGTGCTGCTGTAAAAGCCGGTACCGAGCTGGGTGTTAAAGCCAAAGGCATCATGGATGCCGGTGGTCTGGTCTCTGACGATCTGATCATCGCCCTGGTCAAGGACCGTATCGCGCAGCCTGACTGTGCCAACGGTTTCCTGTTCGACGGTTTCCCGCGCACCATTCCGCAAGCTGAAGCACTGGTAGAAGCGGGTGTGGAACTGGACAACGTGGTCGAAATCGCCGTCGATGACGAAGAGATCGTTCAGCGTATCGCCGGTCGTCGCGTTCACGAGGCCAGCGGCCGCGTGTACCACACCGTCTACAACCCGCCGAAAATCGCCGGCAAAGACGACATCACCGGTGAAGAGCTGGTGCAGCGCAAGGACGACACCGAAGAAACCGTGCGTCATCGCCTGTCGGTCTACCACTCCCAGACCAAACCACTGGTAGAGTTCTACCAGGGGCTGGCCTCTGCGCAGGGCAAGCCGAAATACAGCCATATTCCGGGTGTTGGCTCGGTTGAAGTGATCACCGGCAAGGTGCTTGAAGCACTGAGCTGAAAAGTCTGATCGGCTTCATCTTCTACGGCCCGCTTGCGGGCCGTAGTTGTTTATACTGACGCACTTTTTCTGACCTCTCTTACGGAAACATCGATGAGCACCTTGCTGGCCCTGGACACCGCGACTGAAGCTTGCTCCGTTGCCTTGCTGCATGACGGCAAAGTCACGAGTCATTACGAGGTGATCCCGCGCCTGCATGCGCAGAAGCTGCTGCCGATGATCCAGCAACTGCTGGCCGATGCCGGGACCACGCTGCAAGCGGTCGATGCCATTGCGTTCGGCCGTGGACCGGGCGCATTCACTGGTGTGCGGATCGCCATCGGTGTGGTGCAAGGTCTGGCGTTTGCGCTGGATCGCCCGGTGTTGCCGGTCTCCAATCTCGCTGTCCTCGCCCAGCGGGCCTATCGCGAACACGGCGTCAGCCAGGTCGCGGCGGCCATCGATGCGCGCATGGATGAGGTGTATTGGGGTTGCTACCGCGAAACGGCGGGGGAGATGCGGTTGGTGGGCAACGAAGCTGTGTTGCCACCCGAAGTCGCCGCATTGCCGGCCGATGCCAGCGGCGAGTGGTTCGGCGCGGGCACCGGTTGGGGCTATGCCGAGCGCATTGCCGTCAACCTGAGCGGCTCGGATGCTGGCATGTTGCCTCACGCCGAAGACCTGCTGACCCTGGCGCGCTTTGCCTGGGAGCGCGGTGAAGCGATCGTGGCCGATGAGGCGCAGCCAGTATATCTGCGCGATAAAGTGGCGACGCCAAAAGCGCGTTAATCCAAGGTTGATAGGGCCTTCTGTGGCGAGGGGGCTCGCCCTCGTTGGGTCGCGAAGCGGCCCCAAAATCACCACCACATTCCCCTGACGCACCGCATTGGCTGGTTTTGCGACTGCTTCGCAGCCGAACGGGGGCAAGCCCCCTCGCCACAATCAGCATTTCATCTCTAGCCAATCGTCACTTTCTAACCTGCGCTTTTAAACCTTTTCGCTTTTCTGTGTTCTAGTTATCACTCGACAGTTTGCGAAGTGGGCTATGTGCCACTAAGCTGCCATCACTGATACCGGACATGTACTCATGCGTATAGACGGCGTTTCCTCCCAGTCCTACCCCATCAAGCGCAAGCCCCGCAAAGGCCCTGTGGCGGATGACGACTACGTCGATATCGACGGCGAGCTGGAAATTCCTTCCGAAGAGCAGTTGGCCGCCCGTGCCGCCAAAGCTTCCGCCCAACGCCTGAGCAATCTCCCCGCGCGTCAACAAGACATGATTTATCACCGCGCCATGAGCAAAAGCGTGGCGATGGCACTGGCCAGTTACCTGAGCACCGCCACGTTTGTCGATTGGGAAGCGGATGTACTGGGTCTCGACCTGTACATCTGATGCGGCTGCCTTACTACCTCGGCTGCCCGTCCTGGAGTGAAAACGCCTGGCGCGAGTACCTGTATCCGCAAGACGCCAGGCCCACCGAGTTTCTCAATCTTTATTCTCAAGTGTTCAACGCCGTGGAAGGCAATACGACTTTCTACGCGAGCCCCTCTGCCGCCACCGTGCAGCGTTGGGCCGAAATCATGCCCGAACACTTTCGCTTCACCGCCAAATTCCCCGGCGACATCAGCCACAGCGGTGACCTGCGCGAACAATTGACCGCCGCCCAGACATTTCTGCAATTGCTCAGCCCTCTGGGTGAACGGGTTTCTCCCCTCTGGCTGCAATTGTCCAAAAGCTTCACTCCTCAACGCTTGTCCGAGCTGGCCGGTTTTATCGATGCGGTGGACCGGCCTTTGGCGGTCGAAGTGCGGCATGACGAATTCTTCGCCAAGGGCGATGCCGAGCGGATGCTCAATCGCCTGTTGCTGGACCGCGGTGTCGAGCGCATCTGCCTCGATCCACGAGCGCTGTTCAGCTGCACCTCCACCGATTCTTCGGTGCTCCACGCCCAATCGAAAAAGCCCCGGGTGCCGCCTCGACCCGCTGCGTTTACTCAGTTTCCACAGGTGCGTTTCATCGGCCATCCTGTGCTTGAAGCCAACGATCCATTCCTGGTGCCGTGGGTCGAGAAAATCGCTGCCTGGATCGAAGAGGGCCGCATGCCCTATATCTTCCTGCACACCGCCGATAACCTGCTGGCAGCGAAACTGGCACAACGTTTTCACGCACAACTGATGCTGCGTTTGCCTGGCTTGCCGCCGCTGCCTGAGCTATACAGAGAGCCCGCCGCCGAGCAACTTGGCTTGCTCTGAAGCGGCTTCGTTCCCAGCTGTAGGAGCCAGGCTTGCCGGCGAAGGCGTCCTTGAGTGCGCCTTCGCCGGCAAGCCTGGCTCCTACGAAAAGCGGTTCATCTTTCCCCTTTTTCAGGAGCCTGCCAATGGATGCGCAAACCCTTCGAGCCCAGGCGTTCAAAGCACTGCACGAACGCGAGGGCACTTTTGTCATTCCCAACCCTTGGGACGCCGGCTCGGCGAAAATGCTCGCCAGCCTTGGCTTCGAGGCGCTGGCGACCACCAGTGCCGGTTACGCCTTTTCCCGGGGGCGTCCCGATGGTGGGTTGACGCTCGACGAAACCCTGGCGAACGTTGAAGCGATTGTCGCTGCCACTGATCTGCCGGTAGCGGTGGATCTCGAAAACGGCTTCGCCGACGCCCCTGCTGACTGCGCCCAAAGTATTCTGCGGGCAGCCAAGGCCGGTGCCGTTGGCGGTTCGATCGAAGATGCCACGGGGCGCGAAGACGGTCCGATCTACTGCTTCGAGCATGCTGTGGCGCGTATCGAAGCGGCTGTCGCGGCGGCTCGCAGCTTGCCTTTCCCCTTCGTGCTGACGGCGCGTGCCGAGAACTTTCTGCACGGCAATCCTGATCTCGACGATACCATTCGCCGCTTGCAGGCTTTCGCCGAGGCGGGAGCCGATGTGCTTTACGCACCGGGGCTGCGCAGCGCTGAAGAGGTCTTGGCGGTGGTCCGCGCCGTGGCGCCGAAACCGGTCAATGTGTTGATGTCCGGCGGGCTCAAGCTGACGGTCGAGCAGTTGAGTGAGATGGGCGTCAAACGGATCAGCGTCGGTTCGGCCCTGGCCTTGGCGGCGTATGGCGAGTTCTTCCGCGCCGCCGAGGAAATCCAGCAACACGGGACCTTCGGCTTTACCTCCCGCTCGATGCCGTTCCAGAAGGCCAATCAATTGTTCAAAGGCTGACGATGCGGTTTCGGTGGGGGCTGTTGCTGGTGCTGTTGATCATCGGCGCTGGCGGGTTGAGCGTCTGGCGCGGCTGGGTTTCCATTCCTCCGCAATGGAACCCATGGGCGCCGCTGGACGTAAAGGCCGAACCGAACCTGCTGACCCGCTACAAACTGATGCGCCTGCGCGATGACCCGCAGTTATGCGACCAGGTCCTGAGCAGCTCAGGTTTGCGAGTGGCTCGGCAGGCCGACAGCCCGGACGCGACTTGCCCGTTAACCAACACCTTGCGTGTGCAAGGTGGCGAGGCGGCGCTGAGCAGCAGTTTCCTCGCCAGTTGCAGCCTGGCGGTAGCGTTCGCCTTGTTCGAGCGCCACGCCCTGCAACCGGCGGCTCAGGCTGTCTACGGGCAGGCTGTGAAACGGGTCGACCATCTCGGCAGCTTCGCCTGTCGCAACGTCTACAACCGCGAAAATGGCAGACGCAGCCAGCATGCCACGGCCGATGCACTGGATATCAGCGGATTCCGGCTGGCGGACGGCCGATTCGTCAGCGTGCTCAAGGATTGGCCGAAGGATAACCAGGACGCGAGATTTCTCCATCAGGTCCGCGACGGTGCGTGCGACATGTTCAGTGTGGTATTGAGCCCGGACTACAACGCCGCCCATCGCAATCACTTTCATGTGGATGTCGGGCCGTGGTGGCGGTGCCGCTGAAGGATTATGCGGCGATGCGCAGGTTCTGCAGAACGATCGGGCGTGCCCAGCCGTTATCGAAATCCAATTGTTTCTGTTGTTCCACCAGCTCTTCGGGCGAGAACGGCGGGAATGGTTTGTCCAGCAGGTCGAGTTCGAACTCGGCAATCGGCAAGTGCAGCGGACGCGGTTGTGGTGCGGTGCCAGGCTCTGGCAATGCTTGACCGGCAGTCAGCACGATCGGGCGTACCCAGCCGCTGTCGAAGTCCTGTTGTTTCTGTTGCGCGACGATTTCTTGCGGCGGGAATGGCGGGAACGGTTTGTCGGCCAGGTCCATTTCGAACTCGGCAATCGGCAGGAACAGGGGCTCGGGTGGGCGGACTGGTGTTTCCATCACATCACATTCGCGCTGAGAAATGATGTGCGCCAGCAGCTCGCTGCCAACGGTCGGTTCGACCGGGCTGTCGAGATCAACCGGCGGAAAGTTGAGAGATTCCGGCACGACATCGCCCGACTGATCGGCCAGGGCCTGGGCAAAAAAATCCTGCCACAGGTGACTGACGCCGCTCAGTGCTTGGGAATTTCGCAGGCCAAAATCGCCGTGGGGCGAGATGTAACCTATCGATGTGCGTTGAATGTCTGACATTTCTCTCGGTCGACGCTCAGCTCTGGCAAAATGCTCGATAGTTTGGTTATCGGCCATTTTTGCCGATCATTAATTTTTTCGAGCGTGTTTTCCCATGATTGAGCAACCTGCGGCCTGCCGCATCCATGTCGAGGCCTTGGGCACGACCTTTCAGCCACAGGCCGAGCAATGGGCCGAGCGCCTGGGGTTGCCGTTGCAGGTGGATGACGGCGAGTTTGCCTTGCAGGTGGGCGAGCAGGGGTTGCAGCTGCAACAACTGGGGCCGGACGCACCGGGACCGGTGCGGGTGGATTTTGTCGAGGGCGGTGCGGCCCATCGTCGGTTGTACGGCGGCGGCAGCGGTCAGATGATCGCCAAGGCGGTCGGCGTCGCCCAAGGCGTGCGCCCGCGCGTGCTGGATGCCACGGCGGGGCTGGGCAAGGACGCGTTCGTGTTGGCCAGCCTGGGCTGCGAGATGAGCTTGATCGAGCGCCAGCCGCTGATCGGCGCCTTGCTTGAAGATGGCCTGGCGCGCGGCGCGGAAGATTTCGACGTAGCGCCGATCGTGGCGCGGATGCGTTTGCTCAAGGGCAACTCGATCGAGGTGATGCGCAACTGGGAAGGCGAGCCGCCGCAGGTGATCTACCTCGACCCGATGTTTCCCCATCGAGAGAAAACCGCGTTGGTGAAGAAGGAAATGCGCCTGTTCCGGCCGCTGGTCGGCGATGACCCGGATGCGCCGGCATTGCTCGAAGCGGCATTGGCCCTGGCCAGTCACCGGGTGGTGGTCAAGCGCCCGCGCAAGGCGCCGTGCATTGACGGGCCGAAGCCGAGTCATGCGCTGGATGGCAAGTCCAGCCGATACGACATTTATCCGAAGAAAGCGCTCAAGCCCTGAGACCGTGTCGCCCCCATCGCGAGCAGGCTCGCTCCCACATTAGATTTGTGGTGGACACAAAATGTGTGATCACCCTAAATCCACTGTGGGAGCGAGCCTGCTCGCGATAGCGTCGGCCCAGACACTACAAATCGATCAGACCGACTCTGGCCGATAAGCCCGCATAAACAACCCCACCACTTCCCGCACATGGGCTTCAGCCGCATCCCCGGTCACCGGCTCGCCGCAGCCGTACAGCAAGCGGAAATTCCCCGCGCCCTTGAGCAGGCAAAAGAAATGCTCGGCGGCATTGCGCGGTTTATCGATGCTCAATGCACCGCTCTGATTGACCTTGTTCAGCAACCCCTCCATGCCGTGAAGTACGCGTTCTGGCCCGGCCTGGAAGAAAATCAGCGAGAGTTTCGGGTCCTGGCTACCCAGCGTCATCATCAGCCGATGCAGGTTCACCGATTCATCGCTGTTGATCAGCTGATGAAAGCCGCGTGCGATGTTCAGCAGCACGGTTTCCACCGCAATGCCGTCCGGCAATTCAAAAAACAGCGGTGGCAGTTGCTCCTCGCACTTGGCCACCACCGCGGCGGAGAACAGCGTCTCCTTGTCGTTGAAATGGCTGTAGACCGTCAGCTTCGACACACCGGCCTCGGTCGCCACGGCATCCATGCTGGTATTGGCGTAACCCTTACTCAGAAACAGAATTTTCGCCGCATCGAGGATTGCCTGGCGCTTGGCCAGATCCTTGGGGCGACCCGGACCGCTGGGTGTTGAAAGATTGTTAGACATTCTTCGCTTTAATACTGGACTGGTGAGTTTGCTATTAATAACATACTGGTCAGTATAATTATTCCAAGCACCATTAGCGAAAGGTCCTTCACCATGTTCCGCTATGCCTTGCCCCTCGCATTGCCGGTCTGTCTGGCTTTTTTATTGTCTGCGTGTGGCCATGAAGAGGCGCCTCAAGTCACCGTCCGCCCGGCCATGGTCATACAGCCAGAGCCCTCGGCTCAGGCCATGGAAAGTTATCCCGGTGAAGTCCGCGCGCGCTATGAACCAGATCTGGCCTTCCGCATTGGCGGCAAAGTCAGCCGACGACTGGTCGAGGAAGGCCAGCGGGTCAAGGCTGATCAACCCTTGGCGGAACTGGATCCTCAGGACGTGCGCCTGCAACTGGAAGCCACCCGTGCCCAGGTCGCGGCCGCAGAAGCCAACCTGAGCCTGGTGCGCGCCGAGCGTGATCGCTACAAGACCCTGATGGAGCGGCAGATGGTCAGCCGTTCGCAGTACGACAATGCGGAAAACCTCTATCGCTCCGGCGAAGCACGCCTCAAGCAAATCAAAGCCGAATTCAACGTATCGACCAATCAGGCCAGTTACGCGGTGCTGCGCGCGCCGCAGGATGGCGTGGTGGCCAAACGTGCGGTTGAAGTCGGGCAAGTGGTCGCGGCCGGGCAAACCGTGTTTACCCTCGCCACCGATGGCGAGCGCGAAGTGTTGATCAGCTTGCCGGAACAGAGCTTCGGTCGCTTCAAGGTCGGCCAGCCGGTCTCGGTGGAACTCTGGACCCAACCCGATCAACGTTTCCCCGGACGCATCCGTGAGTTGTCGCCCGCCGCCGATCCAAAATCGCGCACTTTCGCCGCCCGCATCGCTTTTACCGCTGGCAAGGTTCCCGCCGAACTGGGCCAGAGTGCCCGGGTATTCATCCAGACTGCCGAAGTCGTAGCGTTATCGGTGCCACTGTCGGCGGTCACTGCGGAAAACGGTGCCACTTATGTGTGGGTGGTCGGCGCCAACAACACCCTGAAGAAAGCCCCGGTGCGGGTCGGTGCATTCGGTGAGAAAACCGTGCCGGTGCTTGAAGGCCTGAACGCCAGCGACTGGGTGGTGGCGGCCGGTGTTCATGTGCTTCACGACGGGCAGCAAGTGCGCCCGGTGGATCGCTCCAACCGCGTGGTCAATCTGGCGCACAAGGAGTAATCCCCGATGGGTTTCAATCTTTCCGAATGGGCGCTGCGTAACCGCCAGATCGTACTGTTCCTGATGCTCCTGCTGGCCGTCGTCGGGGCGTTGTCCTACACCAAGCTGGGCCAAAGCGAAGACCCGCCGTTCACCTTCAAGGCCATGGTAATTCGTACCAACTGGCCGGGGGCCACGGCCGAGGAAGTGTCGCGTCAGGTCACCGAGCGTATTGAAAAGAAACTGATGGAAACCGGCGAGTACGAACGGATCACCTCGTTCTCCCGCCCGGGCGAGTCCCAAGTGACGTTCATGGCGCGGGATTCCATGCATTCGGTGGAAATCCCGGACCTCTGGTATCAGGTCCGCAAGAAGATCGGCGACATCCGTCAGACCCTGCCACCGGGCATCCAGGGCCCGTTTTTCAACGATGAATTCGGCACCACCTTCGGCAATATTTACGCCCTGACCGGCGAAGGTTTTGATTACGCGGTGCTCAAGGACTACGCCGACCGCGTCCAGATTCAGCTGCAACGGGTCAAGGATGTGGGCAAGGTCGATCTGATCGGGCTGCAGGACGAGAAGATCTGGATCGAACTGTCCAACGTCAAACTGGCCACCCTCGGGTTGCCGTTGGCGACGGTGCAGCAGGCGCTTGAAGAGCAGAACGCGATGTCCAACGCAGGTTTCTTCGAAACCACCAGTGAGCGTTTGCAGCTACGGGTTTCGGGGAATTTTCAGACGGTCGACGAGATCAAGAACTTCCCGATCCGGGTCGGTGATCGCACGTTCCGCATCGGCGATGTGGCGAATGTTCGTCGTGGCTTCAACGATCCACCGGCCCCGCGCATGCGCTTCATGGCTGAAGACGCCATCGGCCTGGCCGTGGCCATGAAAAGCGGTGGCGACATTCTGATTCTGGGCAAAGCGCTGGAAGTCGAATTCGCCCGGATCCAGAAAAACCTCCCGGCTGGCATGCAACTGCGCAAGGTGTCCGATCAACCCGCGGCGGTGAAAACCGGTGTCGGCGAGTTCGTCCAGGTACTGGTGGAGGCCCTGGCGATTGTGTTGCTGGTGAGTTTCTTCTCGCTCGGTGTGCGCACCGGCATGGTCGTAGCACTGGCGATTCCGCTGGTGTTGGCGATGACCTTCGCCTGCATGTATTACTTAGGGATCGGCCTGCACAAGATTTCCCTCGGCGCGCTGGTACTGGCGCTGGGGTTGCTGGTGGACGACGCGATCATCGCCGTGGAAATGATGGCGATCAAAATGGAGCAGGGCTTCGACCGGGTCAAAGCCGCCAGCTATGCCTGGACCAGCACCGCGTTCCCGATGCTCACCGGAACGTTGATCACCGCTGCCGGTTTCCTGCCAATCGCCACCGCGCAATCGGGCACCGGCGAATACACCCGCTCGATCTTCCAGGTGGTGACCATCGCGCTGTTGGCGTCGTGGGTTGCCGCCGTGGTCTTTGTGCCTTATCTGGGGGAAAAACTCCTGCCGGACCTGGCGAAAATTCACGCCGCCAAACATGGCACCGGCGACGGCCAACCAGACCCCTATGGCACACCGTTCTATCAGCGCGTCAGGCGCCTGGTGGAGTGGTGCGTGCGTCGGCGCAAAACGGTGATCGTCCTGACCATCGTGATGTTCGTCGCGTCAGTGGTGTTGTTCCGTTTCGTGCCACAGCAGTTCTTCCCGGCTTCGGGACGACTGGAGTTGATGGTCGATCTGAAGCTGGCCGAAGGTGCCTCCCTGAGTAACACCGCCGAGGAGGTCAAACGCCTCGAAGGCCTGCTCAAGGATCACGCCGGGATCGACAACTACGTGGCTTACGTCGGCACCGGTTCGCCGCGTTTCTACCTGCCGCTGGATCAGCAACTTCCGGCAGCGAGCTTCGCCCAGTTTGTCGTGCTGGCCAAAACTATCGAAGACCGCGAAACCCTGCGCACCTGGCTGATTGAAACCCTCAACGAACAATTCCCGGCGCTGCGCTCGCGGGTCACGCGGCTGGAGAACGGCCCACCGGTTGGCTATCCGGTGCAGTTCCGGGTTACCGGTGAGCACATCGAGGAAGTCCGCGCATTGGCCCGTAAAGTCGCGGCCAAGGTTCGCGAGAACCCACACGTGGCCAACGTGCATCTGGACTGGGAAGAGCCGAGCAAAGTCGTTTACCTGAACGTCGATCAGGACCGCGCCCGGGCGCTGGGTGTGAGCACGGCAAACCTCTCGAGTTTCCTGCGAAGTTCGCTGACCGGTGCCAGCGTCAGCCAGTACCGCGAAGACAATGAATTGATCGAGATCCTGCTGCGCGGCACGGTGCATGAGCGCACTGAGTTGGCGTTGCTGCCAAGCCTGGCCGTGCCGACCGACAATGGTCGCAGCGTGGCCCTGTCGCAGATTGCGACGCTGGAATACGGCTTTGAAGAAGGCATCATCTGGCACCGTAACCGCCTGCCCAACGTGACGGTTCGCGCCGACATCTACGGCAAGGAACAACCGGCGACGCTGGTGCAGCAAATAATGCCGACCCTCGATCCGATTCGTGCCGAACTGCCAGACGGCTATCTGCTGGACGTCGGCGGTACGGTGGAAGACTCGGCTCGCGGGCAGAACTCGGTGAAGGCCGGCGTGCCGTTGTTCATTGTGGTGGTGCTGACGTTGCTGATGCTGCAACTGCGCAGTTTCTCGCGCACGGTAATGGTGTTTCTGACGGCGCCACTGGGGCTGATTGGTGTGACGCTGTTTCTGATGGTGTTCCGCCAGCCGTTCGGTTTTGTGGCGATGCTCGGGACCATCGCCTTGTCCGGGATGATCATGCGTAACTCGGTGATTCTGGTGGATCAGATTGAGCAGGATATCGCTGCCGGGCTTAAGCCTTGGCAGGCGATTATCGAGGCGACGGTGCGGCGGTTTCGGCCGATTGTCTTGACGGCGTTGGCGGCGGTGTTGGCGATGATTCCATTGTCTCGCAGTGTGTTTTTCGGGCCGATGGCGGTGGCGATCATGGGCGGGCTGATTGTGGCGACGGCGTTGACGTTGCTGTTTTTGCCTGCGCTGTATGCGGCTTGGTTCAGGGTCCGTAAAGAGTCTGTGTGATTGTTTGGTCTTGGCGGCCTTCGGGCCGACCATGTTTTGGTTGGGTTGTGTACATATCCGTTGCTGC
>NZ_AKJK01000090.1 GCF_000282375.1 Pseudomonas sp. GM50
GCCTGCTCGCGATGGCAGAGTGTCAGGCGACATCGATATTGAATGTAAGGCCCCATCGCGAGCAGGCTCGCTCCCACTGGGTTTGGCGCTATCATGGCCGCCGGATTAACCCTCTGCCTTTTATGAGACTGAGCATGACTTTCGATTTTGATCAGGTGTTCGACCGCCATGGCACCGGCAGTACCAAATGGAGCCGCTACCCGGCCGACGTGTTGCCGATGTGGGTCGCCGACATGGACTTTGCCGCGCCACCAGCGATCATTCAGGCGCTGCAAAAACGCCTGGAACACCCGATGCTCGGTTACAGCGTGGCTCAGGATGACTTGCGTGACGCCATCGTCGCCGACCTCTGGAGCAAGTACGCCTGGCGTGTGCAGCCTCAGGAGCTGGTCTTCCTGCCGGGTATCGAGTCGGGTTTCAACATGGCCCTGAACGCGCTGGTTCAGCCGCAGCAGAACGTGGTCGTGCAAACACCAAACTACCCGCCTCTGCGCCATGCGCCGGGCCACTGGCAGCTGAACAAGGTCGAACTGGATTTCGATGCGTTGGCCGATGGCACGTATGCGACGCCATTCGATGCCTTGCGCCAGGCGCTGCAAGGGGGCGGCGCGCTGCTGCTGAGCAACCCGCATAACCCGCTGGGCAAGGTCTTCCCGCGCGAAGAGCTGCAGGCGGTCGCCGACATTTGCCTGGAGCAGGACGCCTGGATCATCTCCGACGAGATCCACGCCGAGCTGTGCTTCGATGGGCGCGCGCACATCCCGACCGCCTCGCTCAGCCCGCAGATCGCCAAGCGCACCATCACCCTGATGTCGGCGAGCAAGGCCTATAACATCGCCGGATTGAAGACTGCGTTCATGATCATTCAGGATCCGGCGCTACGTCATCGGGTCAACAACGCTCGCTGCGGCATGGTCGACAGCGTCAACCCGCTGGGCCTGGAAGCCACCCGCGTCGCCTACAGTGAAGGCGGCCCTTGGCTGACCGAGCTCATGGCCTACCTGCAAGGCAATCGGGATTATCTGGTGGAGGCGGTTCGCACGCGGTTGCCGGGCGTGACCATGAACATACCTCAGGGCACTTACCTGGCGTGGCTCGACTGCACGGCGCTGGGCCTGGACAACCCGCAGCAATTCTTCCTTGATCAAGCGAAAGTCGGGCTCAGCGCCGGGCTGGACTTCGGCGATCACGCCCAGCAATTCGTGCGCCTGAACTTCGGCTGCCCAAGGGCGCTGCTGGAAGAAGGGATCGCGCGGATGGAGCGTAGTTTGCGTAACCGCCAGGTCTGACAGCCTGGGGTGATGCCGAAAACCCGATGCCTGTGCATCGGGTTTTTTATGGGCGACAGGCGCAGCATCGACTCCTGTTCAAGGCGTTATGCGCTCCATGCAAGCCTTGATGAAGGCTTCCCGCTTCTGATCGTCTGGCAGCTTCATGAAGTTTTTCGGCTCGCAATTTTTCTCATTCACATCGTATTTGCTTTCGCAGCCAGCGAGGCATGCCAACGACAGTGCCAGTGCAACGAGCGATTGGGTGTTCATGAGCAATTCCTCATCGAGTTTCTTGCATCGCATTGAGCCTAACCCATGAGTTGAGTGTAGGGCTCTTGAGCGATCACCGAAATCTTGCCGTTGCGCTCGAACCGCCGTCGTTCATGGTGTGACCTGGCCTTGTTCACCGGCCAATGCACGTTGATGAAAAAACGACACCCGCTTCAAGGCATGTTCGGCGGCCAGTAACTGCACCCGGCTGCGCGATCCGAAAAAACGGTGCTGGTGAGTGAATACGCGCTGCCCTCGCTCGGTCTGGTACGCCCAGGCAAAACAGACGGTGCCGGCCGGAATCCCGTCGATATCCTCCGGGCCCAGAATGCCGGTGGTGGCTACCGCGACATTGGCGGGGCTGTCGCGCAATGCGCCCAAGGCCATTTCGCACGCCACTTCGCAACTGGTCAGGTTGAAGGTTTTGATCGTCTCGGGGCTGACGTTAAGCAATCGCTGCTTGGCTTCAGGGGAATAAACCACATAGCCACTCTCGATCAGGTCTCCGCTGTCCGGCACCTCGGCCAGCAAAGTCACGATTTTTCCTGCGGTACAGGATTCGGCCGTCGTCAGTCGCAAGTCGTGTTGCCGCAAATAGTCGACGACGGATTGGCTGACGTTCATGGCCAGGCCCCCAGGCAAGAGGAATTGCTCGGTTGACCTTCGCCGTTTGTAAACATTCCCTCCAGCCGACCGCGCTTGAGGCACCCGATAAAAAATGAACCCCCGGCGATGGATGCACCTCAATACTTCTAGGGGCCCCTATGCCGGGCCGCTTGTATCTGGAGGTCGTCATGTCCGCACATTTCGTCAGGCTGTTCACTCAGCCCAATTTCGTCTGGACAGATATTCGTAAGGATGAGGAAGCGCATCCGCGCCATTACCTCGCTCATTTGCTGTTGCTCGCCTTGATCCCCGCCGTGTGCCTGTTTATCGGGACTACCTACGTCGGCTGGAGCCTGGCCGAGAACGAAACGGTCAAGCTCAGTACCACCAGCGCCCTGCAACTCTGCGGGCTGCTGTACCTGAGCATCATTGTTGGCGTGGTGCTGATGGGGCTGTTCATCCGCTGGATATCGCGGACCTTCGACTCACGCCCCACCGTCAATCAGTGCATCGGTTTTGCTGCCTATACCATCACCCCGTTCTTCCTCGCGGGCATCGCCGGGCTCTACCCGAGCCGCTGGCTGGCGATCACGGTGCTGGGGGCCGCCTCACTTTATTCAACGTTTCTGCTGTTCGTCGGCTTGCCGATCTTCATGCACGAGCGCAAGGAGCAAGGCCTGCTGAATGCGGCGAGCGTATGGGGCGTCGGGCTATTGGTGCTGGTGACTATCCTGGTGGAGATGATTCTGCTCTGGTTCAACTACCTGGGGCCTGAGTACTTGCGCGTGACTGGCGTTTGACTTTCCTGAGTCCGCCATTTGGCGGCGGTCGGCGGTACACCTCCGAGAACCGGGCATGAGCTTCATTGTATGGGTGGCGGTGTTGGGTGCGGTGCTGCTGACCCTGGCGCTGACCTCGTCCTATCTGCGCTGGATGCCGGTGACCACGTCGGCGGTGTGCCTGGCGCTGGGCGTGGCAATCGGGCCGGCGGGCATGGGTTTGTTGAAGCTGGACATCAAGGACGCGGCGGTCTGGATGGAGCACCTGACGGAAGTCGCGGTGCTCTTTTCGCTGTTTGTCTGCGGACTCAAATTGCGCCTGCCGCTGAAAGATCTTCGATGGCGGGTGGCGTTCGGCCTGGCGGGGCCGGTGATGATCTTGACCATCATTGGCGTCTGCCTGTTGCTGCATTACGGTTTTGCCCTGGCCTGGGGGCCGGCGCTGCTGATCGGGGCGATTCTGGCCCCCACCGATCCGGTACTGGCCTCGCTGGTGCAAGTCAACGACGCCAGGGATTACGACTCGGTGCGTTTCGGGCTCTCCGGTGAGGCGGGCCTCAACGACGGCATCGCCTTCCCCTTCGTGATCCTCGGTTTGTTGTTTGTACAACAGAGCGGCGATAGCCAGGCCTGGCTCGGTGAGTGGGCATTGAAAAGTGTGCTGTGGGCGGTGCCTGCGGGCTTGCTCACCGGTTACTGGATGGGCCATGGCATCGGTCGCTTGACCTTGTCGATGCGTATCCGCAATGCCGACAGCACCCTCTCCCCTAACGACTATCTGGCGCTGGCCCTGATTGCTCTGGCTTACGTCGCGGCCGAGGAGATCAATGGCTATGGCTTTCTGTCGGTATTCGCCGCCGGCCTCGGGTTGCGCCAGGCCGAAGTCAAATCCACCGGTGACACGCTGATGCCCGCCGAGCATCTGGTGCAACCGGTGGTCGGCCACCAGAACGTCGAACCTGAGGCTGCCGTCCACGGCGACGTGGCGAATCTGCCAGAAACCCAAGTCGCGGCCGGCATCATGATGGGCGACATGTTGGCATTCGGCAGCCTGGTGGAACGGGCCATGGAAGTGTTTCTGGTCACCCTGCTGGGTGTGGTGCTGGTGGGCCACTGGGATTGGCGAGCGTTGGTGGTTGCGCTGGTGTTGTTCTGTGCCATTCGGCCCTTGTGTGTAGGGATCATGCCGTGGGGGCGCCTGCTGGACGGCCGCCAGCGGCTGTTGATCGGCTGGTTCGGGATTCGCGGCATCGGGAGCTTTTATTACCTGTTCTACGCCTTGAACCATGACCTCGGTCCGGCAGCGGCGACGCTGTGCACCGACCTGACATTGTCGGTGGTGGCGCTCAGCATTCTGGCGCATGGCATCAGTACTCAACCGATGCTGGCCCGTTATGAGCAGCGCAATCACCAGGACGTCTGACGAAGGTCGGTCAACCTGCACTGAACAGCAAACCGGATTCATGCAGGCTGCACGATAATGGCTTGTTAAAAACCATCACAACCGATTGTTTTTATTTGGGTTTTCTTAATCTTTAAAACAGGCACGGGAAATGCTCCAGCAGTGTGAGCGACAACGGCAGGAAGACCGTTTGCGCTTGACCCGTGACTAAACAAGAGGTTCGATCATGAACGCCATTGACCTGTTGAAAACCGACCATGAACGCGTAAAAGGGATCCTGGCCCAGTTGAGCGAGTCCACTGAACGTGGGGTGAAAAAACGCACCGAGTTGCTGGCCAAACTGGAAATGGAAATCAAGATCCATACCCGCCTGGAAGAAGAAGTCTTGTACCCGGCGTATAAAAAGGCCGGGGGCAAGGAACAGGATGTGATGTATTACGAAGCCAAGGAAGAACATCGCACCGTCGATTCGCTGGTGCTTCCCGACCTGAAAACCACCGATCCCGCTAGCATCGAATTCGCCGGTCGAGTGAAAGTGGTCAAGGAGTTGCTGGAACATCACATCGAAGAAGAGGAAAAGGAAATGTTTCCTCAGGCCAAAAAGCTGCTGGGCAAAGCGACGCTCGACGAATTGGGTAGCGAAATGGAGAGCCTGAAAGCCCGCTACAAAAAAGAGCTGGGCGCGTCCAGCCTCGCGGCTTGATGGAGGGAATAGCAAAGCCCGGCGAACTGCTTTTCGTAGGAGCCAGCGGTGCGGCGATCCGACTTGCCGGCGAAGGCGCTCTCAAGGACGCCTTCGCCGGCAAGCCTGGCTCCTACATATCCATATCCATATCCATATCCATATCCATATCCATATCCATATCCATATCCATATCCATATCCATATCCATATCCATGTCCATATCCATATCCATGTCCAATTTGCTCCCGACTATCACTTCATCACCAAGGCAATGATTTCCACCAGATTGAGTTGGGTAAAGGGTTTGGACAGGCGTGGGAGTCTGGCCGCCAAGCCTTCCAGACGCTCGGCGTAACCGGTGGCGAGGATGATCGGCAGCTGTGGCCTGATGTTGCGGATAATCTGCGCCAATTGCTCGCCGTTCATTTTGGGCATCGCCATGTCCGTAATGACCAGGTCAATCGCGGGCTCACTGTCGAATAGCTCCAGCGCCTGCGCGCCGGACGAGGCACTGATCACCCGATGGCCGAGGTCCTCGAGCAACAGGCTGGTACTGGTCAACACCAGGCTGTCGTCGTCCACGACCAACACACACAGACGAGGCACCCGCGACATGGCTGCCTCCTCGATAGCGGGTGCAGTGGTCGAGTTGGCCAGTGCAACGGGTAACCAGAGTTCAGCCGTGGTGCCGACGTCCTTCCGGCTTTTCAGAATGAAGCGTCCTCCCAATTGCTCCATATACCCATGAACCATCGATAATCCCAGGCCAGTGCCTTTGCCGACGCCTTTGGTGGTGAAGAAGGGGTCCATGGCCAACGCCAGGGTAGCGTCATCCATGCCCTCCCCCGCATCCGTGACACTCAGGCAGACATAACGACCTGCCGTCAGGGAAAGCTTCTGATCGTGGACCTCATGTGTCTGGGCGCTGATGATGAGTTTCCCGCCGTTGGGCATGGCATCGCGGGCGTTGGTCGCCAGATTCAGCACCGCCAGCTCCAGCTGGTTGACGTCGGCCATCACCGGTTCGAGCTCGGGCGCAAAGCGGGTTTCTATGCTCACCGCAGGCCCCAGGGAGCTGCGCAACAGCCCGGTAATCCCCTGTATCAGTGCCGGTATTTCAACGGCTTCGGTCTTGAGTTCCTGACGCCTGGCAAACGCCAGCATGCGCTGGGTCAGGGAAACGCCACGCAAGGCGCCTTGAGTGGCGTTGTCGAGCAAACGGGTAATTCTCGGGTCGTCTGCCGCACGTTTACGAACGATTTCCAGATTGCCGAGAATAACGGTCAGCAGATTATTGAAGTCGTGGGCAATCCCGCCGCTGAGTTGACCGATGGCCTGCATCTTTTGCGCCTGAAACAACGCTTCGCGGGTTTTCTCAAGGGCTTGCTGGGCTTGGGTCACCTCGGTGATGTCCCGAGTGATCTTGGCAAATCCCAGCAACGTGCCGGTCTCGCCCCAAATCGGGTCGACCACGACATGCGCGAAAAACCGCGTGCCGTCCTTGCGCATGCGCCAGGCCTTGTTTTCGAATCGCCCCTCGCGTGTAGCGATCTCCAGCGCACGCTGGGGTTCACCGGCTTCGCGGTCTTCAGGGGTGTAAAACATCGAGAAATGCTGGCCGATAACTTCTTCGGGGCGGTAGCCCTTGATTCGCTGAGCCCCCAGATTCCAGTTGGTCACGCGTCCATCCGGAGCGAGCATGTAGATGGCGTAGTCGGTGACGCTTTGCACCAGCAGCCGGAACTGCTGCTCGCTCTGCTTGAGGGTTTCTTCGGCCATTTTGCGGTCGGTCAAATCCCGGGTGATCTTGGCAAAACCCAGCAATTTGCCCGACGGATCGCGAATGGGATCGATGATGACGTGGGACCAGAAATGCGTGCCGTCCTTGCGAACCCGCCAGCCTTCGCCCTCGAAACGCCCTTCGTGAATGGCGGTATCAAGGGCACGCTGAGGCAAACCGGCCTTGCGGTCCTCTTCGGTATAAAAACGCGAGAAATGCTGACCAAGAATCTCCGCCTCCTCATACCCTTTGAAACGCTTGGCGCCAGCGTTCCAACTGGTGATGATGCCATCGGGGTCAATCATGTAGATCGCGTAGTCCACCACGGCATCGATCAGCAGACGAAAGCGCATCTCCTCGATGGCATTGATCTTGGTCCGGTCATCGCTCATGGAGCCCTGTCCTTATTGTTGTTCTTCTGGAGTATGCGACAAACCGCTCGTTTGGAAATTCCAAAAAACCAATACGTTGGTCTGCCGCAGTGGCGCGAGGGATTATCGGTACACGTATTTGACGATATAGGCGTACAGATCGTTGTAGACAAAGTCAGGGACATGTTCAGCGTAGGTTTGGGTTTTGAGCAGTGCCAGGTGACACTCTTTGATCATTTCGTCGCGATCACTCATGGTGTAGATGTGATTGTCGATGATCATCCCATAAGCGCTGTACGTATAAGGTGCCGTTGCTCCTGTGATGGTCAATGCTCCGTCGGCGGCTTTGGTGTAAGTGCTTTGAGCGCGCAAGGTCCGTTCCTTCAATGCACCGAAGCCGCGCTCGTACAAGATGATCTGCGAGCCGCTGACCGCTTTGGCGGCCGTTTCGAAGGCCAGGATGATCGCCTGTGCGTTACTCATGCTGGCATCCAGCATCGACACAGTGACGAACCTTTCCATTTCCTGCTTTTCCAGGCTCCTTAGCGCTCTTTTGATGCTTGATGCATGAGCGAACTCTTGATTACAAGCGACGATATGGGTCTCGACCTGATAGCCGGCCGCCGTCGCCGTCGGTGGAAAAGCGGCGAAATCGATACTGTCGAATGCGCATTCCATGATGATGTTGTATTTGCGCTTGAACGCCTCCACGAAGATCTGCGTGCTGACCTCCCGGACAAAAGCTTCCGTATGCTCGTAAGCATGCAAGACGCCGAGCGTGATCATCTCTGCGTATTGAGGGTGTTTTTCGCGGTATTTGGGCAGGTACAGACGAACATAATTGTCATAGCGTTTGGAGGGAAGCAGGTTTTTTTCCAACAGATACGTTTTACCTGACCCTTGCAGCCCCGCAACGACCAGTATTTTCGGAGTTGCCTCGGCAGTGATGCCGTTGAACAGCGTCGCGGTGATTTCAGTGAATACTGCAGTGACCTGCTCTGGGGTGTAAGTGTACTTCGGGGCTACTGACATACCTTGATTTCCTTATCAAAGATTCGCTTGAAAGTGATTGCCTGCCCTTTGAATAAAGCGCTGTTTCGTTGTTTGTTCAAACGGGCGTGTCTTTCAAGATATGTCTCTGTTTTATAAAGTAAAAAATCCTACGAAGGTGAAGGAAAGTGCGCTGGCTCAACTGACCACCAGCGCGGCAGCAACTGCTTGACCTTGCTCTCGCCAAACCGGTCATCGATCAGCATCACTACCCCTTGATCCTGCTGAGTGCGGATCACCCGCCCCGCTGCCTGCACGACTTTTTGCACGCCAGGAAACAGGTAGGTGTAGTCATACCCGGCACCGAAAATCGCCGCCATGCGCTGTTTCATCTGTTCGTTGACCGGATTGAGTTGCGCCAGCCCCAGGGTGGCAATGAATGCACCAATCAATCGCGCGCCGGGTAAATCGATGCCTTCGCCGAATGCGCCACCTAACACCGCAAACCCTACGCCCTGACTATGGACGGTGAATTGATCGAGAAACGCCTGACGCGGCCCTTCCCCCATGCCCCGGGACTGCGACCACAGCATGATGTGCGGATGCCGCTCGGCCAGCAACTGCGCCACTTGCTGCAAATAGTCGAAGCTGCTGAAAAACGCCAGGTAATTACCGGGGCGTTGGGTGAACTGTTTGGCGATCAGCTCGACGATGGGTTCGAGGGACGCTTGACGGTGGACATAGCGAGTCGAAATCTGGCTGACGATGTGCACCTGCAACTGATCGGCGTGAAATGGCGACTCCACATCGATCCACACCGTGTTCGCCGGTGTTCCCAGCAAATCCGCGTAGTAATGCCTAGGACTCAGGGTGGCGGAAAACAGCACGGTGCTGCGCGCAGCGGTCAGGCGCGGGCGGATGAAACCGGCCGGCACCACGTTGCGCAGGCATAACTGCGACAGGTTGCGCTTGCGCTCGAGGTCGCGTTTGCTGATGTCGAACAGGAAATGCTCATCGAACAGTTCAGCCACGCGGCCGAATTGCAGCATGTCGAAGTAAAAATTCTGCAAGCCGCTGTCCAGGCCCTGAGGGTAATCGTTCAGGTAGTCGCCGATGCTCGCGCAGCACAAGGACAGCGCCTGAAGCAGTTTTTCCGGGGCTTTGTCGTAGGCCTGATAGGGGCTGAGTTGCAGATCATGCAGGGCATTCCATTCACGATTGACTCGCTGCAAGGATCTCTTCAGCGACTCAGGCGCGGTTTTTCGCACGCTGTTCAACGTCCCCTGGTCGAGGCTGGCGCTGTACATCTGCCGGCCGCGCTCTACCAGATTGTGGGCTTCGTCCACCAGCACCGCGACGTTCCAGTTATTGGCCTGGGCCAGCCCGAACAGCAACGCACTGAAGTCGAAATAGTAGTTGTAGTCGGCGACCACCACGTCCGCCCAGCGGGCCATTTCCTGGCTCAAGTAGTAGGGACAAACGTCATGCTGCAGGGCAACCTCGCGCAAGGCGCTCTGGTTCAGCAGGCTCAATTGGCTGGCGGCCTGACGCGCGGCCGGCAAACGATCATAAAAGCCCTGGGCCAACGGGCACGACTCGCCATGGCAGGCCTTGTCCGGGTGCTCGCAAGCCTTGTCCCGGGCGATCATTTCGAGAACTCGCAAGGGTGGAGCATCGGCGCTGTCGAGGATGACCTGAGCGGCGTCCAGCGCCAACTTGCGCCCCGGAGTTTTCGCCGTGAGAAAGAACACCTTGTCCAATTGCTGCGGCGCCAAGGCCTTGAGCATCGGGAACAGCGTGCCTACGGTCTTGCCGATACCGGTCGGAGCCTGGGCCATCAGGCAGCGACCGGTGCTGACCGCCTTGAACACCGACTCGGCCAGATGCCGTTGCCCGGGACGAAAATCGGCATGGGGAAATGCCAGCTGTTGCGCCGCCAGATTGCGCCCTTCGCGATGGGCCATTTCCTGCTCGGCCCAGTGCAGGAACAACCCGCAATGGTGCTCGAAGAACAGCTGTAGTTCGGCGGCGCTGAAGGCCTCGACCAGGCAGGTTTCCTTTTCGCTGACAATGTCGAAGTACACCAGCGCCAGATTGATGCGTTCCAGCTGCAGTTTCTGGCACATCAACCCACCGTAGATCTTCGCCTGCGCCCAGTGCAGCTGCCGATGGTTGGCCGGTTGTTTGCTCAGGTCGCCACGGTAGGTCTTGATTTCTTCGAGGCAGTTTTGCGCTGGATCGTAGCCGTCTGCCCGACCTTTCACGGTCAAGGTCCGATACTGGCCCTCCAGCGCGACTTCATTCTGGTAACCCTCGCTGCGCCGTGAGGCTACGGTGCGATGCCCGACGATGCCCTCCAGCGCGGTCGGCGACGGAGTGAAACGCAGGTCGAGGTCGCCAACCTTGGCGGTGAATTCACACAGCGCCCGCACCGCAATGCTGTAGCTCACGCGCCCTGCTCCGCCCATTGCACGTAGCACACGGCAATCGGCATCTGGTGCTCGTGACAGAACTCCAGCCAGCGCAATTGATTGTCTTGCAACCGATCGCCGGGGCCTTTGACTTCGATCATGCGGTAGGTTTTGTCTTGCGGCCAAAACTGGATCAAGTCCGGCATGCCAGCGCGGTTGGCCTTGATATCGAGCAGCAGCCGATTGAACCAGTGCTTGAGGTGTTCGGCGGGCAGACAGTCGAGCGCCTGCTCCAGCAGTTCCTCGCTCAACACGCCCCAGAATACGAACGGTGACTGCACACCCCACTTGGCGCTATAACGCTCGCGGACAGTGTGCACATAACGCCCGTCATCGAGTTCGGCGAGGCAGGCTTGAAACAGATCCGCGCGCCGCGCATGAAAGTCTTCGTTGAGCAGGTCCACCGGGCCGCGCTGGAATGGGTGAAAAAACGCTCCCGGCAACGGCGCGAAGATTGCCGGCCAGCACAGCAGCCCGAACAGCGAGTTGATCAGGCTGTTCTCGACGTAATGCACCGGCGCCGACTCCTCCGCCAGGTGTGCCTGAACGTAAGACTCCACCGACAACGCCGGATCGTGCCTGGGCAGTTGCAGGTCCAGGCGCTGCATGGCCCGAGGGGCTGGTCGCTTGATCGGCGGCCCGCCCAGTTTGCGCCGCAGCCTGGGCAGCACACGCGATAGATGCTGATGCTCGGCAGCACTTTCAGGGGCTTGCTCGGCGTGGATGGCCAGGTCCATCGCCAGTTGGTATTCAGCACAGCGCTCCAGCACGCGAATCAGCCGCAGACGCGCGCCGGGGTAGGCGCATTCGCGGTAGAGGCTCAAAGCGCTGGAAAAATCCGCGACGCGCTCGCAGTGCTGACCGATCTGGAACAGCAGTTTGCCCCGACGTCTTTGCAGCCAGGAATTGTCGAGCTGCAGCCCGTTGATCTGCTCGACAATCGCCGCCACGTCTTCACCCGCCTCGAAACGCTGCTGACAGCTGTGCAGGAACAGGCAGGCGTCGACGTCCTCGCGACTGCGCAAGCCTCGGGACTCGGCGCAGAACTCGACTTTCTCGTAGGTAAAGATGCCCAGGTCGGCCAGCACGAACTCCGACCAGTCCTGATAAAGATTGCCGAAGAACATCAGCCGCAGCCGGTCGCACAGGCCCATGACGGTCAGGCTGAACAACCGCTCATTCATTGCCGGACACCACTGGGCAAAACTTTGCGCCTCGGGAAACTGCTCGCTCAGGGCCGGCAACCAATCGGTCTTCTTGCCTTTGGGCTGATCGATGGCGCTGCCAAAGCACTGGAGAATCTCGGCCTTGAGCAACACCTCGAACAGGTCCTCGATGTGCAATGGCGACTGCTGGTCGATCCAGCCCGATGCCAGCAACGGCGCCGCAGCGTTGTCGATGTCGCCGATCTCGACGTAACTCAGTTTGCCGGCCCTGAAATGCATACCCTTGCGCATCACCAGTCTGACCAGCAAGGCTTGGGACTCGCGGGGCAATCGATTGAAGTCGCGGATGAAATCCTGCTCCTCGACGCTTAATACATCGGCATAGCGATGCTCAAGCCAATCAAGCACTTGCATGAAGTTGTTCAAGTAATAGAACGGGTCGTCGAGAGGATTTACAATCACGGGCAAAAAGGGCCATGGCAAACGAGTACTGGTTATGCGTACAGATACCAGCTATGCCCCACCCGGTGCAAACGGAAAAGGATCAGTGGCGACGCTATTCGGCAATTTTCGGGTGGCCATCGAACTTTCTGCCATTCCATCGCACCAACCGCGTTAGAGGCACAGCGACGATTGACCTCAAGCGAGGCTGTCGCGCTGTTTTTTTCAGTGATGAGAGGTGTGTATGAATATCAAGACTCTGGGTTTGCCCCTGGCAGTAGCGGCCTTTTTGGCCCTGGCCGGTTGCTCGACGCCGACGGTCGTGACCCTGCAGAACGGCACCCAGTATTTGACCAAGGACATGCCGAACACCAAAACCAAGGACGGCTTCTTTGAGTTTGAAGATATTTCCGGGGCGAAAGTGAAAGTCCGGGCCGATGACGTGGCCACGGTTCGCAAGGAAGACTGACACAGAACCTGTAGGAGCGAGGCTTGCCCGCGAAGAATGCACCGCGGTTTTTCAGGTATTACGCGTCATCGTTCTTCGCGGGCAAGCCTCGCTCCTACAGGATTTTCATCGCTCAAACTTCCCGGTCTTTGATCAGAGATATTTGAGAATCGCGATGTCGCGACGGCGCTGTTTGAGGTTGGCGAACCAGCGCGTCGGGAAGAACAGCAACACCCCGAGGATCACGCTCCACAGCCAGACCATGGGCAGGTCATCGAAGCCGTAATAGGTGCCCTGATTGGCGCCCCAGATGGCGACCGCCACCAGATACATGGCTTTGAGCACATACAGATGCAGCAAATAGAAGAACATCGGCGCACCGCCGTAGATCGCCAGGGTCGCGGTGGACCAGCGATCCTGGGCCTTCTCGAACAACGCCAGAAGGATCAGCCCCAGGCCGAGGGTCGGCATCAGGAACATCAGCGACGGCGGGTACTTCTTCGCGCTCATGAAGCTCATGAACGTGCGCAGCGAGTCACCGGTTTGCACCCACGGCTTCTCGCCGTAAACGTTCAGGTAACGGATGAACACGAACGCCACCAGCAGGCCGACGCCGACTTTCAGCAACCGGGAAATCCGCTCGGCCGGTTCCATGTCCTTGCCGAACCATGGCCCGATGGCCCAGCCCAGCAAAATCACCCCGATCCACGGCAACACCGGATACGTGGTGCGAGCCCGGGTGAATTCGGTGATGTCGATGAACACCCGCTGATGCAGGATCGACCACGGTACGAAGAACGGCGACTCCGGCCCCACGGTCACGCCGTCGAGCAGGTTGTGCCCGGCGACAATCGCCACCCCGAGCACGATCAGCCAACCGCGCTTGAAGTGCAGTAGCCCCGCGAGCACGATCATGCAGATACCGATGCACCAGATCACTTGCAGCCACAACGTCTTGGGCGGGAACTCGGCGTTCCACGCAAAGCACACGAACGTGAGCTCCAGGAACACCAGGAACAACCCGCGCTTGAGCAGGAACACCGATGTCTCGCTGGCCGTGTGTTTCTGGCTGTAGAGCCAGGCCGACAAACCGGTGAGGAAGATGAACACCGGCGCGCAGATCTCGCTGAGCATGCGGGTGAAGTACAAGTCCGGCGTGACACTCAGCGCATCGATCGGATCGGTGACCTGGCGGTGCAGCAGAAAGGTTTCCCGCACGTGGTCGATAAGCATTAAAAGCATGACGAAGCCGCGCAAGGCATCGATGGCCAGCATCCGGGTATTGGTTTTTGCAACGCTGGTAGCAAGCGCAGGGGAAACACTTCCCGCCTGCCCTGCCACACCTGTAGATAGGGTCATATCAGTCACTCATGTCGTGGTCAGTGGACTACCGCTGGCTCAGTCCTGTTTTTTAAGCCTGCAACTGCGCTGTGCTCAATGAGTTCCCGGAACACCGTTATCGCAAGAGAAGGACTGCCCTCCTTGCCGTATCAGTCGTTCCTGCATCCGCTGGCAACGCTCCCGTTCCTGCTGCATCGAACTGTCGATGCTGATATTGCCGGTCTTCTCCGGTGGTTTGCCGTCGCCCAGGCGCACTGTCACCCAGGGCTGTTCCGGCTGGATCTGAAAGCGGCTTTTTTCTTCGACGGGCGTGGTGGGTTTGGTGGTTTCGATCGCGGCCGGTTTCGGCAGTTGATCAGAGGTGACCCCGTAACGGGTCAGAATCGAGCTTTGAGGCAGTTCTGCGGCGGCGGTTGCCGATAACAAGGCCAGCGCCAGACCGAAGGTGTACCTCTTGCTGTTACTCACGTTGCAAAATCTCCTGTACTCAATGGCGGCATGCAGCTCCGGCGTCATAGGGATAACGCGTGGATGGGCTGATGGTTTAGTGCCAGATTCCTGTTGGTGCAGGTATTGGAGTCAAAGAGTGGCCAGCGAGTCACCGATCTACCACGTTATCGTTCATCGCGAGCAGGCTCGCTCCCACATTGGATTTTCATTGTCCACAAAATCCCTGTGGGAGCGAGCCTGCTCGCGATAGGGCCCTGACAGGCGCCCCGCTACCCTCAGGCGATCACAATCCCCCCACCGGACAAACTGTCCAGCCCAACCCCCACCAGGGTTACCGAATCACTGCCAAACGTCAGCAGCGTATCCTGCCCCACCGCCGTGGCATGGGCGCGGAAGTCGTCGTTCGGCGCAACGCCCTGAACCCCGAGGAACACCAGTTTGTCGTTGGCTTGATAGCCCACCACCCGGTCCTGGCCAAACGCGCCGCTGAACAGGAACGTATCGATCCCGCCGCCCGACTCCATCAGGTCATTACCCGCCCCGCCGACAAACACGTCGTTGCCGGCGCCGCCGATCAAATGGTCGTTGCCGTCCAGGCCAAACAACCAATCGCCCGTTGCGTGTGCCTTGAGCGTATCGGCCCCGGTCGTGCCCTTCACGCTTGAGGCGTACTGGGTCAGGTTGCTGCCGACCGCAAGACCATTGGCGGTGACGCTGTGGGTCACGTCATCCTTGAACACGCCCCAGAGAAAACCCGGCTCCTTGGTCACGATGCTGCCGATGTCACGGGTGATGCTGATGCCGCCATTGGCATCGCGCACGTACAGGTTACCGGCACCGTCATTGGCAAAGGTGAAGTTCTTCACCGACTGCTGCAGGTCCAGCACGTTGCTGCCCTTGCCGCCCAACAGGATGTTGTAGCCCCCGCCATCGCGGAAGGTGTCGTTACCGTCGCGGCCTTCCAGGTAGTCGTTGCCCTTGCCGCCCTGGATCAGGTCATTGCCGTCGCTGCCGATGATGAAGGTGCTGCCTTTATGGGTTTCGGCGTTGCGGTTCAAGTCCTGGACCCAAGTGTTGCTGCGCGCCGGGTCCGAGAGGTTGGCGACGATGATGGTCGAATCCTTGCTGGTCAGGTCGTAGAACTTCGACTCCAGCACTCGGGTCATGCCGTCGCCGTAACCGGTGGGCAAGTGCGAGATCCAGGTAGGAATGTTGAGAATCGAATACGGCAGCACGTTCCACGCCGTCGAGGCGTAGTGGTCGTTGAAGCTGACGATGTTATCGGTCGTCGAATCCTTGGCGGCATCGTGCACGCCTACCGAGGACAGGTTGAACGACGAGCCATCGAGGGCGCGGAACACCGGGTCGTTTTCATAACCGATGTTCAGCACTTTGTCGCTGCTGCTTTGGGTCGGCGAGGCATAGGCGATGTAGTTGGAATCCTGGTAAAAACCGGACCATTTGTTGCTGCTCAAGTCCGCCAGGCTATTGACTGCCAACCCGCCAAGGCTGTGGCCGCTGACCAGCACGTCCTTGCCCGACAGCCCATTGGCCTGGGCAAATGCTGCAACGTCACCGAGCAGATTGCCGAAGGCTTCGCCCACATAGTTTTTCGCGTAATCCTTGGGACCCAGCGCCGCCAGCAGATCGTTGATCACATCGCCGATGGAGTCGCCGATCTGGATCTCTCGCGGGCCACTGGTGCCGCGAAAAGCGATACCGATTTCGGTGAGATGGCCCTGGGCGTCGTACTTGCCGAGGATCTCCACTTGGGCGCTGGTGTAACCGGCCTTCTCGCCGAAGAAGGTTCCACGAGCGTCGGTCTTGCCGTCATAGCCCAATTGCGCGGCGGTGATCGGCGTCCAGCCGGCTTTTTGCACGGCCTCGAGTGCGGCCTTTTCCGAATCGGGGTTCCAGGGAATGCCGGGAATGACGCCCTGGGAGTCGGTGCCGCCAATCAGCGCGGTGACCAGGGTTGCCGGCAAGCCCAGGCCGAAGCCGTTTTGCTGGTAACCGGTGGCGAAACCGTTGTCGAGGTTGTGATAGGAATACAACGTGATCGCCATGGCGTCGCTGAACAACGCCTTGGAGTCTGCTGTACCGAAGTTTTTGTAGTCGTACACACCCATTGGTATTGCCTCTCTTTTTGTTGAAATTGTCAGAGATAGCTCACAACCAGGACGCCTCACTGACGAGGCGCCCCGGAGCATTTAGTGCATGCAGCCTTTACGCGAAGGTAATTCCCGAAGCCGAGAGATTATCCAGACCCACGCCCACCAGCGTTACGGCGTAATCGCCAATCTTGAGCACAGTGTCGTTGCCGGCCTGGGTCGCGTGCTGGGTGTAGTCATAACCCTGCCCCGCGCCCTGCACGCCCATGAACACCAGTTTGTCGCTGCCCTGGTAGCCATTGATCGCATCGAAGCCGAAGGCGCCGCTGAACAGGAAGGTGTTGTTGCCGCCCGAGGCCTGCATCACGTCATTGCCCGCGCCACCGACGAAGGTCACGTGGCTCTTGTCGCTGCGCAGCAGGTCATCACCCGCGTGGCCGAACAGCCAGTCACCGTCGACGCTGGCCACCAGCGTGTTGCCGTAGGCGTCGCCGTTGAGCGAATGGTTGTAGTGGGTCAGCTCAGTGCCGTTGAGCAAACCGTTGGCGGTGACGTTGTAGGTCACCTCCTTGCTGCCCCACCACGAACCCGATTCCTTGCTCACCAGCGCGCCGATGTCGCGGGTCATGCTGATGCCGCCGTAGGCATCGCGCACATACAGCGTGCCGTCACCGTCATTGGCAAAGCTGAAGTTCTGCAACGGCTTCTGCAGCTCGAAGGTGTTGCTGCCCTTGCCACCCAGCAGCAGGTTGTAGCCGCCGTCATCGCGAAACCGGTCGTTACCGTCACGGCCTTCGATGAAGTCATTGCCCGCGCCGCCCTTGAGCCAGTCATTACTGTCGGTGCCGATGATGAAGGTGCTGCCGGAGTGCGGCTCGCCGCTACGGCCCAGGTCCTCGACCCAGGTGCTGCCTCGGGACGATTCCGACAGGTTGGACACGATCAGCGTCGAGTCCTTGTCGGTGAGGTCGTAGAAGCGCGAGTCGATCACCCGGTTCAAGCCGTCGGCATAGCCCAACGAACCGTGGGCCGACCAGTTCAGCGGGTTGAGGATGCTGAACGGCACCAGGTTCTGCGCGGTGGAGGCGTATTGGTCATTGAAGTTGACGATGTTGTTGGTCGCCGACTCCTGATGACCATCGTGCTTGCCCAGCGAGCCACTGCTGAAGGTGGTGCCGTCGAGCACTCGAAACACCGGATCATTCTCGTAGCCGATGTTCAGCACGTTGTTGCCGGTGGCGCTCTGGGTCGGCGAGGCGAAGGCGATGTAGTTGGCGTCCTTGAAAAAACCGCCCCAGTTATTGCCGCTCAACTCCGCGAGGCTGTTGACCCCCAACCCGCCGAGGCTATGCCCGCTGACCAATACGTCCTTGGCACTCAAGCCGTGGGCGATGGCGAACGCGGCAACGTTTTTCAGCAAAGTATCGAAGGCGTTTTTCGCGTAGTTCGTCGCGTAATCCACCGGGCCGACCGCGGCCAGCAAATTGTTTTTCATGTCGCCGAAGGTGTCGCTGTAGCCCAGGCCGCCGGTGCCACGGAAGGCGATACCGATGCCGATCAGCTTCCCTGCCCCGTCGTATTTACCGAGCACTTCGGCTTCGGCGCTGGTGAAGCCGTCCTTCTCGCCATAAAAGGTGCCTTGAGCCCCGACGCTGCCCTGATAGCCCAACGCTGCAGCGCCAATCGGCGACCAAGCGGTGGCCGGCAGTGGCTGGCCG
>NZ_AKJK01000091.1 GCF_000282375.1 Pseudomonas sp. GM50
ACGACGACGGGCCGAGCGCGGACGTGGCTGATGGCGGTGGCGCGGTGACGGTCGACGAGACGGCCGGCAACCAGGATAACGACAGCGACCTGGCGGCGGTTCTGGCGTTGTTCGACACAGAAGTGACGAACAAGGGCTCGGACTTGAATCCGGCGGAGTTCGCGATCAGCACCACGCCTTTGGCCACCACGACGCTCAGCAGCTTTGGCCAGGACGCCGCTGGCGGGACGAAAGTACTGTCGCTGGCGATTGTGGGCGGTGATGGCACCGACTCGCTGCTCAACACCACCGATGGCAAGGACATCAAGCTGTTCAAGGAAGGCAATCTGATTGTCGGCCGCTATGACGTGGCCAATGGCACGGTCACGGCAGATGATCCGGCGGCGTTCGCGATTGCGCTGCAGCAGGACGGCAACGTGGCGGTGGCGCAGTATGTTTCGCTCACGCACCCTGTCGCCGGCAGTTCGGCGGCGGACCATGACGACCGGGTTGATCTGGCCGGTCTGGTCAATGCGGTAGTGACAGTGACCGACGGCGACGGCGACACCAGCACCGATAGCGTCGGCATCGGCGACGACATCAACTTCGACGACGACGGGCCGAGCGCGGATGTGGCCGATGGCGGCGGTTCAGTGACGATCGACGAGACGGCCGGCAACCAGGATAACGACAGCGACGCGGCGGCGGTTCTGGCGCTGTTCGACACAGAAGTGGCGAACAAGGGCACGGACTTGAATCCAACAGAGTTCGCGATCAGCACCACGCCTTTGGCCACCACGGCGCTCAGCAGCTTTGGCCAGGACCAGGAGGGTGCGACGAAAGTGCTGTCGCTGGCGATTGTGGGCGGTGACGGCACCGACTCGCTGCTCAACACGACCGATGGCAAGGACATCAAGCTGTTCAAGGAAGGCGATCTGATTGTCGGCCGCTATGACGTGGCCAATGGCACGGTCACGGGAGCCGATCCGGCGGCGTTCGCGATTGCGCTGCTGCAGGACGGCAACGTGGCGGTCGCGCAATATGTCTCGCTCACGCACCCTGTCGCCGGCAGCTCGGCGGCGGCCCATGACGACCAGGTCGATCTGGCCGGTCTGATCAACGCAGTGGTGACGGTGACCGACGGCGACGGCGACACCAGCACCGATAGCGTCGGCATTGGCGACGACATCAACTTCGACGACGACGGGCCGGCGGTGTCAGCCAACAGCACGGTGTTGCTCGACGACGATGCACTCACCGGTGGCAATCCCGGCGGTACGGACGACGATGTAAACGCGGCTAACGCAAGCGGCACGCTGGGCCACGACTTTGGTCAGGACGGGGCTGGCACGGTGGCGTATCTGACCAGCGGAGCGCCCACAGGCTTCACCTATGTGGCCGATGGCACCAGCTTGTTGGTCAAGCAGGGCACGACCACGGTGCTGACCCTGACGATGGTTGCGGCAACAGGCGCCTACTCGGTGGTGCAAAACAATCCGATCCTTCATACGACAGGTCTGAACGAGAACAACCAGGCGTTCACCATCAGCTACCGGGTGACCGATGGTGATGGCGATACGGCCGACGGCACGCTGGGGATCAACGTCGATGACGACACCCCGGTCGTGACGGCCAAGTCGAGTCTGGTCTACGCGAACAGCAGCAACGGGGCGGCTTTGACGGATATCGGTGGCACGGGCGTCTTCGCTTACTCGATTGGCGCGGACAAGCATGTGGTGCCTTACAGTGCGTCGAACTCCGACTTCCAGTCCGTGGCCCTCACGGGCGTTACGGTGGGTGCGAACGCCATCACCAACAAATCGGTGACGTGGGCCTCGGAGAATGATACCCAGGCGACGTTCAACGTGGGCTTCACCTACGTGTCCAACAATCCATCGCAGGGTGCGACCAGCAACGCCACCGGCACGCTGATCTTTGACAAGGTGGCGGACACCTATACCTTGAAACTGGCTCAGGAGATCGAGAGCTTCAGCATCCTGAACACCTCGACGCCTGGAAACCCCCTTCAGGGTTATGCGTTCAACTCAGACGCGATCGCTGGATCGAATCCGCCGGTCTCTGTGATGACGCTGGCCAGCAACTTCTTTGTGCAGTTCGAAGGATTCGGCGTGAATAACGGGACGGCCCAAACCTTCGCTTACGATACCGCCACAGGCTTGTTCTCGAATGATCGACGGTATGTCACGGTCTCATCGGATTCGATTGGCGCTGCCAGCGACACGCTCCAATCGGACGAGGTGATTGATCTGGACTTCTACACCGCAAATCCCAAAGGGCACACCGATTCTGCCCTGGACAGGGCCACGAGCAAGGCGATCTTTCTCGAGTTCACACAGGCCGGTATTGGCGCCGGCAAAGACATGCTGGTGGTATTGAAGCTGGTTGATGACATTTCCGGGGCAACCATCAATCGGACCTTCATTGTTGGAAACTCAATGGGCAATGACGACGTTCTCAATGACAGTGTGCCCACCTACGGATTCGTGGCCAAGGCACAAAACGGCATCGTGGTCTTCGAGAGCAATGACTACAACTTCACTGGAGAACACTACTCGATCCAGGGCGCGCAAGTGGTGACATCGACCCAAGGCACAAGCGGAAGCGGGTACCAGCTCAATGGGGTCATCGACAATCCCGCGACTCCGGCGGTTGAGGGTGCAACGCTCAGTTCTAGCCTGACAGCTTTCGGCGGTGACACGACCGAGGGGAATAACGAACCCATCAAGATCGTCAACATCGGCTTCGTGTCCACGTCGACACCGGACGCCCACCTGACCTTCGATGTAGCGCTGGTAGATGCCGACGGTGACGCGACGGCTACGCAAACCCTGGACGTGACGATCGCTGGCGATAACCGCGTGACGGCCTCAGCGGGTGCGCAGACGTTCGTGATCGCAGACACCGACGTCGACGGGCTGTTCTCCATGGCCTTGACTGTCATCGATGGCGGCTTTGCCACCGGCGTTGACACGCTCAACTTCACGGCGGCGGGGTCGGCGACGAACTACACCGAAGTACTGGCACCGGTCACCAACCTGGCGGCGTTCACAGCCGCCGCCGATACCGCACTGGACGGTACGACGGACTACTACTTTGGCGTCGTTGGAGGCGACGGCTACCTGGCATTCGACGGTGACGGCAATGGCATTACCAACATCATCCAGTTGGTCGGTGTGACCAACATCGCTCCCACTGACATTGTCTGAACATCGCTGTAGGCACACGGCCTGGCTCCCCACAAGGGACCAGGCCGTTTTTATTGGGCCGCCTCGTTACTGAGCCAACGAAGCCAAACGGGCTTCCCGGGTTAAAGGAGGGGCATCGCATTTCCCCCTCCCAAATAGGCCGAAACTCCTATCCCGCTTGGGAGTTTCGGCCGATGCGCAATTCCCGGCGCTTGGTCATAGTTGTAGAGGTCAATGGTCGGACCTCAATGACTGTAATTGCTCAGGAGTAAGTCATGGCTATTCGCGAGCAAACCTCATCCCTAACGAACGATCCCCCAACGTCGGTTATGGCCAGCGCTCTGAGCGCCGTGGTCGCCGGCGAGAACGTTACGCTGGACGAAACGGTCGGGTTACAGAACGCCACCGCCACTCCAACCCCTGCAGGAGACGCTGACGACAACGACATTCTAGTAGCATCCCTGCCCTCGACCTTCTCTACTCGTTTGACTGCACTTGGAGCAGCTACCGCAACGGGTGCGGCCTTGAGTGGCTATACCGGTGCCGCGGGCAACACGGGCAGCAATGCGTTCACCATCACTGGCGGAGGAAGCATTACCGATATTCGCTTCGTCGACAGCGCTGGCGCCCCTCTCAATGGCGTGGACAGCGGACTGGACACCCTTGATGGCACCAGCATCCTTCTCTTTACAGACACGAACAACAACATCCTTCTGGGCCGAGCCGGGGGCGCAAATGGCGCCATCGTGTTCGCGGCCTACATCGAAGAAACCGGATCCCCAGTCACCGGCGGCAAGATCTGGACCGTGGAATACCAACCGCTCAAGCATCCAGATGCTACGAACCCCGATGATTCGCTCAATCTGCTGGATAAGGTTTTCGTCGGAGCTACCCAGGACCAGGGTTTCAGTCTCGCCGGTGCGCCCTCCGGTCAGAACCTCTTTCTGATGTTCACGAAAGCGAACCCGACCACTGAAACGGTCAATGGTGTCGTGCGGATCACCGATACCACCATCATCGCTACCGGCAAGAACCCCGCAGACCAGTCGAGCGGCGCCAATATAAACACTGGCGACACGATCAATACCAGCCAGGGAGGTGGCCCGACCACCATCGGCACCAATAATCAGATGATTACGGAACAGGAAGGCATCCGCTTTTCGTTCGTCACGGGCGCCAGGCAGGATGTGACCGTTCCCAACCTGAGTCAGACCGAAGCCGATGTTGAATCCAACATCGACTTTACCGGCGTCTTCAATTCGACATCGGCCAGTTTCGATGTCGTGCAGTTGCAAGGCGGCAAGAGTGCGGTGGTAAAAATCAGCGCATTCAACACCGCTGCTGAACCTGGTGTGAACTTCGTCAACGGCTATGCGGGTGATGCGGCGATTGCCATCACCAATGTTCGGGTCTTCAACATCAGCACCGGGCAGGTGATCGAGAATTCAGACGGTTCGGTGAATGATCCGTCCATTGCCATTACCTTTACGGGTGGGGTTGCAACCGTCACCGGCGTTTTGGCCGGCTACCAGATTGAGTACACCACAACGGCGAATCACAACCGCGTACTCATCGAGAACGGGGCGGCCGTCGATGCCAGGGGCAATGACCACGCCGATTTTGATATCGGCGGCTTCACGCTACGCCAAGCCTCTAATACGATCGCCGAAATCGGCTCCAAGATGATCTTCGAGGACGACGGACCAAGCGTCAGCGCCGCCGGCACGGAACCCCTACTGACGGTAGACGAAACGGTACTGGCGACCGACGCCACCCAGAGCTTTACCGCCAACTTCAGCTCGGCATTTGGCGCTGATGGCGCGGGCACATTGACCTATGCGCTGGGCATGACGGCCGGCCCTTCGGGACTGACCGACACGGCCACCGGCGAAGCGGTCAACCTGTCGCTCAACGGCGGTGTAGTCGAAGGCCGCACGGCCACCACCAACCTGCTGGTTCAGCGTGGCCGCCAATGGTGACGTCACGCTCGACCAGCTGCGCGCCGTGGTGCATCCCGACGCGACCAATCCCGATGATTCGACGACTTTGTCGGCGGACACTCTGGTAACCCTGACCGCAACCATCACTGACAAGGACGGCGACAGTGCCCAGGCGACCCTCAACATCGGGCAAAACCTGGTGTTCGAGGACGATGGACCAAGCATCAGCACCACCGGCACCGAGCCCATACTGACGGTCGACGAAACGGTACTGGCGACCGACGCCACTCAGAGCTTTACCGCCAACTTCAGCTCGGCGTTTGGCGCTGATGGCGCGGGTACATTGACCTATGCGCTGGGCGTGACGGCGGGTGCCTCCGGGTTGACTGACACGGCCACCGGCGAGGCAGTGAACCTGTCGCTCAACGGCGCCGTGGTTGAAGGCCGCACGGCCACCACCAACCTGCTGGTGTTCACGGTCAGCGTCGCCGCCAACGGTGACGTCAC
>NZ_AKJK01000092.1 GCF_000282375.1 Pseudomonas sp. GM50
TCGCTCGCCCGGACGGCCATCGTGACCCGGCGTACCTCAGCCAATTGATCCAGCAGGAGCAGGTCACCACCCTGCACTTCGTGCCGTCGATGCTGCGTGCGTTTGTCGAAGAACCAAGCCTGGTCGACTGCTGCAGCCTGCGCCAGGTGTTTGCCAGCGGTGAAGCCCTGCCGGTGGATCTGGTGCGCCGCTTCATGAGCCAACACCCGGCGGCGCTGGTCAACCTCTACGGCCCGACCGAAGCGGCGATTGACGTCTCGGTATGGCGTTGCTCGGTGGACGATCTGATCGTGCCGATCGGTAAACCCATCGCCAACCTGCGCCTGTACATCCTCGACGAAGCCATGCAGCCATTGCCGATCGGTAGCATCGGCGAGTTGTACATCGGCGGGGTTGGTGTGGCGCGCGGTTACCTGAAACGTGCGGACCTGACCGAGGAACGTTTCCTCGCCAGCCCGTTCATCGACGGTGATCGCCTGTACCGCACCGGCGACCGTTGCCGCTTCCTCGCCGATGGCAATATCGAATACCTCGGCCGTCTCGACCATCAGGTGAAGCTGCGCGGTCAGCGGATCGAACTGGGGGAAATCGATGCGGCGCTGTTGAACCAGCCTGGTATCACCGGTGCCTGCACCCTGGTGATCGACAACCGCTTGGTGGCGTTCTACAGCAGCAGCGCCGCGCAATCGGAGTTGGGCGCGCTGCTCAGCGCCGAGTTGCCGGCGTACATGGTGCCGGCGGTGTGGGTTCAAGTGCCGGCCCTGCCCCTGACCACCAACGGCAAGATCGACCGCAAGGCCCTGGCCAACCGGCCACTGCCGCAGACTCAGGAAGACCACGTCGCACCGCGCAACGAACTGGAAGCCCTGCTCTGCCAGTTATTCGGTGAACTGCTTGGCGAAGCCTTGACCGGTGGCCGTGAAGTCGGGACTTCGGACAGCTTCTTCGCCTTGGGCGGTGACTCGATTCTCGGTCTGAAACTGATCTCGCGACTGCGTGAACAGGGTTATTCACTCACGCCAAAAGACCTGTTCCGCTCGCCGACCCCGGCGGCATTGGCTCAAGTGGCCAGTCCATTACTGACCCTGGCCGAACAAGGCGATGTGACCGGTGCGATGCCGCTGATGCCGTTGCATCAGTGGTTCTTCGACCAACAGCAGCCGCAGGCCGCGCACTGGAACCAATCGGTGCTGGCCGACAGCGACCGGCGTCTACAGCCAGACCTCGTGCAGGCGACCCTTGACCGTCTGGTCGCCCACCACGATGCATTGCGCTTGCGTTTCACTGAGGTTGAAGGGCAATGGCAGGCGCAGATCGCGCCGGTTGAGCCTGCACAATTGACGTGCTGCGAACACCTGGAGCAACTGCAACAGGTCGCGCAAAGCCTGGACCTGCAACACGGCCCGCTGTTCGCCGCTGCGTTGCTCGAAGGCGAGCCGCAACGTTTGTATCTGGTCGCGCATCACCTGGTCGTCGACGCGGTGTCATGGACGCCGCTGCTGGAAGATTTCCAGCAGCTGTATCAAGGGCTGGAGCGTGGCGAGAACCCGCGTCTGCCGGCGAAAACCACGTCCTACCGGCAATGGGCCGAGCACCTGCACGCCCATGCCGCCACGGTCAGCGCCGAACAGCGCTACTGGAACGCCCAGACCACTGCGAACAGTGCACCGGTGGCCACGGTTGCCGAGCGGCAGACGCTGTCCGCCCGTTGGGACACCGCACGCACTCATCAATGGCTGACCGAGTCCCACGCCGCTTACCGTACGCAGCCGGAAGAACTGCTGATCGCCGCCCTCGCCGCCACCCTGGCGGAAGCCGAAAGCCGCGCCGACATCGTGGTCGATCTGGAGCGCCATGGTCGCGATGCGCCGTTCGAAGGCCTGGATGTCAGCCGCACCGTCGGTTGGTTCACCACCCTGTTCCCGTTGCGAGTGAATTCCAGCGGTGCCCCCGGCGATCGGGTGCGCACCGCCAAGGAAGTCTTGCGCGCCGTGCCGGGTCAGGGCCTCGGCCACGGGTTGCTGCGTCAGCGCGGCGAGTTGCCGTCGGGCCGTGGCGATGTGTTGTTCAACTACCTGGGGCATGAGCAAACGCCACAGGGCTGGTTGCGCGCCAGCACCTTGACCCCACCGCCGGAAGTGGCGTTGGCCAACCGGGTGACCCACGGCCGTGAAGTGGTGGCCTGGCTGGAAGACGGTGTGCTGCGTGTCGAATGGCACAGCGTCACCCCGGCCGCCGACAGCCGCTTGCCCGCTCGCCTGCTGGAACACCTGCAAGCACTGGTCGGGCATTGCCTCGACCCGCAGGCCGGGACGCTGATGCCGTCGGACTTCCCGCTGGCCAAAGGCATGAACCAGGCGACCCTCGACACCCTGCTCAAACGCCTGGGGCCGAAGAAGTGAACCCCGTCGTTGCCCTGAATTTGACTTCGGAGTGCGCCGCTCGCGGCGCACGTGCCTCTACGATTTTCTGGATTGAACACTGCTGCCATGCATGACCAAATCGAAAACATCTATTCGCTGACACCACTGCAAAAAGGCTTGCTGTACCACGAGGCCTATGCGCCCGAGTCGCGGGTCTACTACCAGCAAATGAGCATCGGCCTGGCCGGTGAACTCGACCTCGACGCGTTCCGCCAGGCCTGGATTGCGCTGATGCAGCGCCACGCGGTGTTGCGCACGGCGTTTCTCTGGGAAGAGCTGGACGACGCTTATCAGGTCATCCTCAAGGAAGTCGATCTGCCGCTGCGCGAAGTCGATTTGCGCGGTAACCCGCAAGGGCTGGCGGCCCTGGCGGCGGAAGATCACGCCCAAGCGTTCGAACTGGGTGCGGCACCGCTGATGCGTTTGACCCTGGCGCGGCTCGACGATGTGAACGGTCAAGCGCAGTGGTCGCTGGTGTGGACGCACCATCACCTGTTGCTCGACGGCTGGAGCGTCGGTTCGCTGCTGGCCGACTGGCGCGATCTGTATCGCGCGGCTCGTCGCGGGCAAAACGCGGCATTGGAAGCGGTGCGACCGTTCCAGGATTACGTGGCCTACCTCAGCGAACGCCCCTGCGCCGATGAGTTCTGGCGCAGTCGCCTGGCGGATTTCGCCAACACCACCCGCGTGCCCGAGTCGGACCCGCGTGGCCTGCTCGCCGACCCCGTGGACGCGCACCTGCCCTGCACCGAACACCAGCGCGTGCTGGATGCCGCAACGACTGCGCGCCTGAGCGGCTTCGCCCGTGACAACAACCTGACCGTCAATACCCTGCTGCAAGCGGCGTACGCTTATTTGCTGGGTCGCCATAACGGCAGCGACGAGGCCCTGATCGGCGTCACCGTGGCCGGACGTCCGCAGCGCCTGAGCGGTGTCGAGCGCATGGTCGGTCTGTTCATCAACACCTTGCCGCTGCGGGTGCGCTGGGACGAGGCGCCGACCGTTGGCCAATGGCTGGCGGGCATCCAGGACTGGAACGCCGAGATGCGCGAGCATGAACATACACCGCTCGCCAGTCTGCGGGCCTTGACCGCGCTGCCGCCCGGCGGCGAGTTGTTCGAAGCGATCATGGTGTTCGAAAACTTCCCGTTCCCCCGGGAGCTGGATCAGATCGACGAGGGTCTCGTCGGGCTGCCGGATGCCGAACACAGCGCGCCGTTGCGCCACACCGGCGGACGCAACAACTACCCGATGTCGCTGATCGCGTCGATGGAAAGCGACAGTTTGCACCTGCACTTGGTGCATCAGCGCAAACGCTTGTCCGATGCGGCCGGCACTCGCCTGATGGAACAGTTGGTAACGCTGCTCGACGAACTGAGCCGCGACGCCAACCGGCCGCTGGCTGAGGTGCCGCTGTGCCCGACGCAGGAACTGAACCTGACTCGCACCTGGGGCAACGGCGCGACCCTTGAAGTGCCAGATGCTGCGCTGCATGACCTGATCGCCGCTCAGGCCCGCCGCCATCCCGAGCGTGAAGCCGTGCGCGACGCCCATGGCGCATTGAGCTACGGCGAGCTGCTTGAAGCCTCGACCGGTCTGGCCAACGCCTTGCGCCAGCGCGGTGTGCAACACGGTGATCGCGTCGCGCTGGCCCTGCCCCGCTGCAACGACGCAGTGATCGCGCTGCTGGCGGCGATGCAGGCCGGCGCTTGCTTCCTGCCGCTGGACCTGGGCCAACCGGCCTCGCGCCTGGGTACGCTGATGGCCAGTGCCGATGTGGATTTCATCATTGGCACGCCGACCTTCGACACCGCCTCTGCGCAGGTGATCGAGGTCTCGGCCCGCGCCACCGGGATTGACCTGCCCGCAGTGGATCAACAGGCCTGCGCCTATGTGATCTACACCTCAGGGTCCACCGGGACGCCGAAAGGTGTGCGCCTGTCCCATCGCGCCATCGTCGCTTATGTCAGTGGCATTCTGGCCGAACTGGGTTGTGCCGAGGCTGAACAACCATGGCGCCATGCGCTGCTATCGACCTTCGCCGCGGACCTCGGTTACACCCAGTTGTTCGGTGCGCTGGTCAGCGGAGGCAGCTTGCTGCTGGTGGACGATGACACCCGCGCCGACCCGAACGCCCTGGCCCAGTGCTTTGCCGACTTCCCCCCGGACCTGGTCAAGCTCACGCCCAACCACCTGCACGGATTGCTCGCCGCGCATCCTGACGTGCGCCTGCTACCGCGCCGCGCCTTGTTGCTCGGTGGCGAAGCGTTGCATGGCTCGCTGCTGGACACTGTCCGTGCGCTGCGCCCGGAACTCGCGGTCTACAACCACTACGGCCCGACCGAAAGCGCTGTCGGCATTTGCCTGTCGCGCATCGAGCAGCCATTGGCCGGCGTACAACCGCTGGGCCATCCGCAACCGAACCGGCACCTGCGGGTACTCGACAGCCACGGCCACGCCGTGCCAGTCGGTATGCCGGGGGAATTGTGGGTCGGCGGCGAAGGCCTGGCCATCGACTACCTGGGTGATCCGGTGCAAACCGCCGCACGCTTCAAGGCCGTTGCCGATCTGCCCCGGGCCTACCGCACCGGCGACCGTGTGCGCTGGCTGGAATCTGGCGAACTGGCGTTCCTGGGGCGCGTCGACAACCAGGTCAAATTGCGCGGCTACCGCATTGAACTGGGCGAAGTCGAAACACAAATCAAACGCCTGTCGAGCAATATCCAGCAAGTGCTGGTCCGTGTCGTGCAACCGGCCAACGAGACGCCGCGCCTGATTGCCTGGCTGGTGGCCAGCACCTCAATGTCGGCGGACAAACTGCGTTATGACCTGGCCCTGCGCGTACCGGATTACATGGTGCCGGCAGACTTCATCGCCCTCGACGCCATCCCGCTGAACGCTAACGGCAAACCGGACATCGCCCGCCTGCCATTGCCCGATGCACCGACCAGCCAGGACAATTACGAGGCCCCGCGCGATGCGGTGGAAATCGCCTTCGCCGAGATTTGGCAGGATGTGTTGCGAGTCGAGCGCGTGGGCATTCATGACAACTTTTTTGCGTTGGGCGGCGACTCGATTCTCAACCTGCAAATTATCGCCCGCGCCCACCAGCGCGGCATGAAGCTGACGCCCAAGCAGTTGTTCGAAAACCGCACCATCGCTGAAATTTCCGCGGTGATCAGCCAAGGCGCGAACTACAGCCGCGACACCACCAGCGCTGCGCGTAATGTACCGCTGACCGCAGGTCAACACGCCCGTCTCGAAGCCGGCCCGTTGGCGGCGGACTGGCGCTGCGTGGCGCTGAATACGCCGATCAGCCTCGAAGTGCTGAACCGCGCCGTGCAGGCCCTGCAACAGCAACACCGTGCACTGCAACTGGGCCTGACCCAACAGGCAGACGGAAGCTGGGCGCAAACCCTGCCGAGCACACCGAAACCGGTCAGCGCCAGCCGTCAGCCGTTCGACACTGACAACCTGAACGCACTGGCCGAAAACGTCCTTGCCACACTGGATCACGCAGCAGGTGAAGGCTGGCACGCGTGCCTGTCGGAACAGGGCGACGCGGTGTTGTTGGTCGCCCATGCACTGCGCCTGGATGCTGCTTCCTGGGCGTTGTTGATGACTGACCTGGCGCTGGCCGTGGCTCAAGCGCAGTACGATCGCGCGATTGAACTGCCGCGTCATGGCGGCCATCTGGATGAATGGGCCGACCATCAAAACCTTTGTGCCCGCGACGAAGACGGGCTGGAATCGGCCTGGGAATACTGGCTGCAATACGCCGGAGAAACCCTGCCGTCCATTCCACAACCCGATGACCTGAGCACTGCGAGCCGCGTACAGATTTCGGCGCCACTCAGCGCTCGTCTGAACCTGCTGCAACGCCGCAGCCACGCGCCTTGGGCATCGCTGGTGGCCACCGCTGTCGCTGCGCAACTGGCGCAGCAAAGTGCCGAACAAGACGTCTGGCTGAGCCTGGATCGCGGTCGCTGCGAGCGCGCACGTTTGCCGCTCAGCAGTGCCTTGAGCCGTACCGACTTCAACCCGGCGACGGTTGTCGGTGCGCTGAGCCACGCGGTTCCGCTGCGTCTGAACGTGACACCTGGCGCCAACGCCGCGCAATGGCTTGCACAGGTCGACGCGCAACTGGCTGCCGCCCCGCACACCGGCGACGACTACGGCGTGCTGCGTTATCTCGCTGACAACGATTACTTGCGCGAACCGCTGCTGAGCCTGCCGCAGCCGACCGTGCATATTGTCATGGCCGGCGAATGGCAAGCCTCTGAAGGGCCGTTGGGCGAAGTCATCGCCGCCAGTGCGCCAATCGATGGCACTGGGCTGACCCTGTCCGTGAGCCTGCAACACGGTCAACTGCAAATCGATTGCCGTGGCCGAGGTGCAGAACACTGGGCCGAGGCGCTGGAGCAGCGACTGACCCTGCTGGCCGCCGACGCCGAGCAGGCCATCCCGGGTGCCCACGCGTTCCCGTTGTGCCGCGCCGCCGGTCACGACCTCACGGCCTTGGGTGCTAACTTCGACTGGGCCGGCATCGACGACTTGCTGCCCCTGTCGCCCATGCAGGAAGGCATGTTACTGCACACCCTGCTACGTCCCAACAGCGGCATCTACCTGATGCAGCAACGTTATCGCTGGGACGGCGAACTCGACCGCAGCGCCATCGAATTCGCCTGGGCCCGGCAACTGGCCCGGCACCCGATGCTGCGCACCGGTTTTTGGTGGCAGGACGGTAAGGCTGCGCTGCAATGTGTCTATCACGACACCGACCCGGCCTTCGCCTGGTACGACTGGCGTCACCTCGACGAAGCAAGCCGCCAACGTCAGCTGGACGCTGTGCTGGACGCCGAATGTCGGCAGGGTTTCGACATGCGTCGCCCGCCGCTGACCTTCCTTCGGGTGTTCCAGGTGGCCGATCAGGAATTCCTGATCGTGCGCAGCTTCCACCACATCCTGACCGATGCCTGGTGTTTCGGCCTGTTGATGGCCGACCTGTTCGCCCATTACCAGGCTCGCGTACTCGGCCAGCCTGTGGCGCGTCCGTTGCTGCCCTCGTTCAGCAATTACATCCATTGGCTGCAATGCCAGGACACGTCCATCACTGAACAATTCTGGACCCGCGAACTGGCTGGTTTCAGCGCACCGACGCCGTTGGTGGTGGATCGTCCGGCCGTGACCGAGCAAGCGGTCGAAGCGGTGGCCAACCTGGACGTGACCCTGTCGATTGCCGACACCCGCGCCCTGACCGCGTTGTGCCAACAGCACCAGCTCACGCCCAACACCTGGATTCAGGGTGCCTGGGCCTTGCTGTTGTCCCGCTATAGCGGCAGCGATGACGTGCTGTTCGGCGTTACGGTGTCGGGACGTCCGACCGATTTGCCGGGCGTGGAAGACATCGTCGGGTTGTTCATTAACAGCCTGCCGCTGCGGGTCAAGGTTGACGACTCGCAAACCGTGGTGCCGTGGCTACAAGCATTGTTCGCGCACAACTACGAGCTGCGCGCCTACGAACATGCACCGCTGGTGGACATTCAGCGCTGGAGTGAAATCGAGCACGGTCGCTCGCTGTTCGACAGCCTGGTGGTGTTCGAAAACGCGCCGTTCGACGCAGGTCTGTCGGATCGTCAAGTCGACTTCAACGTCGACATCTACGAAGACCGCGTGCACACCAACTACCCGATGACCGTGGTGCTCTACCCCGGTGATCGTCTGGGCATTCGCCTGACTTACGACGCCGCACGTTTCGACACCGACACGGTACAGCGCATGCTCGGCCATTTGCGTCAGTTGCTCACGCAAATGGTTGCCCAGCCTGACGCGCCGCTGGCCACGCTGTCGTTGTTGACGCCGGATGAACGCCAGACCCTGCTGGTGGACTGGAACCGCAGTGAACTGGACTTCCCGCTGGATCAAACCTATGCGCAGCTGTTCGCCCGGCACGTGGCGGAGCATCCGCAGCGTATCGCTGCCGTGTGCGGCGCCGACAGCCTGAGCTACGCCGAACTGGATCAACGCTCGAATCGCCTGGCCCGTGCGCTGATCGAAACCGGCGCCGGTCGCGACACGCTGGTGGCACTGGCCGCTGAACGCGGACTGCCATTGCTGAGCATGATGATCGCCGTACTCAAGGCTGGCGCGGCGTACCTGCCGCTGGACATCAAGCATCCGCCGCAGCGCCTGAGCGAGATTCTCGAACTGTCCGGGGCGGCGATTCTGTTGACCAGTGACAGTGCCGACTCGGTCATCGACCCGGCACTGGCCGCCAGTTCCGCAACCCCGCGTCGCCTGCGCACCGAAGCCCTGTGGCTGGCGGGCGATGCAACGCCACTGAACGTGGCGGGCAGCCCTGACGATCTGGCCTACGTGATCTTCACCTCAGGCTCCACCGGTACGCCGAAAGGCGCGATGGTCGAGCAACGCGGGATGCTCAACAACATCTTCGGCAAGGTGCCGACCCTGGGCCTGTCGAGCGCAGACCGGATTGCCCAGACCGCCTCCCCGGCGTTCGACATCTCGGTCTGGCAGTTCCTCGCCGCCCCCATCCTCGGCGCCACCGTGCACATCCTGCCGGACGTGATTGCCCACGATCCCGAGCGGCTGCTGCAAGCGCTGGAGCACCAACAATTGTCAGTGCTCGAAGCCGTGCCGACGATGATCCGCGCCCTGCTCGACCTCGCCTGCACCGACACGCAACTGTCGGCGCTGCGCTGGTTGCTGCCGACTGGCGAAGCCCTGCCTCCAGCGCTGGCCCAGGCCTGGCTCACTCGCTTTGCCCATGTGCCGCTGATGAACGCCTATGGTCCGGCGGAATGCTCGGACGACGTGGCGTTCCACCCGCTGACCGCTGTGCCTGAAGAAGGCGGCAACGCCATGCCGATTGGCCGGCCGACCGCCAACAATCATCTGTACCTGGTGGATGCCGCGTTGCGGCCAGTGCCCGTGGGTGTACCGGGGGAAATCTGCGTGGGTGGCGTCGGCGTCGGTCGTGGTTACCTGAACGATCCAGAGAAAACCCTGGCCGCGTTCGTCGCACATCCATTCGAACCCGGTGCGCGCTTCTACCGCACCGGTGACCTGGGACGCTGGCGTGCGGACGGAGTGATCGAGTTCCTCGGTCGCCGCGATCAGCAGGTGAAAATCCGTGGTCACCGCATCGAACTGGGTGAAATCGAAGATCATCTGGGACGTCATCCCGCCGTGCAAGCCGTGGCCGTGATCGTCAGCGCCGACCAGCGTGGCGACTTGCAACTGGTCGCCTACTGGACCGGCGATGACACCCCTGTGGTGCTACTTCGCGAATGGCTGAGCCAACGCTTGCCGTCGTACATGGTGCCGGCGCATTGGCAACAGCTGGAAGCGCTGCCGCAGAACGCCAACGGCAAGGTCGATCGCAAACTGCTGACCGCACGTGCGCTGGACAGTAGCGACCTGAGCGAACAACGATCGCTGAGCAGCGACACCGAGCAGCAACTGGGCGCGATCTGGGCACAGATTCTCAACGTGGCAACGATCGGTGCCGACGACAATTTCTTCGCCCTCGGCGGACACTCGTTGCTGGCGACGCTGGTGGTCTCGCGGATTCGCAGCCAACTGGCGGTGGACCTGCCACTGCGTGCAGTCTTCGATCACCCGGTATTGGAAAACCTGGCCCGCGCCATCGACAACGCGCGGTTGCAGGCGGCACCTTTGGCACTGCCCGCAATCACTGCGGCAGACCGTTCGCAACCGCTGCCGTTGTCGTTTGCCCAACAGCGTTTGTGGTTCCTCGAGCAGCTGAACCCTGGATCCAGCGGTTTCAACATTCCGTTCGCCCTGACCTTGACCGGGGCGCTGAATGTCGAAGCCTTACGCTTGGCGTTCGAACAATTGATCGCCCGCCATGAAGTATTGCGCAGCACCGTGCACAGCGATCACGGTGAACCCTGGCAGCGGATCGAAGCGGCGCAGGCGTTTGCCTTGCCAGTCAGCGATCTGCAAGCAGTCTCGGCGCAGGAACAGGAGCCGGCCATCCAGGCGCAATTGGCCGAGGTCTTCGGCCAACCGTTCGACCTGACGCAGGCACCCTTGATTCGCGCACGGTTGCTGCAACTGGATGCGCAGACTCATGTGTTAGCCATTGCCATGCACCACATCGCGGTGGACGCCTGGTCCATTGCGCAACTGGTGGACCAACTGGCCACGGACTACATCGGTTTTGGCACCACGGCTGCCCGAATCGACACCCCGGCCCTGCAATACGCCGACTTCGCCGTGTGGCAACGCTCGCACCTGCCGGGCCCAGTCTGGCAGCAACAACTGGCCTACTGGCGCCAGCAGTTGCAAGCCAGCCCGGCACCGCTATTGTTGCCGGGCGCCCAGACCCGCGAACACGGCGGGTGCGCGCGGCATCGCCGTCGCCTGCCGGCGTCGCTGGCCCGGGCCATCGGCGAGTTGGCCACGGCTCGCGAGGCTTCGCCATTCATGGTGTTGCACAGCGCGCTGAACGTGTTGCTGCATCAGCAAACCGGACGCGAAGACCTGCTGGTCGGCACCGACATCGCCAACCGTCATCAGCAACAGACCGAAGACATGGTCGGCTTCTTCGTCAACCAGTTGGTGCTGCGTTGCCGCGTCGCGCCGCAGCAGACGTTCGACCAGTTGCTGAGCGACGCCCGCCGCGTGGCGCTGGATGCCTTTGCCCATCAGGATTTGCCGTTCGACGCCTTGGTGGCCGACCTGTTGCCACAGCGGGACGCCCGTTACACGCCGTTCTTCCAGGTCAAACTGGTGGTGCAGAACACCCGCCAGCAGGACCTGCATTTGCCGGGTCTGGCGATCAGCGAGCGGGAACTTGAACCGCAAGCGTCGGATGTGGACCTGCTGATCAACGTCGTGGATGACGGCGAAGGCCTGCTGGTGGTGTACGACTACGACACCGGGCGTTACGCCAGTGCCTACATCGAACTGCTCGACAGTCTGTTCGTCTGCCTGCTGGAACAACTCGTGCTGAACGCTGACACCAGCGTCGCCCAGTTGTTGGCGCCACTTAATCAACTGCAACAGACCCGCCGCGACCAGGCTCAAGCCGCGCTGCGTGAAGCCGGCAGCGCGCGCCAGAGCACCCTGGGCCAGGCCCGTCGCCGCAGCGTCGTGAAGGATGCCGAACAATGATGGTCATCGGTCAATCGACGCTCATGTCCCACTTTTTTGTACAGGTCTCAGCATGACTCAGACTCACGAAGACACGCCATTCGAAGGCTTCGAACTGTCACCGCAACAGGCGCACCTGTGGCGCCTGCAACACACTCGTCTGGCTCCGTCAGCGCAGCGGGCCACACTGCGCATTCGCAGCGAACAACCACTGGACAGCGCACGGCTGAAAAACAGTTTGCTGGCGTTGATGCAACGCCACGAGATCCTGCGTACCCGTTATCAACAACTGCCGGGCCTGTCGTTGCCGATGCAGGTGATCGACGATTCAACCGCTGATTGGCAGGCGTTGGGCATCGAACTGCAGGTGGACGCCCGGTCGGCAACGTTGCACCTGCCGGCCTTGCATCTGGACAGCACCAGCCTGGGCTACCTCGGCGAAGAATGGGCGCTGGGCTATGTGCAAGCAGCGCCTCAAGAGCCGCCGCTGCAATACGCCGACTATGCGGCGTGGCGCCTGGAGTCGGTGGACGACCAGGGCCGGCAGTTCTGGGATGAGCAGTTCAATGCGATGGTTACCGACGTGCCTTTGCCTTGGCAGCGGCAGAATCCGGCTATCGGGATTGTCGAAATGGCGCGGATGCAGCTGTCGTTCGACGACTCCACCCTGCAACGCCTCGATCAGCAAGCGGCCAGCCTCGGCGTCAGCACCGGCACGGTTGTGCTCGCCGCCTGGGTCACTGTGTGGCAACGCTACAGCGAAGCCGAACGCCTGACGCTGGCTTACGAAAACCAGACGCGTCCAGACGTGTTGGGTGATGCCCTCGGCCTGTTTTCCGAGCCGCTGCCGCTGACGCTCGACACGGCGCCCGAGCTGTCGTTTGCCGCGTTATGCCAGCAACTGACCGAGCGCGCTGGCCTGCTCAACGATGCCCGGGACAGCTACCCGAGCCACTTGGGTAATGTGCCGTCGTTGTCCGGCGTGGGTTATCGCGAACTCGCGGTCGTGCCGCACAGTGCGCTGAACGATGCCGGTTGGCAGATCGAACAGGCTGACAGTGTCAGCGCTGGTTGTGCGTTGCTGTTGCAATACCAGCCGCGCTCGGCCAGTGGTTTGTCGCTGCATTTTGACGCTGCGCTCTACACGCCCGCCCATGTCGAACTCCTCGCCGAGCAGTTGCTGAGCGTGATCGAGCACAGCTTGCGTGAACCGGCCGCCAGCCTGAGCCAACTGGTAACCTGCAGCACCGCCGAGCAACAACGGGTGACCGGCGCATTGGCCACTTCGCCGACTTTAAGCCCGGCGCAAGAACAGCTCTATGCCGCCACTTTCGCCCTGCCCAACCTGGCTGCCTGCTTTGCCCAGAGCTCGACCTCCAACACTCAGCGCCCGGCGGTCACTGGCCCAAGCGGCACCTTGAGTCATGCCGAGCTGGATCAGCGCGTCACGGCCCTCACTCAGCAATTGCTTGCCCAAGGCCTGGAACCCGGTGCGCGGATTGCGCATTTCCTGCCGCGTGACATCGATGCTGTGGTGGCACTGGTCGCCATCCTGCGTGCCGGCGCCTGCTACGTGCCGATCGACCCGGCCTACCCCACCGAGCGCATCGAGCATATTCTGCGCGACAGCCAGGCACGCCTGGTGCTGACCCATCACGCTCGCGTACAAGATCTGCCGGCGGACTGGCAACCGAACGCATTGGCGATTGATCAGGCGATGCCTGTGGTGCCGCTGCGGGAAGAGCCGACCGTCTCGCGGGATCAACCGGCCTACCTGATTTACACCTCGGGCAGTACCGGACAGCCCAAGGGTGTGGTCATCAGCCATGCCAACGCCCTGCATTCGCTGGCGGCGCGGCTGGCGGGGTATCCGCGGCCGGTGCAACGCTTCCTGTTGCTGTCGTCGTTCGCCTTCGACAGCTCCATCGCCGGGCTCTTCTGGAGCCTGGCCCAGGGTGGTTGCCTGCACCTGGCCAGCGAAACCGAACAGAAAGATCCGCTGCAACTGGCCAGGTTGATCCGCAGCCACGGCGTATCGCACCTGCTGGCGCTGCCTTCGTTGTACGCCTTGATCCTGGACGAGTTGGGCGATGTCCCGAGTCCATTGAATACCGCGATTGTCGCCGGTGAAAGCTGCCCGCCAGCGTTGGTCGACAGTCACTATCGGCGTCAACCCGACGCGCAGCTCTACAACGAATACGGTCCGACGGAGGCTTCGGTGTGGAGCACTGTCGCCCTCTGTCGTCCCGATCCGGGTTCCGTGCCCATCGGTTGTGCCATCGCTCATACCCGGGTGTATTTGCTCGACAGCGACGGTGCACCCGTGGCCCGTGGGCTCAAGGGTGAAATCCATATTGCCGGGCCGGGACTGTCCGAAGGTTATCTGAGCCTGCCACAGATGACCGCCGAGAAATTCATCCAGGCCCGTCATCCATCCCTCGATGGTCAACGTCTGTATCGAACCGGCGATTTCGCCTGGCAGGACCTGGACGGACAACTGCTGTTCCTCGGGCGCACCGACTCACAGATCAAACTGCGCGGTTACCGTATCGAGTTGGGCGAAATCGAAACCGCGCTGTGCAACGTCAGCGGCGCCAAACTGGCGGTGGTCTTGTTGGACACCACCCAGACCGAACCGAGCTTGCGGGCGTTCATCGAATCGGCCACGCAACTTCAGGCCAGTGCCGTGCGCGAATCCCTCGGGGCGCTGTTACCGGCGCACATGATTCCCGCCGACATCCAGTGGCTGGCGCAACTGCCGCGCACCGCCAACGGCAAGGTCGACCATCGTGCCTTGCTGGCCCGTGCGCCAAATCGCAGTCTCGCGGCTTACGCAGCGCCCGGAGGGCATATCGAGCAAGTGCTCGCAGCGGTGTGGCAAGAATTGCTGGAGGCCGAAGTGATCGGTCGTCACGACGACTTTTTCGCCCTCGGCGGCCATTCGCTGCTGGTGGTGCGCATGACTGCCAGGTTGCGCGCCACGCTCGGCATTGAAGTGCCGGTCAACGTGATCTTCCAGCACCCGACGCTGATCGGGCTTGCCGAGCAGATTAGCCAGCCCCACGACCAGGCGACGGTCATCGTCTTGCAGGCTGGTGAAACGGGACAGACACCGCTGTTCTGCCTGCACCAACCATCGGGCGGGGTTCACCATTACATGCCGATGGTCGCCGCGTTGCCGAAGGAGCTGCCGGTGTACGGCATTCCGCTACCCGAGTCGCTGCGCAGTCAGGACCTCGTTGCATTGGCCAGCGAATACTTGCCGCAGATCCGCCAGATTCAGGCTCAGGGTCCGTATCGCTTGGCCGGTTGGTCGATGGGCGGCTTGCTCGCGCTGGAGCTGACCCGGCAACTGGAGGCCCAAGGGCAAACGATTGAGTGGTTGGGATTGTTCGACAGCACGTTCCACGCCGAGGATGAAACGCTGGCGTGGGATGCGCTGCAGGCCATCGTTCAGCAAGAATTGAGCAGCGACAGTCGCCAGCGACTCACCGCGCCATGTCTGACGGAACTGCGCACGGCGACTGCCGAACTGGGTCGCGTGGAGCAATTGCGTTTCGCCCTGGTGCAATGGACGAGCGCCAACGGCCTGAGCCTCAATGCACCGCTGGCCTATGTCGAGCAGACCTTGAATGTGATGGCCGACGCGCGTCGTTGGGTCAGCGGCTATTCGGTGCCCGTCGTGCAGGCCACCCTGCAACTCTGGTGGGCCGAGCAGACGCTTGTCGAGCACCCGAATTTGCCGGTGCAATGGGACGCGATCAGTCAGCGAACCTGTCATCATCCGGTCGCCGCCGATCACGACACGATCCTCGGGCAGTCCGCCTTCCATGAACAACTCAACAAGTCGCTGGCCATGGCCTCGACGGAAACCGTCGCATGAACCTGATTCTCTATCTCTACCGCCAATCGGCACGCCTGCTGGCTCTGGCCTCGATCACTGGCGCACTGGGCGGTCTGGCCAGTGCGGGGCTGGTGATTCTGATCAACCGTGGGTTGGCCAACCCGCAGCAACTGCCGGAACTGGCCCTGGGGTTTTTCGGGCTGTGTATCGGCATGCTGCTGAGCAAACTCTGTTCGGAACTGTCGCTGCTGCACCTGACCCAAAGCGCGATTTTCCAGATGCGCATCGACTTGTCGCGCAAGCTGCTCGCGACTCCGCTCAAACGCCTGCAAGGCATGGGCAAACACCGCTTGCTGGTCATCCTCACCGAAGACGTGCACACGTTTACCGCTGCGTTCGAGTGGGTGCCGCTGCTGTTCGTCAACGCCGTGGTGACCCTGGCGTGCTTTGCCTATCTGGCCTGGTTGTCGTGGTCATTGCTGGCGATTCTGGCGTTGTTCCTGCTGGTCGGTTTGATCGCGTTTCACCTGGCCGAACGCGGGCCGTTGAGCCATCTGGAACGGGTGCGACAACAAAAAGATGTGCTCTATCAGCATTTCCGCAGCCTGATCGAAGGCAGCAAGGAATTGCAGCTGAACAACGCCCGCGGCGAAGCCTTTGTCGAACGAGTCATCCGTCCGGGTGCCGACGAGTTTCGCGTGCGTTTCCTGCGCGGTATGGCCGGGTATTCGGTGGTGGCCAACCTCGGCACGCTGTTGTTTTACCTCAACCTCGGCGTGCTGCTGTTCATCGTGCCGTTCTGGCTGCCGCAACCGATTACCGTGCTGACCAGTTTCACCGTGACCTTGCTGTATCTGGTGCGACCGATCTCCGACCTGATGATCGCCCTGCCCTCGCTGCGTCAAGCCAGCATCGCCCTGAACCGCATTCGCCAACTGGACGCAGAGCTGAGCACCGAAGCCCAGATAGCGGCGCCGCTCGGCAATGTGTTCGCCAGTGAAGGTCCGATGCGCCTGTTGCTCAACGGCGTGTGCCACCGCTATCCCGGCGAGCACGAGGATCATCCCTTCATGCTCGGCCCGGTGGACCTGACGCTGGAACAGGGCGAACTGGTGTTTGTGGTGGGTGGCAATGGCAGTGGCAAGACCACGCTGTCGATGCTGATGCTGGGCTTGTATGCACCGGAAACCGGTTGTGTGGTGCTCAACGGCGTGGAAGTGGATGACGACAACCGCGAGCAATACCGTCAGCACTTTGCCGCGGTGTTTGCTGACTTTCACCTGTTCGAACATTTGTTGGGCGACGATGGACCGGACGCCGAATATCGCACCGCCGAAGCGACGCGTTATGTGAAAGCGTTGGGGTTAGGACACAAAGTCAGCATTGTCGACGACCGTTTTTCCACCGTGGAACTGTCCACGGGTCAACGCAAGCGACTGGCGCTGGTGTCGGCGTATCTGGATGACAAGCCGTTTTATCTGTTCGATGAATGGGCTGCCGACCAGGATCCGACCTTCAAGCGGGTGTTCTACATGGAGTTGTTGCCGGAACTGAAAGCCCGGGGCAAAACCGTGATCGTGATCACCCACGATGACGCTTACTTCCAGCAGGCCGACCGGGTACTGAAAGTAGAAAACGGCCGCCTCACTCAGGTGGAAGCGCACGCGGCTTATGCCTGATGGGGTTGCGTGACGTCAGCGCCCGGCACCAGCGGACAGTTGTCGCAGTACGGGCGCACATCACCCAGTTGGTGGTGCAGACAGCACACTTTGCGCATCAGTAATGGCACGCCGCTCGGGCCGGGGGCCAGTTGCAGGAAGCCGTACAGCGGATTGCGCGTGCCATCGACCCAGTGCCGCTCCCGGAACAGCCTCTCGCGCCATTGCGGCGCGTGCGGCATCTGGAAGTAATCGAGCGCGACATCGATGGCCGCCGCCACGTTGTTCCACAGCAAGCGCTGGGCCACCCGCCCGGCGCTGGCCAGTGCCTGCACCAGGGGCGCCATGTCGTCAGTCAGCAGTTTTTGCGCGAAGGCCAACGGGTCGTTCAACGGCAGTACTTCGCCGGCAGCAAATACCTGAGCCACGGGCATGCCGTTTTCCAGCGCCACATGGGGATCACGCACGCTACAACGCAGATTTTGCGCAGCCGCGGCCAGCGGCAAGGCCAGCGTCACGCAGATCAAGTCCATCGACCATTGCGACACCAGTGCAGCCCGAGGCGCAGCGGGATAGTAGTGGGCGTAGAGGCTCAACAGGTCAGTGCAGGTTTGTGGATCGCGAAACTCATTCAACCCACGGCCTTCGACGTGGCTGCTCAGTCGGCAGGTGCTGCGCAGAAAGGCGCCATCGAATCGAAACAACTGATCGAGCAGGGTTTCGTCGAGCATTCGAGCGGTGGTTTGAAGAGACGTCATGAGGCTTCGTAACTGAGTTTGAGAACTGTTAACCTACCACGTTTTTTGAATTCCGAAGACTCAACACGGCGGGTCAACCCCCGAGTTTGCCAGGCAGGACGCTCTGATGTTCATCCAAGATATGAAGTTGCTGGCCGCGCCTTACTGGTCGGCTGAAGGCCGTCGCCGCGCCTGGCTGACCCTCGCCCTGGCCATGCTGGCGGTGGCCGGGATCATTGCGATCCAGGTGCGCTGGAACGAGTGGAGCCTAGGCTTTTACAACTCGTTGCAAAGTCTGGACGCCGCCGCGTTCGGTTATCACGTCGTGGAGTTGCTGGTACTCGACGTCGCCTTCATCGCCTGCACCATGGCCAAGTTCCAGGTGCAGCAGCGCTTGCTGATCAGCTGGCGAGAAAAGCTCACCCAGGCCTTTCTCGGCAAGTGGCTCGACAGCCAACGCTACTACCGCAGCCGCTTTCACAGCGTGACCTACGACAACCCCGATCAGCGCATTGCCGAGGACTGCAAGATCTTCGTCGAGCAGACCCTGGACCTGGGCCTGAACCTGCTACAGGCGATCATTCTGGTGGTGCTGTTCAGCATGATCATGTGGCGCATTTCCGGCACGCTGGAGTTCGAAGTCGCCGGACATGCCGTCGCCATCCCTGGCTACATGTTGTGGCTGGCATTGATTTACGCGGTGATCGGCAGTGGTATTGCGCACTGGATCGGCAAACCGCTGATCGGGCTGAATTTTATGCAACAACGCCGTGAGGCGGATTTTCGTTTCGGTCTGACGCGTTTGCGCGAAGACGCAGAAAATGTTGCCCTTTCCCGTGGCCAGGGTTGGGAAAGCAAGCAATTGTTGGGACAGTTGGGACTGCTGCTGAGCAACTACTCGAGGCTGGTCCGCTCGAAAAAACACCTGCTGGGGATTAATGCGGCGTATGAGCGATTCGCCTTTACCTTGCCGCTGCTGCTGGTGTCACCGCGCTTCTTCTCGCGAGAAATTCAACTGGGGCAACTGACCCAGATCGCTTCGGCATTCGGCGAAATACAGGCCTCACTGTCGTTTCTGATTCGCAGCTACCCGCAAATCGCCGAATGGCGTGCGACCAAGACTCGCCTGTGCAGTTTCTGGCGTGAACTCGAGGCATTGCCCGCCCCGGTCGACCCCGTTACCCGTCGTACTCCCGGCCTGCGGTTGCATGACTTTGCACCGCTGAACGAACACGGTTTACCGCTGTTCGAACCGCTGACGCTGACCTTGGCTCCCGGCGAACGACTGTTGCTGCGTGGGCCTTCCGGCGTGGGCAAAACCACCCTGCTCCGCTCGCTTGCGGGGTTGTGGCCACGGCACCAGGGCAGCGTCGAACTGGACCGCGAGGGCCTACTTATCTTGCCGCAGAGGCCTTATCTGCCCAATGGTTCGTTGCATGAACTGTTGCATCAAACCGGCGAGACCGGTGCTATCGAAATCGACGAAGCACGCCTGGAAGCCGTGCTCAAACTGACAGAGTTGCAGCACTTGCCGTTGCACAGCACCGATGACTGGAGCCGGCGTTTGAGCCCCGGCGAGCAACAGCGCCTGGCCATGGCCCGCGCCTTGCTGATTCGGCCACCATTGCTGTTCCTCGACGAAGCCACTTCGGGCCTTGACGACAGTGCCGAGCGACGGCTGTACGAAGCGCTGGCGGCATCCGACATTACGCTGGTCAGCATCGGCCATCGCGAAAGCCTCGGTGCGTACCACACCTGCGTGATCGATGTGGTGCCAGTGGCTTTGCCCTCCGCGCCCAAACCAATCCCCTCCACCACTCTGGAATTTTGAGATTATTGGTATCGTTGCCAAAAAAGTGGCTGGCGTTTGCGAGCCTGACTGCGTCCCGGCCCTGCGTTCAACACGCTCAGGCGAACAGGACTACACCGCCAACATATCCAGGAGCACCAGATCAGCATCATCGGACCACGTGTTATGGTGGGCGATGTATTCACGCTGAAGCTGATGAAGCAATGCCCTGAAGAAGGGTTGATCAATGCCAAAGAAACATCAGGAAAGCAAAGCAGCGACTGCTGCTGACATTGAGCGCTCTATCCAGGCGCTGAACAAAATGGCTGAACGCCTCTGGGGCGATGGCCGGGAAGCTGAGGCGAAAGCCCTCCTCGATGCCTTGGATGCGTTAAACCGGGCGCTCGATCGGATCAGGATTGGAGAGAGCCGCAGGGTTCTTCATTGAGCGATCTGCCACACATAGCAGCAGAGCTGCTTTTGTGCGCTGGAAACTACTATCAGCGCTACTTGCAGAAATATCAGTTCTGCTAATACTCTTGTCGCCATGAAAACACGCCGCCCCCTTACCCCTGAAGAAGTTGCCGAGAGCACCAGGCTCAAGGCTATTTACGACCAGCGAAAGTCTGCCGCTAAAGCGGCTGGATCAAATCTCACTCAAGCGGACGTGGCTGAAGCTTGCGGCTGGTCTGGCCAAAGCGCCTTCAGTCAGTACGCAACCGGCAAGGTTCCACTGAACGTCGAGGCACTCCTGAAACTGGCAAAAGCCTTGCGCTTCGATGCCAGCGAAGTGAGCCCACGCCTGATGTCGACCATTGCCAGCGTCCAGTCTTCCGAGCGCATTCAGCCAAGCGTAATGATGTCGGACATCCAGCCTTGGGATGACGACACGCCCCTGGATGACGATGAGGTCTACGTTCCCTTCCTGCGCGAAGTGGAACTGGCGGCCGGATCAGGCCGTTTCGTCATTGAGGAAAGCGACAGCGCCCGGCTGCGCTTTTTCAAGAAGGACCTTCGCCATAACGGCGTTCAGTTCAGCAACGCGAAGTGTGTGGTTGTCAGCGGCAACAGCATGCTGCCAGTGCTGCGTGACGGCGCAACCGTAGGCATCAACGTCGGCAAGAGTTCACTGGGCGATATCGTTGACGGCGACATGTACGCCATCAACCACAACGGTCAGCTACGGGTGAAGCAGGTTTACCGCCTACCAACGGGCATCCGCCTGCGCAGCTTCAATCGCGACGAGCACCCGGATGAGGACTACACCTTTGCAGAAATCCAGGAACAGCAAATCGTGATTCTGGGCCACGTGTTCTGGTGGGGAATGTTTGCCCGCTGATTGACCGCATCAGGCATTTGCATAGGGAAATGGACATGAACATTTTACGGATTACGGCACCTCTGCTCGTAGCCCTCCTCGCCTCTGGATGCACCAGCGTGCCGAAGGAAAAGACCGAGTACGAAAAGCAGATCGAGGCGATGCCAATGCCCGCCACAGAGGCGGATAGGCTCGAGCAGTGCAAGTACCTCAATGACGCCGTCTTTTGGCAAATGCCGGGAAATGGGATGCGGAGCAGAAAAACCTCATGGTTCGAGCCTCTCGATTACTCAAAGGTATTCGCACTCAATCGCCGCATGGTTGCGATGAAGTGCCCCAAGGTAGAAATACCGCCTTGGATGAAGCTGCAGAAAGCTCAATGAGCGGTGTGGCCTTGGGACATGTCTGCGACCCGACTTCAGGCGCAGAACGACACTCTGCAGGATCCGTCATCGATTAGAAGCCCGCCAAGCGCGGGCTTTTTTGTGCCTTTCAATAATATTATTAGCAGCGCTATTTACTTTAAATAGCAGCACTGCTACTTTTATTTGCAAGTCAAGACAACACCGGCCCAGCAACGAAAGCATCACTTCTGCCCATTCATCGAGTGGGCAGTGGGATGTAGGCCTACATCAAAAGCGCAAGGCTCAATGGAGCAAAAGGTGACATCAATGAATTAAGGAAAATGACCATGACTGTAGACATCAGCAACTACACAATCGCAACACCGCTTCCCATCTCCGAGACCAACCCCATCGCACTCGAGCTCATCGGCTGGCGGGCACTGCTTGAATGTCCGGAAGTCATTTCGATGCTTCCAGATGGCTCGCTGCAAATGACGGCACCGACACTCGGCGCTTCGAGCAAAAGCACGCGCCGCACCCGCTGCGAGTGGAAAGAGCCAGGTTATTGGCTGTTCGCCAGCGCTGCTGACCACTGGAACCGACAAGAAATGCGGCTGACGAAGGTCAACTCGCTGCAGAAGGTCGTGATCAGCCAGATTCATGTGCAGGGTTCAGAGCGACCACCGGTAAAGGTGTTCTGGAACAAAGGCCGGATCACCATGGGGTTCCGGTCGAGTTATCTTCAAGAAGACCCGGTGAACACGACGGTTCTGGAAGACGTGCCGCTCGGGGCACTGTTCAAAATCAACATTCACGCCAATTCGAGCGGCGCTGTCTCCGTTTCGGCGAGCTGTAACGGGGTCAAATCGACCTCCGCAATCATGCGCCTCGACAACACCTGGGACACGAAAACGCTGGCCTTCCACGGCGGTGTGTACAACCAGATCGATTACTCCGACACCACCGACCCCGAAGACGGTTCGGTGTGCATCATCAGCGATCTTTCCATCACCCACGCTTGATATTAAATCGGACCTGTAGGAGCCAGCGGTGCGGCAAGTCGGATCGCCGCACCGCTGGCTCCTGCTCTGCCCTCCCCCCATCACGATCCTGCAGCTAAGCTTCTAACGGCTGAACAGACTAGGAGTCGTCGCTCATGCTCAATAAAAATCCTTGCCCAAACGTTGAGGCACCAGACCATCCAACCCTGTCGACATGGGACGATCAAAACGCCGCAACATCCATCGATGGCGACGCGTTTACCGCCCCGCCCGCCTTGACCAACGCCGAACTGGTTCACTTGCGTGTGCGGGTGATTGCCCTGGAAAACCTGGTCATCGCGCTGCTGGCAGAAGGTTCGGAACGTCAGCTCGCCATTGCCCGGGACATGGCCGACTACATTTCCCCCAGGCCCGGTTTTACCCAGCATCCCTTGACCGTTCATGCGGCGGCACAGATGACCCACTGCGTCGACCGCGCCGAGCGATTTCGCCAACGTGACGAGCCATCGGTTTAATTGGCGCTGGGAGATGACGGGCCAAGGATCACGCGGCACCGATCCTGTGCGGCGCGATCAGTCAGGCTATCGGACACAAGTTCGACTTCGCGCCATTCATCGATAATACTCAACAATCGAAAAGTGCCTGCCAATAGTCAAAACAATGCCCCGGCATCAGGGGATTTCAGAACGTGTAGTAGTGGGTTCAAGCTTATGAAAGATATCTATCTGCTGATCGAGCATGGAATGGATCAGGGCGAAGTTTATGTACTTGGCTGGTTCGATGATGAGAAAAGGGCCAAGGAAGTGGCCGAGGAGAAGGAATGGGAGGTGTACCGCGCCAGCTTGAAAACTGAGCATCCCTGGTCAAATCACAAACCGCTGTCGCCAGACCAGACTAAATATCGCCGTTTCTGGATCAAAGAGATTTCCAGATTTGATCACGTCCCCGCCCCCAGCTCCCCGGCGGTTCATTGACCCCCATCCGACTTCGGCTGCTCGGGGTACGCCCCCAGTGATGGGATGCAGTCGTCTGGCTGGCTCGGTTCATTGTCGAATGTGCTGACCTGCACCAAGCCTACCCACTCGGCCTGCTGAGCCTTGACCGACGTCAGAATATCGAGCTCAAGCATGGCCAATCTTGATCGGCTTCGCGATATGTCAGATCGCCTCATGGATCGCCCTGAAACTATTGTCTAAGCTCAGGATTAAGCATGAGGGCTCAGCCATGTGCGGACGACTTTCGCAGTATCGAGGCATTCACGAGTTCGTGGCGGCGCTGAGTATGCCCAACGCCCTGGTCAACAATGCTGGCGATCAGCCGCTTGAGCTCTACAACGCCGCGCCGTCGACTCAGCTCGCCCTGTTCCATGAGGAAAGCGACATGCTGCACGCCGACAGGGTTCGTTGGGGCTGGCGACCGCACTGGGCCAGGGATCATGCGACACCGATCAACGCCAGGGTTGAGAAAGTCGCCCACGACCCATTCTTCAAGGAGATATGGCCGCACCGGGCAATCATTGCCATCGACAACTGGTTTGAATGGGTTTACGAGGGCGGCCCGAAGAAGCAGCCTTACCTGATCCGTCGCAAGGATCGCGCGCCGATCCTGTGCGCCGCAATTGGTCAGTATCCAAGGTACGAAAAGGAGCCAGACGAGCATGATGGCTTCGTGATCATCACCGCGGACAGTGAAGGCGGCATGGTGGATGTTCACGACCGTCGGCCAGTGACGCTCAATCCCGAACTGGCCCGGGAATGGATTGATCCCTACACGCCCAAGGAGCGCGCCGAGCAGATTCTCCTGCAGCAAAGCGAACCTTGCGACGTCTTCGAATGGTTCAAAGTGGACATGGCTGTGGGCAATGTGAAGAACCAGGGCTCAGAACTGATAGAGCCTATCGACGACCTGAGTACATGACTCGCCCGCAGACTCACCCCGCCTGTACGAATCCCCAGTGACGCCCCGCGACCATGACGAGCGGGGATAAAACAATCTGAACCCGCACTTCCCCTCCAAGTCGAAAAAATTGGCAGCCCTTAATCACTGAAGCATCACTTTAAAGGAGTCTTTTCATGAAGATTTCGGAAGTTATGACGAAAGATGTTTTAACAGCCAAGCCAAGCCAGACAATCCAGGAGGCCGCGAACATGATGGCCAGGATCGATAGCGGCGCCATCATGGTTGAGGAGCAAGAGCGTCTGATTGGCATGATCACGGACCGGGATATAGCCATCAGGGCCGTAGCCGAAGGACTCCCCGGCAAAACCCCTATCAGTAAAGTAATGACTGGCGGCATCCGCTATTGCTTTGAGGATGAAGACATAGAGCATGTGGCAAAAAACATGGCGGACGTGCAACTGCGTCGCCTGCCCGTGCTCAACCGAGACAAGCGTCTGGTTGGCGTTGTGTCGCTGGGAAACATTGCCAGCACTCGATCTCAATCCGCCGCTGCTACGGTTTTGCGCGGAGTGGCACAGGCTCATTAACGGGCCGCTTAAGCGTTCATCAGGATCAAAGCTCGCATGGATCTGGCGCGCTCGCCTGGCCTGGAATCCCGTTCGAAAGCCGGCTTCAGGGTCAGGCGAGTCCTTGTGCACACATCCGCCGCAACCGTCTCGCCGAGATAACCTTCCCACACCCAGTGCGTCGTTCGGGTCGCATGCTTATTGCACGAAACATCAGTTTGGCTCGACGAGCAGGTCCTTGTCCTCCGCGCCTAGCGCCGGCTCCTGGTCTTCCAATTGGTCGGTTTCACGCTTCTTTTTCAGTCGGGCTCGAGTGCGCTCGGTGTCATAGGTTTTTCCGTCGGCCAAGGCATTCAGGGTTGTTGAAATCCGATAGAAACCACCGCACGGCTCACAATAAATACGCAAGCCACCGCCGAACGAAAGATCTTCCAGCGCATTAGTGTTTCCACAAAGCGGACAGCTCATAGCCACCTCCTGATCATTCAGTTAGCCGCTTTCAGCCCGCCATAAATGATGACAACCTGGGTAGGTGTGATGACGAATAGCGGGGACATGTTGATATCGACAGGGGCTATCCATGGAGGTTGCTTGTTTTTTGTCGATAGATCGAGCAATACCTGCGTGAGCCCTGTAGGAGCTGCCGAAGGCTGCGATCTTTTGATCTTTCAGGAAGCGCTGAAGATCAAAAGATCGCAGCCTGCGGCAGCTCCTACAAAGTCTGCGTCAGCATCGGGGGGCGGATTCTAATCCGAAGTCAGCGGCTGCCTGGCGCGAGTCGGCGCGATGACCGACCTCTCCTCGGTGTCGCGATGCAATAAGGCAACGTGGTAGTCATAGGTGGATATCAACGGCACCGGTTCATCGATTCGGGACATCTCAAGCCATCGTCTTGTGCGTTCGATGTCAAAGAACTCGTTCTTGAATTTCATTTTCGCCACAAGGTTCGCCGAGACCTTGTAGCGTCCACATCCGGCCGAGCATTTGACTTCTGACCAGTCTCCAGCCGCGTGAACAGCATTGGAGGCAGCCTGACAGATTAGGCACTTCATGTTCGATCTCCGTATCCATGAATTACCAACTGTAGACGATCCGCGACCAAGGAGCGCTCACTTGGCAGAAAGATAAGCACATCAAAAAGTGAAGAGCCCAGCGCAATGGCTGGGCTCAAGTTATCTTCTGTTTTCCAGCATCTTGTCGGCGAGTGCTTTGGCCCTTTGGATTAACAGATTCTGCCTGTCTTCGTGGGTGGCTTCTCCTACCACCGGTGCCGTCAGATTGCTTTCCGCAATCAACGCGGCACAGAAGTATTGATCCCAAACAACGCTTTGCTCCGACTCCTGTCTATTCATTTGGTCGGCGATCATATGCGGCTCCTTTTGGTGAGGTAGCCTCTTTAGTTTACGCCCGAATCGCAGGCTACCCGCGTCGCGAAGGATGATCGGCACCTCATTGCAATCCGTTCACTGGCGACAAGTCATTTCCTCAACTAGGATTTTTAGCGCACAGGACTTCGCCCACTGTGTTGTCGGGCGATTCATCAAAGGAGAGATAGATGACATCTACTCGAATTTCCGAGCAAACCTATCGTGGATGGTCCAACCCCATCTTGCTCGAACTCAAGCTGAGAGAAGATCAGTTAAGCCCTTCGGCACGCCAGGCCCTGAAAAATGTCCTGGTAGAAAGGAGGCTTCTTGACACTGGCAACCCGTCCGGCAGCGATCGGCGCAAGGCTGATCCAGTCGGGTAACGACAGGCATCAATAACGTTTTGTCCATCATGCTCATCATCGACGCTGCTGGCTCTCTGCCGGCAGCGCGCTCATAAGCCATTCCAAATTCCAGACAAAAAAAAAGCCCAGGCAGCTGATGGACGCCTGGGCTTTAAAAATGCATAAACCGTGGTGGTGAACGCGGGGCGATATTACCCAATCGCGCGACTTGTAACAAGATATTCTGAGTCACTATCCAGTTACTAAATCTCCTAACCCATTAAATATCCACACTATTTTTAAGTCATCTGCTGACTATTCCACTCCCGACGCCATCGGTTGCAGCGGAAAAAGCCCCCCGCGCATCGCGCACCAGTTCACGCCATTCGGCGTTGTTGATGAGCCCGGCGCCCTCCATTTCATCCGCCACTTTCAGCAATTTGTCGTAGTGTTCTTCACAATCCATTCCGGCCTCCGGCTCTCTCAAGAGCCGGTACCAGGCATCGAGGGCTGCCTTTTTTCGATCATCATTCATAGCCAAACTCCCGGGGACTGTTTGCTCTTGGAAGTTACTTCAGGAATGACCGTTCCTTGATTCCGACATACGGCACAGGCCGTCACCCCCAACGGAGCACGAACGAGCGTTACAAACAATCCCGGACAGCTTGGCGCAGCGCTCCTGACTTGGCCCACGGTGGACCTTGGTAAAGCGATACCTGGCTGCCATCCTTCGATTTCACGATAACCAGAATTTCGTCAGCTGTAATGATGCTCGGTGCGGTGATCCGGTAGCCATTGGAAATCGCCGATTGCGTCGATCCCGGAATGTCCTGACGCCACAACGGCAATACACACGCGGCATATTCCTTGGGCGCCTTATCGCTGTATTTGCTGATATTGGGCTCGCCGGGCACCACGGATGCGGGTAATGAACAGCCCGCCAATACAGCCACCGCTGTTCCCGCTATCAACATGCGCATAACGCTTCCCTATCCTGAAAAACGGGAAATGTAGCCTGTACTTGCGCAGACATCCAGCGGACACCCGACGCACTCTATACAGGGGCTTCGCCCTGCCCCGGCTCGGCCCCCGAGCCGGAATCGGGATACGACCTCGCATTCAGGTACGTCATCCATCGCTCGTACGCTTCATGCTGCCATTTCGTGACCCGCTCCCATTCCGGGCCGCTCAACTGATGGGCCGAGATCAGTTTCATCATTTCCGTGGTTGCCGTATCCAGGTCAACGATCAGCTCATGCGCATGGTGTCTGAAATCATCGGTAGTCGTCATTTGAGATGGCCTCCCTAGCGAATGAATCATTACCTCAATACGACAGCAGAGCTGTTCATTCGCGTTAATGTTCCCGACCAATGGAAGCGGTTCCCTCACTACCCCTTCACGCAGACCACCTGTCGCAAGGTGTGCAGCACTTCCACCAGATCACGCTGGGCGTACATGACTTTGTCGATGTCCTTGTAAGCCATCGGAATCTCATCGATGACCGCCGCATCCTTGCGGCACTCCACATGAGCGGTCGCGCGGATCTGGTCTGCGACAGTGAAGGTATTTTTGGCTTTGGTGCGGCTCATGGTCCGACCGGCACCGTGGCTGCAGGAACAGAACGATTGCTCGTTGCCGAGCCCCCGAACGATGAAGCTTTTGGCGCCCATGGAGCCGGGAATGATCCCCAGTTCGCCCTTCTTCGCCGACACCGCGCCCTTGCGGGTGACCAGGACGTCTTCGCCGAAGTGCCGCTCTTTCTGCACGTAATTGTGATGACAGTTCACAGCTTCCAGCGCGACCTCGAAGGGTTTGCGGATCACTTGCCGCGCGGCCTGAATCACCGCCTGCATCATCAACGCGCGGTTCTGCCGGGCGAAGTCCTGAGCCCAGCCCACCGCTTCGACGTAGTCATCGAAATGCCGGCTGCCTTCCTTGAAATAGGCCAGATCGCGGTCCGGCAGATTGGCGATGTGCTGGCGCATGTCCGCCTGGGCCAATTGAATGAACAGGGTCCCGATGGCATTGCCAACGCCGCGAGAGCCGCTGTGCAGCATGAACCAGACGCGGTTGGCCTCGTCCAGGCAGACCTCGATGAAGTGGTTACCGGTGCCGAGGGTGCCCAGGTGATGACGATTGTTGGTGCTGGCGAGTTTCGGGTATTTGTCGGTAATCGCCTTGAACCGTGAGCTCAGCGCCGCCCAGGCTTGATCGGCCTGCTGTGGAACGTGGTTCCAGGCGCCTTCATCGCGGCGGCCACGGCTCAACGTGCGGCCATGGGGCACGGCCTTTTCGATGGCGCTGCGCAGGCCGTGCAGGTTGTCTGGCAAGTCGGCGGCGGTCAGTGACGTGCGCGCGGCAATCATGCCGCAGCCGATGTCCACCCCCACGGCCGCCGGAATGATCGCGCCCACGGTGGGGATCACGCTGCCGATGGTGGACCCTTTGCCCAGATGCACATCCGGCATCACTGCCAGGTGCTTGAAGATGAACGGCATCTTCGCGGTATTGATCAATTGCTGCCGGGCTTCGCTTTCAACCGGCACACCCTCGGTCCAGAGTTTGATCGGCTTGCCGTTGGCGACTTCCAGCAGTTGGTAGACAGGTTGTTGCATGATTTCGACTCTCTTGCGATCAGACGAACATAACGCTCCAGACTGGTAAATGGGATTACTATTTCGTAGCGGGGAATTGCAGGAGGTCATCATGTGGCTTAACGAATATGAACAGCAACTTCGGCGTGACCTGCAAGGCGTGGCGTCGGACCTGAGGTGGTCGGCAGTAGAGCTTTTGCGCATCGCCGATCAGTTGCGCCAGGCCGGCAATGACGTGGACGCAGAGGCAACACTAAGGCTGTGCGCGTTGTTCCAGGGCGATGAAGAGCGACTGGCGGGCTATGCTGAAGAAGTAAAAGCAAAATCCATCACTCGAACGAAAGTTCACTAGAGAGCGCTGTCATGAACAAGCCTCTATGCGCGCTGATCGCCGTGCTGGCGGCGTCAGGTGGCTGCAACACGGAATCACACGTTTATCGAGACCAACCGCTGGTCGCCAAGGTCGAGACCGGCATGAGCAAGGATCAAGTCCAGCAGATTGGCGGTCAGCCTGTATCGATAACACCGCGTACGGTGGAACCGGGCACCTGTTTTGACTACAAGCTGACGCAGGCCGGCCATCAGCAACCGTACAATGTCAGCTTCGATGGCACGGGCAAGGTCGACCACAAAAGTTTCATGACCTGCGCGCAATGGAGTCGAGCCCAACAAAAAGCCAGAGAATATTCCCCCTCCACGGGCGGGATGGGCGGCGGTTACTGACCTGTAGCAGCTGCCGAACGCAGGCTCGGCAGCTGCTACAACGCGCTATTTGTCTGATTTGTGGCTACGCGACGCTTTACCCGACCGGGCTCTGTAGGCGGGAAGCGAAGCCGCATAGGCCAGTGCTTCCTCTCTGCTGCCAAAGGCTCCCAGCCGGTCACCTTTGGTGCACACCCGCCAGGGGCCGTTGTTCACGCTGAGTACGTCGTAGCCGTTCATGTGCATTTTGGTCAGCATCGGAACGCTCATAGTCACCTCCATTTCGGCAGTGATAGTCCTGGATCGACTCAATTACCTTACACCCGACCTTCACTGAAGTGCCAGCCAGACGTCGCGTCAGGATTCCGGCATTTCATTGCACTTTCAGCCGCGCTATCGACTCCAACCCTTGAAGCAGACACTTCTGCGGATGTCGGTCTGAATATTGCATTTTTATGACTGTTTTGTGACAAACGGCAGTCGAGTAACCCATGAAAGTACGTGCAACCGTCATTTGCGAGCAGGATCGGCATATTCTCCTGGTGCGCAAACCCAAGTGTCGCTGGACCTTGCCAGGCGGAAAAGTCGAGCCTGGCGAAACCGCTGCGGGCGCGGCCATACGAGAGCTCTACGAGGAAACAGGGCTTGAGGTCGATGACATGCTGTACCTGATGGAATGGGAAACGACCAGCACCCGGCACCATGTTTACGAGGCGTCGGTTGTAAACATCGCAGAGGCTCGGCCACAGAATGAAATCCATGACTGCATCTGGCATCCGCTGGACGCCGTCCAGAACCTGAAAACAAGCGACGCCACGCTCAGAATCGTCAAAGCGTTCCAGCGCCGCTTGTAGGTCGCAGCCTCTCTAGGCTTTGGCCAATGCCGTCGCAGCCTTGTCGATGAGCCCGGCAATCTCGGCCGGCATCGAAGCCAGCGACGCATGGCTGGCGTTCAGGGTCAGAATCTCCCTGGCGTTCAGTCGCACCGCCATTGATTGCTGGTTTTGCGGCGCGATCATCCGGTCGTACGCGGAGACCTGATACCACGACGGTTTGTTCTTCCACGCCACTGTGTTGATGGTGTCGCCAAACGTGCTGGCCAGCGGTGCTTTCTGGGTAATGCCCATGACCAACCCGTCGATGGCGGGCAGATCCTGACAGAAGCTTTCGTGGTAAAGCTCAGGCTTGACCCACAAATAGCCGTCGCTGTCGGGGGCCAGGTTCGCAGCCGCCGCCGGTGGATGCTGTTGAGTAATACTCGCGGGACTTTCGCCGACGTCCGGGGCAAACGCGGCGATGTACACCAGCCCGACGACATTCGGTTGATCGCCAGCCTCGGTGATCACCGCGCCGCCATAGGAATGCCCCACCAGCAATACCGGTCCCGACACCTGCGCCACCATTTTGCGGGTGCGCATCACGTCGTCGGCCAGGGAGGTCAGCGGTATCTCGACCGCGCGGATGTTCGTGTAGCCCTTGTGGATCAGTTCGGCGATGACCTTGTTCCAGTGGGCGGCACCGCCCCAAAAACCGTGGACCAGCACAATGGTGGGTTTGTCGCTCATCAGGATGACTCCCGTTCATGGAGGGTGTGTTGCAAGCCTGTCAGCCCAGATCCCCGCCACCGACCGGCATGACCATCCCGGTGATGTAGGAGGCTTCGTCGCTGGCCAGAAACAGGATAGCGCTTGCCTGCTCATCCAGCGTGCCATAGCGCTTCATCAAACTGCTGTCGAGGGTCTGGTCGACAATCTGCTGGTACCAGAGCTTTTCCTGAGCGCTTTGTTCCGCGGCATTGCGCGGAATCAGTCGTGGTGGCGCCTCGGTGCCACCGGGGGCGGTCGCGTTGACCCGCACGCCACGACCGGCCGTTTCGAACGCCAGGCATGCGGTCAGCGCATTGACCCCGCCCTTCGCCGCACCGTATGGCACGCGATTGACACTACGGGTGGCAATGGACGAAACGTTGACGATGGCGCCGCTGCCTTGTTCGAGCATGAATGGCAGTGCGGCATGGCAACACCACAGCGTCGGGAACAACGAACGGCGGACTTCGGCTTCGATCTGCTGCTCTTCATAGTGCTCGAAAGGCTTGGTCCAGATCGTGCCGCCGACGTTATTGACCAGCACATCGAGGCGATCAAAACGTTCGACAGCAGTGCGCATCACGCGGCTGCATTCGCTGTACTGCTCAAGGTCGGCGGTCAGGGCAAGTACCTGGCTGCCCTGCCCCAGTTCCTTCTGGAGTTCGAACACCAGATCGGAGCGGTCGACCAGAATCAACCGCGCACCTTCAGCGGCCATGCGTTCAGCCACGCGTCGGCCGATGCCCTGGGCGGCACCGGTAATCAGCGCGACTTTTTCGTGGAATCTGTTCATGTGTACCTCGTGACGAAGTTTGCTTCCCGGCGAGGCGATCCTGTAGGAGCTGCCGAAGGCTGCGATCTTTTGATCTTGTTTTTTGAAAGCAAAATCAAAAGATCGCAGCCTTCGGCAGCTCCTACAGGGGCGTCACCGCAGAACATTTTCAGGCCGCGCTGGCGGCAAATTTCTCGTAGTAAAAGTTCGCAGGCGCAATGCCTTGTTCGCGGATGAACTGGCTGACCGCTTCGACCATCGGCGGCGGGCCGCACAGGTAGACGTCGACGTCGCCATCGTTCAAATGCCGTGGCTCGATGTGTTGGGTCACGTAGCCCTTGAGCGGGTGCCGGCTGTCGGGATTGGCCACGCAGGCACTGAAGCTGAAGTTCGCAATTCGCGCGGCAAAGGCTTCGAGTCGATCGAGTTCCACCAGATCGAAATCGTTGGTCACGCCGTAGATCAAATGCAGCGGATGCTCACTGCCCTGCTCGGCGATTTTCTCCAGCATCGCGGTGAACGGCGCCAGACCGGTGCCACCGGCCAATAGCAACAATGGACGGCGGATGTCGCGCAGATAGAAGCTGCCCAACGGTCCGGCCAGGCTCATGCTGTCGCCGGCCTTGGCCATGCCGGTGAGGAAACTGCTCATCAAGCCGCCGGGTACGTTGCGAATCAGAAAGCTGACTTCGCCGTCGCGCTGCAACGAGCTGAACGAGTAAGCGCGGGTCTGCTCACTGCCGGGCACCCCGAGGTTCACATACTGCCCCGGCAGGAACGCCAGTTTGCTCAGGGCCTCGCCCTTGATCGACAGCGCGATGGTGCTGTCGGACAACTGGCGTACGGCGCTGATGGTTGCGTCGTAACTGGCCTGACGGGTGCGGCAGACATCCGATGAAACCGGCACCCGCACCACACAATCGCTCTGCGCGCGCATTTGGCAGGTCAGGACAAAACCCTGCTGCGCTTCGTCGGCGCTGAGGGCGTCTTCGATGTAGTCCTCGCCCAAATCATAGCGGCCAGCCTCGGCGAAGCATTTGCAGGTGCCGCAGGCGCCGTCGCGGCAGTCCAGTGGAATATTGATGCCCTGGCGGTACGCGGCATCGGCCACGGTTTCGCCGGCGTTGGCGTCGATGAACCGGGTGACGCCGTCTTCGAAATTGAATGCAATGGAATGAGTCATGACGCGGCCTCAGAGGTGGTAGACATCGATGACCTGGCGAACGTAGTCGTTCTTCAGGATCACTTTCTTGGCCTTGATCAACGGGTTCTCACCGCGCACATCCAGGGTGTAGAAGCTGCTGCCGAAATAGCTGTCGACGGTCTTGTAGCGAAAGCTCAGGGTGTGCCAGTTGAAGCGCACCTTGCACAGCCCGTCGGCCTGTTCGAGCAGCTCGATGTTGCTGAGGTTGTGCGAGGTGCGGGTGTCCGGCACGCTGGCGCTGGAGCGTTCGGTCTTGATGCGGAAGATGCGGTCCTCCAGGCCGGTGCGGTTGCCGTACCAGATCAGCGAGATTTCCCGCTGCGGGTCTTCAGTCAGCTCGTCATTGTCGTCCCAGGACGGCATCCAGAATGTCGCGTCCGGCGCGTACAACTCCAGCCAGTCGTCCCAATGTTTGTCGTCGAGGTAGCGTGCTTCGCGGTAGAGAAAGTCGCGCACCGCGTCATAGGTAATGGTCATTGCACAGCCTCCACTGCAATCAGTTCGGACTGCTCCGCGGCCAACGCCTTGAGCATGGTTTGCTGCCAATACTTGTGTTGCAGCACGAACAGGCCTTCGTCTTCGGTACGCACGCCGCTGAGCAGCGGATGCAGGTCGATCTCTTTGGCCGCGTCATCGGCGCCTTCCACCCAATGTTCGGCACCACGGGACATGTCGTTCCAGGCGGTAACGCTGCCCTGGTAACCCGTCTGGCAGGAGCGAAACTCTTCCAGATCGTCCGGGGTCGCCATGCCGCTGACGTTGAAAAAGTCTTCGTACTGACGAATCCGGCTCGACCGGGCGTGGTCGCTTTCGCCTTTGGGGGCGATGCAGTAAATGGTGATTTCGGTGCGGTTGACCGAGATCGGCCGGGCAATGCGAATCTGCGAGCTGAACTGGTCCATCAAGTACACGTTCGGGTACAGGCACAGGTTGCGCGAGTTCTCGATCATCCAGTCGGCGCGAGCCTTGCCGAAATCCCGGGCCAACTCGTCGCGACGTTCGTACAGCGGACGGTCCTGGGGGTTAGCCCAACGGGTCCAGAGCAGCATGTGGCCCTTGTCGAAGGAATAGAAACCGCCGCCCTGCTTGGCCCAACTGCCGGCGCTCATGGTCGGGTTGCAATCACCGGCCTCGCGCTGTTTGCGCTGGTTCTGGGTCGCGGCGTAGTTCCAGTGCACCGAGCTGACGTGATAGCCGTCGGCACCGTTTTCGGCGGTGAGTTTCCAGTTGCCTTCGTAGATGTAGCTGGAGGAACCGCGCAGCACTTCCAGGCCATCGGCGGACTGGTCGACGATCATGTCGATGATCTTCGCCGACTCGCCCAGATGCTCAACCAGCGGCACCACATCGGCCTTGAGGCTGCCGAACAGGAAACCGCGATAAGACTCGAAACGCGCGACTTTGGTCAGGTCGTGGGAGCCTTCGCAATTGAAGCTCGCCGGGTAGCCGGCCGCCGCCGGGTCCTTGACCTTGAGCAGCTTGCCGGAGTTGTTGAAGGTCCAGCCGTGGAATGGGCAGGTGTACGTGCTCTTGTTGCCGGTCTTGTGCCGGCAGAGCATCGCCCCACGGTGGCTGCACGCATTGATAAAGGCGTTCAGTTCACCGTCCTTGTTGCGCGCGATAAAGATCGACTGACGCCCCATGGTGGTGGTGTAGAAATCGTTGTTGTTGGGGATCTGGCTTTCATGCGCGAGGTACAGCCAGTTGCCTTCAAAGATGTGTTCCATCTCGAGGTCGAACAGCCGCGGATCGGTGAACATCTCGCGTTTGCAGCGATAGATGCCCTGCTCAGGGTCGTCTTCAAGCAGGGAGTGAAGGTATTCGGGTCGCAGGGACATGGCCGCCGCCTCCATTGTTTTTATTCAGGCAGGGCCATGCTAGGACGAGGGGATGGGGCGGACTATCCGCGGGGTGCAGACCTGTATCCGTTTTGTGCAGCAGGTGATGCGACGGCATACCCGTGGCGAGGGGGCTTGTCGGAACGCCGCATCGCCCCGTCGGGTCGCGAAGCGGCCCCCGGCATTCTGTCAGGCACACCGCATCGGCTGGATTTACGACTGCTGCGCAGCCGAACGGGGGCAAGCCCCCTCGCCACAAGCAAGCTCCCTCGCCACAGGTTATTTATCGCAACCTATTCAGTGACGGCGCTTGAGGGTGTCGGAAGGCAATTCGCCGAACTGTTTGCGGTAGCTGTCGGAGAACCGGCCCAGGTGCAGAAAGCCGTAATCCATGGCCACTTCCGTGACGTTGCGCACGTTGCAGGTCGGGTCGCTCAGGTTGGCGTGAATACGCTCGAGCTTTTTCTGCCGGATGTAGTTTTTCGGCGTGTCCCCCGCGTTGCGTTCGAACAACCCATACAGCGAACGCAGGCTCATCCGCGCCTGGCGCGCCAGTTCTTCGCTGTCGATGTCCTGCTTGAGATTGCACGCGATGTAATCGACCAGCGCCTCGAACGTGGCCGAGGCTGAGCCGGGATCGGTGCGCATGACATTGGTCTTCATCAGGCCGAGCATCTTGCTGACCACGATTTGCGCATAGTGCTCCTGCACGCGGGGAATCTGTTCGGTGGCTTCCGCCTCCTGGCAAATCATCGCCAGCAAACCGACAAAACCTTCCAGTTCATTGAGTTGATAACGGTTCTCCAGGAACCGCACGCCCTGCCCCGGATACCGCCAGCGCTGCTCTTCGCACACCGACTCCAGCAGCCGCGAGGGGACTTTCAGGATGAATTTTTCGCAATCACTGGAATAGGTCAGATCCACTGGATCATCAGGGTTGATCAGCAGCAACTCACCGGGAGCGAAGTAATGTTCCTGACCATGGCCACGCCACAGGCAGTTGCCGCGCAGCAGCACTTGCAAGTGATAGATGCTGTCCAGCGCATGGGACATAACCCGCACGCTGGCGCCGTAACTGATGCGGCACAGGTCGAGGCTGGCGAATTTGCGATGATCGAGGCTGGCCAGCGGCCGGCCGGCCCTGGGCATCCGCAGGCAATGGTTGCCGACATGCTGATTGACGTAGCCCGACACCGCGTAGGGGTCGGCATGGTCGAAGACTCTGCTGCGATGACTCAACAATTGCGCTTGCATCATCGGTTCACTCTCATTGTTGTTATCGGTTGCGTCAGGCCATTCCAGGGCAGTGGTTGTAACGGTGTGTCAGTTGACCGACCTGTGGGAGCGAGCCCTGCTCGCGAAAGGGCCATCAGCGTCAACGTTGACTGACACTCCGCTTTCGCGAGCAGGCTCGCTCCCACAAAGGTTCAGCTGGTCGAGGGTATCAGTCCTCGAGCGCACGCACCCGCTCGTGGCGTTGCTGCTCTTCAGGCTGGGCAGAGGATTGTAAGGTGAAATCGAAATCGATTTCGGCAAAGCGACCACTGACACCATGGGCCGCCGCACGCTGCGGATCATCGCTGAAGGTGATTTTGGCGATCAGTTCGTCACGGGTGGCGTAGGCGAAATCGTCATGCAGGTATTGATCGCCGTCGAGGTTGATCTGGGTGGTCAGGTGACGATGATCCGGCGCAGAGATGAAGAAGTGAATGTGCGCCGGCCGCTGACCATGACGGCCCAGTTGATCGAGCAATTGCTGGGTCGGACCGTCCGGCGGGCAGCCGTAGCCCGACGGCACGATGCTGCGAAAACGGTACCGGCCCTCGGCATCGGTGACGATACGACGACGCAGGTTGAATTCCGATTGAGTGGTATCGAAGTACGAATAAGTGCCGCCGGTGTTGGCGTGCCAGACATCCACCACCGCGCCGGCCAGCGGTTCGCCGGCGGTGTTGCGCACTTGGCCCTGCATGAACAGCACCACGCCCGGATCGACGCCATCGTCCAGCCGCGCTTCACCTTCCGACAGTGGCGCACCCGCCACATACAGCGGCCCTTCGATGGTCCGTGGTGTGCCGCCGGCCTTGCCGGCCTGTTCATCTTCGGCATCCATCAGCAGGTCGAGGTAGTGCTCCAGACCGAGCCCGGCCACCACCAATCCGGCCTCCTGACGCGCACCCAGCACGTTGAGGTAGTTGACGGCTTTCCAGAACTCTTCCGGGGTCACGGCCAGGTCTTCGATGATGTTCACCGAATCGCGCAGGATCCGGTAAATCAGCGCCTTGACCCGCGGATCGCCGGCTTCGTTATGCAGACCGCTGGCGTCTTCGAGAAACTTCTGGGCACTGGCAGTGTGGGAAATCTTGACGTTCATGGTGGTTCCTCATCTTGTAATTATTAGCGTAGCGAACTGAACAGGCTGGGTTCAGCGGTCATCCTCGCGAATGGAAGAAGGATGCCGGCACAGCGCGTTGACCTCGATGGCCATGTACGGGTACAGCGGCAATTGCATCAGCAGGTCATGCAGTTCCTGAACGCTGTCGACATCGAACACGCTGTAATTGGCATAGAGCCCGGCGATGCGCCACAGATGGCGCCACTTGCCTTGCTCTTGCAGGCGCTGGGCCAGGGCTTTTTCGTCGGCCTTGAGCTGAGCGGCGCGTTCGGGGTTCATGTCGACCGGTAAATTCACCGTCATTTTTACGTGAAACAGCATGATGCCCTCCTCAGGCTTGATGAACGGCAGTGGATGTGGTCCTGGATACTTTGTCCCGACGGAAAAACGCCAGGCGCTCTTCATCCAGAACCAGGCCCAATCCCGGTGTCTGCGGGACGTGCAGTTGGAAATCGCGGTAGACCAATGGCTCGCTGAGAATGTCTTCGGTGAGCAGCAGCGGACCGAACAACTCGGTATCCCAGCTCAGTGTGTTGAGCGTGACGAAGGCATGGGCCGAGGCCAGCGTGCCGATGCCGCCTTCGAGCATGGTGCCGCCGTACAGGCCAATACCGGCCGCCTCGGCAATCGCGGCGGTTCGCAACACGGCGCGTGGGCCGCCGTTCTTGGCGATTTTCAGGGCGAACACGGAAGCGGCGCCCTCACGCGCCAGGTTGAAAGCATCTTCCACGCACTCGATGGATTCATCGGCCATGATCGGCGCCGGGCTCATGGCATTCAGGCGCACCATACCGGCGCGGTTATTGCGCGAGATCGGTTGTTCGATCAGGTCGATGCCATTGGTTCCGAGGATCCGGCAAGCGCGCAGCGCGACTGCTTCATCCCAGGCCTGATTGACATCGACCCGCACGCTGGCGCGATCGCCCAGCGCCTTTTTGATCGCAATGACGTGGGCCAGGTCGCGGTTGACCTCGCCTGCGCCGATTTTCAGCTTGAAGATCCGATGGCGACGCAGGTCGAGCATTTTTTCCGCTTCGGCGATGTCCTTGGCGGTGTCGCCGCTGGCCAGGGTCCAGGCCACCGGCAGCGCGTCACGAACACGGCCGCCCAGCAGCTCGCTGACTGGCAGGCCGAGACGCTTGCCCTGGGCGTCGAGCAAGGCGCTTTCGATACCTGACTTGGCGAAGGTGTTGCCACGAATGCTGCGCTCCAGGCGCAACATTGCGGCATTCACATTGCCGCTGTCCTGGCCGATCAAGAGTGGCGCGAAGTGCTTGTCGATGTTGGTCTTGATGCTGTCCGGGCTTTCGTTGCCATAGGCCAGACCGCCAATGGTGGTCGACTCACCGACACCTTCAATGCCGTCGGCACAGCGCACACGAATGATCACCAGGGTCTGGTTCTGCATGGTGTGCATCGCCAGCTTGTGCGGGCGAATGGTCGGCAGATCGACGATGATCGTCTCGATCGATTCAATGGCAGTTGCACGCATGTCGATACCCGTCAGGTTCTTAAAGTTCTGGAACGGATTCTCATACGGCTTTTTCCAGGCGGCCAATATAGAATTGGTCTGGCTCGATACCTTAAAGGTATTCACCAGATCAATGTGCGGAGGCCTCATGGAACTGCGTCACCTGCGGTATTTTCAGGTGTTGGCTCAAACCCTCAACTTCACCCGCGCCGCCGAACTGCTGCACATCGCCCAACCGCCGCTGAGCCGGCAGATCCAGCAACTGGAAGACGAACTCGGGGTGCTGCTGCTGGAGCGCGGCCGACCGCTGAAGCTGACGGACGCCGGGCGGTTTTTCCATGAACACTCCACCGCCCTGCTCGAACAACTGGGCAAGGTGTGCGACAACACACGGCGAATCGGCCTGGGCGAAAAGACCTGGCTGGGCATCGGCTTTGCGCCATCGACCCTCTATGGCGTGCTGCCGGAACTGATCCGCCGACTGCGCAGCGGCGAGCCGCTGGCGCTGGAGTTGGGGCTCTCGGAAATGACCACGTTGCAACAGGTGCAAGCGCTCAAGGCCGGGCGCATTGATATTGGCTTCGGGCGCATCCGCATCGACGACCCGGCCATCCTCCAGACCGTGCTCACCGAAGATCGACTGGTCGCCGCCCTGCCCGCCGGTCATCCGCTCCTCGCCAGGCCCATCAGCCTTCGTGAACTGGCGAAGGAACCCTTTGTGCTTTACCCCGGCAACCCGCGCCCCAGTTATGCCGATCATGTGATCGCGTTGTTTGAATCCTATGGCGTGCACATCAACGTGGCGCAATGGACCAACGAACTGCAAACGGCGATCGGTCTGGTGGGGGCGGGAATCGGGGTGACGTTAGTGCCGGCTTCAGTGCAGTTGCTGCACCGCGACGATATTGGCTTCACCCCGGTGCTGGAAGACAACGCCACCTCGCCGATCATCCTCAGCCGGCGCGTAGGCGATGTATCGCCGGGGTTGAATCATTGTTTGCAGATGATCGATGAACTGCTGCCGCGCGAAGGTTCGTAAATCAAGCCATGACTCCGGCAAAGGCTCGGCGCCCGGCGCGCATTTCTGTGCGAAGTTCGCCGATCAGGTTGGAAATATCGCGGACACTGGTCAACTCGTCGGGCGATACGCCGGTGATCAATAGCTCAATCCGACCGGTGCTGTGATCGAAGACCTTGATCCGCAATGTTTCATCTCGATTCACGGTGCATTCGCAGGACAACGGTTTGAAACCTGACTCCACAATGCCGCAAAGCTGGGGAACTGGAACCATGGCGAGCACCCTCGGGGACGGTTTTCCGATTGGATCCACTCAAGCGTAGATCAACTTCAATAAACCCGCGCCAGTAAACGCTAACAATTAATGTTAGCTACTTCTCACTTTCAACTGTTAATCGTCCGGCATCGTTCAGTGAGCATCCCCGTCCCACAACCAGTTCCAGATCCCAGGCAGCTCAACCGCCTCTGAACTGTCACGGACAGTACGCGCCATGGCCGCCCGCTGCAGTGCTGCCGTATCGTCGTAAAACGCTTGTTGCGCCGTCACTAGACCCGTGGCACGGGCGCTGTCCAGCAGGATTTGCAGGTATTCGCGGGTATGCCGGGCGGTGTAGCGATTCAGGTCGTGAAAGGTCACCACCACCGGAATCACCCCGTCCACCGTCGGCAACTCGCCGAGGGCGATGCGCTCGCGGACTTCGGACAACTGTCGCAGCATATTGGCCCGCCGACGAGGGCTGGCGTTGAAGCCCCAGATCTTGCCGTCATTGGCGCTCAGGTCGGTCAGCAGCACGTGCATGCCATGCTGTTGATAGGCCGCAAAGGTACGCTTGTCATAGTTCCAGAACGGCGGGCGCAGCAGGGTCGGCGAGGCGCCAGTGATCGCGGCAATATCTGCGCTGCCATCAGTGAGCGACTGTTCCAGTTCTTCCGGGTCCAGTGAACGATGGTTGGTGTGCCGGCGCGTGGCCGTGTGGAAGCCCAACAGGTGACCTTCGGCGTGTTCGCGACGCATGATCTGCCGACCCGCTTCACTGCCGCCGGCGCGTGAGTCACGGGTCTGCACGAAGAACACCGCTTTGATGTCGGGTTGCAGCGGATTGCGTGCGAGGCTGTCGAGCACGGTGACCGTCGGGTTGTAAAAACCGGACGCGCTGGGCCCGTCGTCGAAGGTCAGCAAAAAGCGTATCGGCGCTTGCTCGCGCAAACGCTGTTGCGTCTGCGGCGTCATATCAATGGGCGCGGCGATGCAGCCAAACAGGCCGACTGCGATGGCGAACGCGGAGAGAACCTTGACCAGCTGCTTCATGTTTTGCCTTGGACCAGACCTTGCGGCTCACGTTTAATGGCAAAAACCCCTCGCCCATTTATCCCTTTGACCGGCCCGCAGATCGCTGCAAGCCGAAGTTGGATAAGGGTACACAGTGTTTGGTTCCAGCGCGCGCTCCCGGACTCGCGTTATGCCTTCGATTTTCGGTTATTGCGCCAGCGCCTGCTGGAACGAGCTGTCGATGATCGGTGCCGTCGCCAGGGCGGCCGGCAGTGCCTTGACCTTGAACAGGAAGTCCGCGGTGCTTTGCAGATCCGCCGCGGCCTGCTGATCCACCGGGCCGACGCTCATGTGCGCCTGGCGCAGCCAATGGCGCGATACGTTCTGATCAAGGTTGGCCTTTTTCGCCCAGAGATCGGCGTACTCGTCAGTGTGGGTGTCGACCCAGGCCCGGGCCTTTTTCAGGCGCACCAGGAAGTCGGCAATGGCTTCGCGTTTACTGTCGATCGAAGGCGTCGAAGCGGCGATGGCGCTCAGGCCGGGCATCAGGTTTTTGGCGGTAAGAATTGGCCGGGCGCCGGAGAACAGAATCTGCTGGGAAATGTAGGGTTCCCAGACCGGAAACGCGTCGATGCTGCCTTGGGGTAACGCGGCAGCGGCGTCGATTGGCATCAGTTTGATGAAGTCGACATAGTTGTCCGGCAAATCAGCTTGTTCCAGGGCGCGCAGGGTCAGTTGCTGGCTCCAGGCGCCGGGCCAGTAAGCGACTTTCTTGCCCTTGAGATCGGCGATGGTTTTCACCGGCGAGTCCTTGGGCACCAGCAAGGCGATGGTGTCCGGGTTCTGCCGCGACACGCCGATCAGCTTGACCGGTGCCTGTTTGGCGGCCAGAAACAGAAACCCCGAATCACCGAGAAAACCCAGGTCCAACGCGCCGGTATTCAGCGCTTCGGCCAGCGGCGCAGCGGCCTGGAAGTGCTTCCAGTCAACGGTGTAGGGCGCTCCTTGCAGCACACCCGATGCCTCCACCGAGGCGCGAATGTTGTAGTAGTTCTGATCGCCGACGTGCAACACCACGGGGTCGGCACCGTAGCTCAAAGGTACGGTAAACAGGGCGCTGGCCAACAGACCGCGCAAGTATCGGGACAGGTTCATCAGGGGCTCCTGGAGGGATATTTTTATAGACCATAACGCTCTTGTAAAACCCTGATTAAATTCTATTTATGCATAAGCTCATGACCGCGAACAGTCAGTGTTTACCTAGCAACAGTGACTCAACAGACTGTTTTCCCCGGTGCACGCTGATACCCCACCATCCGCCTCCAACCCCTGATAAACCGGCAATTCCAGGACATGGCACAGAGCCTGCAATATTCCTTTAACGCAGGACGCACTAACGAAAAATGATTTTTCGGAAATAAGAATCTCGCCGCCTTGCCAGGAGCTGTCCCATGAAACCGATCTTCCGCTTTCCCAACGTCAGGCACCTGCTCAGCGCCTGCGCACTGGCCCTATGCCTGCCGACCTTCGCTCAAGCGGCTGAAACGCCACCGGCCGAAGTGCATCTGGACTACGCCTACTACTCGCCGGTCAGCCTGGTGCTCAAACACTTCGGCTTTCTGGAAAAGGCCCTGCCACAGACCAAAGTCAGCTGGGTGCTGAGCCAGGGCAGCAACCGCTCGCTGGAATACCTCAACAGCGGCGGTGTCGACTTCGCCTCGTCCGCCAGCCTCGCCGCCGTGCTCAGCCGGGCCAATGGCAGTCCGATCAAATCGGTTTACGTATACAGCCGCGCCGAATGGACGGCGTTGGTGGTGCGCAAGGATTCGCCGTACAAAACCGTGGCCGACCTCAGAGGCAAGAAAATCGCCGCGACCAAAGGCACCGACCCGTACCTGTTCACCCTGCGCAGCCTGCAACAGGCCGGCCTGACCAAGGACGATGTGGAGCTGGTGCACTTGCAACATCCGGACGGTCGCACCGCATTGGAGAAAGGTGACGTCGACGCTTGGGCCGGCCTGGATCCGCACATGGCCGCGAGCGAAGTCCAGGCCGGTTCGCGCTTGCTGTACCGCAACACCAATTTCAACAGTTATGGCGTGGTCAGCGTCACCGAGACCTACGCCAAAGAGCATCCGAAAACCATTGAAGCGGTGCTGAGCGCCTACGAAAAAGCTCGCGACTGGGCGGTGAAAAATCCTGACGAGCTGGCGAAGTTGCTCGCCACCGAGTCCGGTCTGCCGCTGGAAGTGGCCCGGCTGCAACTGTCGCGCACCGACCTGAGCAACCCGCAACTGACCGCCAGGGATGTGATCGCCTCAAAGGCTGCCGCACCGATTCTGGTCTCCGAAGAACTGGTTCGCCGTGGGGTGAATGTCGATCAAGTGATCGATCAGCTGATCGATACCGGCTTCAAACAAACCGTGGCGAGTCAATAAAGATCAAAAAATCGCAGCCTTCGGCAGCTCCTACATTGATCGGGTACAACCATGAATCCACGGTGTACGCCTCTCCCTGTAGGAGCTGCCGAAGGCTGCGATCTTTTGATCTTGCTTCAAATCAGCCGTCACTGGAGAACCCCCATGACCAGCAACAGCAAAGACCTGCCCGCCAGCCTGACGTTGCCCGCGCCACGCCGCCTCAGCAATGTCTGGCAATTGCGCCTCAAGGGCCTGGCCCTGCCAGTATTGATCGTCCTCGTACTGGAATTCGTCGTGCGCATTGGATGGCTGCCGTCCTACCAAATGCCCGCCCCGAGCGAAATCGCGCTGACCTTGAGGGACCTGGCCGAAGGCGCGCTGTGGAAACACATCAGCACTAGCCTGCTGCGGGTGCTGCTGGGGTTCGCCATTGGCGCCGGTCTGGCGCTGCTGTTCGCTGCGTGGGTCGGTTTGAGCCGCGAAGCCGAAGCCTGGCTGGAGCCGACCTTCGCCGGCCTGCGCTCAATTCCGAGCCTGGCCTGGGTGCCGCTGTTGCTGCTATGGCTGGGCATCGACGAGACCTCGAAAATCGTCCTGATCGCCATTGGCGCTTTCTTTCCGGTGTACCTCAACGGCGTCGCGGCGATTCGCAACATCGATCGCAAACTGGTGGAAGTCGGGCAGATGTATGGCTTCAGCCGGCGTCGATTGGTGCGGCGGATTCTGTTACCCGCTGCCCTGCCCGGCCTGTTCACCGGCTTGCGCAGCGGCATGAGCCTGGCCTGGATGTTTCTGGTGGCCGCCGAGCTGATCGCCGCAACCAAAGGCCTGGGGTATTTACTCAGCGACGGGCGCGAAACATCACGCCCGGATATCGTGCTCGCCGCGATCATCGTCTTGGCGCTGCTGGGCAAACTCAGTGACGGCATCCTCGCAGGCTGTGAGAAACGCTTCCTGGCCTGGCGCGACACCTTCAACGGCCAAAGCACAGGGGATTGAGCCATGACCGAACACCTGCTGGACATTCGCGTCGAGCGCAAAACCTTCGCCGCCACCACCGTCCTGAAAAACATCCATCTGCAATTGCAGCCCCGGGAGACCGTCAGCCTGCTCGGCCCCAGCGGCTGCGGCAAAAGCACCTTGCTGCGGATTGTCGCCGGCCTGGAAAAAGACTTTCAGGGCGAACTGCGCAACAACGCCGGCGAAGTCGCCTTCGTGTTTCAGGAACCGCGATTGATGCCGTGGCTGACGGTCGAGCAAAACATCGGTTTCAGCGCCGACAGCGATTACGACAAGGCCTGGGTCGCCCAACTGATCGAAGAAGTAGGCCTCGGCGGTTTCGCCCATGCCCTGCCCAAAGCCCTCTCCGGCGGCATGGCGCAACGGGTCGCGATTGCCCGCGGCCTCTACTCGCGGCCGCAGGTTTTGCTGCTGGACGAACCCTTCAGCGCGGTGGACGCTTTCACCCGGATGAAACTCCAGGATCTGTTGCTGCAACTGGCCGAGCGCCACGCCATCGCCCTGCTGCTGGTAACCCACGATGTCGATGAAGCGCTGTACCTCAGCGATCGCGTGCTGGTGATGGATAACCGCCCCAGCAGCATTCGTCAGGAACTGGCGGTGGAACTGGCGCATCCCCGGGACCGCCGCGATCCATTGCTGGCGCGTCTGAAGGCCTTGTCATTGACCGAATTGCAGCGGGCGCATGTCATTTGATGATGCCCTTCTCCTGGAAGCTGCACCTGTGGGAGCGAGCCTGCTCGCGATGGCGGTGTAACAGCCGACATTGATGTTGAATGTTATGGCCTCATCGCGAGCAGGC
>NZ_AKJK01000093.1 GCF_000282375.1 Pseudomonas sp. GM50
TGCCGCTGCCGGTGTTGCCGGCGATGTCGGCCACACCGGTATTGTTCAGGGTGATGACGTTGCTCGGGTCACTCACGCCGACGGTTGGCGTGAAGGTCGCGGTCCAGGTAATCCCGCCGTCACTGCTGCTCACCGCAGTCAGGGTGCCATTGGCGATCGTCAGGTCGGCGTTGGTGAATCCGCTCACCGCTTCACTGAACGTGATGGTCACCAGCGAGGTTTCGCCCGCTGCCAGTGTTGTATCCGCCAACACAATCGTGGCGGTCGGACGCACGGTGTCGATGGCGTAGTTGTTGGAATCAGTGGTGCCACTGCCGGCGTTACCCGCCAGATCCGCGATGCCGGTGTTGTCCAGGGTGATCAGGTTGGTCGTGTCATTGATGCTCGCGGAAGGTGTGAAGGTCGCCGTCCAGGTGATACCTCCGTCGCTGCTGCTCACCGCGCTCAATGTGCCGTTGGCGATGGTCAGGTCGGCGTTGGTAAAACCGCTGACCGCTTCACTGAAGGTGATGGTCACCAGCGAGGTTTCGCCGATTCTCAGCGCCGTGTCCGCCACCACGATGGTTGCCGTAGGCCGCACGGTATCGATCGCGTAGTTGTTGGAATCCGTAGTGCCGCTGCCGGCATTGCCCGAAGCGTTTTGCACACCGCTGTTGTCCAGGGTGATCAGGTTGGTCGCGTCGGTAATGCTGACGGTCGGGGTGAAGGTCGCGGTCCAGGTGATGCCGCCGTCACTGCTGCTCACCGCGGTCAACGTACCGTTGGCGATGGTCAGGTCGGCGTTGCTGAAACCGCTGACCGCTTCGCTGAAGGTGATGGTCACCAGTGACGTTTCACCGATTCTCAACGCAGTGTCGGCGACCACGATAGTGGCGGTCGGCAGCACCGTATCGATGGTGTAGTTGCCGGAACTGGTGGTGCCGCTGCCGGTGTTGCCGGC
>NZ_AKJK01000094.1 GCF_000282375.1 Pseudomonas sp. GM50
TGCCCAGACCCACCAATTTTGTGTGGGAAACGCCTGTAGAAATACGGGGCCATAGCTCAGCTGGGAGAGCGCCTGCCTTGCACGCAGGAGGTCAACGGTTCGATCCCGTTTGGCTCCACCACTACTGCTTCTGTTTGTTGAAAGCTTAGAAATGAGCATTCCACCAAGATGGTGATGAATGTTGATTTCTAGTCTTTGATTAGATCGTTCTTTAAAAATTTGGGTATGTGATAGAAAGATAGACTGGATAACACTTTCACTGGTGTTGTTCAGGCTAAGGTAAAATTTGTGAGTTTAATCGCGAATTTTCGGCGAATGTCGTCTTCACAGTATAACCAGATTGCTTGGGGTTATATGGTCAAGTGAAGAAGCGCATACGGTGGATGCCTTGGCAGTCAGAGGCGATGAAAGACGTGGTAGCCTGCGAAAAGCTTCGGGGAGTCGGCAAACAGACTTTGATCCGGAGATGTCTGAATGGGGGAACCCACCTAACATAAGTTAGGTATCTTAAGCTGAATACATAGGCTTAAGAAGCGAACCAGGGGAACTGAAACATCTAAGTACCCTGAGGAAAAGAAATCAACCGAGATTCCCTTAGTAGTGGCGAGCGAACGGGGACTAGCCCTTAAGTGGCTTTGAGATTAGCGGAACGCTCTGGAAAGTGCGGCCATAGTGGGTGATAGCCCTGTACGCGAAAATCTCTTGGTCATGAAATCGAGTAGGACGGAGCACGAGAAACTTTGTCTGAATATGGGGGGACCATCCTCCAAGGCTAAATACTACTGACTGACCGATAGTGAACTAGTACCGTGAGGGAAAGGCGAAAAGAACCCCGGAGAGGGGAGTGAAATAGATCCTGAAACCGTATGCGTACAAGCAGTGGGAGCCCACTTTGTTGGGTGACTGCGTACCTTTTGTATAATGGGTCAGCGACTTATTTTCAGTGGCGAGCTTAACCGAATAGGGGAGGCGTAGCGAAAGCGAGTCTTAATAGGGCGTCTAGTCGCTGGGAATAGACCCGAAACCGGGCGATCTATCCATGGGCAGGTTGAAGGTTGGGTAACACTAACTGGAGGACCGAACCGACTACCGTTGAAAAGTTAGCGGATGACCTGTGGATCGGAGTGAAAGGCTAATCAAGCTCGGAGATAGCTGGTTCTCCTCGAAAGCTATTTAGGTAGCGCCTCATGTATCACTGTAGGGGGTAGAGCACTGTTTCGGCTAGGGGGTCATCCCGACTTACCAAACCGATGCAAACTCCGAATACCTACAAGTGCCGAGCATGGGAGACACACGGCGGGTGCTAACGTCCGTCGTGAAAAGGGAAACAACCCAGACCGTCAGCTAAGGTCCCAAAGTTATGGTTAAGTGGGAAACGATGTGGGAAGGCTTAGACAGCTAGGAGGTTGGCTTAGAAGCAGCCACCCTTTAAAGAAAGCGTAATAGCTCACTAGTCGAGTCGGCCTGCGCGGAAGATGTAACGGGGCTCAAACCATACACCGAAGCTACGGGTATCACTTAGGTGATGCGGTAGAGGAGCGTTCTGTAAGCCTGTGAAGGTGAGTTGAGAAGCTTGCTGGAGGTATCAGAAGTGCGAATGCTGACATGAGTAACGACAATGGGTGTGAAAAACACCCACGCCGAAAGACCAAGGTTTCCTGCGCAACGTTAATCGACGCAGGGTTAGTCGGTCCCTAAGGCGAGGCTGAAAAGCGTAGTCGATGGAAAACAGGTTAATATTCCTGTACTTCTGGTTATTGCGATGGAGGGACGGAGAAGGCTAGGCCAGCTTGGCGTTGGTTGTCCAAGTTTAAGGTGGTAGGCTGGAATCTTAGGTAAATCCGGGATTCTAAGGCCGAGAGCTGATGACGAGTTACCCTTTGGGTGACGAAGTGGTTGATGCCATGCTTCCAAGAAAAGCTTCTAAGCTTCAGGTAACCAGGAACCGTACCCCAAACCGACACAGGTGGTTGGGTAGAGAATACCAAGGCGCTTGAGAGAACTCGGGTGAAGGAACTAGGCAAAATGGCACCGTAACTTCGGGAGAAGGTGCGCCGGTGAGGGTGAAGCATTTACTGCGTAAGCCCACGCCGGTCGAAGATACCAGGCCGCTGCGACTGTTTATTAAAAACACAGCACTCTGCAAACACGAAAGTGGACGTATAGGGTGTGACGCCTGCCCGGTGCCGGAAGGTTAATTGATGGGGTTAGCTAACGCGAAGCTCTTGATCGAAGCCCCGGTAAACGGCGGCCGTAACTATAACGGTCCTAAGGTAGCGAAATTCCTTGTCGGGTAAGTTCCGACCTGCACGAATGGCGTAACGATGGCGGCGCTGTCTCCACCCGAGACTCAGTGAAATTGAAATCGCTGTGAAGATGCAGTGTATCCGCGGCTAGACGGAAAGACCCCGTGAACCTTTACTATAGCTTTGCACTGGACTTTGAATTTGCTTGTGTAGGATAGGTGGGAGGCTTTGAAGCGTGGACGCCAGTTCGCGTGGAGCCAACCTTGAAATACCACCCTGGCAACTTTGAGGTTCTAACTCAGGTCCGTTATCCGGATCGAGGACAGTGTATGGTGGGTAGTTTGACTGGGGCGGTCTCCTCCTAAAGAGTAACGGAGGAGTACGAAGGTGCGCTCAGACCGGTCGGAAATCGGTCGTAGAGTATAAAGGCAAAAGCGCGCTTGACTGCGAGACAGACACGTCGAGCAGGTACGAAAGTAGGTCTTAGTGATCCGGTGGTTCTGTATGGAAGGGCCATCGCTCAACGGATAAAAGGTACTCCGGGGATAACAGGCTGATACCGCCCAAGAGTTCATATCGACGGCGGTGTTTGGCACCTCGATGTCGGCTCATCACATCCTGGGGCTGAAGCCGGTCCCAAGGGTATGGCTGTTCGCCATTTAAAGTGGTACGCGAGCTGGGTTTAGAACGTCGTGAGACAGTTCGGTCCCTATCTGCCGTGGACGTTTGAGATTTGAGAGGGGCTGCTCCTAGTACGAGAGGACCGGAGTGGACGAACCTCTGGTGTTCCGGTTGTCACGCCAGTGGCATTGCCGGGTAGCTATGTTCGGAATAGATAACCGCTGAAAGCATCTAAGCGGGAAACTAGCCTCAAGATGAGATCTCACTGGGACCTTGAGTCCCCTGAAGGGCCGTCGAAGACTACGACGTTGATAGGTTGGGTGTGTAAGCGCTGTGAGGCGTTGAGCTAACCAATACTAATTGCCCGTGAGGCTTGACCATATAACACCCAAGCAATTTGCTGACCCTTCTTTATAAATGAAAAGGGGCACCAGATTGCGGTGTGTGAAGACGAAACGAACCGAAAGTTTGTGACACTCACGAAACACCAGATCTATCACATACCCATTCGCTGGAGCGTGATCCCGCAAGGGCCAACGACCTGGCTACCGAATTTCTTGACGACCATAGAGCATTGGAACCACCTGATCCCATCCCGAACTCAGCAGTGAAACGATGCATCGCCGATGGTAGTGTGGGGTTTCCCCATGTGAGAGTAGGTCATCGTCAAGATTAAATTCCGAAACCCCTATCTGCGTATGCAGGTAGGGGTTTTGTTTT
>NZ_AKJK01000095.1 GCF_000282375.1 Pseudomonas sp. GM50
AGCCTGCTCGCGATAGCGGCGGTACAGTCAATATCGATGTCGCCTGACACAACGCCTTCGTGAGCAAGCCCGCCCCCACATGAATTGCGCTTGACTGGTATTACACTCTCAATTTCCGAGGCTTTGCACCAGGCTTTCGAGCGCTTGCGTGGTTGTATCCTCCAGCGCCGGTTGCGCTGCTACCGCTCTGAGTTGGCAGGTCAAACGGTATTCGCTGGGCGTGCAGTTGACGAACTGCTTGAAGGCGCGAGCGAAGTACGACGGATCCTTGAAGCCGGCCTCATAGCCGATGCTGGTAATAGGCATCTGGCTATTGTCGAGCAGTTGCTTGGCGAAGCTCATGCGCTTGTCCAGGATGTAATCGGTGAAGCCAACGCCATTGGCTTCCTTGAACAGTCGGCTGAAGCGAAAGGTCGTCATGCCGCAGCGCTTCGCCAAATCCCTCTGATCGATGCTGTCCCGAAAGTGCTGATCGATGTACAGCATGATGTTGCTCAGCGCCTGGTGTTTTTGGTGTCCCGCGGTCAACCGGATGCTGTCTGGCAGGGTCGGGGAGTGATCGATCAGCAATGTATGGCCCTGGCCGTTGGTATTTCGGCGCAACTCGCACAGCTGCACCACTGCTGTCAGATAGCGCTTCCTCTCGGTGGCCGAGAGCGGGAGCACCATGTATTCCCAGACACTGGAGCGCATGGCCCAGACAGCCAGTTCTTCCGAGTGCTGCACGGTAAACATGGTGATCGGGATGGTAGGAGTGGTGCGTTTGATCTCCAGCAACAGCCTCAAGCCAGGTGTGTCGGGGCGATCAAAATGGATGCAGATCATGTCTGCCTGTTCCCCGTGGGGCAATACGGAATTCTTCGCCAATTTGCAGTCGCAAGTACCCTCGAACTGCGCGATGAGTTCCTTGGTGGAGCGATCGTGGGTCTGATCGAACCACAGTAGCGATGGCCTTTTGGTCAAATTGGACGTCATGTCTCTACTCTGCGGTTCTTCGTGCCGTTCTCGCTGAGTAGTATTGCTAACGTGCTATCACTTTGCAGAATAAATGCTGATAAGAAAGGCGAAAGTTAATTCTATTCGCTCTATGTGTTGCCTGAAGCCGGTCTAGGGCGACTGTTTGTTGACATGGCTTGGCAGCACCCGGTATCAACCGCTTGTCGCTTGTGAATCAATGGCAATCGCCTTTGCCTGCCACCCCTCGTTTTGCCCCCTCTTAATACTTCTTCAAGAGCCAATGACCCGTATTTGGCTCACCCGCAAAAAAGTCCTAGTGATGTGCAAAATCTTCCTAACGCCCATGCCTTGCCCCTGACTAGTGTTGCATCCAGGCAGCACAGAACGTACTGCCTCCGGAAAAACAACATTCGAGTGAGGTGGGCAAAATGATCATGCAAACAATCAAGGCTTCGGTAGTGAAGTTCGCCAAAGACGAAGACGGCCTGACCATTGTGGAATACGCAGTGGCCGGTGGGCTGATTACGGTAGCTGTTGTCGCGGCGTTCACGCTTCTTGGCGGGGTCGTGGATACCAGAATCCGGGCAATTTGCAACGCCATTATTCCTGGTACTTGCTGATAACAACAACTCTGTTAGGGAGATGCGCAATGTCCATGGAACAGCTGGTTGCGACCGTTGTGCTGATAGGACTGCTGGGCGTGGCGGTGGTGAGCGACTTGCGTCGCCACCGCATTCCCAACCTGCTGATCCTGGTAGGTCTGGCCTTGGGATTGGCCGGCCAGACATATTCAGGTGGGATCAGCGGGATGGGGGACGGCCTGATGGGCCTCCTGATCGGTTTTGCGCTGTTCCTGCCCATGTATGCCCTAGGCGGCATGGCTGCTGGCGACGTCAAGCTGATGGCCATGGTTGGCAGTTTTCTACCCCCCCATTACGCCTTGTGGGCTGTGTTCTTCAGTCTGCTATGGGGAGGCTTGTGCGGTTTCCTGATCGTGCTGGTGCGCGGTCAACTATTGCAGACCCTGGGACGTTATCGGTTGATGCTTCGGGCGCGGTCCTATATGGCCCCGAGTTCGGAGGAGGTGGCCGGTAAGCCCTTTCCTTATACGGTTGCGATCCTGCTCGGGACGTTGAACAGCGTCTACTGGCAACTCGTTGCCGGTGGATTTGGAGGTTAGTCATGCACGTCATCGTCGATAGTGATGCCTACCCCAGTGATCGAGAAGCGGTGCAACGACTGGCTCCTCAGCCGTGCAATATTCGCGAAACTGGTCTGTCCGACAGTTTTCTCGGTGAGTTGGTGTGCAAGCATTTGTATGACGCCGGCGTGCTGGACATGCCGCGGCTGGTGGAGCGCCTGGCGCTGACCGGCGCTGTACTTGAAGAAGTCCTGGCGTTCTTGCGCAAGGATGGTCGTGTCGAAGTGCTGGGCCAGATGGGGCAAGCCAGTGGGCAGATGCTGCGTTATGGCCTGACCGAACGTGGTCGCAGTGCCGCCCGCGATGCCTTGTCGCGCAGTGGCTACATCGGCGCGGCACCCTTCCCGGTGAGTTCCTACCGCTCCCTGATCAAAATCCAGACCATTCACCATGGCCGCATCAACTCCAACGATATGCACAACGCCCTTGCTGGCGTGGTGCTTACCGAAGGGATGCTCGATCAGTTGGGCGTGGCACTGAACTCCGGGCGCGCGATCATGATTTATGGCCCTGCGGGTACCGGCAAGACTTATGTCAGCAGTCGGCTGATTCGTCTGTTCGCCGAGGCTATCTGGGTACCTCATGCCATCGTGATCAACGAGTCGGTGATCGAGATCTACGATCCGCAAGTACATCAGCGGCTCGATGAAAACAGTCAACAGAACAATCTGATGCTCAACGAAGGGATCGACCGTCGACTGCTGTGCTGCAAACGCCCGATCGTTATTACGGGTGGCGAGCTGAGCATGGAACAGCTGGACGTTCGCTATGACCCCTTCACCCGTCAGTACCAGGCAGCCTTGCAGCTCAAGGCCAGCAATGGCCTGTTCATCATCGACGACATGGGGCGCCAGCGCATGGCACCTGCCGAGTTGTTGAATCGCTGGATTGTCCCAATGGAAGAGAAGCGCGACTTCCTCAACCTGGGCGGCGGCCGGCATTGCGAGTTGCCGTTCGATCTGATTCTGGTGTTCTCCACCAACCTCAATCCCCTGGAGCTGGCCGATGAGGCCTTCCTCCGCCGGATTGGCTACAAGCTGCAATTCGGTTACCTGAAGCCTGAGGAATACGAAAAGATCTGGCGTCAGGAAAGCGAGCGCCTGGGCATTCCTTTTGACCCGCTACTGCTGCGTTATGTCCTGCAAAGACTTTATGCAAGTGAAGGCATGCCCCTGGTGCCTTGCCATCCCCGCGATCTCCTGAACATGGCGCTCGATCGCCAGCGTTATATGGGTGGTTCCGGACCATTGTCACCGCAAGAGTTGGAATGGGCCTGGCACAACTATTTCGTCCAGCTCGACTTTCTTTGATACGGAGATACTGACATGAGCTCTCGTACTCTTACCCTGGTAGGCGTTTCCCTGGTCATGGGCCTTGGTGCTGCATGGATGGCCGACTCCTGGCTGAGCGCCCGGCTCAATGCCAGCCCGGATGACCACCTTCGAAGCGTGGTAGTCGCCACGGTCGAGATTCCATTCGGGCAGATGGTCGAGGCTCAACAAGTCACGACCATGCGCATGCCCATAGATACGATACCGGACGATGCTTTCGACTCCAGCGAGAAGGCAGTGGGCAAGATCGCAACGTTCGACATCCTGAAGGGCGACATCATGCGCGGCGCGCGCCTGAGCGAGCACTTGGGTGGCAGTACCCTGGCGTCTCTGATTGCGACAGACAAACGTGCCATCTCGGTACGCGTGGACGATGTGGTCGGTGTGGGCGGGTTCCTGTTACCGGGTAACCGGGTCGATGTACTGGCAACCAAACGCACTGATGGCACCGGCAACAACGCCGTGTCCAAAACCATCCTCGAGAACTTGCGGGTGTTGGCAGTGGACCAGACCGCAGGTACCGACAAGACCCAGCCGGTGGTGGTGCGCGCAGTGACGCTGGAGATGACGACCGCAGAGGCTGAAACCCTGGTCACGGCGCAAACGGAAGGGAAGTTGCAACTGACCCTGCGCAATCCGCTGAACGCCGAGAAAAAAATCGCGACCGTTGCGCCTGCGGCACCGGTCATGGCGATGGCCGCTGCCCCAGCGCCAAAACGCGTGGTGCGCCGCGGCAATGGCGAGGTTGGTGGGGCGATTACCATTATCCGTGGGACCCAAGCCAGTGTAGTCAAACGTTGACAGGGCGGTAAGGGTGCCTGGGCACCAGGGCGGAGCCGATCCGGATCAGTATCGGTAAATGAGGGCTTGATGATGAATCTTCGTATTCGGCAGCCGTTCACTGCGACGCCAAGGCGCCAGGAAGGATCGGTTAGCGTATTGATGGTAATCGCGTTGGCGGCGATTTTAATGATGGCGGGTCTGGCGCTGGACGTGAGCCACATGTTGTTGAACAAGACGCGGCTGCAGAATGCTGTAGATGCTGCCGCCCTGAGTGGCGCCAAAACCCTGCTTCAGGTGGAAGGTGGTGTCAACATTGCCAGCGTAACACGCACTGCCGCGCTCAATACGCTGACGCAAAATGCCAATGCCACGGGTAACAGCGAATTGGCAACCGCTATCGGTGGCAACGTAGGCACCTTTGCGGTGGTGGAACTGGCAAGCAGCGTCTATGGCCCGTTCGCCTATCCAGGGCCTGCGAATGCCAAATACGTTCGGGTATCGGTACCGACTTATAGCCTGACCGGTTTTTTCTGGAACTTCGTACAGACCTTCGGCACTAGCGGCCTGGGGAACAAAGCGGTGTCGGCGATCGCCACTGCCGGCCCCAGCCCTACCAGCCCCTGTGATCTTGCACCTTTGATGGTCTGTGGCGACCCGACTAAATACGACCCGGCTGCCGGCATGTTCTGGGGCTTCCAGTTTGGTGATTTGCAGGTATTGAAGACAGCTGCCGGCAATTCGTCGCCCATTGGTCCAGGCAACTTCCAGTTGCTCGATTTTGGCTCGGGCGGCAGTACGGTCAGGGAAGATCTGGCCGGAGGTGGCAAGGTCTGCCGCAATGTCGGGGACAATGTCCAGACCGCCCCCGGCAACAAGGTTGGCCCTACCTCTCAAGGCCTGAATACGCGCTTCGGCATCTACAACGGCCCGGTCAGTGCATCGGACTATCCGCCAGACCTGGTGACGACGTCCAGCACCCCCGCAATCACTTACGACGCCTCAGTCACCCCGCCAGTGAAGTACAAGGGGCAGCCCGTCACATCGAGCAACGGCAATCTCACCGCGGGCACCAACGCGATAATGGACTACAACGACTGGCGTGCGAGCACTGCCGCGTGTGTGGCAGGGTCCGGCAGTGGCTGTCAGAGCAATGGTGTATTCGAGCGCCGGATGCTGAAAATCGTGGTGGGTAACTGCACCGGCAAACAGGGCGGTACCACCTCGGTCCCCGTCCTGGGTTTTGGTTGCTATTTCGTGGTGCAACCAATGAACAACGGCGGCACGGAAGCGCAGATATTCGGCCAGTTTGTGAAGGAGTGCGAAGGCGACAACGTGCCCGGTCCTAATCCGACGAGTGATGTCGGCCCGCAGATCATTCAGCTGTACAAAACCTATCTCAACGGCAGCGGTACTCCGAGCACTGACTCATAGGAGGCGTCATGAGACTTCGCACGTTTAAACATCCGCGGCGCCAGCAAGGCCTGGCCCTGGTGGAATTCACCCTTGCCCTGCCGGTGTTGCTGTTGCTGTTGCTGGCCTTCGGTGAGTTCGGCCGCATGCTCTATCAGTACAACGTCCTGCTACAGGCCAGTCGTGATGCCGATCGTTTCGTCGCCGGCCAGGCCTGGGACTCGACACTCGGCGCCGTCTCCCTGAGCAATACGCTGCAGACCCAGACGAAAAACGTTGCGGTCTACGGTGTGCCCAGCCAGAGCGGAACGGCGGTGTTGTCAGGACTGACGGCCAACAACGTGGTCGTCGCCGCCGTGGGCACCGAGCATGTGCGGGTCACCATCACTTATACGTTCTGCCCGGTGATTGGCGGTGGCAATTGCACTGGATCGCTTCCCGGTTTTTTTGGTAATCCGATTGCGCTGAGCATTCCGCTGGTCGCCACTACCGTCATGAGGGCACTGTGATGAATCGCAAACGCATGCAGGGCACCTATGTGGTGGAGTTCGCCATCATTGGCGTGCTGATGTTCACGCTGTTGTTCGGCGCGTTGGAAGTGGGCCGCCTGTACTTCACGATCAATGCGCTGGATGAAGCCGTGCGCCGTGGCGCGCGCCTGGCGTCGGTGTGCAATATCAGCGATCCGGTGGTGTTGCGGCGGGCGATCTTCAATGCCGCGACCGACGCAGGTACGAGCCAGATCATCAGTAATCTGGCCACTACCAACTTGACGTTGACCTACCTGGACGTCAACGGTGCTCAGGTGGCCAATCCCGCTGACTTGGTCAGCGCCAACGGTTTTCGTGCCGTCCGTTATGTCCAGTTGAGTCTGCAAAACTTCGTTTTCAATCTGTTTATTCCCGGGATCGGCGTGTCCTTTACCTTGCCTACATTCAGGGCAACCTTGCCACGCGAAAGCCTCGGGCGTCATTCCGATTCCGGGGAGATCACGCCATGCTAAATACCAAGGAAACGCCAGTCTCCAGCTCGACCGGCAAAGCCGGGCTCCGGTTGCTGATCAGCAGCCGTGACGCCACCTCTTTGCGCGATCTGCAAAGCGTCTGCCAACGCATGCCTTGCCTTGAGGTGAGCACTCGCCTGGTGAGCAACGGCCACGTCGACCCGCTCTACGGTCTGGACCGGATGCCCGATCTGTTGCTGTTGCGCGTCAGCCACCTGTGGCGCGAAGAGCTGGCGGCGCTGTTGCTGCACCCGGCCCATGAGCGCCCGCCGATGTTGGTCTGCGGTCTGCTGACTGAACAGGAAGGCATGCGTATGGCGATGCAGGCCGGCGCCCGTGACGTGCTGCCCGAACCCATCGCCGAGACGGAATTGGTTGCCGCCTTGAATCGGCTGGTCATGGAAGTTCGGACCGGCAGTGGGGCAGAAGGGAAATTGATTGCCGTGATGAGCGCCAAGGGCGGCTCCGGCGGAACCCTGGTGGCTTGCAACCTGGCTCAGCAGCTCAGTGCCAGGGGCGGCAGCACCCTGTTGCTGGACATGGACCTGCAATTTGGCAGCGTGACGCATTATCTGGATGTGGCGCAAACGCACAGCCATCTGGAGGTGTTGCACCAGATCGACGGCATGGACAGCGTCGCGCTACGCGGTTTCTGCAGTCACTTCAGCCCCACCTTGCATGTGCTGGGTGGTCGGGCCGGTGAGCTGTGTCTGCCGCAAGATGCCCAGCCCGAGCAACTTGACGCCCTGTTGAAGTTGGCCCGCGCCAGCTACGACTGGGTGGTGATTGACCTGCCGCGGCAAATCGACCACCTCACTGGTTCCGTGCTGGAACAGGTAGATCGGGTGTACGTGGTGGTGCAGCAGAGCGTCAGCCATCTGCGCGATGCCAGCTCCCTGGTGCGGATCCTTCGCGATGACCTGGGCGTGCGCGGAGATCAATTGCAGATAGTGGTCAACCGCTTTGACAAGGCGGGAGCGATCAGCCTCAAAGATATCGGTGAGGCGTTGCGTTGCACCAATCTGTCGAAATTACCCAACGACTTCAACCTGGTCAGCCAGAGTCAGAACACTGGCGTGCCGTTGGGGCTGCATGCGCCGAAGGCAGCGATTACTGCTGCACTGCGCGACATGACCGAGGACCTGGTCGGTCAACAGGTGGCCGGGAACAAAGGCTTACTCAAACGCGCCTTCAACCGTTTTTTCGGGGGATGACCCATGATCAGCGACTTTCGTAACCGCTTGCGCAAACAGTCCGGTAAACCCGCCTCATCGTCGGCGACCGACGACCTGCTGGATCCGGCAGAGGAAATAATGGCGTGGGAACGTGCGGCGCCGGACGTTCTTTACGAAACCAGAAGTCAGGTCACCCCGGTGGAGGCCGAGTGGCGGGAAAAGATTTACCAGCAGTTACTCAAGGTCATGGACCTGTCCTTGCTGGACTCCCTTGAACAGGCCGAGGCCACGCGGCAGATTCGTGACATTTGCCAGCGCCTGCTCGATGAGCATTCGGCGCCGGTGAGTACCACCAGCCGCCAGTTGATCATCAAGCAGATCACCGATGAGGTGCTTGGCCTGGGTCCCCTGGAACCGTTGCTGGCCGATCACAGCGTGTCCGACATTCTGGTCAACGGCTTTGCCTCGGTCTATGTCGAGCGTTTTGGCAAACTGCAAAGGACCGATGTGCGCTTTCGCGATGATCAGCATTTGCTGAACATCATTGACCGCATCGTATCCAGCCTGGGTCGGCGTATCGACGAGTCCTCGCCATTGGTGGACGCCCGACTCAAGGATGGTTCGCGGGTCAACGCGATTATCCCGCCGCTGGCCATCGACGGCCCGAGCATGTCGATTCGCCGCTTTGCGGTGGACCTGCTCAATACCGACAGCCTGATCTCGGTGGGGACGTTGACTCCGGCCATTGCCCTGCTGCTCAAGGCGATTGTCCGTGGGCGCTTGAACGTGCTGATTTCCGGCGGTACCGGCAGCGGCAAGACCACCATGCTCAATGTGCTGTCCAGTTTCATTCCGCAGAACGAGCGCATCGTCACCATCGAAGACTCGGCCGAACTGCAACTGCAGCAGCCCCACGTGGTGCGCCTGGAAACCCGGCCTTCGAATATCGAGGGGCGTGGTGAGGTGAGCCAGCGGGAGTTGGTGCGCAACAGCTTGCGGATGCGCCCGGACCGCATTGTGATCGGCGAAGTGCGCGGCGCAGAAGCGCTGGATATGCTGACCGCCATGAACACCGGCCACGACGGTTCCTTGACCACTATCCACGCCAACACCGCGCGCGATGCGTTGGGGCGAATCGAGAACATGGTGTCGATGACCGGGGCGACCTTTCCGATCAAGGCCATGCGGCAGCAGATTGCTTCGGCCATCGATGTGGTGATTCAGCTGGAACGTCAGGAGGACGGCAAGCGCCGCCTGGTCAGCGTGCAAGAGATCAACGGCATGGAAGGCGAGATCATCACCATGACCGAAATTTTCTCCTTTGCGCGTCAAGGCATGGGCGAAAACGGCGAGGTGCTCGGTGATTATCGCCCCAGTGGCATGATTCCGGCCTTCCGCGATGTGCTGGCCAAGCGCGGTATCGAGTTGCCGCTCACGATGTTCAGGCCTGAGTGGATGGAGGCACGGCAGTCATGAACAATATTCCTGGTGAATTCATTCTGATGTTCCTCGGCATGGTGTTTATCGCCGTGTTCCTCCTGTCCCAGGGCGTGGTGGTGCCGGTGTTCGGCGAGGCCGGCAAGATGCGCAAGCGCATCCGCGGCCGCTTGAATGTACTGGAGAAGGCCAACAATCTGCCCAACATGCAGACAGTGTTGCGGCAGAAATACCTGACGCGATTGTCGCCACTGGAAGCCATGCTTGAGCAATTGCCCTTCATGGCGAACCTGACACAGGTGATCGAGCAGGCTGGACACGAATATCGCGCCTATCGGGTGTTATTGCTCGGGCTGTTCCTGGGGGCCTGCGCGGGTGTCTCGATCTGGATGATCTCGTCAATCTGGTGGATGGCACTGCTGGCGGGTTTCGGGGTGTTCTGGTTACCCCTGCTGAAAGTTTTTCGTGACCGTGGCAAACGTTTCGCTGAGTTTGAGGAAGGCCTGCCGGATGCGCTGGATGCCATGTGCCGTGCCCTGCGTGCCGGACACCCGTTCAACGAAACCCTGCGCCTGGTCGCTGAGGAGCACAAGGGGCCGGTCGCTCATGAGTTCGGGCTGACCTTCGCCGATATCAACTATGGCAACGACGTACGCCGGGCCATGCTAGGCCTGCTGGAGCGCATGCCAAGCATGACGGTGATGATGCTGGTGACCTCGATCCTCATCCATCGTGAGACCGGCGGCAATCTGACTGAGGTGCTGGAGCGTCTGAGCCGGTTGATCCGCGGGCGCTTTCGCTTCCAGCGCAAGGTCAAGACCCTGTCAGCCGAAGGGCGGATGTCGGCCTGGATACTGGTGGCCATTCCCTTCGTGCTGGCGGCGGTGATCGTGTTCACCAGCCCAACCTACTTGCCGCTGCTGCTCAATGATCCGATCGGTCATAAGCTGATCTTCATCGCTTTTGGTTGCATGTTGATCGGGATTTTCTGGATTCGCAAAATCATCCGGATTCAGGTTTAAGGGTTATTCGCCATGTGGAGGTACAGGTCATGGATTTTTTACTCGGGTTGTTCAGTCGAGTAACAGGCAATGAGGAGATGGCACGCCTGTTGTTTATCGGTGCGATGAGTCTGAGTGCAGTGCTCGCGATCATCACCGTGATGCTCCTGCTGTTGGGGCTGCAGGACCCTGTGCGGCGTCGTCTGGCGCTGATCAAGCGCGGTCATACGGGGAGTTCAGTCGGGCAGGATGCACCGGGAAATCTGCAGTTATTGCTGGAGCGAGTCGGCCAACGCTTTGCCTCGACTGAGGCGGGTCAGACGTCCGTTACACAAACCCTGTTGATGCACGCCGGTTACCGCTCATCGTCGGCAATCCAGATGTACTGGGCAGTGCGCCTGTTGTTGCCACTGATATTGGTTGGCCTTGCGCTGTTGGCGTTGCCGCTGATCCCCAAGCTTTCTTTGATTGCGGGGTTGTCGCTGGTGTTAATGGCAGCTGCTATCGGCTGGCTGGCCCCCGCGCTGTATGTCACAAAGCGCAAGCAAGCCAGGCAGGGCAGGCTGCGTGCCGCCTTTCCGGATGCCCTGGACCTGATGGTGGTTTGCGTGGAGTCGGGCCTGGCCTTGCCCCTGACGATCGAACGGGTGGCTGAAGAGATGTCGGTCAGTCAGGTTGAGCTGGCTGAAGAACTGGCGCTGGTCAATGCGCAAATCCGCGCGGGCATTACCAGTACCGAGGCGCTCAAGCAACTGGCTGTGCGCACCGGCCTGGAGGACGTACAAGGGTTGGTCAGCCTGTTGGCGCAGAGTATCCGCTTCGGTACCAGCGTGGCCGACACCCTGCGCATCTATGCCGATGAATTCCGTGATCGGCGTACGCAGGCCGCCGAAGAAGCGGGGGCGAAAATCGGCACCAAGCTGGTATTCCCTTTGATTTTCTGCCTGTGGCCGAGCTTCTTTCTGATAGCCATTGGCCCCGCCATGATCGGGGTACTCAAGACATTCGGGAAGTAATTAGGTCCTTGCTGTCGAACAGGATGGTCTTGCCAACCGAGCTTGATCTGCACTTTCCTGCCATCGGTTTACACATCCTCTGTAGGAGCTGACGCAGGCTGCGATCCTTTGATTTTTCTGGCAGGCAATTCGTTGCCCAGGCCTCTGAATCAAAAGATCGAAGCCTGCGGCAGCTCCTGCATTGCGTACATCTGTTAATCACACCCCTTTAAGGAACACCGCGGTCAAGCGTAGGAGCTGGCGAAGCCTGCGATCTTTTGATGTTGACGGCGGGGGAGATCGCTGAAGAGCAAAAGATCGCAGCCTGCGGCAGCTCCTACAGAGATTTGCGTACATCTGTTAATCACGACCTGGCGCTGATTGCCGCGATACGCCCGGTGACAGGTTGATCAAGGCAGAAGCAATAGTTAGCAGACGCCCCTTTAACGATCACCGCGGTCCAGCGTAGGAGCTGGCGAAGCCTGCGATCTTTTGATTTTGACGGCGGAGAGAGCGCTGAAGAGCAAAAGATCGCAGCCTGCGGCAGCTCCTACAGGGTAATCCGCCAGGCTTGGATCATTCGTAGATGCCATTGCTTTCCTGCACACGACGTCTAGCCCGGCTTTGCAGCCAGGCCACTCTGAACGACGCCAGAGGCTGATCAATCCTTGACGTGCCTCAGTTGCTGATGGTCATTTTTCCCGCTGCATCCTGGTCAAAAAACTCTGGAATCGGGTAGTTGAAGCTGTTCAGCCAACGCTGCATGGCCAGGTCACGTTCGGTGGCCGAAGCGGTTTGCAGTTTAGTCGAGGCAACTACGCCGCGACTCTGTAGCACCAACCACTGTTCGGTGCCTTTTTGCTCCTTCGAAGAGGGGCCCGGTTCAATAGCCCAGGCACTGGTGGACAGGCAAGCCATGCACACGATCAACAGCCTCTTGGTATTCATCTCGACTCCTCGTACGTTTTACTTGGTCGCACTGGATGAGGCAGCGGCTACCTCAGTTCTGCGATTCCCCTCGGATGCCACTGCTTTTTTAGCAGAAGCCTTGAGTTTTTCCGCGCGGGTTTGAGCCTCTGCGACTTGCTGAGGGTTTAAGCTGGCGCGGGTCACGAGTTCGGAAGCTGCCTTCCAGTTATCCTGATAGATCAGCAGCGTCACCATATTGAGTGCCGCCAGTGAATTGGACTGTTTGAGCTCCATGGCGGTCATGAACTCAAAGCGTGCTTCAGGGATCCGTCGCTGATTGAGGTAGACCACCCCCAGGTCATTGCGCATCCTGTCGTCGGTGGGGGCCATCTTCACCGCACGCTCAAGGTGAGTGGTAGCGTTGGCGTAATCATTTTTGGCCGCGGCCAACTGGCCCAAGCCATGTTCCCCGTCGGCGGCCAGACAGGTGCCGAGCAAGCTTTGATACAACGGCCCCGCCTCGTTACGCCCCATCAAGCGCAGCACCCGAGCCTTGCGCAGGCGAACCTGGACCAGGTTGTCGGGCAAACCTTCAAGATTCGCCAGGCTGGCATACAAACGGCCTTCGCTGACCATGTTGTCGGCCAGGCTCAGGGCCAACTCTTGATCCGAACCGGGCTTGGCACATTCAGGCGGTCGCGAAGGCAGGCCATTGCTGGCACAACCTGCGAGCATTAATGTCGCCGCTATTGCAATGACTGCTTTCATCGAGTGTCCTCTGGCTACAACACGTTGAACGCCTGGCCAATGGCAATAAAGCTGGCTTGGCAAGCGTTCAAGATCACCGTTACGAGTGAGGGCGAGGCAAGTCTGATTCAGGCTCATTGCGAGAGCCCGGAGCGACTGTCGAAATCGCCATTTTCGAGGAAGAACATACGATAGAAGTTCGGGTCGTAATTGCGCAGTTGTTCGCCAGGCAATGACGGTAGTTGTGCATTGGCAGCCAGTGGCTGGACCAGATGCGGGGTAACGATCATCAGCAGTTCACGCTCTTCACGGTTGATGCTGTTGTCGCGGAAGAATGCCCCCAGAATCGGGATATCGCCCAGCCCCGGAAACTTGTTCACCTGGGAACTGTTGCGGGTGCTGATCAGGCCGCTGATGACGAAGCTTTCGCCGTCGGCCAGGGAGATGCTGGTGTCGGTACGTCGAATGGTCAGCGCCGGAACGATGGTGCCGGCGATGCTTACGGCGTTGGTGAAGTCCAGTTCACTGACTTCCGGCGCCACCTTCAGTGCGATACGGTTTTTCCCGATGATGGTCGGCGTCAGGGTCAGGCGAATACCGAATTCCTTGTACTCGATAGACACGTTATCGCTGCCGGAACTGGGCACTGGAATCGGCACTTCACCACCGGCCAGGAAGCTCGCACTCTGCCCGCTGAGCGCTACCAGGCTTGGCCGTGCCAGGGTGTAGGCGAAACCGCTACCTTCCAGTGCGTTGATCGACACTAGAGTATCGCTGGACGCAAAAGCGAAGTTGAACATGCCGTTGTTCACCGGCACCGACGGCGTGACAATGCCGCCGACGGTGGGCAAGGTTCTCGGTGAGCCGAACAGGAAGTTGCCTTGGCGGCCAAAAATCGAGGCATTGGCTTCCTTGAGTTTGGTCCGGCTGACTTCAACGAAGCGGATGTCAGTTTGCACCTGGATCGGCAACAGCGGATCTTCGGAAGGCACTGTCGTGACGCTGGTGAGCGCCGCGGTGGCCTTGCCCTTGACGAACACCATGCTTTGGCGCGGCGTTGTCGAACAGGCGGTCCAGACCATCAGGCTGGTGGTCCCCGGCGCCATACCGGTGAGCAAGAAGGCATTGGGGTTGTTGCCGCTGGGTTGCACGTCGGCGATTTTCGGATCTCCGACTGCCAGCTGTGTCACCGGGACAGGGACGCGCAGTTCATTCTGAAGCCCCTGACCGACCTCAAACGTTGTCGGCATATTATCCAGTTGCGAACAATTGGCCGGCGCGGCCTGAGCCGCATTCACGCTGAGGCCCGTCCAGAACAGACCATGGATAATTCGCTTGAAAGCGGGCACGGTACGATAGCTCATTAAGTGCATCCTCGCTGAATAGGCCATCTTTGAGGCAAAACCAGGTTGCCTCGGATCACTACAAGGGGCCTCGGTCGGCCCTCTACCCCGCCAGACCCCTGACTAATGGCCCCGGCAATATTCCTTGGTGCTACATGCAAGCAGCTGCAATACGCTGTTCTGACGGAACAACGAGCGACCTTCGCTATAACGGTGTTTAGTGATCCAGATGCCTGAGTTGTCGACCCGAGCGACAGGCACAGGCTCGACAGCAACAGCAGCTAAAGACGGCACTTTGCGCCGACCTGACTCCCCTAAAAAGCAACCGGCAATCAATGTAAAGAGCCGGAAAATGCTTGCCAGGACCATAGTGAGGTAACTCCTTTTGCCATTTCGCTATCTGATCGCTGAACCTAACGTGCAATTTCAAACCGTTATGTCTTGTTCTTGTTTGAAAGGTAGTTCAACCAAGGCAAAGCGCCACGCTTTGAACGAAAACTTTCGATACAGATACTGGTTTTTTTCTGAAAGCCACGGTCAGGCCACGCAATCATTGGTATTGCGCCGGATGCTGATGAAATAAGGGGTGCTTCACGGTCCCGCGAGTTTTTCTTTGGGTTTTGCGCTGTGTATTTCACTGAAACGCCACTCATTGAGTGGCGTTTTCAGGCGTGCCGGTTTGTACTTTTCGAATGCTGACCAATCGTAACAATGGCATCTGGCGGGGTATGACAAGGAGGCTGAATACGACTGATTGTGTAGTTCTACACCTGCGAAGTGCGGGCTGGAGTATTGGCCGTAAGGTACTGGATCACCTCTTCAAGCGTGTCTATGTCAGGAGCATTGCTCACTAACGTTTGCGAACTGCACCATGGGTAATCCAGATGCGATACCCACTCCATGATGCAGTGCAGATCAGTCGCTGGCAGGGTTTTCATGTGCTCAATGGTGATAGTGAGCCTCTCGACAAGCCCCGACTCGGGGTTGAATTGCCACTCATACAGACCGCAACCGACTCGGGCTTCGCCGGAACTCTTGTCGGACATGCCGACCAGCCATTTGCACTGGAATGTTTTGGCCTGCGGTTCAGGCGGGAGTCCCAGGCAAAAGGTATAGACGTTTTCGAAAGTCTGGCCGAATCGCCTGACGAGCACATCGCCGATAGATCCGAGGCCTTCAACGTGGGGTGGAAACGAGATAGATCCGGTGTGCACGACCATGTCCAGTATCGCGTCTGGCGCAAAGGCCTGGCGCAACAAATGTGGGCGATTACTGTCCTTGGCTTTTATGTACTGTCGAATCGATAGTTGAGCAGTGTTCATTGTTTGTCCGTCGCATCCTTATCAGGTTGAGAACATCCTTATCCGAGGCTCACGTTACTATGCCACGCGAGCCCGCCCTCATTTACAAAGCGCTATTCCACATATCCGTTACCAGCATGCAGCCGGGAGCATGGGTGATGCACAGCGGTGGACGTGAAGTTTGCACCACCGATTGCGGGGTCACACCGCAGGCCCAGAACACCGGGATTTCGTCGGCTTCGACGGGCACGGCATCGCCGTAGTCCGGGCTGCCTAGTGAATCGATGCCGATCAGCGCCGGATTACCGATGTGCACGGGCGCGCCGTGGACGTTGGGCATGCGTGCGGTGATCTGGATCGCCTGGATCGCCGCGGCGGCCTTCATCGGGCGCATGCTCACCACCAGCTTGCCGCTCAGGCGAGCGGTAGGGCGAGTGTCTATGTTCGTCCGGTACATGGCAACATTGAGCCCCAGATCGATGTGCCTGAGGGCGATGCCGGCATCCAGCAGTGGTTGTTCGAAGGAGAACGAGCAACCGATGGCGAAGGCCACCAGATCGTCCTGCCACAAATGTCCGATATCCGCCGGTTCTTCGCTCAGTTCGCCATGGCGATAGACCCGATATCGGGACACCTCGTGGCGGATATCAATGGCCGTGCCGAGATTGCGAAAACACGGATCACCCGCTTCGGTAACGTCGAGCACCGGGCAAGCCTGCCGATTGAGCGTGCAATACCGGAGAAACTCGTTAGCCCAATCATTGGGCAGAATCACGATATTGGCTTGCACCCGACCTTGGGCCAGGCCGCTGGTGTGGCCCCGATATTGTCCGGCAGCGATGGATTGGCGCAGGGCCAATGGAGCGCTGTGCCTCAGTTGTTCGAAAGACAGGGTGGGTTGGCTCATCACGGCATCTCTTCGGTTCGATGAGCCTTTTTAGAAAACCATGACGATGCCGTCCAACCAGGAATGTTGTTACCCCCCGACAACTAAAAGTTATTCAAGGGACCGTCGGCTGTTGAGACCGGGTGCCGGAACCATTCGAAGCGGGCCGACATCCGCAGCGTATTGGGAGACTACCTGGCGGCTCATGTCGACGATGCTCTCGATCAACTCCAGGCCGACTCCGGCGCGCCACGAAGCCACGACATCCAGTTGCGGCAAGCGAGTTCCCGGTTCCAGTTGAATCAACTCGCCGCTGGCCAAGGGCTTGGCCACCAGTGCGGCCGGCAAGGCGCCAATGCCGAATCCGTCACGAATCAGCCGGGTCATGGCCGACACCGAGTTGACGCAACTGACGCGTGGCGTAGTGATGCCGTGGGCGTGCAGCAGGTTGAGTACATCCTGATGCGGCCGGGAGTTTTTGACGAAGGTGATGATGCGCTCGCTGGCCATTTCAGCCAGTGAGGCATAGGGGCGGGCATAGATTGAATTGCTGGCGGCGATCCAGTGCATGGGGTAGTGCGCCAGTTCAAGGTTGCGCACACTTTCGTGGCGGATCAGGTCCGTCTGGAACACGATGTCCAGATAGCCCTTTTGCAGCTGCTCGCACAGATTGCGTGCGGCGTCGGCCGTGATCTCGATTTCCACGGCGGGGAAGGTCTGCATCAAGGTCGACATCAACGGGCTGAGCCAGGTATGGATCACCGTATCCATCACACCGATGCGCACCAGGCCCTGTTGCGGGTTGGTGTTGTCCAGCGAGTGTTTCAACGCTCGCTGAACCTCGAGCATCTGCTCGGCGTAGTCGAGCACCTTGAGACCTTCGAGCGTCAGCGACACGCCGCGCGAATCGCGCACGAACAAACGCAGGCCCAACTCTTCTTCCAGCGAGGCAATCCGGCTGGAGATAGCGGCCTGAGTGCTGAACATTTTCTCGGCGGTGAGGCTGAAGCTTTGCAGGCGGGCGACCCAAACGAAGGTTTCGAGGAATTTGAGGTTCATGGCGGTTTTCCCACAGGGATAAGTGTTCGACGCATTGCAATTGTTACTCCAGAGTTCGTCGCCGGGGGTATCAAATTTTCTTATGCGTAGCCTCGTACTTTTCCCGTTTGACGCTGCTTGGCATCGGCACGAAGAATCCGCTCCACGACGCAGGTCACTGCGTCCGTTCCCCACGACAACGCCTTCACAAAAAAATAATGAGGCGTGTCCGTCATCTTCGCTTGCTGCCGCAGGAACTCCCATGGAAAAGACCATGACTGACCACGTGCTTTCAGGTTCGGGCCGCACCGGCCCGTTCAGTTGGTACGGCCCCCTGTCGAAAAATGAAAAGCGTACCTTCTGGAGTTGCAAGATCGGCTATGCCCTGGATGGCATGGACACACAGATGCTGAGTTTCGTCATTCCGACCCTGATCGCCACCTGGGGCATCTCCAAGGGCGATGCCGGGATGATTGGCACTTGTACGCTGCTGGCCTCGGCGGCGGGTGGCTGGATTGCCGGAATACTGTCCGACCGCATCGGTCGGGTGCGCACCTTGCAACTGACGGTACTGTGGTTCGCCTTCTTCACCTTCCTCTGCGGGCTGGCACAGAACTACGAGCAACTGCTGGTGGCCCGGACGTTGATGGGCTTTGGTTTCGGCGGTGAATGGACAGCGGGTGCGGTGCTGATTGGCGAGGTGATTCGCTCCAGGGATCGCGGCAAGGCAGTGGGCATGGTGCAGGCCGGATGGGCGCTGGGGTGGGGGCTTACGGCATTGCTCTACGCCGGATTATTCAGCTTTCTGCCACCGGAAGAGGCCTGGCGGGCGCTGTTCATGATCGGGTTGGTGCCAGCGCTATTCGTATTGGTGATCCGCCGACTGGTCAAGGAGTCGGACACTTTCGAGCGGGCCTGTATTGAGCGCAAGGCCAAACCTGAAAAAGATTCGCGTTGGGCCTTCTTCGAAATTTTCGCGCCTCGGATGCTCAGTACCACCTTGCGCGCTTCGTTGCTGACCACTGGTGCGCTGGGCGGTTATTACGCGATCACCACGTGGTTGCCGACCTACCTGAAAACCGAGCGCGGCCTGAGCGTGCTCGGCACTGGCGGCTATCTGGCGATGGTGATCGTCGGCTCCTACATCGGCTATGTGACCAGTGCGTTGCTGACCGATGCCATTGGCCGGAAGAAGAACTTCATCCTGTTTGCGGTCGGCTCCATGGCGATCGTTCTGGCCTACACCCAACTGCCCATCGACAACACCTGGATGCTCTGGCTGGGCTTTCCGTTGGGGTTTTTCGCCTCGGGCATTTTTGCTGGCATGGGCGCTTTTCTGACCGAGTTGTTTCCGACCCGCATGCGCGGTTCGGGCCAGGGCTTTTGCTATAACGCCGGGCGTTCCATTGCGGCGCTGTTTCCGTTGTTCATCGGTGCACTGAGCGAAACATTGCCGATTGGGACGGGGATCGGAATCTTCGCTGCCGGTGCCTACGGCGTGGTGATTCTGGCCGCGTTAAGCCTGCCGGAAACCCGCGGTCGCCAACTCGAATCCTGAACCCCGACACGTCTGGGCCTTTGTGCCCAGACGTCGCTGATCCATTGCTAATCGACAAACATCGGTCGCGATCGCAACGCCCCCGAGAGGGCTCGCTTGCGTCCGAAACAGGAGCACGGCATGCACTATTCGCTTTCCACCCAACGCTTGTACATCCCGGTCGGCACATTGCTCGGTTTGAGTTTGCTCGGCGCACCGCCCGCTCAGGCGGATTTCATTGCCGACAGTAAAGGCAGCCTGGAAGCCCGCAACTTTTACTTCAATCGCGATTTCCGCCAGGACGGCTCGCGTGACAAAGCCGAGGAATGGGCACAGGGTTTTCTGTTGCGGATGGAGTCCGGGTATACCGCTGGCACGCTGGGGTTTGGTCTGGATGCGCTGGGAATGGCCGGTTTTAAACTGGACTCCGGCGGCGGCACGGCGGGCACCAATCTGTTGCCGCCGGATTCGTCGGGCGGCTCGCAGGATCGCTATGGCGAGTTGGGCCTGACCGCCAAAGTGCGTTTATCCAAGAGCACCCTGAAGCTGGGGACGTTGCAGATCAAGGATCCGGTGGTGAACTCCAACGACACTCGCCTGTTACCCGGAACATTCAAGGGCGCACTGGTGAATGTTCAGGAAATCGACCGTTTGAAGCTCACGGCAGGTCAACTCACGCAGATCAACTTTGTCGATTCCACTGACTATCAGGACATGACCGCCAATCGCATCGGCGGGCAAAGCGACAAGTTCCAGTTCGCCGGGGCTGACTATCAATTCCTGCCGAACCTGACAGCGCAGTACCGCTACGGCAAGCTGGAAAATATCTACCAGCAAAACTACCTCGGATTGGTCCACCTGCTGGATCTGGGGGCCGGCCAGTCGCTCAAGAGCGACGTGCGCTATGCGCGCAGCATCGAAGATGGCAACTTTCGTGACCTCGATAACCAGGCTTTCGGTGCGATGTTTACCTACAGCCTCGGCGGCCACGCATTGGGCTTCGGCTACCAGCGCATGAGCGGCGATGATCCGTTTCCGTACATCGGACGCAGCGATCCGTACCTGGTCAACTTCGTGCAGATCGGTGACTTCGCCAACGTTGACGAACACTCCTGGCAAACGCGCTATGACTATAACTTCGCCGCATTGGGTGTACCGGGATTGAGCTTTATGACCCGCTACATCTCGGGCGATAACGTGCAGCGCAGCGCTGCGGGTGAAGGCAAGGAGTGGGAGCGCGACACCGATATCGCTTACGTGGTGCAGGACGGTACGTTGAAAGGCCTGGGCTTTAAATGGCGCAACGCCTCGGTGCGTTCGAACTTTGGCAATGATCTGGATGAGAATCGCTTGATCGTCAGCTATACCCTGGCGCTTTGGTAAGTGTCCGGGCTATCAAGCAAGCAATGAATCGACGGCCCGCCAGCCAGACTGGCGGGCCGTTTGTTTTACATCGACAGAATCAACCGGCCAGCAAACAGAATCAGGATCACCCCCATGGTTCGTTCGAACCAGTGCCCCATGCGCATGAACAGCAATCGCACCCGTGCGCTGGAAAAAAACAGCGCCACGATCACGAACCACAAGGCATTCACGAAACACATCCACAGGCCGTACAGCGCCTGAATCTGCAGCGGTGTCGTGGCGCTGATGATGGTGGTGAAGATTGCCAGAAAGAACAGGGTGGCCTTGGGGTTGGTGGCGTTGGTCAGAAACCCCGTGCTGAAGGCCTTGAACAAGGTCTGCTGTTCAGCTGACGCGACTGCATCCTTGTCGCCTTCAATTGCCGATTTGGGTTTGCTGCGTATCAGGCTCACGCCGAGGTACAAAATATAGGCCCCCCCCACGACCTTGGCCACCGTCAACAACCAGGGCGTGGTGTGCATCAGCGCGCCGACGCCGAGCAAGGTGTAAAGCACATGCACGGAAATGCCCGCGCCGATGCCCAGCGCCGTGCAAATCCCCACTAAGCGGCCGAAACGCACGCTTTGGCGGATGGTCACGGCGAAGTCCGGTCCGGGGGCGACCACGGCCAGAAAGTGGATCGTTGCCAGCGCCAGAAACTCGCCCAGGTAATTCGAAAACATCTCAGCTCCAGAAAGTCAGGGGTGAAGCATTGCCGCGATAGCCGACAAAGAACGAAAGGCTCAATCGCGGATCGTCCACACCTGGGGTCACCGAGTGCATGCAGCGCGAATTGAACATGATGAAATCACCCGGCTCAGGACGAATCTCCAGGGTTGGAGGGCCGAGCAAAGCCGGGTCGATGCCGTAACTGTCGCCACGCATTTCGTCGAACTGGTCCGCAGAAATGTCGTGGTCCCACATCTGCAATGCGCCGCCCTCGGTCGGCATGTTCAGGTAAACATTGCAGGCGAACTGCGCTTCCAGGCTTTTGGCCTGGAAGCTGTCCGGGGCATCCTTGGCGAAAATGTCGTGATGGGCGAGGAAACACACCCCGGGCTTGACGACCCGGGACAGGCCCACATACATCTTGCGGCCATAGAGATTTTCCAGATGCGCCCCCGCCGGCCAGGACTCGTCGAGCATGCAGCGCAACGTGTCGACAGGTGAGGAGTAGGGCGCACAACGGCTGCGCAATTCGGCGATATTGCGGGTGGCGCGCTCGAAATAGTCCTCGATCAGCAGTGGCTGGTTTTCCGCTTCATAAAACGCCATGCCAATGCGGCCGATGCTCGGCGCGTTGATGTAGCCTTCGAAGCCGGGGGCGAGGATCTTGTCGCCGATCTGGATCGCCAGCGGCCGAGGCAACAAGCCTTTGACGCGGATGGCGAGGACTTCTTCGTTGGCCAGTTTTTGTATGCACGTCTCATCGAGACGCTCGACGTCAAGCATCATGTTTTTAGGTCCATCTATCGATAGTCAACAGAGCCCGCGAATGCAGGCTCCCCCGGCGTCAGGCGATGACGGGGCCGACATCGCCAAAATGTTCAATCCACGCTGTAGTGGACTGACAACGTTCCCTTTTTCTGTGAAAGGGAAGCGATCGTGACCGTGCCCAAATCCTTCAGGCTCCGTACATGGGTGCCGCCACAGCCGTAGGCGGGCAGTTCACCGAAACCGATTTCCCGGGCGCCTTCGCGCAACGACGTCAGGCGCGGCAGGTCATGGGCGATCCATTGCTTGATGCCGTGCTGAATCGTCTGCGCATCGACCTCCTGCGCGCTATCAGCCGGCTTGAACTGGACACGTCCTTCATCCGGCCAGTGATGAGCCTTGATCGGCATCCAGCCCATCGCCTGGACGAAGTGGCCAATCAAGTGCCCCGCTGAATGCATGCGTGTGTTGAACCGGCGGCGTTGCTCGTCGACCCGAATCTGGGTCATGCCGAGTTTTACCGGGTGGTCGACAAAATGGATGATCCGGTCCGGATCCTGAACCACGCGCAGCACCTGGCTTTCGCCGATCCAGCCGGTATCCCAGGGTTGCCCGCCGCCTTGGGGATGAAACAGTGTAGCGCGCAGCACTACTGCGAATTCGTTCTCGTAGGGCGTGCAATCCAGGACTTCCACATTGGCCTTGAGGTCATCACTATGGAAAAAGAGGCGAAGCGTCATATTCCATGCCCTTATTAAAGTTTCTTTTTTTATTATATGAACCGTGGAATTGCGTGATAATCCGTTCAATCATCAAAGGACTGTTGCGCTGTGAGCATAAATCTTCCCCTGCCGCTGCTCGGTGAAATGGCGATTTTCGTCAAGGTTGTCGAGACCGGCAGTTTCTCCGAAGCGGCGCGCCAATTAGGCTCTTCTCCCTCGGCGGTAAGTCGCAGCATTTCGCGGCTGGAGAAGGCACTCGCCACGCGGCTGCTGCAACGAACCACGCGCAAGCTGCGCCTGAGTGACGGTGGCGAAGAGGTGTTCAAGCGCTGCCAGGAGATGGTCAGCGCGGCGAAGTCGGTGATGGAAATCAGCGGTCAGTTCACCCATGAAGCGGAAGGGCTGGTGCGCGTCAGCGTACCCAAGGCCGTCGGGCGATTCGTGATTCATCCGCATATGCCGGAATTTCTGCGGCGCTATCCCAAAGTGAATGTGGAGTTGTTGCTTGAGGACCGTCAGGTGGATTTGATCGACGACAACGTCGATCTGGCGATCCGTATTACCGACCGCCCACCCGCAGGGCTGGTGGGGCGCCAGCTGCTGACCATTGATCATTTGCTCTGTGCAACACCGCAGTACCTGGCCGAACACGGCACCCCGACTCATCCCCACGACTTGCTCAACCACAGCTGTATCTATCTGGGCGAAACCCCGAGCGATGCTCGCTGGAAATTCAAGAAAGGCAGCAAAGCCGTGACTGTCGGCGTGCGCGGACGTTATGCCGCCAATCACACGGGCGTGCGACTGGGCGCGGTATTGCAACACATTGGAATCGGCAGCCTGCCGTACTTCACCGCCCGTTATGCGCTGGAACAAGGGCTGATCGTCCAGGTACTGCCGGACTGGACTTTTCTGGCGTCCTACCACGGAGGCGCCTGGCTGCTGCACTCACCAACCCGCTATCTACCGCCCAAGTTACGGGTGTTTATCGACTATCTGGTGGAATGCCTGGAGAAAGAGCCGACCTTGAGCCGGCCGGGCAAGCCGGGTGCGTTGGGCAAGGTCGCGGCAGAGTATGAGTTGCCCGAAAGTGATGGGTTGCTCTGAAGGGCCTCTTCGCGAGCAAGCCCGCTCCCACAGTGGATTTCTGTCGTACACAGAATCTGTGTCTACTGAAGATCAAATGTGGGAGCGGGCTTGCTCGCGAAGACGGCAGCCCAAACACCACATCACTTGGTAATGCCACAAAAAAAGGCCCGCATGAATAACCATGCGGGCCTTTGCATTTGCTGACAGTGGGATCAGTGCTTGCTGTCCTGGTTCGACATCGCCAGCAGCTGTTTTTCCTGATTCCAGTCGAACGGTTCGTCGTTCTGTTCGGCTTCGAAGCGACGCTCTTCAAGGGCCTGGTACAGGTCGATTTCTTCGTCGGACAGGTAGTGCAGGCAGTCGCCGGCGAAGTACCACAGCAGGTCCCGTGGAATCAGGTGGGCGATTTGCGGATAACGGGAAATGACCTGCGTCAGGATGTCCTGGCCCAGGTACTGGCTTTCGATCGGTTCGATCGGCAGTGACGCCAGCAGTTCGTCGAAGCGCTCCAGGAACAAGGCATGGCTTTCTTCGGGAACCTGTTCGGCCTCACCTACGGCGACCAGGATGCTGCGCAGGTGGTCGAGCAAGACGAGATGATCGGCAACGACGTTGGACACGAGATAAGTCCTCAAGAGCAAAACGGGCGCGAGAGTATAAAGCTCCCGCGCCCTTTTTCACATATTAAAGAGTCCCATGCAAGACACAGGGTCCGCCGGATCAGCGGACCTTGCCTTTGGCCAATACCAACTCCTTTGGATCGAAATCATCGACATCGATCACCTTGCGTCGCGCCACTTCTGCCTCTCGCAAGGTCTGGGCTTCAAGCGGTTGCAAGACACCAGCCTCCAGGGCGGCATCGATGGCAGATTCTCCGACAGTGGGTTTGACCTGGCGACTTCTCAGTGCCGTATTGAGTTTTTTCTGTAGCGGCTTGGCAGCGTTCAACAAGTCGCAGGCGTGCTGCAGGGCGCCGACCGAGTCTTCTGGTGATTGCGGGCGATAGCAGCCCCCCAGTAACTCCTCAAGGGTTGGATCGCCCTTGGCGCGGCCGGTGACGGCTGCAACTTCGGCTGCCAGCCTGTCCGACGGGCCTCTGTGGCGACGACCGAACGGGAACACCATCACCCGCAGCAGGCATCCGAGTACCTTGTTCGGGAAGTTGGTCAGCAGTTCGTCCAGCGCACGTTCGGACTGGCCGAGGCTCTCTTCCATGGCCCAGGCGAATAGCGGACGCATATGCTCCGGCGAATCGAGATCGTGATAACGCTTGAGTGCGGCGGAGGCCAGATACAGGTAACTGAGCACATCGCCCAAACGTGCGGACAGCCGTTCGCGGCGTTTCAGTTCGCCGCCCAGCAGCATCATGCTCAGGTCTGCAAGCAGCGCAAAGGCCGCGGCTTGACGGTTGAGGGCGCGGAAATAGCCTTGGCTGAGCTTGTCCCCGGGCACGTGTTCGAAATGCCCGAGGCCGAGGTTCAGCACCAGAGTGCTGGCGGTGTTGCTTACGGCAAAACCAATGTGGTCGAGCAGCAGTGCGTCGAACTCGATCAGTGCCTGTGGTTTGTCTTCGCGGTGGGCGAGGGCCATTTCCTTGAGCACGAACGGATGGCAGCGAATAGCGCCCTGGCCGAAGATCATCAAGTTGCGTGTGAGGATGTTCGCACCTTCGACCGTGACGGAAATGGGTGCACCTTGCCAGCTACGCGCCAGGTAGTTGTTCGGGCCCATGATGATGGCCCTGCCGCCGTGAACATCCATGGCGTGGCTGATGCATTCGCGGCCGCGTTCGGAGAGGTGGTATTTGATAATGGCCGAAGGTACCGACGGCTTTTCACCGAGGTCGACCGCGTTGGCGGTGAGCATCCGTGCGCTGTCCATCAGCCAGGTACTGCCGCCGATCCGCGCCAGTGCTTCCTGAATCCCTTCGAAGGCTGACAGTGGTGCGTTGAATTGTTCGCGAACCTGCGCGTATTGGCCCGTCACCAGACTGGTGAACTTGCCCGCAGCGGTACCGATGGCCGGCAGCGAAATGGAACGCCCGACCGACAGGCAGTTCATCAGCATCATCCAGCCCTCGCCGAGCATCTCCTGACCGCCAATGATGAATTCCAGTGGTACGAATACATCCTTGCCGGAGTTCGGGCCGTTCATGAACGAGGCGCCCAGCGGCAGGTGACGCCGACCGATTTCTACACCGGGGGTCTGGGTTGGAATCAAGGCGAGGCTGATCCCCAGGTCGACTTTGTCGCCCAGTAGATGGTCCGGGTCATAAGCCTTGAACGCCAGGCCGATCAAGGTCGCCACCGGGCCGAGGGTGATGTAGCGTTTTTCCCAGTTCAGACGCAGGCCGAGGGTTTCCTTGCCTTCCCATTCACCTTTGCAGATCACCCCGGTGTCGGTCATCCCGCCGACGTTGGAGCCCGCCATCGGACCCGTCAGGGCAAAGCAGGGGATATCGTCGCCGCGGGCCAGCCGTGGCAGGTAATGATTGCGTTGTTCGTCGGTGCCGTAATGCAGCAGCAGTTCCGCCGGGCCGAGGGAGTTGGGCACCATGACGGTCGAGGCCAGGTCGCCGCTGCGTGTCGCCAGTTTCATCGCTATCTGGGAGTGCGCATAAGCCGAAAAGCCTTTACCACCGTATTCCTTGGGGATGATCAGGGCAAAAAAGCCATGCTGTTTGATGTGATCCCAAGCCTTGGGCGGCAGATCCATCAACTGGCTGATCTGCCAATCGCTGACCATGGCGCAGAGCGCTTCGGTCGGGCCATCGATGAACGCTTGTTCCTCTTCGCTCAGCTGCGCTTTTGGATAGGCCAGCAGCTTGTTCCAGTCCGGGCGGCCGTTGAACAACTCGCCGTCCCACCAGACCGTGCCGGCCTCAATGGCTTCACGTTCGGTTTGCGACATCGGCGGCAGGTTTTTTTGAAACCAGCCGAATATTGGCGCCGTGAAGAGTTTTCGGCGCAGGTCTGGCAGCAACAGGAAAGCGGCCACGACTGCGAGCATCACCCAGAAAATCAGCAGCAGCCAGACGGGCGCATGGCTCGCATGTCTGAAGATGCCCATCGCCAGCAGATAGACAGCGATGATGCCCAAGGCGGGCAGAGGCGCAGTGCGGCGATGTGCGAGGTAGGCAATCCCGACCACCAGAATCAGTATCCACAACAGCAGCATATTCAATTCTCCATGAAGCCAGGGGCAAAACCACTCTCAGAGCTTAGACGGCATCCATAAAAGTGGGTGGTCAGCGCATGAGTCTGAGCGTGTAGGAAGCAACGACTGAAATTCGTCAGTTATTTCGAGGGCGGACGGTTTAACGCTTGTGTAAATAGGGCCGCAAGCGCTGACATTTGGCCGAAACGTCGTTATCTGTGTGCTGAAGCTGTCGCTAGACTCGTGGCTTCCCCCAGGAGATTGTTGCCATGCATGCGTATCTGAGCCCCGGCCGCTTCATCGATAGTGACCATCCCTCGGTGGTGGCGTTCGCCGAAAAACATCGTGGCGCCGGGCGCGATCCGCTCGAACAGGCGATCAATCTCTATTACGCGGTGCGTGAGGCCGTGCGCTACAACCCTTACACCTTCAGTCGCGATCCAGAGACCTTGCGCGGCAGCTATGCGCTGGCGGCAGGGGAGAGTTATTGCGTGCCCAAGGCCACGCTGCTGGCAGGTGCAGCCAGGCATTGCGGGATCCCGGCGCGTATCGGTCTGGCCGATGTGCGCAATCATCTGTCGACGCCACGTCTGCTCCAATTGCTCAAAAGTGATGTGTTCGCCATGCACGGCTACACCGAGTTATATCTGAACGATCGTTGGGTCAAAGCCACCCCAGCGTTCAATCAACAACTCTGTGAACTGTTCAATGTCGCGCCGCTGGAGTTCGACGGGATCAACGACAGCGTGTTCCACCCCTTCAACCGTGACGGCGAGCAGTTGATGGAATATCTGATCGATCACGGCCAGTTCACCGATGTGCCGGAAGCGTTCTTTTTCGAACACCTGGAAAAGTGCTATCCGCACCTGTTCGGCGAGCAATTGCCGGTGCTGCTGGGTGATATGCAGAGCGATTTGAGTCGCGCCTGATCCGGCGTATGCTGCCTGCGCATTCATCCAAAAAGGGGCGGTCATGCTGAAGATCTGGGGTCGGAAAAATTCGTCGAATGTCAGGAAACCGTTGTGGGCGGCCGAAGAACTGGACCTGGCCTATGAAGCCATCGATGCCGGCGGTGCCTTTGGCGTGGTCGATACGCCTGAGTACCGCGCGATGAATCCCAACGGCCGCGTGCCGGTGATCGAAGACGACGGGTTCGTGCTGTGGGAATCCAACACCATCGTCCGTTACCTGATGGCCCGTCATGCCAGCGGTACTGCCTGGTATCCGACAGACCTGCAGGCCCGCGCTTCTGCCGAAAAGTGGATGGACTGGACCACTTCAAGTTTTGCCGCCCCGTTCCGCACGGTGTTCTGGGGCGTGTTGCGCACCCCGGAAGACCAGCAGGACTGGCCGGCCATCAAGGCCGCGATCAAGGAGTGCGACGATCTGCTGTCGATGGCCGATCAAGCGCTGGCGGCCAAACCGTACCTGTCCGGCGATGAGATAGGCATGGGCGACATTCCCTTGGGCAGTTTCATTTATGCCTGGTTCGAGATGCCGATCGAGCGCGCGCCGCAGCCTCATTTGCAGGCCTGGTACGAGCGCCTGAAACAGCGTCCGGCCTATAAGAAGGCGGTCATGACCGCGTTGACTTAATACTCACTATCGACACACTTGACTGTACTTGTGCGGCAGCGACAAGCACCATTGCGCTCGTGCGCCGCGGTTGCATTGCTCGCCGCCCGCCCTTATTTATTCCTTTCTTCCCTTCTTGGTGCGTAATCCGATATGAGTTCCGCTCTGTCCATCCGGCAGCTAACCAAAACCTACGGCAACGGTTTCCAGGCCTTGAGTGGTATCGATCTGGATGTCGCCGAAGGTGACTTTTTCGCCTTGCTCGGCCCCAACGGCGCCGGCAAATCCACGACCATCGGCATTCTCTCGACCCTGGTGAACAAGACCAGCGGGACGGTGAATATCTTCGGTCACGACCTGGACAAGAATCCTGCGCAGCTCAAGCGCTCCATTGGTGTGGTGCCCCAGGAATTCAACTTCAACCAGTTCGAAAAGACGTTCGACATTGTCGTGACCCAGGCCGGTTACTACGGCATCCCGGCGAAAATCGCCAAGGAACGCGCCGAGCAGTACCTGACCCAACTGGGTTTGTGGGACAAGCGCGATGTGCCGTCACGCTCCCTGTCCGGCGGCATGAAGCGCCGACTGATGATCGCCCGCGCGCTGGTTCACGAACCGCGCCTGCTAATCCTCGACGAACCGACGGCGGGGGTGGACATCGAATTGCGTCGCTCGATGTGGACCTTCCTCACCGAACTGAACAAAAAAGGCATCACCATCATCCTCACCACCCACTACCTGGAAGAGGCTGAGCAGTTGTGCCGCAACATCGGCATCATCGACCACGGCACCATTGTCGAGAACACCAGCATGAAGCAGTTGCTCAGCCAACTGCATGTCGAAACCTTCCTGCTGGATATGAAGAACACGTTGCAAGTGGCACCGCAGTTGCTCGGTTACCCGGCCAAACTGCTCGACAGTCATACCCTGGAAGTCCAGGTCGACAAGGCCATGGGCATTACCGCGCTGTTTACTCAATTGGCGCAGCAGAACATCGAAGTGTTGAGCCTGCGTAACAAAACCAATCGCCTCGAGGAGTTGTTCGTGTCCCTGGTGGAGAAGAATCTGTCGAAGGTGGCGGTATGAGTTCCGAGCTGCAACCCAACCTCGTTGCCCTCAATACCATCGTCTACCGTGAGGTCAAGCGCTTCACCCGGATCTGGCCGCAGACCCTGCTGCCGCCAGCCATCACCATGGTTTTGTACTTCGTGATCTTTGGCAATCTGATCGGTCGGCAGATCGGCGACATGGGTGGCTTCACCTACATGGAGTACATCGTGCCGGGGCTGATCATGATGTCGGTGATCACCAACTCCTATGGCAACGTGGTGTCGAGTTTCTTTGGCAGCAAGTTCCAGCGCTCCATCGAAGAATTGATGGTGTCGCCGGTATCCCCGCATACGATTCTGATCGGCTACACCCTGGGCGGTGTGCTGCGCGGCTTGATGGTCGGGATCATCGTGACCCTGCTGTCGCTGTTCTTCACTCAATTGCAGGTGCATCACCTGGGCGTGACCGTTCTGGTGGTGGTGCTGACGGCGACGATCTTCTCGCTGCTGGGCTTCATCAACGCGGTATTTGCGCGCAATTTCGATGATATTTCGATCATTCCGACGTTCGTGCTGACGCCGTTGACGTACCTGGGCGGGGTGTTCTACTCGATCAGTTTGCTGCCACCGTTCTGGCAAACCGTGTCGCTGGCCAACCCGGTGCTGCATATGGTCAACGCTTTCCGTTACGGCATCCTCGGTGTGTCGGATATCAAGATCAGCGTGGCGATCACCTTCATGTTGATAGCGACCGTTGTGCTGTATATCGGTTGTGCGCGGTTGCTGGTGAGTGGGCGCGGGATGCGTACCTGATCAAGACCGTGGCGGGCAAGCCTCGCTCCTAAGGTCTTGTAGGAGCGAGGCTTGCCCGCGAAGGTTGGGTGTCAGGCGATGTGGTTTTTGATGGTGTACATATCCATTGCTCCGGTAACGGCGGCTAACGGTTCCGCTTTTACAGCGGGTCACTTTGGAAAAGCGCCAAAGTAACCAAAGCGCTTTTGCCCCTGTCGTTCGGTGCCTCGCCCAGGCTCGGCATGCCCTCGCTCCGGTCCTGCTCCGTGGGCCCGCCGC